>NZ_JAWRXJ010000012.1:0-229713 GCF_046535095.1 Pseudomonas sp. SIMBA_041
GGCGTGTCTTCAGCGTTGTGGCTGGGCGCGGCCATCGGTGTGCTCGGTTTGGCGGTGATGCTCAGTTTCGGTCTCGGTAAAGCGCCGATTGCCGAGGCGCTGCAACGCTGATTTCAGGCTTTGAGAATGTTGTCCTTGAAGTAGTCGATCAACACTCGCAACCTCGGTGCCGTCTGCTTCGACGCAGGCCAGAGCATCCACAGGTTGCCGGTGTGGTCGGTGTAGTCCTCCAGCACCACCTTCAGCCTGCCGTCGGCCAACGGCTGACGGATTGAAAAATCCGGCAGGCAGGCAATCCCCACCCCATCAATCGCCAGGTACGTCAGCGGGTCCATCGTGGTGCAGGTCAATGCCCGCGCCAGGTTCGGCTCGATGTGCGTATCGCCGACGCGCAGTGGCCAACGCTCGATCATCCCGGTGGCCGGAAATTTGTGCAGCAGGCACACGTGGCGGATCAAGTCGTCCGGGTGCACCGGGTCGCCATGGCGCTCCAGATACGCTGGCGACGCCACCAACTGCAATTGATAACCCCCCAACTTGCGCGCCATCAGCCGCGAATCCTGCGGCGCGCCCGTGCGGATCACCGCGTCGAACCCTTCCTCGATCACGTCCACCATGCGGTCGGACATGTCCACGTCCAGCTCGATGTCCGGGTAGGCACGCATGAACCCGGCCAGCACCGGCATGATCAACACGTTCTGGATCGGCACGCTGATGCGCACCTTGCCGCGCGGGGTGGCGGACAACTCCAGCAACTCCATTTCCGCCGCTTCCACTTCACTGAGGATGCGTTTGCAACGGTCCAGAAACAGTTCGCCTTCGGTGGTCAGGGTGACGCTGCGGGTGCTGCGATGAAACAGCCGCACGCCCAGGCGCTCCTCCATGCGCGCCACGCTTTTGCCGACGGCGGAGGAGGAAATCTCCAGCAGGCGACCGGCTTCGGTAAAGCTGCGGGTTTCGGCCACATGAATGAAGGCCGTGATGCCGCTGAGGCTGTCCATCATTTGAGGTGTGCTCGGTGCTGGGAGAGGGTCAAGGCAGAGTAGAGGCGGGCGGGGGAATTGGGAAGGGAAGTCTCGGGAACGGAGGTGCGGCTAATCGCGTTCAGGCTCACTCCTGCATTTGATCTACGGTGAACACTCATTTTGTGTCCGACGGAGATCAAATGTGGGAGCGAGCCTGCTCGCGATGGCGGTCTTACATTCCGCGCAAAGTTCAGGCGCTTTGTTGGTAGAACGGATAGTCAGTAAACCCAACCTCAGTACCACCGTAGAACGTGTCGCGGTCGTAAGCATTCAACGGTCGATCATGGCGAATACGTTCCGGCAAGTCCGGGTTGGCGATGAAGTCGCGACCGAATGCCACGAGGTCGGCATCACCCGCTTGCAGAATCTGCTCGGCCGATGCAGCGGTGAAGCCACCGGCGGCGATGATAAGGCCGTCGTAGTGCTTGCGAATCAACTGCGAAGCGACCGGGTTCTGGTCCTTGCTCTCATCGATCGAGTTACCCAGCACCCGTGGTTCGATCAGGTGCAGGTAGGCCAGTTTCAGCGTGGCTAATTGTTCGGCGACGTAGACGAACAGCGCTTCAGGATCGCTGTCTTTCATGTCGCCGAAGTTGCCGCTTGGGCCCAGGCGGACCGCAACGCGCTCGCTGCCCCACACCGAAATCACGGCACGGGTGATGTCCATCAGGAAACGCGAGCGCTTGGCGATGGTGCCGCCGTAGGCGTCAGTGCGACGGTTGCTGCCGTCCTGCAGGAACTGGTCAATCAGGTAGCCGTTGGCGCCATGGACTTCCACGCCGTCAAAACCGGCTTCCAGCCCGCGTTGTGCAGCGCTGCGGAAATCTTCGACCAGTGCCACCACTTCCGCTTCAGTCAGTGCGCGGTGGGGTGTGCTGGCAACCCAGCCGCTGGCGGTGTAGGCGACGCCATCGTATTCGACGGCCGACGGGGCGACCGGTTGCGCGCCATCAGGCTGCATGTCGCTGTGGGACTGGCGACCGGCATGGAACAGTTGCAGGAAGATCTTGCCGCCCTTGGCGTGAACCGCTTCGGTGATGACTTTCCAGCCAGGGATCTGTGCGTTGTTATACAGGCCGGGCGAACCGAGGTAGCCGTTGCCGGTGGTCGAGACCACGGTGGCTTCGGAAATGATCAAGCCGCCGTCAGTGGCCCGTTGCGAGTAGTACTCGGCCATCAAGGCGCCGGGCAGGTCGCCGGGCTCGGAACGCATGCGGGTCAATGGCGCCATGACGACGCGGTGGGTGAGGCTGTGTTGACCGATGTTGATCGGGGAAAGCAGGGTTGGGTGATTCATGGTGACCTCCAGTAAGTGTCTGGGCGCCACCTTAGGGCAGTGGTGAAAGCAGAAAAACAGGCCAACGATCCGCACTCTCTGGACGAATCGGTCCGTAATCGACAGGCGCCCGGTCCGCAATGAGCAGACCGGGCGCCCTCGATAACGCTTTAGTGCGCGGCTATCGGTGCGGTGACCGACTTGCCGAACGCTGAGGTGACCGTGATGGTCGGGCTCAGGCCAGTTTCACATTCATCGTGATCCGCGCCGTAAACACCTTCTTGCCTTCGGCGTCATGAATATCCACCGGGACGATCTTGTCGCCTTCGGTCTGCCAGTCCACCGCTTCACCGTCGGCCACTGCCGTCACGTCGCTCTTGGCCTTGGCCAGATACTCCACAGTCATGCCTTTTGGAATCCAGCGCGCACCCGAGGGGATCGACACGTCAGTCATTGTCCCCGCGGCCAGTTCGGCGGCGTTGCACATCGCAATCGCATGCACGCTGCCCAGGTGGTTGGTGATCTCCCGCTTGAACGGCACCTGGACCGCGGCATACCCCGGGCGCAATTCCGAGATCAGCGGGTTGATGGTGCTGAAGTAGGGCGCCACCTGACAGGCCATTTTGCTGAACGCTTCCGGACCTGCGCTGTTAAACATGCTGAGAAACTGACTCATGTTGAAGCCTCACTGACAGTTGGTTTTACAGAACGATGTTCCGTAACAGAATAATGTTCTGTGACGGAACAGTATTCTGTCGCGGTGAAATCTGTCAACCTAACGGTGCTTACTCATGGGCAGTGCTCTGCCTTGTCATGGATTTACTCGGCCTGTGTCCCGCATGGAAACTCCAGATTTACTCGAACGCTGCTACCCCGGCAGAAGAGCCGAACTCAAGCGCGATATCTTCAGAAAGGCCCTGGCCCTGTTTAACGACCTGGGGGTCGAAGCCACGACCATCGAAATGATCCGCGCCGAGTGCGACACCAGCGTCGGCGCGATCTACCACCATTTCGGCAACAAGGAAGGCTTGGTGGCGGCGCTGTTTTTCACCGCGCTGGACGATCAGGCCCAGCTTCGCGACCGCTACCTGGCCGAAGCGCAGACGACCGAGGAGGGCGTGCATGCGCTGGTGCATAGCTACGTCGACTGGGTCGACAGCCAGCCTGAATGGGCGCGGTTCCAGTACCACGCACGGTTCGCCATCACCAAAGGCCCGTTCAAGGACGAGCTCGCGAGCCGCAACAAAACCCGTAATCACACACTCGGCGAATGGCTGGCAGCGCCCGGCCGGCGCGATGAATTGCGCGCGGTGCCGGGTGAACTGTTGCTGTCACTGATCATCGGCCAGGCCGACAGTTACTGCCGCGCGTGGTTGTCGGGGAGAGTGAAGGGCAGTCCCAAGGCCTACCGCGAACTGCTGGCGCAAGCCGCGTGGCGCTCAATCTGTGACAATAGCCTGGCCGATGCCCAGTAAGTCTTTTCCCGGAGTCAGAATTTCAATGCCCCAACTCACCCACTTCGCAGCCCCGTGCCCGGAGCACATCAACAGCCAGATCCTGCAACTGGTCGTCGATAACCTGACCGACATCAGCATGGTCGGCATCGGCCCGAGCAACCCGCTGTACAACGTCTACCAATACACGGTCGGCTTCGAAGTGCACCTGTACCTGGAAGCGCTCGACGGGTCCAAGGGGATTGCGGTCGAGTTGATCGTCGCCAGCGACGACGAAGACCCGACGAAGGTCATCGGCTTTTTGCTGTACCTGCCGATCAAGGACGATCCGCAGGCGTGTGGCGTGGCCTACATGGCGGTCGACGTCGGCCATCGTCGCCAAGGTGTCGCGCGCGCCATGCTGCAAGACATGATCAAGCGTTACCCGCACGCCGAATTGACCTGCGCCGTGGCCAAGGTGCCGTGGTTCGAATCGATGGGTTTTCAGGTGCTGGGCGTGCGCGCTACGCAAGTGCTGATGAACACTCGCGACCACAGCAGCGAAGGCTTGATGGGGTTGCTGGATGTGACGTCGATCTACAGTTCGCTGGAAGTTCGGCAGATCCATCACTACTTGCTGCAGAAGCACGGCAAGCGCGCAATGATCGATGCCGAGAAGCAGCGCGACCGGCATCTGGACCAAATGACCCGCAACGCCAAGGTGTTTGTGCTGAATCGTTTGGGCCAGAACGCGGCGAACGAGCCTCGTCTGGACTAGACTCACAAGTCCTTTCGGGAGCGCACGGTCGCCGAGCCGTGATATTCTGCGCGCCAACTTGGTTTGACCTAATCAGTTTGCCCGTCTCGCAGACGCGCAAACAGGATCAATGTCGCTCAAGCAGCTGAAGCCAATAATGATAAAAAGTCAGTTCAGTAGGGACATATAACTGAGGTCGATGGAGACACATCGGCCTTGTGTGCCCACCCTCCAATCCTCATGCATGAACACCCACGACATCCTGCCTGTATGCCGTGAATCAGGGGTTTTTGACGTGAAGATGGAAGGGCGGATGGCGTTTTATCATAGGTGCTACAGATGTTTAAAAAAATGAACACGGCCCTGCTGGGGCTGGCTTTGTCGATGGGGATCACGTCCGTTCAAGCGGAAGAGGCAAAGAAAGTCGATGTGTTGCTGATTGGCGGCGGCATCATGAGCGCAACGTTGGGTGTGTGGCTCAATGAGCTGGAACCCGGCACCTCGATGGAAATGATCGAGCGTCTCGACGGCGTTGCCCTCGAAAGCTCCAACGGCTGGAACAACGCCGGGACCGGTCACTCCGCCCTGGCCGAGTTGAACTACACCCCGGAAGACGACAAAGGCAACGTACAGATCCCGAAAGCCGTTGAAATCAACGAAGCGTTCCAGATCTCCCGTCAGTTCTGGTCCTGGCAAGTTCAGCAAGGCGTGCTGAAAAACCCGCATTCGTTCATCAACTCCACGCCGCACATGAGCTTTGTGTGGGGCGATGACAACATCAAATTCCTGAAGAAGCGCTACGAAGCCCTGCAAGCGAGCCCGCTGTTCGCCGGCATGCAGTACTCCGAAGACCCGGCTGTGATCAAGAAGTGGGTTCCGCTGATGATGGAAGGGCGCGACCCGAACCAGAAAATCGCGGCCACCTGGACCCCGATCGGCACCGACGTGAACTTCGGCGAGATCACCCGCCAGTTCGTCGCGCACCTGCAAACCACGCCAAAGTTCGACTTGAAGTTGTCTAGCGAAGTGCAAGACATCACCAAGAACGAAGACGGCACCTGGCGCGTCAGCTACAAAAACCTGAAAGACGGCACCAAATCCGAAACCGACGCCAAGTTCGTGTTCATCGGCGCTGGTGGCGGTGCACTGCACCTGCTGCAGAAGTCCGGCATTCCCGAAGCCCAGGAATACGCAGGCTTCCCGGTCGGCGGCTCGTTCCTCGTGACCGAAAACCCGACCATCGCCGAACAACACCTGGCCAAGGCCTACGGCAAAGCCTCCGTCGGCGCACCGCCAATGTCGGTGCCGCACCTGGACACCCGTGTCCTGGACGGCAAGCGCGTCATCCTGTTTGGCCCATTCGCGACCTTCAGCACCAAGTTCCTGAAAGAAGGCTCGTACCTGGACCTGCTGACCACCACGACCACGCACAACGTGTGGCCAATGACCAAGGTCGGCATCAAGGAATACCCACTGGTTGAGTACCTTGCAGGCCAACTGATGCTGTCTGACGAAGACCGCATGAACGCCCTGAAAGAATACTTCCCGAACGCCAAAGCCGAAGACTGGCGCCTGTGGCAAGCCGGCCAGCGCGTGCAAATCATCAAACGTGATGAAGCCGCTGGTGGCGTGCTGAAGCTGGGTACCGAAATTGTGTCCTCTGCCGACGGCTCGATTGCCGGCCTGCTGGGCGCATCGCCGGGTGCATCGACGGCTGCGCCGATCATGCTGACCGTGCTGCAGAAAGTGTTCAAAGACAAAGTGGCTTCGCCGGCCTGGCAGGAGAAGCTGCACCAGATCGTGCCGAGCTACGGCACTCAGTTGAACGGCAGTCCTGAGAAGGTTGCGCAGGAGTGGGCTTACACTTCCAAGGTGTTGGAACTGACTCCGCCACCGGTGATCCCGCAGTTGGCGGCTCCGGTTGCTGCTCCTGGTGACGCGCCAAAAGCTCCGAAGGCTAATGCTGCTAGTGATATGGCTTTGTAAGTAGAGGCCTTGTCAAAAGCCCACTGAACCGGAGACGGTCAGTGGGCTTTTTTGTGGAGGGTGGTTTTGTGTAAAGGATAGATTCAGATTGTTTGACGGAGCGGCTTTCAGCCAGAAGCAGCCGGTGGACGGAGCGATAGCAAACGAGTAGCTATGCTTGCTCAACTGCCGGAACTGATTGAGCTTTCCGTCCATGGGGTATAAACCCCTTCAGCAGACACCCGACTGTCACAATGCCCGGCCTAGTCGAGGCTAGACGACAGAAAAAGGAATGTTATCCACCAAGCCTGTGAAGGTGTTATCACGCCACTTGGGGGCAATTTAGCGTTAGGCCCAAAGAGGAGTTCGTCATGACCGTAGTCGATAGCCTCAGGTATTTGCGCGTCGTTCTGGTTTTGGCGGGCCTCGCGTGCCTTGCTCTCTACCCACTTATGTTGTTCTGGCCGTCCGGCTGGGCCTGGCACGTCGGTCACTCGGACTACCCGATGATGATCGTTGGCATCTACGCCACACTTGGCGTGTTCCTGATCCTGGCCGCACGTGATCCATTAGCCAATCTGAGCCTAATCTGGTTCACCGTGTGGTCTAGCGCCGTACACGGAGGAATCATGGCCGTCCAGGCGTTCACCCAGCCGGAGCAAATGGGGCACTTGGCAGGTGACGTGCCGGCGCTCTTCATCGTGGCGGCTGCGTTGGCTATCTTGACGCACCGCTCACAATAAAGGGATGAAGAGGGCGGTCGTGCGTAATGCTCAATTGGCTCCCGGCAGGCATGGCTCATGACTGCGGAAAGTTTGAACCGGTATCTACCATAGCTTCAAAATCGGAAGGCTGTTGGTGTTGGCCGTTTGCTGCCTGTCACTAGTCCTTAAAATAACCTGGTTATTTCATTCAAGATCCGATCCTGCGTTTCAACACTGGGTCTATGACGATAAGCCACTGCTAAAAATGCAACGCCTTCGTAGTCGCAGCGGATCGAAAAAGTCATCCCTTGACGAAACCCAAAAACGGACCTGTCTCCGGCATCAACAAAATATCTCGCTTTTGTAAGCGCTGATTGAGCGTGCTTCAGGCATTCAGCTTGACTAAGCGAGTGTTGTATCCAGCTGGTAGTGACACGTACAGAAGACGTCTCGCTATCATCGATCGGTGGTCGAGCAATGGCTTTGGCAGGTGTATTGATATTGTCGTTACTGGAACAAGCGGTCAGCCCCATTGAGATAACAGTCAGCAAAAAGCCAAAACGAAGTCTCGAATGTTTAAGTGAGTGTCGCATCGCGGGGCGTTCCTCTGACGATGTGCAATGAATAAAAAATGCCTTGTGATGCCATGCTGCTCGTCTCTGGCGTAGAAACAGACGTTGTTAGCATAGCAGTGGAAAAGTGGCTTTCTGGCAGCCGATCTGCAAGGTCAGCTATTGGCCGGTTGCTGTCTGTCACGAAGGGCAGCAACCGGCCCAAAGCGGAAGTCACGTCTAGGTCACGGTATTCGACGGTGCGGATCGGCAAGGAAGGTATTTGCTAAATCGGTGCGCCTCGACCCTTTAAAGCGGCCGGTTAAGCACAAGTAAACGTGCTGCCAGAGCTGTCATTACCGCAGCGAAACCATAAGCACCAAGGCGTTTAGATATTATTCCTTTGCTGAGGCGCCCATGCAGCCGTCCAGCGCAGAACCCGAGTAGGGAATGGAAGATCAATGCGATCAGCGCAAGCAATAAACCCAGGAACATCAATTGCGAGGTGACGTTGCTGGCACCTACGGTGACGAACTGCGGCAGGAATACCATGAAGAACAACAGCGCCTTGGGGTTTAACAGGCTGTTAAGCGTGGCGCGGGCCACGATCTTCCGAAGCGAAGTTTGTGTAGCTAGAACATCAGTGTCCGTAGGAGGAATCTTCAATGCCTGCCAGGCCAGCCACATCAGATAACAAGCGCCCGCCCACCGTAGCAAATCAAACGCCGGCGCCCAACTCATCACCAGCGCACCGAGACCTGCACTAACCATGACGCTCATCAGCACATCGGCCAGGGTTATTCCCAGTGCTGCGGCGAGGCCGGCGCGCCAGCCGTGGGCAACTGCATGGCTACTGACGATAGCCATGTTAGGGCCAGGCACGATCAGCAACATCAAGGCGGCAGCAATGAACAGGTAGAGGTTAGTGGTGTCCGGCATAGAGCAATACCTCCTTGGGTGAGGAGTGATGCTAACCGGTAGTAGTTAGGCAGAAGCAGGTACAGTGGGGATGGATTTGGCCGCAACAGTATGGTGTAGAGAGGCCCAATCCGTTCGAAGCATGGTGAACCAGGTGATCGCAATCTTTGGTCGCAAGGAGGAGATCGGCAAGTGACCACAGTATTGGCGCAATTGCTAAACGCCAACGTTGAATCGCAATTGTGCAGTGTCTGGTTGGCTAGCGTCACCGATGAGTGAAATGCTGCTGTATGAAGTCGTGATCTACTTCGACCAGTCGAGGGTATCTGCTTTCGTCAAGCGTTTCGCGAAGTCGCCTAGAGTAGCTTGCCTGGTCAAATGCAACTTGGCAGCTGGCGTTGTCAAAGAATGACCTGAGATGGACGAGTGCCTGATCAAATGCGGGGCTTTCAATTCGCAGAAACAGACCTGTCAAATCTTGTTGGTCCGTGAGCTCTCGATACAAGTCGATTGCGAAAATACTGCCTCCGTTATTTTGAGCATGATACACATGCACGTCGCCGTAGCCGTTGTAAAGGTGGGCGAAATACAACTCGTGGAGTTCGAGAATGTTGACGGGGATTTCAAGGGTGGTAAAAACCGCCTGCAGGTCGGCGCTGGGAGTCTTCTGGTCACCTTCCCAGGTTACTAAATCTGACATCGATACGCAGATGTCGAACTCTTTGGCATAGATTTTTTTTTGGACATTCTCATTTCATCGCTGAGTGTTGGAATTTTTAAGGTTTCGGGACGGTGTAGGCGCTTTCATACTCACCCCACAGTGCTCCGGCTATGCCGCAGTATTGTGGGGTTGCTCTCTCAGGCCAGTTGAATCAAGGGGGCGCAACAATGCGCCGTCTACCGCGAACACTTGCAATCCGTTGCGCTCGCAATCCCATTGATGACCTGTCTGGCGGAACAAGGATTCGACCGGGTCGGCCTGGTGACGCTGACGTGATCGACGTCCAATCAGCGCCGGGACGACGCGATCACGCATGTTCCGCTGCCAACATTGACCTGAATTGGGAAATGCTCTCTGAAGATAGCCCGGCACTTTCAAACACTGCGCAGGTGAAGCTAACGGGGGCGGTGCCTGGAGCAGTAATGATGCGATCCGCCATCACCGCTATTAAGCTGCTTCGGTAAAGCGTGCAGCCTTCATAACTGACGGCATTCTGTAAGAAGTCAGCGCTGTTCGAGGTATGAGGAACCGTATCTAGAAGCCCGGCCCTCGCAAGTGCCAGCGTTCCTCCACAGATACCGGCAAGGGTTGCTCCACTTGAACGGCTGGCATGAAGAAAGTCTCGAATATCCGGCGCTTCTGCACTTTCCCAGACCATTCCTCCAATAACGACGACAACGTCCGGTTTCCAGTCCAGACATTGATGCAAGCTGCTGTCGACCGTCACAGCCAATCCACCTTGCGAACGAAACTCCCCCGTAGCAGGAGCGAAAAACCTAACGTCGATCCCGTAAAAAGGGGAGGCCGTACCCGCAATGAAAGCGTATTCCCAGTCCGCAAAACCGGGTGTCAGTATCAAACCCACGCGTGCCATCAGTCAGAATCCTCCATGAATACCCGTAACATATGACGAGAACAAACAGCCATCAAGGGCTGCTTCGGGTCGAAAGCGGTGAGTCCTGATCGGCAGCTTTCGACCCATTGCGGCCAGTCGTGCAGTCGCGACCTCTGCTGCCTTAAAGGTAGAATATGTAGCATTTGAAAATCTAACACTGTTGTATAGAAATTATCAGCCAAGCTTCAATGTGAGCGTTTAAAAACCGCTTTTTTCCTATTTTCTGAGGGCTTATTGAGCACCCATCGGTTTATACTGGTTACACTTCTCCTAAAACCACCCTATGTTTCTCCGGAATGTTTAAATGACCGTAATTGCACGATTCTCCCCATTGAATCAACGGCTGTTTGTCGGAGATATTGCTGAATCAAGCTTATCTGACAAAGTCATTCCTTGGCCTACTCTAGGGTGCTCATCTACAGTTTTTCCCGAAGGCTCGGGGTTCACCCTTGTTGGCTACACGCAAAAAATCTCGATCATCAACGAGTCTTTAATCATCTGTTGGGCAGGAACTAAAATTTATGCACGCTTTGCCGAAAATGAACTGAGGGAAGCCCTTAAAAAAGAGAACGACTTCCCCACTTTAAAGGCTGCTCTATACAAAATTGCCAACGAAGTCGGGGATAATATAGAACTTATCGGGTGTTATTTAGAACACTCTAATGGGCGCACCAAACTTCACGACTTTCAATATGACACAACATTGCGATATGAAGAGCAATCTGGTTGCTGGACTGCGGCGGGCACGGGCGCAGAAATATTTTTTGAGCAGTTGCGAAGTCAAAGCGCTCAGCCAGAGTCTATCAATCCTGTCCATCCAGTTGACAAAGCTTTCACAGTTACGAGCGCTATGCTTTACGAAGAGCACACCAGTAAAAGCCCGCTTTACAGGTACACTGGTGGTGCCTATGAGATCGCATATTTAGTACAAGGAAAGTTCAGAAAACTCGATCACCATGCCGCCGCTTTTTGGAGTGTTGAGATTGGCGAAGACGGATTGCCCGACGCTCCACTACTTCATTCAGTAAATTTGTATTACTACCATGAAGATATATTCGCCATAACAGCAATCAGCGAGACTCGCCCTACCAAGGATGGGGCGATTATAGAACAATTCAGTCACTTTCTTGCCGCTCCTTTGGAACGTGAGGTTACCAAAGCGGAGCTCGATAATTTTCGCCCGACATACTCGCCGCAGCATTTCAATCACATTATAGAAATCCACTACCCAGGTGTGGCTCTAAGAAAGCTAAGAGTGACTGAGTATTCGCAAGCTTCCGCGATACAGTTTATTGACGATAGCGGCTTAGTCAGCATAAAGGTGGATAGTAAGCTGATCGTTGATCAAGTCATCATATTCGAGCAACGACGAAAAGCTCATCAATCTTGTTAAGCGACAAAAAGCTTGGTTTCGACGAAACGTTTGAAATCGCCTAAGGTGAACTGGTTGGGTCCGTTAACTACCCTTTGAGTTCGCCTGTACTAGGAGGTGTGATGATTTACAGCTTGGCGGGTAGTAACTCACCTGTGGTAGTTCCTGAAAATAAAAATACCAAGTTGCCGCTGATGAAAATAGGCAACTATCGGCCAAAAGCGGACTGTGCAGAGCATCACCAATGACAGCCGTCAATTGATGCGTAGTCTAAACAAGACTAACCAACTCGACTTTTTTAATTCTTTGAGCCGAGTGAACAGTATCGAACTCGCGATCGCTCGTTTGCGGTGTGATGCCGTCAACAACTTCAATGCCAAGAAGATTCCTCAGCGGTATTAGTGATTGAGGAAATGTGGATTCCAATACAAGGATCGCTCTCGCGATTTGAGGGCGTGCTTCAGCGAGCAGCACTGCGTCCATAACAGCTCTGTATTTAACGCATTGGAATAGCCCCCTTACAATGTCAGATTCCGCAGAGACTGCAGATTTGACCTCCGCAGCTACCCAAACCGCTTTGCTATTGAACGAGACGTCAAGGCTGTCACCGGATGGTAACCGGTATTCGGTCACTCCCACTGGGATGTTAGAGCTGAGTCCGATGACGCGCGGGTTACATGCAACATAGTCTTTGAGCGCCTTATGGTCCTCGCTCTCTCCAGCGCCGTAGCCCTCACTGGCTTTTTTTAAGACAGGTGAAAAGTCGCACGCTACTGGCTCAAGCGAAAGCGCTTCAAGAACTTCGTCCCATCGAGTAAAGGAAAAGACGTGCGCAAGTTCTGCCTCAACAATGACACGCTTCTGGCGAAGCGGAAGTCCTGAAAAGTCCTCTTTTTTCACGAGAAACCAACCAATGCCCTCTCCTGGTAGGCCGGTGTTCTTGTTGATCACGAGACACTGAAGAGGTGGAACCTTGGCCTTCCATATCTTTGAGAGACGTTCTAACGATTGGCCAATGCTCCCAAGAACATAATTAAGGTTGCGCGGATTAGGCATCCCCAGTTCTTCGGCAAGATCGGAATAAAAAACTGGGACACCCGCCTTCGCTTGACGAACAAGCAGAGGAAGCGCTGCGCGGGCACGTATTTGATAGGCCTTATCACCCGAAATTGGCTCAGAAATCTTCGCGGTACTCATTTCTCTCCTTGAATATATAACTGGTTGGACGTCATGTCTCGGAAGACAGTTATGAGCGTATACAATTATTCGGGATCGAGAGTGGCCTATGGCTATCATTCGCAGCAAGGTCCGCATTGGGTCGACAGTCGTCTTCACGTGACTGACAGCTTTTGGCCGACTTCTGCCTGTCGAGACCGGTTGAATCCAGAACCCATTGCAGACGTTCGAGACAGGCTGCTGCTGGTCGATAGATTGATTCAGCTGTCGCCTAGCAGCATGATGTGAGTGGCATGGACATTCTCTGTTCGCAGGAAACCACAGTGCAGGTAAAACGCGTCTCCTTCGGACGTATCAGTGGAAAGACGCACGCTCTGAAAGCGAAGAGTGGCATGTGCGACCAGCTCTTTTACTAGCGTTTGACCCACGTGTTGCCCCCTTGAAGAAGCCGCGACGTAAACCCGTCGCAGCCTTGCCGTATTAGTCTCGCCATATGGATCAACCGAAAGGCCTCCGATGCCTATCAATTGTTGGTTGACATAAGCCGCTATAAGACATTCTCCGGGTGCATCGAAGCGATTCGCTCCGGAGCGCCATTCGGCAATCAGTCGAGTGAGAAACCTGAAACCCTCTCCAACAGCCTCTTTTTCCAAGGCCAGAATCTGTGGCGGCAGGTGCGTGATCTGATGAATCTCGACTTTTTTCATGCATCGTCCTTGAATCGGGGGTGAAACCGTTTTGTCTGGTCGAGGATCTTCGTGTGCACTCTATGAGATATGCAAGTGGCAGATATCGACCCTTTGCAGTCGTTTGAAAGGGTCTACTAGATCAGGGGCGATTCAGGATCTAGCATTCGATATAGTCAGCTAAACGCATTACGTCGCTCACATTTTCAAGCCTGACAGTAAACTCTCCGGCGTTAGTTTCTTTTGCACCGGGAATTCGACCAATGATTTCCTCACGCGAAAATTTTGGGAGCCGGAGGCATGGTTTCCTGAAATAGAACAACATCCATCTCTGGTTCGGAATGAATGCAAAATCCCAGTCGTTGCCACGCAAGAAACGAAAATCCTTGATGTGTCCGTGCGAGCCTGGAAAGCAGTCATAGCCTTTCAGCGTTGATGCCCATCCAACCATGTACAAGAACGCGTGTTTAGCTTCTGGAGTGCACAGGATCTCGTGGTATTGCCGGAAAAGCTCACTGTTCTCAGCTCCGCGCAGCATCTCGCAATCTCCCATTAGTTAGTGAAAGAGCACAAGTATGGTTTATGCACCCGGTTTCAGAAGCGCGGCCCGTCGGAACCATCCATCAGTTCCTTGCTACTGTCGGTCTGGGCCCGGCCCGGGCCTACTGGACTCATAGGAGTGACGCCGGTTTCTAGTCGCAGTAGACCGATAGGTAGATCCGATCAAGCCCACCCGGTACGGCACTAACAAGGTCGCGGGTGTCGCTACTCAAGGAGAATCACGCCCATTTCTGGAGGCGCATTGAATGACTGCTTCTGGCCGATAGCTGACTTCCACGAATGGCGGCTCTATTGCACAGGGGGACGACTATTTAGCAGGTGATTTCGAGGCCTCCACACGCAAACATTCCGGGGTACGGTATTCGAGGGTTGGCATCGGTGCCCGCAAATCTTTCCCATCGATCCGCTGCAAGCGACTCAACTGAGTGATGCACTTGTTATCATGCATGTTCAAGGTGACTTCGTATTCAGCGTTGGCTACTGGAATCAGACTAAGGTGCGTCATGCACAACCAGTTTTGGCCGCTGGTGGCGACATGGATATAACCCTCGATGCCCGGCTTGACCTTGATCTCCAGATAGCCTCGGGCTTTGGCCGGTGGCGGAATGATCATGCCCGCACGGCGCAAAGTATCAGGCACGTAAAGGTTGTTGAGCTCCCCTGTCGCTCCTTCGCAGCGCTGGTCGTCAAGATAGTAGAGACGGGCGTTTGGGGCATTGGCAACGAATCTAAGTTTGGCGGCGTCCGGCTCGGTGGCGTCGACGTAAGTGTTCTTGGCCGCACAACCCGCCAGCAAGCTGTAAAAAAGCGCAGCGATGACAATGGCGCCTGTGAAACGAAGCGTGAAAAACGGCATGAACTTCATCCTTGATATACGAAAGCTAGCGCGGGATGCTACTAAGCGGCATTGTTGCTGTCCATTTATGGAATCGCGCGTATGAATCGCCTCTAGTTTTGTTGATACCTCGAAGGGCCGATTTTGGCCGATCGCTGCCTGTCGCGAAGAGCAGCAACCGACCCGATATAGTCGGTCATGGGCCATACGAATAAGCACAAGTCAGATCTCGTACTCCGGTGTTAAATCGACCGCCTCTTGCGCTCTTGGAAAAGCAGCATCTCTGCTTCGGGCCCTTGATCGAGTGGAGTCAAGGGCCACCTATTGAGAATTATTCGAAGAATCTGTCTATGCCCATTAAATGGGGTCTTTAGACTGAATACTTCCCCGGATCGACGCGTGGTAAGCGTCGGCGATCGAAGAACTAAACGGTTCTGACGGCCAAAGGTTTGTGCCGACGATACAGAATCGTCGTCGCCGTGAACCCGCACACCGCCGCGAACATCAGCCAGTAGGCAGGTGATGCCTTATCGCCCGTGGCCTGGACAAGCAGCGTCGAGATTGCCGGGGTAAAACCGCCAAACACCGCGGTGGCCAAACTGAAGGCCAGTGAAAACCCGACGACCCGCACGTTCTGTGGCATGACTTCGGTCAGTGCCGCGACCATGGCGCCGTTATAAATGCCAAAGAAGAATGAGAAGTACAGCAGAACAGTAAGCAGTCGTTCGAAACTCGCCGCCTCTGCCAGCCAGTGCATGGCGGGATAGGCGGTGAAGATGCACAGCAACGATATCGCCAGCAACAGTGGCCGACGGCCAATGCGGTCGGAGAGGGCGCCGCCGATGGGCAGCCAGATAAAGTTGCTGATACCGACCAGCAGTGTGACCGCCAGGCTGTCGGTGGTGCTCAGGTTCAGTACTGTCCTGCCAAACGTCGGTGTGTAGACCGTTATCAGGTAGAACGTGGTAGTGGTCATAGACGCCAGCAAACCGCCCGCCAGTACGGTGCGCCAGTTGTCACGCATCGAGCGAAACACTTCGCGAGTGGTTGGACGATGGCTGCGAGCAGTGAAGGCAGCAGTTTCTTCCAGTGAACGACGAATAATGAAAATGAACGGGATGATCACGCAGCCAATGAAGAACGGAATACGCCATCCCCAATCGGCGATTTCAGCGGCTTGCATCGTGGCATTGATCGTGTAGCCCAACGCGGCCGCGACGACGATCGCCACCTGTTGGCTGGCCGATTGCCAACTGGTGTAGAAACCGGTGTGCCCGGGGGTGGAAATTTCCGCCAGGTACACGGAAACACCGCCCATTTCCGCGCCAGCGGAGAAGCCCTGTAGCAGCCTGCCCAATAACACCAGAATGGGTGCCGCCACGCCGATGGCGGCATAGCCCGGCACCAAGGCGATCAATACGGTACCGGCGGCCATGATCGACAGCGTCACGATCAGCCCCTTGCGACGACCCACCTTGTCGATGTACGCGCCCAGCACAATGGCACCTAACGGACGCATCAGGAATCCGGAGCCGAATACCGCGAAGGTCATCATCAGCGAGGCAAACTCGCTAGTGGCTGGAAAGAAGGTCCGGGAGATGTAGGTCGCGTAGAACCCGAACAGAAAGAAGTCGAACTGCTCGAGAAAGTTACCGCTGGTGACCCGCAATATGGCGCCCAATTTGGACCCCTTGGCTCGGGTTGTTGCCGTTGTCGTTTTCATCATGGCTACCGTTATGCTCACTATTGTTTTTGGAATGAGTGCTTTAACCGTCAGTCGCTGCCGGCGTTGATCGGGTTGGGTTGACGCTTCTCGATGGCGTGTTTGAGCAGCGCTGCGCTGCGGAATATTCCATGGGCGAATTTGCTGTAGGGCATGGTCAAGAAAAACGCCATGACCAGGCCGAGATGAATCGCCAACATCAAGCCCAGGGCGCTGGTTTCACGCAAAGCCAGTAGCGCCAGGCCGCTTGCGCTGACCAGAAACAGCAGCGCGATGAAGCCGCGATCCATGGGTTTTTGGTTCTCATCGCCGTGCGCAGGGTTGCGACGCAGGTTCAGCCAAAGCAGACCCGCCGGGCCGATCAGCAGGCCGATGCCACCGGCAATACCCAACATCACCGGCAAGCTGAAGATCGGATAAGGCGCCGACCACTTCAGCAGATAGTGAAAGAGCGTGGCGACACCGGTGGCGGCGAAGCACAGCATGAAGCCGTAGAAGGTGAGGTGGTGGAATCGGCGTCGCCACAAGGTGAATTGATCGTCGGCATTGTTGCAGCCTTCGCCATGGCCGCCGTCCAGGTATTTGAGCTTCGCGACGTTGGCCGTAGCCTCCAATGCCGCGGACGTTTTCAACGGCAGTGGCGCTGCGACCGGTGAAACGTTGCGCCAGAAGCGCCGTACACCCAGGGTCAGTGCCAGTACCGCAAAGCCGAACACTGAGCCGAACATCAGCGCCAGGGTGTTATGCGGGAAAATCTGGTAGAAATTGCCCCCGGGAATGGCCGTGAACAGATTGCCCATCAGCATCAGGGTCAGGCATAGAAACAAGGCCAGTCCCCCACCGGAAGCCAGTGCCAGGGTCAGGCCGTTGCGCTGATACAACCTGCCCATTACTTGCGGCCAGGCGTATTCGGCGTAGGTATCCAGGCGCACTTTGGCCATGGCTTTGGGTATGTTGACGTCGAATTCGTGTGGGGCGGCGTACTGACAGGCGTGCAGGCACGCGCCGCAGTTATGACACAAGTTCGCCAGGTAATGGATGTCGGCCTGAGTGAATTCCAGGCGCCGGGTCATCGCCGGAAATACCGCGCAAAAGCCTTCGCAATAACGGCAGCTATTGCAGATGGTCATCTGCCGCTGGACTTCACTTTCGTCGAGATTCAACACCGGGATCAACCCGCCCGACGCTTGGGGATCAAACAGTTGCATAGCGAGACTCCGTGTTTGCAGATGAAACGCCAAAGCCCACCGAAGCGGCCGCCTGTACACCGGCGATGCGGCCGAACGCGGTACCGATGGCCATGCCGATGCCGGCGGTGTAGCCCTTGCCCAGAACATTGCCGGCCATCATTTCTCCCGCGACGAACAGGTTGGGGCTCGCTTTGCCGTTGAAATGCACGGCAGCGGTTTCGTCGGTGGCGAGGCCGAGGTAGGTGAACGTGACACCCGGTTTAAGCGGGTAGGCGTAGAAAGGTGGTTTCACCAATGGCCGCGCCCAGTGGGTTTTGGCGGGCGTCAGTCCTTGGGTGTGGCAGTCGTCCAACGCCGTGTGATCGAACGTGCCAACGCGGCAGGCGTTGTTGTAGTCCTCGACAGTCTTGACGAATTTTTCTTCAGGCAGCTTCAACTGGCGGGCAAGGTCTTGCAAAGTATTGGCGGTGGTTCCGGGAAAGACCGGCGGCATGAAGCGGCCGATGGCTTGTTGATCGATGATCGAATACGCCTGCTGACCGGGTTGTCCGGCCACCAGACGCCCCCAGATCGCATAACGTTTTGGCCAGAAATCCTCACCTTCGTCGTAGAAGCGTTCGCCATCACGATTGACCACCACACCCAGCGATACGCAGTCGATTCGGGTGCAGATGCCGCCGTCGTAGAGTGGCGCGCGGGCATCAATCGCGACCATGTGTGCTTGCGTCGGATCGCCAATCACATCTGCGCCCAGGTCGAGCATGCGCCGTAGCAAAATGCCGGTGTTGAATCGGGTGCCCCGGATCAGGAAATTGTCCGATGGCCATTCACCGCGTTCGTTCTGACCCCAGGCTTCGCGCAGCCATTCACGGTTGGATTCGAAGCCACCGGCCGCCAACACGCAGGCCCGGGCTTCAATGCGTTCTGCGGCGAAACGCTGACCATCGACCTCATGTTCGCCCACATGGGCGGCGACGAATTTACCGTCGTCCAACTCGATGTCGGTCACTTGCGTGTTGTAGCGAACTTTTACACCCAGGCGCTCGGCGCTGCGGAAATAGGCATTGACCAGCGCTTTGCCGCCGCCCATAAAAAAAGCATTGGTCCGCGCCACGTGCAGCGCGCCGGACAGCGGTGGCTGAAAATGCACGCCGTGTGAACGCATCCAGTCGCGGCAAGAGGACGATGCCCGAATGGCAATGCGTGCAAGCTTTTCATCCGTGAGGCCACCGGTGACCTTCAGCAGGTCTTGCCAGTATTCTTCTTCCGGATAGGCATCGATCAGCACGTCCTGCGGTTCGTCGTGCATGCACCGCAGGTTACGGGTGTGTTGGGAGTTGCCACCGCGCCAGATTTTCGGAGAGGCTTCCAGCAGCATCACGCTGGCGCCCGCTTCTCGCGCCATCAGAGCGGCGCACAAGGCAGCGTTGCCACCCCCTATGATTAAGACATCGATCATTATCGCTCCTCGATTTGCAAGGAGGCGGGAACGAAGTGCTCCTTGCGAGTGGGGAGAACGATAGGGTGAGCAAGGAGTGGCCGAAAGGCTGTGTTTGACGCGGGGTGTTTAGTTTTTCTAAAGGCTTTGTCGTCAGAAGAGACTAATGGGGCCGGGATGAGGAAGGATCAAGCGTCTACACCTTCTATCCATGTAGCTCCAGGCCACTGTTTGTCGACCACCAGCTGTCGTGCCACATCGACGATGACCAGACGCGTTGCCAGCGCCGCCGGAGAAAGTTCGTCGTCAGCCAGCGTCGCCAGAAGATTACGCCGGCCCACATGGGGATCGGCAATCCTGATCACTGAAAGTCCGGACCCGTCTTTCAATGCAGCGGCCGCCCCCGGTTGTATCGTTGCCGCATGACCTGCCCGAACGGCGTTCATCAAAACAGCGAGACCGTCGACTTCCATAATGACGTTGGGTGTTAGCCCGACCCGCTCGAACGCGCTCATCAATGCCGAGCGCAATCCATGTTGCGCGCTGGGCATCACCAGCGGCAGGCCGCCGAGGTCTGCTAACTGCACGCTATCACCAGAAGGCGCTTGAGGCAGGCTGGGCGAGGCAATGACAAACAGCTTTTCATCCAGCAGCGGAGTCACGCTCCAGCGTTTACCCCCTTCGAGCTGGAACAGGATGGCCAGATCAATTTGCCGTGCGTTGAGCTGCGCCGCCAAGTGGCCGGAAAGCATTTCCACCAAATGCAGTTGTATGTCCGGATAACGCGCACGCATTGCGTTGATCAACGGCAACGCGAGCACCGTTGCCGTAGTCGGCGGTAAACCGACGCTGACATAACCGCTCATTCGCCCGCGATGGGCGGCCATGATTGCGTTTTCCGCCTGGCGTAGCGTCAATTGGGCATGGTGTAAAAACGCAAATCCGGCGCTAGTGGGCGTCACGCCGGTGGAGGTTCGATTCAGGAGGCGGGTGCACAGTTCGCTTTCCAGCTTGGAGATTTGCTGACTGAGGGCTGACACACCAACGTCCAGTTCAAGTGCCGCACGCCCCAGACTGCCAAGCTCGATAATTTTTACGAAATAGCGCAGTTGTCTCAATTCCAATGTGGCGGCTCCTCGCGAATTTGTTTTTCAAATACCTGAACGTTCGCCATACAAGTTGCGAAGCCCGAAGAGGCAGCATTCTCGCAGGTTTGGGCTGACCGTTGAGCGCGTGCGCGTTGTCGAGGATGGTAGCAGCTGACCCGAAGCTGTCTCGAGACTGTGGCCACCGACCCTGGATTTCATACCAGGGTGCCTTAGACGGCACTTCGATGGGTTGCTGCTTGTCGGTAAAGGTCGTGTCTAGCGGACCCAACGCTATAGATATCCAGTCTGCGTATTCACCCCGGCTTCGCGACCAGAACAGCGGCGAACCGCACTGGCGCCATATTGATGAATGCTTAGTGCTTGCTGATCGTTGCCAGCGCGTTTCGCACACTGTCTCCAACCCCACAGGAACCTACATTGTGGAATAATTTTTTACATTCATAGGATAAGCTGATCAATCTGTCTGATCCCGAGTGCGCACCATGGCCATAAACTTCGACCTCAACGACCTGCAAGCTTTTCGCGCCGTGGTCGAGCAGGGCAGTTTTCGCAAAGCCGCCGACACCGTGCGTATCTCTCAGCCTGCGCTGAGCCGGCGCATCGAAAAACTTGAGGACGCCCTCGGAGTACGATTGTTCGAACGCACTACACGCAAGGTCAGCTTGACTCAGGCCGGGCGCGGTTTCATGCCCAGCGTCGAGCGCTTGCTGGACGATCTGGACGTGGCGCTGCTGGGCATCAGCGAAGTCGCCTCGACCCGGCTTGGCCATGTCACGGTGGCCTGCGTGCCCTCGGCAGCGTATTACTTCATGCCGCGCGTGATCGCCCATTACCACCGGCAGTTCCCGAGGATCAAAGTAAAAGTGCTCGACTCCAGCGCCCACGACGTACTCAGCGCCGTCGTCAATGGCGAAGCCGATTTTGGTCTGAGCTTCATGGGTACGCTGGAGACTGAAGTCGAGTTCGAGCCATTGGTGCAGGAAGGTTATGTACTGGCCTGTCGGCGCGATCATCCGTTGGCGGGTCGAACCAGCGTGACCTGGGATGAGTTCTATCAGCAGGATTACATCTCGCTGGACAAGACCTCGGGCAATCGCTTTTTGCTGGATCAGGCGCTGACCGGCATCGTGCCGCAACGGCAGAGCATCTGTGAAACCCGGCATGTGACGACGATGATCGGCTTGGTTGAAGCGGGGTTGGGGGTCGCTGCGGTGCCGCTGATGGCGATGCCGGCAGCGGATCACCCGATTCTGACGCGGGTACCGCTGACCGACCCGCAGGTGATGCGCAGTGTCGGCCTGATCAAGCGCCGGGGTCGCACGTTGACCCCGGCTGCGTTGGAACTGGAACGGCTGGTGGTGGAAATGAAAGTTCAGGTCAGCGACTGACCGAATCCAGCCCGGTGGCCTTGACATCCGGTTGAGCGGCCGAGGACGCCAAGTACTCCAGCAACGCCTTGGCTTCAGCCGGGTGTTGCGCGCCTACGGGAATGCCGGCAGCAAAACGCGTTACCGATTGCACCGACTCTGGAATCTTTGCCACAAAACTTACGCCCGGCACGGGCAGCAATTCGCTGACCTGCTGGAAGCCCAGTTGGTAGTCGCCGGTGGCAACCACCGAACCCACGGGGATTTTCGGGATCATCTTCGATTTGGGTTTGAGTTGGTCTTCAATGCCCAGGCGCTTGAACAACTGATCCTCGATGTACACGCCGCTGGCGCTATCGGAATAGGCGACGGACTTCGCGTCGAGCAAGGTTTTCTTCAGTCCGTCAACGGAGCTGATGTCCGGCTTCGTCGCGCCCTCACGCACTACGAGCCCGATTCGGGAATCGGCCAGTTCAACCCGTGAAGCGGGATCAACTTTGCCTTGCTTGATCAGGTCATCGAGGGCGTAGCCGACCATGATCACTACGTCAGCCTTCTCGCCACGGGCCAAGCGATTGGGGATCGCTTCCGGCGCCTTGCCCATCGATGGGCCAAGGGCGGTGTCCAGCGTGTTGCCGGTGGACGCGGCGAATTTCGGCCCGAGAACTTTGTAGGCCGCGGTGAAACCGCCGGAGGTCATCACGCGGATCTCTTCTGCCTGGGCGACGGAGCTCAGGCCGAGGCTGGCCACCAGGCCGAGGGCGGCGAAATTAAATAGTTTGTTCATGGTCGTGTTCTCACAAAAGGGCAGGTTCAAGAAATCGCCGGTTGCAGGCGGCCGGTGGAGCGGCGGTAGAGATACAGCGTCGCGCACAAGGCACAGAGTGCGGCGAAACTCATCCAGTAACCGGGTGCGGCCTTGTCGCCGGTGTACTGGATCAGGAAGGTCGACATCGCCGGAGTGAAACCCCCGAACACTGCCGTGGCCAGGCTATACGCCAGTGAAAAGCCGGCAACACGGACTTCGACCGGCATGATTTCGGTGAGCGCCGCAATCATCGCGCCGTTGTACAAACCGTAAATGAACGACAACCACAGTAAGACCAACAGCATGTTGACGAAGCTTGGCGCGTTGACCAGATAAGTCAGCGCTGGATACGCCGTGGCGAGGGTTAACAGCGCCATGGCGATCAGCACTGGACGCCGACCGATGCGGTCAGACAATGCGCCGCCAATGGGTAACCAGAAGAAGTTCGAAACACCCACCAGCAAGGTCACCAATAACGCATCGGACGTACTCAGGTGCAGCACGGTTTTGCCGAAGGTTGGCGCGTACACGGTGATCAGGTAAAAAGCCGTGGTGGTGAGGGCGACCATCATCATCCCGGCGAACACGATGACCCAGTTCTGCGCGAGGGTGCGGAACACATCGCCCATACTCGGCCGATGTTTGCGCGCTTCGAACTCCTTTGTTTCTTCGAGGTTACGGCGCAGGAAAAAAATGAACGGCACGATCATGCAACCGACGAAAAACGGAATCCGCCAGCCCCAATCGGCAATCATTGCGGGCGCCATCCACTGATTCAACCCGTAACCCAAAGCCGCCGCGACGATAATTGCCACTTGCTGGCTGGCCGACTGCCAACTGGTGAAGAAACCTTTGTTGCCCGCCGTGGCGATCTCCGAGAGGTACACCGAGACGCCCCCCATTTCCGCACCGGCCGAGAAGCCTTGCAGCAAGCGACCGATCAGTACGATAGCGGGCGCAAATAACCCGATGGTTTCGTAACCGGGCACCAACACAATGAGAATCGTGCCGCTGGCCATAATCGACAGCGTCACGATCAACCCTTTGCGCCGACCCACATCGTCGATGTAAGCACCGAGTACCACCGCGCCCAACGGACGCATCAGGAAACCCGCGCCAAACACCGCGAAGGTCATCATCAAGGAGGCAAACTCACTACTGGCCGGGAAGAACACAGCCGCAATCTGCGTAGCGTAAAAACCGAAAAGGAAGAAATCGAACTGTTCGAGGAAGTTGCCCGAGGTAACCCGGAAAATGGCACTGGCGCGTGAACGCCCGGAAGGGTTTGATGTTGTCATTGACCTGTACTCCACCGCTTTTATGACGTGCGCTGCCTGGACGCGGCGCACGGTTCTTATTAGGGCGAATGGTGGAACAGGATGATCGATATGATAAGTGCATTGTTGGCATGCATTAATGCGTGAAACAGATCAATGCGAGCGAAGGAGAGGGTCGGTAAACGTAGAATCCGATCTCGTCGACGCGACTGCTAAACATGGGACTGGGGAAAAAGAGACAAGAGTAGGCTGGAGCTTACGAAGTCGTTTGCAAAATATCTATGGCCGATGTCGGTGCAAACGTCATCACCCTGCAGGTGACGGCCTCTAGCCGAAAAAAGACGTAGGCTGAGCGTTCGCTAATGGGCGAATTCTGCCGGTCGCGACCGGCAGTAAACGATCCAATGCAATCAGCCGAATCAGGACGTAGAGTTGCCGAAACATTACGTCTGCCGACGGATTTATCGCAGCCGTAACAGCGGCCATAAGGCAGGCATTAGAAGTAATACCCAATGTTGATATTGGTCCGGTAGTACCAGGTATTGCTGCCAACCGAACTGGTATTGGTAAAGCCCGTACCGTTTTCCGCGCCGCCATAGGGGTTGGCGTTTTTTGCCCAGGTCAGATCGACCCACGCCATGATCGGCATGGCCAGGAACTGTGCGCCGACAGTGTACATCTGCGAGTCGTCCCAACCGCTCTTGTCTTTCATCATGCGACTGTAGTCGTTGTAGAGCTTGATCTTCTTCAATTGCCCCAGTTTCGGCGTCGGGATGTCATAGCCGACGTTCAGCGAAGCAATGGTGGCCTTGGAGGCAATCAGATACGCGGGCGTCAGGCCGTTACCGCCCATCAGCACCGAGTCGTTGCTGACACCGGTAGGGTTTTTAGGGTCGTACTCGTAGCGAATGCCTTGGGTGGAGACGGTCCACGCGCCGGCGTTGAAGATGGCGTGGATACCGCCGGCCCAGTAATCGCCGTCGTCTTTGGTGGTGGCGTTGTAAAGCTGGGCGGTGGCCACCGACGCGCCGATTTCGGTTTTCCAGCCGTCATTAATAAAGGTCCGCGCGACCCGGGCGTTGATCTGGTTGTGTTTCTCGTTGTCCTGGCGCGACTGGGTGAAGGGGATCGCATTGTCCTTGAGGTCGGCGTAACGCCCGATTTCCGGCGAGTAGCGAATGTCGGAAGGCAACATGCGCGGGAAGTACCCCAGTTGCAGATCCCAGTCCTGATCCTTGTAGCTGTATTTCAGGCCTGTGCCGGCGCTGACGCCATAGCCCATGAAGAAGGGCAGGTGATAGCTCCAGCCAAATTGTGGATAGGGTTCCAGACCAAACGGTTTGAATGGAGCGCCCAGTTGCAGGTTTGAGTTGCTGTTCAGGCGGTAGCCGACGAAGCCCCGGTCGATGGAGCGTTTGCCGTCATCCTGAAACCAGTAGCCGACATCACTGTAGAGATTTTTGTAGGTCGCCTGTACGTCGACACGGAAGGTGTCGAAGAGAAAACGCCCGTTGTTTTCGGTGGTGTCCCAATGCTCGTCGCGGTAGTTGGTTCGCAGGGCACCACCGATGTCCAGACTGCTTTCGCCATCGTCGCTGCGCCAAGCGATATGCGGAAACGGCTTTTTACCGGTAGTCGATGTCACGGGCGCGGCGGGACCGGGTTCACCGGCGAAGCTCACGCAACTGCTCATCATCAGTCCCATACATATAAGGTAATGCTTCATGTTGACTCCGCTGCTCAATTGAACGCTACAAAGTGACTGGCAACACTTTTCCGTTCGCCTTAACAGTGGCGATGGGTGGATAACGGCAAGTGTTGCTTTGATTAAGTGCGTTTCTGTTTTTGTTGTTTTATGGGTAATACGGCGTATGGCCTATGAACTCAGGGTTACCTGAGCAGAAACTATGCCAACTGCCAAAAGTCTGTTGGGTGCTTAAAAACTCAATAAAAACAATTGTTTATATGGGAAACATATTTGTTTGTATTGCCCATGAAACAGGCGCGTCGAGGGGTAACGAAACTGCACGTTCAGTGTGCGTTTTTTATTTCACGCGCATAAAAAAGGCCGACATATCTGTCGGCCTGTTTAACCCTGGAAACTTGATACTCGCGTTATAGATCCAGGACCAATCGCCGACTCTTGCAACCCGACACACACACCATCATGGATTTGTTGGCCGCACGTTCGGCTTTGGTCAGCACGCCGTCCCGGTGGTCGACATCACCTTCCAGTACGCGTGTTTCGCACGACCCGCAGACCCCTTCGCGACAGCTGTACTCGATGTCGCAACCCGCCTCAAGCAGTACGTCGAGCAAACTCAAACCCGGCTCGATCGACAGTGTCTTGCCGGTTTTTTTCAGCTCGACGCTGTAGCTGCTCTGCGCGTCTTCAGACGGCGGCAGTTCTGCCGCCGTGAAACGCTCGATATGCGCATGAGGGTAACCGAGGCCTTCGCAGGTACTTTCGAAAGCATCGAGCATCGGCGTCGGGCCGCAGCAATAGAAGTGCGTATCGCTCGGCTGACCCGCCAGGTAGGCGCTCAGGTCTGGCGGCATGCCCTTTTCATCGTTGAAGTGATAGACGACTTTGGCACTCAAGCCGCTGAGTTCCTCAACCAGCGCGGCTTCCTGTCGCGAGCGGGCGCAGTAGATCAACTCGGCGGATTTTCCCAGCGCCAGCAGTTGCCGGAACATGCAGTAGATCGGCGTGATACCGATACCGCCAGCCACCAGCACGCTATGTCTGGCACTGAGGTCGAGCTGGAAATTATTGCGCGGCGACGAGATTGGCAGTTGCATGCCGACCCGCAGCTGCGCATGCACAAATTCCGAGCCGCCACGGCTGTTGCGATCTCGCAGAATGCCGATCACATAACGGCCTTGATCGCTTGGCGAGTTGAGCAGTGAATAACTGCGCACCAGTCCGTTGGGTAAGTGCAAATCGATGTGCGAGCCGGCTTCAAACGGGGCGAACACCGTGTCGCCAAACGGCCGCAACTCGACGCTGATGATGCCTTCGGCTTCGTAGCGCAGTGTGTGCACGCGAGCGGTGAGGGGGGAGGAATGGGACATCGGTCACCTCTTTTCGACAGTACGCAAATCGAGATCGAGACGCGCGCCGGCCTCGATCTCCACCCGCAGTTCGGGAAACACCAGCGCGCTCACTTCAACCAGCGTGGAGGTAGGAAAAACCGCCTGACCTTCGAAGAAGTCACGCCGTGCGCGACCCACTTCGTCCTTGTCGGCGATCTCGGTGACATACACCGTCAGCCGGTAAATGTTGCCGATATGCCCACCCGCCGCCTCGACCAGCGCCCGGACTTTGTTCAACACGACCAGTGTCTGGGCGTAGGCATCGAGCGGCGCGTCTGCCACAACGGCCAGGCGTGTAGCGGGATGGCCGGTCATGCCGGACATCACCACTTCATTGCCGATCAGCAAGGCATTCGACCAGGTGGCGCTGGCCGGCTCGATCAACGAGCCAGCCTGAACACGTTGCACGGCTGCGTTCATGGCACCTGCTTCGCGTCGATCAGCTCCAGTTGGGCCTTGGCCGCGTTTTTCAGGTAGCGACGCAGACGCACCACACCCAAGTCATGCTGGTAGAGGTTTTCCCGCTGGTTGGCGTCCGGTTCCATGAACTCGAGCAGCACCCGGTCCTGTTCCAGCACTGCCCAGTGGCGTGCTTCCAGGCGGTTTTTGTAGAGGAAACGCCAGGTATCGCGCTGCCAGCCGGTCAGTGGACGGCAACGCCAGTGGAACACCGCGGACAAGGAGCGGCTGCTCGGCGTGTAGCTGCCGATGATGGTGAAGTTGCCGCCCGGGCCGCCGGTTTTCGGATAGGGGATTTCCAGGCGCAGCCAGTGGCAGCCGTTATCCATGAACTCGGTCCAGTCGAAATTCACCCCGCGCTGGCCTTCTTTCTCGAAGAAGAAACCGTTGTCGGTGTCGCGGGTGACGAACTTGGCGGTGGCTTCGCCTTCGCTCATGGAGTGCGACATCTTGTGCAGGTAGGTGCCGTGCATCGGGTCCATGACGTTGTCGATGACGTAGCGATAATCGCCTTTCCATTCTGTGTAGCAGAGGAAGCTGCTCCATTCGGGGGAGGTCAGTTGCTCTGGCAGGACCAGCTCCGGAGGGGTGTCCACGTGCGGATCTGCAGCGTTGTACAGAAAGATCGCGCCAGCGGCTTCACGGGTGTGAAACATGCGTGTCGGGCGGCTGCCTTCAAGCTTGCAACCAGGGCTGCCGGGGACTTTGGTGACGGTGCCGTCACAGCGCACTTCGACGCCGTGATAAGGGCATTGCAGACGGTCACCCAGCACCGGTCCCTGGGACAGCGGCGCGCCGCGATGAGGGCAATGATCTTCAAGGGCATGGACGCTGCCGTCATTGTCGCGCCACAGGGCGATTTTGTAGCCCAGACGGCGAATTGACACCGGTTTTTCGCCCAATTGATCGGAGGGCAGGACCGGGAACCAAAGGTTTTTCAACCCGTTGGCCAAGAGGTTTTCAGCTGGATCGACGGTTGTATTCATGTTCATTTCTTATTGTCCTCCGGCGGGTCATTCGCCCAGCCGAGCCATCAGGGTTTTATAGGCGTCTGCTGTCCACTCTCCGGTGGTCAGCGGGCAGGGCGGCCCGGCCAGATTCAGGTGCGCGAGCAGATCGGGCAATTCGGTCACTCCGTTGCCGAAGGCGCGCTCGATGGAGTCGCCGAGCAACTCTTCGAACTGGGTGTTCGGACGTTTGCGGGCTTGATGGGGCTCCAGGTAGGGTTCGGTATTGCTCATCTCATTGATCTCCGTTACGTACCCGTTCGCGGATCATTTCGCGCACGGGAATAAAGTCATACGTCGGGAAAACTTCGGTGCTGAACACGCCCCAGGCCGACCGTTCGAGCTCGACGTTGAGGGTCGGCAGCAGACTCGGCGGCAACCGCAGGGTGACGATTTGGCCCAGGCCCATGGCCACGGTCCAGGACACCACCTCGACGCCTTGCGGGGGAAACCGTTCCCACCAGTCCTGCTGCTTCATGTGCCGCTGAATGTCTTCCAGGTTCTTTGATTGGTCGTGCTTGAGCAGTACGGTCACCAGCAAGGATTCGCTCATGGCTGCGGTCCTGATCACGCCACGTTCGGCATCGGCACGGCCCAGGCGTCATAGCCATAAACCCAGTCGGCGTTACCGCCGTCCTTGAGCCATTGGTTGCCGCGCGAGCCGATCTGGATCTGGCTGGTGCGTTGCAACCGCGCCTGCTGATAAGCCTGCAGGGCATCGGCGATTTGCGCGGTGCCGGTCAGGTCTTGCAAATGGCGAGCGAGCACCACCGCATCTTCGATCGCCTGGCCGGCGCCCTGAGCCATGAACGGCATCATCGGATGGCAGGCATCGCCCAGCAGCGTCATCGCCCCTTTGGACCAGAACGGTAGCGGATCGCGTTCATACAGCGCGGTCTTGAGCACCTCGTTGCACGCATCCAACAGAGCGCGAGCATCCGGGTGGAAGTCCTGATAATGGCTACGCAACTCGTCGGCATCGCCGGCGCTGGTCCAGGACTCTTCATGCCAGCTGTCTTGAGCGGTGGTAGCGAAGATGAAAATGTCCCGACCCTGGTTCAGCGGAAACGTCACGATCTGGCTTTCCGGTGTCGGGCCCCACCATTTAGTGAACGCCTGAATGTTCGGCACATGGGCCACGCGTTCGGCAGGTACGACGGCGCGGTAAGCGACCACTCCGGTAAAGCGCGGTTGCTCATCACCGAACAGCGCATTACGCACTACCGAATGGATGCCATCCGCACCGATCAACAGATCGGTGAAGTGACGGCTGCCATCCTTGAAGCGCAACTCGATGCCGTCGGCGGTTTGCACGACGTGGTCGGCGCGTTTGCCAAACTGCACCTGTTCTGGTGGAAAGACGTCCGCCAGCGCGGCCAGCAGATCGGCGCGGTGAATGGTCAGTTGCGGTGCACCGTATTTCTGTTCGGCGGCATCGGACATTTCCAGGCGCGAGGTTTCCTCGCCGCTGTCCCACAGGCGACTGATCCGGTGCGTTGGACGAGCGGCCGGAATGCGCACGGCGGCGCCCACCCCAAGACCATCCAGAGCACGCACGGCATTAGGGGTCAGGTTGATATCGGCACCGACCCGCAAAAAGGCTTTCGACTGTTCGAATACGGTGACGTTATGGCCTGCGCGATGCAGGGCGATGGCGGCGGTCAGGCCGCCGATTCCGGCACCGGCGATAGCGATATTCAGCGAAGACATGGACGACTCCTGCTCAGGATTTCGGTTTGTCGGTGAGGAACTTGCCTTGCGGCGCTTCGACATGTTGCTGGCGACGGGTATTGCCATCGATGCCGCCGGCAATCGCCCACTCAGCGAACATCGTCGGGCCCGGCTCGAAGTCCCGTGGCTGCCATTCGCCGGTCAGTTGGTCTTCGTCGGCGTAGTACTCGACCAGGGCGCCGGCCGGGTTCTTGAAGTACCAGAAGAACGCCGAAGACACCGGGTGTCGGCCCGGGCCGATTTCCGTGGCCCAGCCGCGGCGGGAGATGTGCATGCCGCCGCCGAACACTTCGTGCACATCGCGCACGGTGAAGGCGACGTGGTTCAAGCCGGCACGAGGGGCGGGCAGTTGCAGCATGAACAGGTCGTGGTGGCCACCTTCTTCGGCGGTGCGCAGGAACGCTCCGCGATCCGGATAACGGTCCGAGGCCTGGAAGCCGAAGCGCTCGTGATAGAAGGCTTCGCAGGCATTCACGTCCTTGACGAAAAACACCACATGACCGACTTCGATCGGCGTGGCGCGGTCGTAGATCGGCGCGGCTTTGTTGATCCGGCCTTTGGTCTGCCAGGTGTTATGGCCGCTGCACTCGATCTCCAGGTCACGTTTGCGGGTCACCTGCAGGCGGATTGCCAGGCCGTTAGGGTCGGTGCAACCGATGCGGCCATCGGCTTCGATGAAGCCCGGATCGTTGGCGATTCGTTCGCTATAAAGCTTCAAGTCGGCGTCGCTTTCGACGCCCCACACCACTTCGCGCACGGTTGAACCGGCTTCGATGGCAGGTGGCAAACCGGCCTTGTTGATGTCGGCGAGCACCACGCGGCAACCGTTGAGGGTTTCGAAGATCACTTCATCAGGCTGCTCGCTGACTTTAGTCAGGCCCCAGTCGCTGAAAAAACGCACGCTGGTGTCGAGGTCCTCGACGCCGTAGGTGACTTCATCAATGCCTAAAACGCTCATAACCCAACCTCTCGTTGCGCACCGGCCCAGGCCAGTGGCTGTTCATTCATGCCCCAATAAAGGCTTTTCTGTTCCATGTACTGCAGGATGCCGAGGCGACCTTTTTCACGGCCCAGACCGCTGTCGCGCCAGCCGCCGAACGGTGTGGAAATCGAGAACTGTTTGTAGGTGTTGATCCACACCGTACCGGCCTGAATTTTTCGGCCCAGTGCCCAGGCGCGTTTGTAGTCGCGCGTCCAGATGCCGGCGGCGAGGGCGTACAGGCTGTCGTTGGCCTGTTCGAGCAATTGCGCTTCGTCATCGAAGGGCATCGCCACCAAAACGGGGCCGAAGATCTCTTCCTGACAAACCTGTTGGCTGTTGTTCAGGCCTTCGAGGATGGTCGGCGGGTAGTAATAACCCTGGTCGTACACGCCGCCGCTCGGACGTTTGCCACCGAGCAGCAGGCGTCCACCTTCGGCCAGCCCCAGAGCCACATAACGCTCCACCGAGTCGCGGTGGCCGGCGCTGATCAACGGACCCATTTGGGTACGTTCATCGGCCGGATCACCGACGCGCAGTTCGGCCGCAGCGGCCACCAGGCGCGACATGAACGGCTCATACAGCGCGCGGGCGACGAACAAGCGCGAGCCGGCGATGCAGGCTTCGCCTGAAGAGCTGAAGATGCCGTACAGCACACCCGCCACCGCGTGGTCGAGGTCGGCGTCGTCGAGGACGATGGTCGGTGATTTGCCGCCCAGTTCCAGCGACACCGGCATCATCTTGTCGGCGGCGATGTGGGCAATGTGCTTGCCGGTTTTGGTGCCGCCGGTGAACGACACGCGCTTGACCAACGGATGACGGGTCAGCGCATCACCGAGCAGTGAACCTTTACCCGGCAGCACACTGAGCAGGCCTTTAGGCAAGCCTGCGTCTTCGCAGATGCGCGCCAGTTGCAGGGCCATCAACGGGGTGATTTCCGCCGGTTTGATCACCACCGCGTTGCCCGCTGCCAGCGCCGGAGCGACCTTCTGCGCCTCGCTGGCAATCGGCGAGTTCCACGGGGTGATCGCGGCGATCACGCCCATCGGTTCGTACACACTCATGCTGACGAAATCACCACGGGACGGCGTGATGGTTTCTTCGAGGGTTTCACAGGCCGAAGCGAAGAACTGGAATGTGCCGGCGGCGCTGGCCACCAGGGCACGGGTTTCGTTGATCGGTTTGCCGTTGTCCTGGCGCTGCAATTGCGCCAGTTCCTCGCTGCGCTCACGGATCAGCTCGGCGATGCGGTAAAGCACGCTGGCCCGTTCGTGAGGTTTGCGCTGCGCCCAGCCGCTGTGCAAAAACGCCTGATGGGCGCCTTGCACGGCGTCTTCAACGTCGTCGACACTGGCGGCATTCAGCCAGGCGACGGCTTCGCCCGTGGCGGGGTAGCACGTGGCATAACGCTCGCCGCGACCGAGGCGCCAGTCGCCGGCAATGCAGATCGGTAAAGTCTGTTCGAGAGTCATCGACGGTCCCCTAAATCGAAATCGCGTGGGCGTGGTTGCCCAGGGCGCGGACGACGCTGTAAACGGTCAGCGCCGAGGTCTTCGGGTTGGCCAGCAGCGGTTTGCCACGCAAGCTCAGTTCGAAACCGCCAAAAGCGCCGCGAGCCTCGAAGTGATGGACGTTCTCCTCGCTCAGCGGATCGGCGATCAGCGTCACATGGGTGCGATCCAGGCCGAGCCCGGCCAGCGACAAGGTCGCGGCGACGTTGGCGTTTTTTGGATAGAGCCGTGCCGCTTCCCGGGCGCTGCCCTGAAAAATCACCGTGGCTTCGGTAATGTTGTCCAGGTCACAGGCCTGTTCAGCGGGGGTGTTTTTCCAGGCTTTAGCCGGTTTGCGGCCGGTGTAATTGACCGAATCCAGCCCGCCGACTTTGGCCGCCGACAAGGCGTCGATGCCGCCGATAGCGCCGGGCAGCAACTCGATGCGGGTCTGGCCGCGTTCGGCTGCTGCTTCCAAGCGTTCAACCAGGCCAACTTCGGACAGCGCGCCGACCGAGACGATCAGGCAGGCAATGCCACGTTCCAGCGCCGGCAACACATGTTCTTCGATGGCGCGGTGGCCGGCGCACTCGACCAATAGGTCCGGGCGGGCGTCGGCCGGTAAGGCGGTCAGCACCTGCGGTGGTTGCTTGAAACTGGCCAGCCGCTGGCGCACCAATTCTTCAGACCCGGTCGAAGCGATGACGTAGTCAACGCACAGCTGCGGGTCCTTCTCCAATAGTTCGAGCACGCCGACGCCAATGGCGCCGCAGCCGATCATGGTGATATGCAACATGACGAAGTCCTCAGGCCGTGGCTTTTTGCGCTTTGGTTTCGCTGTTGGGCGGACCGGCGAACTGGGTAGCGAAGCTGCCGACGGCGAGCATGTCCACTTCCAGCAGGAACGGGCCGGGTTGAGCCAGTGCGCCGTCGACCACGCGGCCGAAATCCTTCAGGTCGGTGACCAGGCCGTGGCGCAGGTTCAGCGATTCCGCCAGCTTGGAATAATCCGGGGTGTGCAGGTCGACGTAGCAGTGACGGCTGCCGTAGACCGCGTCCTGAATGTTGCGGATCACGCCGTAGCGCTGGTCGTTCATCAGCAGAATCACCACGTTGGCTTTTTCTTGCACCAGCGTCGCCAGTTCGCCGAGGTTGAGGATAAAACCGCCGTCACCGGCCAGGGCGAAGACCTTGCGCTCAGGGGCTGTTTCAGCCGCAGCGACTGCCGCGCCGATGCCCATCGACAGGCCCTGGCCAATGCCGCCGCCGAGGGCATGCACGCCAGCTCGCGGGTGGAACAGGGTCAGCAGGCGGTTGCCCCAGATGCTGTTGGACAGCGTGACGTCACGTACCCAGGAGAAATTGCGCCCGGTGATGGCTTGCAGCTGTTCGACCATGGCCGAGTACGGGCCGAGGTCGGCGATCAGTTGCGTGCGGGACTTTTCGCGCACCTGCTTGAGCTCGGCAAGGAAGGTCGGATCGATTTGCAGCCGACCTTCCAGACGATCCGCCAGACCTTCAAGTGCCAGCGCCGAGTCGCCACAGATGAACAGTTCGCTGTTATAGCTGCGACCTTCGATGGCCGGGTTGGCGTCGATGCGCAAAGTGTTGCGTGGCAATTTCAACGCGTACTTGAAGGTTTCATTGCTGCGCAGACGGGAGCCGGCGATCAGCAAGGCATCGCAGCTTTGCAGGAACTGCTCGACCAGTTTGTTTTGCGAGAACGCGCCGAGGCAGCGTTCGTCATCTTCGTTGACCACACCGCGACCCTGGGTCGAGGTGATCACGCCGACGCCCATGTCCAGCAGGCGTTTGACTTGAGGCCCGGCGTGTCGTGCGCCGCCGCCGAGCCATAGCAATGGACGGGTGGCGGTGGCCAGACGTTCGGCCACCAGGTCCAGCGCTTCGGGCGCGGGGACGGCCACTGGGATTGGCAGCGGCGAGAGGTCGGTCGGCATCGTGATAAAGGTCGACTGGATGTCGATCGGGATTTCCACGCTGACCGGCCCGGTGGGAGCGGTCAGCGCAGTCTGCACGGCCAGCTTCATGGTGCTGATGGCGGTTTCGACACTGCGCACACGGAACGCAGCCTTCGATACAGCCTTGAGCATGGTCAGTTGGTCGCGGGCTTCGTGGATGTAGGCGAATTCCTGATCCAGGTACGGTGTTTCGATCTGCCCGGTGATGTGCAGCAGCGGTGTGCCGGCGGTCAACGCTTCGACCATGGCGCCTGCGGCGTTGCCGGCTGCGGTGCCGGTGGATGTCAGGCAGACACCGAGGCCGCCGGTGGTGCGGGCATAGGCGTCGGCCATATTAGTGGCGCCGGCTTCCCCACGAGCCATGACGAAGCGGATATTTCCGCGAACGGCGAAGGCATCGAGGATCGGCATGTTGTGGATCGAGATCACGCCGAACGCGGCCTTGACGTCGCACTGCTCGAGAAACGCGGTGATGGCAGCGCCAACGGTGACAGTATTTTCATTACGCATGACGGGACAGGCCTCCAGAAACATCGATATGGCTGCCTGTGGTGTAAGCCGACAGAGGCGAGGCCAGAAACAGGATCGCGCGGGCCGCTTCAATCGGCAGGCCCAGACGCCCCAAGGGAATGTGTTTTTGTTGCGCGAGCCGGGCGGTCCATTGGGTCCAGTCCAGGTCCCGCTCTTCGCGGGCCTCGAAACGTCGGCGCCATTGCCCGGACTCAACCAGGCCAATGAGGATGCCGTTGACCCGAATACCCTGACCGGCAAATTCGGTGGCCATCGAGCGCACCAGGTTCATGACCCCGGCGCGAGCGGCCGAGGTGGCGACCATGTGCGGTTCCGGCTGGCTGGCCAGCAGCGAGTTGACGCAGACGATGGCCGCGTTCGGCTGGCGTTGCAGCTGTGCCATGAAGGCGTGGACCGGGTTGATCACCGAGAAGAACTTCAGGTTCAACTCTTCGGTCCAGGCGCTGTCGGTGGTGTCGGCGAAGGTCGACACCCGACCTTGCCCGGCGTTGTTGATCAACACGCTGGCCGGGCCCAATGCGGCCAGACTGGCGGCGGCAAACGCCTTGACTGAGTCCGCATCGAGCACGTTGCAAACTTGGGTGAGCAGCCGTGCTTCGGGGAAGCGTTGACGCAATTCGGTTTCAGCGTTGCGCAACCGGTTTTCGTCCCGGCCGCAAAAGGCCACGGCCGCGCCGGCTTCGAGCAATAACTCGACGCAGGCCAGGCCAATGCCCGAAGAGCCACCGGTGACAATCGCGGTGCTGTCTTGCAGTTGATAAAGGCTCATCTCAATCCCTCATCAATGCAGTGACGCGGTGCCCGTCATGGGCAGCAGCGCTGTTGTAGTTGAGCAGGCGCGACAGTTCGTCGGCGCTACGGCGCACTTGCAGGAGCAACTCGTTGAAGTTGACGTGAGCGATCTGTGCGGTCGGGATCGTGACGCCCAGCGCGGCGACGATCCTGCTCGTCTCATCGCGCACCGGGGCGGCAACGGTCGAGATCGTTGACTCGAAGAAGCCTTCGCTGCTGACGAAACCGCGCTGGCGGTCAGCCTGAACCAGGTCGAACAGTTCCATCACGGTTTTCGGCGTGCACGGCGAGAACTGCTCCAGATGGTCTTCCGGGTACAGCTCACGCAACTCGGCCAGCGACAAGTCTTCGAGCAGAATTCGTCCGAGGACAGTGGCGTGGGCGGGCAGGCGAGTGCCGACGTTGACCGCACTGGAGAACACTGACGGCGGCGAGACCTTGGCCACGTAAACGATCGAACGACCATCGCGCACCACCAGGTTGCTCGGGTAGTTGAGGCGGTCGCACAAGCGAGCCAGCAGCGGCTGGCCCAGTTCGGTCAGTTCCAGCGAAGCCAGGTATTCAAAGCCCAGGCGTAGCACCGACATGCCCAAGCGGTATTCATTGCCGCTGCGGGTGACAAACCCCATGGTTTCCAGGGTCGACAGCAGACGAAATATGGTCGAGCGTGGCAGTGCCAGACGCCGGGCCAGTTCTGGCGCTGTCAGCGTGCGATTGCGCCGGCTGAATTCGCAGAGCAGCAGCAGACCGCGCTCCAGGCCCGGCACGATGTATTTGTCCTGAGCGTCCTTCAGCAGATCTGAATCGTTCATAGAGATGCACCTGTCAGGGATTCTTTAATGGCAAAGGCCAGACGGCCCGCCACGACATAAGGTTGTTCAATAGGGCTGGCATGCCCGGCATCGGCAATCAGGTTGAACGTGGCGCCCAACGCCTTGGCCAGGGTCAGGCAGCTTTCGGGCGCGGTGATGCCGTCGGCTTCGCCGCAATGCACTTCGCAAGGCATCGACAGCGGTGGGTGCCGCAGCAGGTCATCGCTGCACAGCAGTTCAATGGCCTGGCGATAGCCATCGGGATTGAGCCGCGCCATGTTCCATCGCACCCAGGCCAGTGCTTTCGGGCTGGCGGCGGGTGAAAGCATGTAGGGACTGCGTTGCTCGGCCATCTGCTGAATGCTCAGTTGTTCCAGGGCACGCAGGCGTTTGTTGCGCACTTCCTGACGCTGCAACGCGCGTGATGGATGGCCATAGCCTTGGGCCGGGCTGATCAAGACCAGCCGGCTGATCCGTTGCTGCTGCACGCCGCTGGCGAACGCCGTGGCAGTAATCGCGCCCAGGGAATGACCCACCAGCACACAGCGCTGGATGCCCAGTGCGTCGAGCAGTTGCAGCAGTCGTTCGGCGTAGTCCGAAGCGTCGGGGGCCAGCGATCTCAGCGGCGTGGAATCACCGTAGCCGGGCGCGTCCCAGGCAATCACCCGGGCGCTCTGGCCAAGCTCCTGCGCCACCTCTAACCACGACGCCGAGCCTGAGCCGATCCCGTGCAACAACACAATGGCCGGCCCGGACCCGCATTCGCGAAAGGCTTGGCGACCGCCGGCGATCTCCAGCGTACGCACCGGAAAATTCAGGGCCAGTTGTGCCTGGAGGTCAGCCGTGAGCGGCGGGACGAGATTATCGATGGCGTACGACATGGGCTTATCCGCGCTTGATCGAGGCCAGAGGATGTTCTGGCGGGTAGGTCGGGGTCAGCGGTTTTTTCGCGCCGAGCATCACGCACATCAGCGCGTCTTCATCGCCGATGTTGATCTCTTCGCGGTACACGCCGGGCGGCACGGAAATCACGTCGCGGTCGGTGAGGATGGTTTCGAAGCGCTCGCCGTCCTTTTCGATGATCACTTTGAGTTTGCCGCGCAGCACGAAGAACACTTCTTCAACGTCAGTGTGCAGGTGCGGCGGGCCTTCATGACCGGCCGGAATCACCATGGTCGAGAACGTGAAATTCTCCGACGGGATGGTGTTCATGTCGGTGCTCACGCCGGTGCCGCCGGTGCCGATGTAGCGCATTTGCGCACGACGGAATTTCGGATCGTAGTCGGCCTGGAACTTCAGCGCGTTCCAGTCGTACTTGCGCGTGTCATAGCGAGCGATGCGGGTTTTCATCCAGCTTTCGAGATCGCTGCCGGCTGGCTGTTCCCAGCTTTTCGGGGTGTCTTGCTGTGCTGATAAATCGGTCATGGCTGTCTCCAGATCAAGTCAAGGCATGACGAACCCGCCGTTGACCGGCAAGGTTTGTCCAGTGATGAAACGGGCGAGGTCGGACAGCGCGAACAACACGGCGCCGCTGACGTCTTCGGGAAGTTGTGGGCGTTGAATGGCCCGGTGATCGTTGTACAAACGGTGACGTGCTTCGGGCACGTAGGCGGTCGCTTCGACCAGCACCAGGCCCGGCGCGATGGCGTTGACCGTGATGTTGTCGGTGCCCAGTTCGCGGGCTAGGCTGCGGGTCATCGCGATGATTGCGCCCTTGCTGGCGACATAGGCCAGCAGGTTGGGCGCACCCCACAGCGGCGTGTCCGACGCCAGGTTGACGATGGCGCCATGACCGCTGGCGCGCAGGGCCGGCAGACACGCCTTGGTCATCAGCCAGGTGCCGCGCACGTTGACTTGCATGACCTGATCCCAGGTCTCGAGGCTCAGCTCTTCGCAGGTCTTGCCGCCGGAATTGGTGATTGAAGCGTTGTTCACCAGGCCGTCGAGGCCGCCGAGCAAGCGGGTGGCTTCAGCCACGCAGGCATCGATCGAATCGGGTTGCGCCAGATCAACTGTCACGCCATGCACGGTCAGGCCTTCGGCGACGAGTTCAGTGGCCGATTGCTGGACGCGCTCGGCAAGAATGTCGGCGATCACCACGTGGGCACCGGCGCGGCCGATGGCCTGGGCAAAGGCATAACCCAATCCGCGGGCGCCCCCGGTGACCAGGATCCGGCGGCCTTCGAGCAAACGATTGAGGGCCGTCATCATTGGGTACTCAGCATGGCTTTGGGCATGTAATGCAGAACGCGTTTCTCGGCCCAGACCACCGCGCCGTAAGAGAGCACACCGATCAGCGTGAGCATCACAATGGCGACGAATACGCCCGCGGTGTTGCCCTGACCTTCGGCATCGACCAGCAGGAATCCCAAGCCCTGGTTGCCGCCGACCAGCTCACCGACGGTGACGCCGATCACAGCCAGGGTGGAGGCAATGCGCAAGCCCGAGAACAGCGCGGCCATGGCCGATGGGAACTCCACCAGGCGGAAGATCTGCCAGCGACTGGCGTTCATGGTCCGGACCAGGTTGATCATGTCCGGGTCAACGGTGCGGATGGCCGACAGCACGTTGATCATCACCGGGAAGAACACAATCAGGATGGCAATCAGGATCTTCGGGTAAATCGTGTAGCCCAGCCACATCACGAACAGCGGGGCGAAGGCGACTTTGGGGGCGATTTGCAGGGCCAAAATGTATGGCGACAGCATGGCTTCGGCAGCGGGCGAGAGCCCGAGCGAAACACCGATCGCCACACCGAGCAGAGCGCCCAGGCCGAAGCCGACGATGATCTCGAATGCGGTGATCAAGGTATGTTGCAGCAGACCGCCGGTTTGCCACATCACCACACTTTCCTGGGCCACGCGGCTCAGGTGCGGCATGACGAATTCGGGCATGCCGAGCAGTCCCGGGCCCCATTGCCAGAGCACCAGGAACAGGATCAGCAGGGCAACGCTGCCGAGCATGGAGTTATTGAGGTTTTTCATCGTGTCGTTACCTTGTTGTCACTCGCCGTTATTGCGCAGCTGTTTGGGTGTCGATGAACTGATTGGTGTACAGGTCGTCGAGCTTCGGTTCCTGGTTGACGATGCCTTCGCTGACATAGAACGTGCGGACCGCTTCCAGCCGCGCCGGATCGATGCGACCCAGTACGGTTTGGTTGGCGTAGACGTGTTCGACGTAAAGCTTGAAGACCTTCTCCAGCGAATCTTCTTTGCCGGCGTAGGCGGGGACAGCTTTGGCGAAGGTGAGTGCCGCGGCGTGCGGGTCCTGGATGATGTCGCGCATGCCTTGCAGGGTGGCCTGGACCACGCCGCGAACAATTTCCGGGTGCGTCTTGATGGCGTCGTCCGACGCGAGAATTGCCTGGGCCATGCTTTCGAAAATTTGCGATTGCGGGATCAGTTTGATCTTCACACCGGCTTCTTCGGCGTTGACCACCCAGTCCGGTACGCCCGCCATCGCCTGGGCTTTGTCAGCCGAGAATAACTGCCAGACGCCCGACGGGCCGGCAGCCTGGATGTTCACGTCGGTTTTGCTCAGGCCTGCTTTTCGAAGGGAGGCGAGCAAGGCGTAATAGGTGGTGTCCGAGTAGGACATCACCGTCATGGTCTTGCCCTTGAGGTCAGTGATCGAGTTGATATTTTCGGCGGCGTTGGTGGCAATCATAGTTACACCGCCGGCGCCCAGCACGGCGACGGAGCGCACCGGAATACCGTTGGCCCGCACCACAATCGGGGTATCACCCAGGGCACCGCCGAGCATGGCGTTACCGGCACCGATCTGCTTCGCCACGTCCACACCGCCCTTGGCCGCGATGAAGGTCATGTTCAGGTTCTGGGCGGCGTAGTAACCCTTTTGCTGGGCAATGATCCACGGGGCGAACGCCGGCGAGTTCGGCGGCGCCGGCAACAAGTAGGTCACGTCGGTGGACTGCGCCTGCGCGGCGAAGGCCATGCCCAGGCCGAGCGCAATGCCGCTGGCCTGGCTGAAGCGTTGAAACAGAGACTTGAACATGCGTACTCCTGAATCGGTTGATGGCCGCAAGGGCGTTGATCAATGCAGTTCGGTGTCTTCGCCGACTTTCAGCAATTCCATCAGGCGACCGGCCAGCGGACCGATCTCCGGCAGCTTGCGGCGCTCCAGCGGGTTGTCGCGAAACGGCAGGTCGACGTTGATTTCTTCGATGATGGTGCCCGGGCGGGCACTCATGACCAGCAACCGGTCGGACATGGCGATGGCTTCGATCAGGTCATGGGTAATGAACAGGGCGGTTTTCTTTTCGTCGAACAGCATCCGCGCCATGTCCTGCTGCAGGATCATCTTGGTCTGCGCATCCAGGGCCGAGAACGGCTCGTCGAGGAACAGCACTTGCGGGTCGATGGCCAAGGTACGAGCCAGGGCTGCACGCTGCCGCATGCCGCCCGACAGCTGGAACGGGTAGTGGTCGGCAAAGCCTTGCAGGTGGCAACGATCGAGCAGATCTTTGGCCACGGCCTGACGCTTAGCGGCCGGTACACCTTGAATTTCCAGGCCCAGTTCGACATTGCGACGAATGCTGCGCCATGGCATCAGCAGGTCTTTTTGCAGCATGAAAGCAACTTGGCGAACCGGACCTGTCACCGCTTCACCGCCGACAAACACTTCGCCTTCGGAAGGTCGATAGAGGCCGGAGCCCATGTTCAGAATGGTGCTTTTGCCGCAACCGGAAGGGCCGATGATCGACACCACTTCACCGCGGCGAATCTTGAAATTGACGTCGCGAATGGCAAACGGCGCTTCGGACTTTCCTTTGGCCGGGAAACATTTGCCGACATTGCGAAATTCAATTTCGATGGGCTCCAGATCTTCCTTGGGAGCGGGTTTATTCCATTGAGGGGCGATGGCGTACATCTCGTTCACAGCCATTGGGAAGGGTCTCTGGTCTGTTTTATAGGTGATACGGTGTTTATTGCATGAACAATGCCACTGAGTTGCCCAGTTGGTTTTTTCTTAAAAAAACCTTTCTTATTATGAAGTTACGTTGAATTTCTCATTTCACGCACGTTTCATATATGAAACAAGGTTTCCTGTGTGGCACGAAATTGCACATTTGATGTGTATTACAGGGAAACTGCGAAAGGGAGGATGCTTGGTTCAGTAACGCCGAACGCCGGAACATGGCGGATTTGTTTCAAGTATGAAACGAGTTATTTCATGTGCCCGTGTACTTATATAAGCAGGAGTGATTAGCGGGGAGGTAAGGGGCGTGAGGTTTACTGCGCGGATAAATACCCGATAGTTTGGTATGTCGCAGGGAGCAGGCCACGCCTTTGCCTTGTGCGCACACTGCGCGGTACTTTTTGATGTGATGAGTGGGGTCTTTTTCCAGTTTCCGGATCAAGTGCGCAACCATCCAGACGTTACGTTTGAATGGACGTCCCGGCACTCGTTCGAGGATGCCCGCCACCTGCTCATACGTTACGGTGTCGCCAGCAAGGTAGACGATTTGGAGGTGAAGCCCACACCGGCTCATCGAACCGCAGAAGTCGAGAGCACCCAGACAATGATCGGTTGTTTGCCCACCTCAAGCGCTTCCTGAAATTGGATCGCTTGCGACTACGTGGCATGAGTGGCGCGACCGATGAGTTCATGTCGCCGGCTGGCCAAATTTACATCTCAAGGGCCACCGGTCACGGGATAAGTGCGCCTGCACTAAGCAAAAAAACTCAAACTAACCCAATAGCAGAGCAGCAAAGGTCAACGAAGAGCTGAGAAATCACTCAAGTGGTGAGTAGACTCTCTGGCGGTGATGATGCTTGAGTTCAGGCGAGCTGAGAATCCGATTGTTTTCAACAGAAATCGGCCGATTTCAGCCCTTCCCCGAAGGACTGATTTGGGTCGTCTTCTGCCGGTCATTACCAGGGGGCGTGCTGGACAATGGGACGATGACCTGAACGCAGAGCGCGGCTGCGAAGCTATCGAGTTTTGGCTTTTTCGCCGTGACATCCGGGTAGCCGACCTGCTACATATCGGCAAGTTGGACTTGATCTCTACCACTTGATTTAGCACTGTACATCGCGGTATCAGCGCGCCGAATGAAGGCGTCAAACGATTCTGATGGAATCCACGTGGCAACGCCGAAGCTACACGTCGCCTGTCCAATATCATCAAATGGCAGGTTGCTTATTAGAGCTCGAAGCTTTTCTGCCAGTAGCCTTGTATCGTTCAGTTGGCTATCCGGGCAGATCAATGCAAACTCTTCTCCGCCTGTTCTGCACAGCAGATCGGTTTTGCGCGTTGCCGAACGTATTCGTGTGCACAACGACTTCAAAACGTTATCACCACACTGATGGCCCCAGCGGTCGTTGATGTGTTTGAAGTGATCGACGTCAAACATGATCAGCGACAGAGGGCGGTATTGCACGTTAGCCTCGATGAGCAGGCGCTCCATCAACTCTTCGAAGTATCGGCGGTTATAGACTCCGGTCAGGTGATCGGTAATGTTCAACAACCGCAAGTCTTTCGTGCGTTCATCAACCAGCGAGAGGGCGCGGGCGCGCTGCGTAATCAGCAAGTACACCATCAAGGTCAGCAGCAGCGTCAACCCAGCTCCGAACACGATAATTAGGCTGATGGACAGTGCGTAGCTGTTGGCGACCAGAAATGTTGGGCTGGGTCTAAACTGGATCAAGTAATTTTGGTCGGCTACTTTCAGTAGCCGCTGCGCGTACAGCGCTGAAGGGGCCGCAGGGGCAATGCTCTGATAAATGTTTTCCCCTTGATGCTGTGTGTCGATCAATGAAAGTGTCACGTTCAGTCGTTGCAGACTTGGTAATGGAATGCCTTGTTCCATCAACGAAGCCAAGCGTACGGTGGAGACAACGAACCCCTGCAAATTATCATCGTTCAATGGAACCTCAGGGGACTCCTGGAATACAGGTGCGACAAAGAAAATCCCCGACTGCCCATTGGTCATTTTCAACGGTTCCGACACAACTATTTGACGTGTTTCTCGTGCCTTGCTCATCAAGGCTTGGCGACCGGGGCGAGCCAGAACATCCATGCCCGGTATTATCTTTACGTCGTCGCGCTTCAATAAGTAGAGCAATATCCAGTGTTCAGGCCGGCTGGCGAGGGGGACTTTTTCGCCGGTGACGGGATTAATTTCATGGTATGAAAAATCACGGGTGCCATTGAGAAGCGCCTTAGCGCGAAACGCTTGGAGATCCTTCTCGAGAATCCTTGGTACCCAGCTATAGGCTTCGTCCTCTTCCACTAGAGGCGTAACGAATCCCAGAAACTCCTTTTCAGTGACATCGTCGGCGTTGATAAAGAAACGCCTTACAACGTCTAGTTTCAAGACCTGAGTATTAAAGCGTCGTTGCAGGCGACTGAATCTTTCGTCGACCTCCAGTTGAAAAGCAACGCTAACGGTACGTTTCTCTGACCCTACGAACAGAATCAGCACCAAGAACGTGACGGCGACCCCAGCCAGGCACACCAGACCGCAAAGGGTCACGTCTGATGCTTTGAGTGCGTTCTGACGAGTAGACATCATTTTGTGTTCCTTGCTCATCGCCAACAACAGCGTGCAGTGACTTGGAGTACTTTTGCAGTATCGGCACGCCCGTCGTTATCTTTATAAGGACACCTTGGCCGACCCTCAGCAGGCTTCGGTCGATAGGCATACGGCAGCCAGTTTGGCTGCGCTCAGGCATGCCCAAGCTGGCAAATGGCAAAGTCGCGCAACCCGCTTTTCTGGATCTTTCTCGACCGACTGCTTTTGGCCGATTACCGATTGATTCAAGAGACAACATTGCTACCTCTTTCACCCTCCGTAGGAAGTACGTGTCAGCCCATTCAACAACACTTGAGAGCTTATGTTTAAGCACCCTCAAGGTTACGTCCTGAAAGCTACAAAACCTTGTGCCTTTGCCTACGGGTACGCCAGAATCCGCCGGCTTGTGCGCTTTTGGGCCTCTCGGTAACTTGACTCGTGTCACTGCCCATCAGTGATCGGGTTTCGCAGCCCGGGTAATCTCTAGACGCACAACGTCTACGTCCATGAACAGATGCTTCGTCAGGTCTGTCCCTCATGTCATGTCATGGCGGCTGTGCGTGGGAGACCTTCGGGTCTGCCGGGTTCCTAGAGTCCTGGTCTGCGAACCCGCGTACAGTTGCCACCTTATTTTTCGTTTCGCAGCGAATCGTGGCAGCTCCATTTCTCTAGGAGTTTCACCATGTTCAAGGTAACCCCCAATCCACCAGACACCGATCCAGTGTCCCCGTACGAACCCGATTCAAAAAAGCTCAACGAGGCCGCCGAACGCGCCCTCAACGTCCACTTCCCGTCGAACGCCGACATCAAAGCCACCCCGCGAACACGCAGCACGCTATTTTCCGTGGACCCGAAAGCCACAGCCGAAACCCTGGCGGTTTTTTTGGTCGAGACACTGGCTTCGCTTGATGTGATGGTCCACCACTTGGTGGATCATCTGGAGGGGGAGGCGCGCTACGCGCTGCTGGGCATTTCCAACAGCATCATGGTGGCAGAGATCACGGCGAATGGAGTGCTGGATAAGATTGAGCCAGCTGTGTGACCGCTGTTTTGTGACGAAGGAACTTGCCACAGGTTATTCGTTGTTTCAGCAGGGTGTGCAGTCAGAAGCCCCGTCCCCTCTGAGGGGGCGGGGCTTCATGCATTTCACCCCCTCGCAATAACCCGGTGATCAGCCATGGACTACTGAATCGTCAACGCCACATGCCCCTTGTTATTCCCATAGCAATTCCACGCGTCATTGGCATAGGCATAGAGATACCCCGAACGCTTCGGCGTGTACGTGCAGCCGTGGCCGATGAGGAAGGTTTCCGGTTTCAACAGGACGCCTTTGGCGTCGACACCCTCGCTGTTGGCGATTGCGCCGACGAGACTGAACCAAGGGTAATTCTCGTGGCGGCGGGTGAAGTAAAAGTTTGCGTCGCTGTTGTTGAACAGCTTGCTGTACCAGGTTTCCAGTTTGCCCAATGCCGCGCCGGCCACGTAGGCCAGTTCGCTGGGTTGAAAATGCTTGCTCACTGGCCCGGCCGGGTCGCAAACGATCGAGGCGTCCAGCCACTCACCGCTGGCGCTAAAGGTGTACGTGGTGCCAGCGTTGAGCCACAGGCCGGTTTCGTTCCACGGCTGGCGGGCGGAGATGTCCAGTACCAGCGGGTTAGGCGGTGCCAGCAAGCGCGCTTTGCGGTAGGGCGATTGGGTGATGGGGGGGACTTTCTGCCGGTCCAGTGCCGATGTGTGGAACAACGTCTGTTGTGAGCTCATGTCGGCCACGCTGCGGGGTTGAGTCGGCAGCACAGTGAACACGCCATCACAGGAGTCGTGCAGGGTGTCGTATAGGTCTGGCTTGATCTGCTTGACAATATTGGGGTCAAAAATCAGTCCGGCCGCGCTCGCCTCATCAATCATCCACTTCAACGCGCCATTGGCCAGGCCGCAGTTCTGGTAGCCACCGCCGACGTCTGAATGCACGCCGGGGAACCAGATTTGCTGGAGGTCGGTGCCCGCCGGCGGCTTGCTCCACAGCGTCGGCTGGAACGAGGCGCGGCGTTCGTCCATCGCCAACGCGTGGCGGGCGTACTTGACCGAGGGGTGCAGCGTGGTGTCGTGGAAGGTGTAGCGTTCGCGATTGTCGAGCAGATTGAGCAATGCCATGTCGTCGGGGATGCCCAGCGCACCGACGGTGTCCCAGACCCCAATGAAACGAATGGGGATCGAATTGCCAGCCTTGTTGTGGAACTGCCAACCTTGCGCATCCCAGTCTTTGCGCTCCTCGGTTTTACGCCGGTAGCCGTAGGTGAGCAGGGTCTGGATGCGCGTCCAGACCTCGGCGGGTGGTAACCCGACGATCTGCAACAGCCCGCAGCGGCCAATGAACCCGGCAAGGCTGCGCACCGTGTAAGCGCCGCGGCTGAAGCCGAACAGGAAGATGTTGTCGCCGGGCTGGTAGCAGTAACAAAGCTTCTGGTAGGCGCTCATGATGTTGTCATCAAGGCCGGCACCGGTGCCTCCGCCGACGGCTTTATCCCACCAACTGCCATTGGTGCCGACACCGGGGTGATAGTAGGTGGTTTGTGCTACGCCCTTGGCGTTGTCAGCTACGGCGTTGTAAAGCCGCACCACGTTGGTGGGGGCGGGGATGCCTTGGTCGAGTTGGTCGGGGGTGTTCCAGGTGCCGTCGCAGCAAATCACCAGATTAGTCATGGCAAATCCTTTTTCCCGGCAAGCAGGTGCCGGTTGACGAAGCCCGACGGTGGGTTTGGCTGCAGACTGCTGGCCAGTATCAGGCGTGTCGGGGGGAAAGGGCAGCAAACAAGATTCAAGATCAGCACCGCTTGGGCGTCAAGCGGTGCCAGCCTAAAACGCGGCAACAACCCTGCCTCAGTCCTCCAGCGTCTCTGGCGAAACGACCCACACGCTACACGGCATTTTGTACAGCAGGTGTTCCACCGTACTGCCGACCAATCGCTCAATGCCACGATGACCGACCCGGCCCATCACGATGACGTCGATGCTATAAGCATCGGCATAACTGGAGAGGACCTTGGCCGGGTCGCCCATGATCATGTGCTGACGCTCCGGCGGGATGCCATTGCGATCAGCCAGATCGCGGAAAGTCTGGCCCTGTGCATCGAACAGTGATTTGGCTTTGCCTGATGAGAAAAACGCCGAGGCATTATCAAAGCCGAATTCGTTAGCGCTGATGGAGGAAAGGTCATGGGCATAGATCACATCGAGCTCAGCGTTACAGATGCTCGCCAGTTTCGAGGCTTCGCGCAGAATCCTGTCGTTGAAACCCACGTATTGACCGTCACGATGGAACGGGTCGACCGCGACGAGGATTCTTCGCGGCAGCGCGTGCTGCACATTGCTGACAAAATGCAGCGGCACCGGGCATTCGCGCAGCAGATGGATATCCAGTGGCGTGAACATCAGGCGTGACAGCAGCGATTCATGCTCCAGCGCCTTGATCAGTACCGCCATCGGCTGTTCTTTGAGGTGAATGAGGATTTCTTTCAGAGGTTTTTCTACCCAGACCACCTCCGTGGTGACGTGCACGCCGATTTTACGCAAGGGCCGGGCTTGGTCTTCGAGCCATTGGCGATGACGCTCGACATAGCCCAGGCGCATCTGCTCCAGCGCTTGTTCGTTGACCAGACCGGCGGTCGCCAGTCCCTCCAGGTAGTCGAACGCCACGATATGCAAGGCGGCCCCCGCAGCCTTGGCCAATGCTGCGGCCCGGTCGAAAGCGGGGCTGTTTTCCATCAGCGGCGAAACGACCAGCATGAAACGTGATTGCTCAGACATGACAATTCTCCCGTAGGTCATCGCAGAAACCCTTGCACTCAATGTCGACCGTGCGTTTGGGCCGTAAGGCCTGGTTCTTATCCTGCTGCTGGAGAGGGGGGGTGGGTTTGATCTTTGTCAAAGAGACGGTTGACCGGTTTCAGCGCCTGACGCGCGGTCAATCACAGGCGGCCTTTCACAAAGTATTGACCATTATCAATTTCCGTTCCGCCACCCAGGTGCAGTCTTGCGTCAGTGCCCGACTCCATCGCACGACATGGCCGGGGGCATTCGTCATGGCCATGATTTGTTGGCACACCGGCGGGACAGGTGTGTTGGAGATTGCGATAACACCGTGATGACGGATGGGTGATTCTCGAGGTCGACGGGAGGTGTTTATGATCATTGCGATTACAGAAAAACGGACGACCCATCGTTGGGTCGTGCACCTGGATAACCTGGAAGTGAACTTCAACCGCCAAGAGGAAGCTCAGGCGTTCGTTGGTCAACTCAAGGCACGGATCAACGCGCCGCATAAATGGCCAGACACCGCTGCCCAACAGGTATTTAAACGGGAGGCACGGGGTAGCCATTTGGCGACGACCATTGAGTAGTCCTGGCGCTGTTCACCCGTGGGCAGACAACTTGTTGTCTTGAACGTTTAATCAGAGGACGGGGTCAGGCCACTGAAGCGACAGGCATTGCCGCCGGTTTTTTTGGCGTGGTACATCGCGTTGTCGGCTTGCTCAAGCAATGCCTCGGCGCTGACACCATCAGCGGGAAACAGGCTGATGCCGACGCTAATGCGCGTTTCTATATGATGTTTATCGATCATGAATGGCTGATCAATCGCGGCAATCAGATTATTGGCCAAGGCCTCGATCTGGTCCCGTTGATCCACCCCCGTGATCAGAATCGCAAACTCGTCGCCGCTCAAGCGGGAGACGACATCGGACCTGCGCACGGACCGGCCCAGGCGTTCGGCAACCGCTATCAGCAGCTTGTCGCCACAGCCGTGTCCCAACGTGTCGTTGATGGACTTGAAGCGATCCAGATCGATAAACATCAGGGCCAGCGACTGTTGGAATGTCGTGGCGTGTTCCATCGCCTGTTCAAGCAGATTCAGAAACAATCTGCGGTTAGGCAACCCGGTCAAGGTGTCGTGAAACGCCAGTTGCTGCATATTCGCGCGTTCCTCATCCCTCACTTTGAAGTTGTGCAAAATGGCGATGAAGTGCGTCACCACCCCCTGATCGTCAATTACTGGGGTGATGACCTGATTGACAGTGCAATGACCTCCGTCCTTGCGTCGCTCGACCATCTCTCCCTGCCAGGTCAGCCCCGCCAGGATCGTCAGCCACAGGTCCCGATAAAAGGTGGTGCTTTGTCGTCCCGAAGAAAGCAGGTGCGGGGTTTTCCCGACCAGCTCGGGCTTTGAATAGCCACTCAAGAGGCAGAACGCCTTATTGATCCAGACGATGCAGCCCGTGCGCTCGGTGATCAATACCGGATTTGTCGCAGCGTCCAATGCTCTTACCAACAACTGCTGGTCATATTCGATCATTGCCCCCTCCGATACCGCCATTGATGCGTTAAGCCCCAATTCAGGGTAGGCCGAAGGGAAAGGGGGGCGGTTGATCAAGATCAAGTCAGCCGCGGCAGGAACGCTCAATCTGGATGCCTGTTATCTCTATCCTGATGGCCGTGTACCGAGGTGCCCCATGTCGCAGACTCAGCGTTTACTGTTAATTGCCCCCCCAGCCATGACCCGTACACCGGCTTTCGACCGTGCCGCCGCGCTGGCACTGGCCATGCAATTGCCGTTGCACATCGTCGCGTTCGATTATTTGCAAGCTTTGGCGGTGGCCGGTCTGTTTGCCTCTGAGCAAATGAGTCTCGCCCGTGATGGTTATCTGCAAAGCCATCGGCAATGGCTCGCGGAGCAAGCCGCGTCGATGAGCCAACAGGGCGTGGAGGTCACCAGTGAGGTGGTGTGGGTACAGCACCCTTATGAGGAGGTTTTGCACTACGTCAACGAGATGCCACTGGTACTGATTATCAAGGATGCCCAGGAAGAGTCGGCATTGAAGCGCGTGTTTTTCACGCCACTGGATTGGCAGCTTCTGCGCGATTGTCCGGTGCCGGTGCATCTGGTGACCAATGCCGTCCATCCACGCCCCCGCAATGTGCTGGCGATCATCGATGTCTTGCGCAGTGAAGACCAGGACCATGTATTCAATGACCAGATCATTGACGCAGCCGCCAAGCTTGCCGCCCTGTGTGATGCCCGGCTTGATCTGGTGCATGTGTACGACTGGACGGCAATCTATGCCCAGGACATTGGCTTTGGCGCACTGCCCATGGCCACGGGGATCTATGAAGCCCTGGGGGCGGCGCAGCACGAAGCGTTTGCAGCCATCGCCGAGCGACATGGCGTGCCACCGCAGGATCGGCATTTCATCGAGGGGTCACCGCTGACGAGTATTTGTGATTTTGTCGCCGAGCATCATACGGACATCATTGTCATGGGGACGGTGCAGCATTATGGGTTGAACAAATTGTTGGGGACTACCGCCGAACAGCTCTTGCACCGGGCCCCCTGCAGTGTGCTGGCGATAAAACCGGGCAGGGCGTTGCAATCCTGAGTGCCAAAGCGCCCCACGATGTGCCGTTGGCCTGCACATCGTGGGGCGCTTGTTTACAAGCAGAGGCGGTGAATCACCTGACGGGCGTCATCGGGGTCATTGTGTGTATCGAAGCCCAGTGTCCGGGCCAGGTCGCGCATCGATGTATTGCTGGCGGCGTCCACCGAATACATCTGGCGAAAGCCGTTTTTGCGCGCCGTCTTGATCAGGTGCTCCATCAGCAACGTCCCCAGCCCCAGGTGCTTCCAGTCGTCGGCGACCGTCACGGCGCATTCACATTCATGCTCATCGGTGGCGGCGTAACGGCTGATACCGATCTCGATCAATTGGCCGTTTTCGTGAACCAGCGCGATGTAGGCGACGCGCTTTTTGTTATCGGTGTCCATCAACTGATCGAGCATCGCAGTGCCAGGCTCGTTGATCTGTGCGAGAAAACGCATGTGCCGGGATTCGGGCGACAGTCGCTTGATAAACGCGTATTCACGGTCGCGGTCTTTTTCTGCCAGCGGCCGGATCAATACATGCCGGCCGTCCTTGAGCGCTTCGATCCAGTATTGCCCGAGGACCGCGGCGTAAGCCGCTGCAGCCCGTTCGTTGTGGTCTTTGACGGTAAGCATGGGGAGATCCTCCATCCGGTTTGTACAGTGTGCGCGCGGTGACGAACCGCACGGCTCATTCCTTTCTACGCCGTTGGCAGCGGTCAAACCTGATCTGGATCAGATGCCCGTAATGTGGGGCGCTGATTGACGTGTGTTTGATGTAAATCAACGGGAGGGAGGGTGCCGAGCGCAGTCTTGGAGCAACCGGCGCTTAACGACCGGAGTCGAGCGGAGGTGTGTGATGGGTCAATTTCATCGTTTGCTGCTGATTGCCGACCAAACCCTGCATCAATCTCCCGCCTTGCTGCGCGCCGTCGCGCTGGCCAAGGTGAGCGGGGCGGCGCTGGATGTGCGGGCCTTTGTCGAGCCGGCGCCGATCGTGCATTTGTGGGAAGAGAAAACGGACGACGCCGGGTATCAGCGCTACTTGCGCCGCTATCGTCGCTGGGTGGCGGATGAGGTGGAGCAGCTGGGTGGCCAAGGGCTGGATGTCACGGTGGAAGTGATCTTCACGACCCATCCATTGCTGGATATCCTGAAAACGGTTGAAGAACTCAAGCCCGACCTGGTGATCAAGGATGTCATCCTGGAGCCGGTCCTCAAGCGAGTGTTCATTACTCCACTCGATTGTCATCTACTGCGCGAATGCCCGGTTCCCGTGCATCTGGTCAATCAGGTTCGTTACAGCTTGCCGCACCGGGTCGTGGCCGCTGTGGACCCGTTTGATCCCTCGACTCAAATCAGCGGACTGAACGACACCATCATCCAGACGGCCAATGCCCTGGCCCTGCAATGCGACGCCCCGTTGCACCTGCTATATGCCTACGATTTGTCGCCCGCCTTCAATGGTGATGCGCCACTGTCCGGGGGGGGCTGGGGTGTGGACTACATCGAGGAACTGCGTGAATCCTTGCACCTGGCGTTTGTCACCCTGGCGGATCGCTACGGCGTGCCGCCTGAGCGGCGGCATTTCGTGATGGGCCTGCCGGTGCCGGTGATCAGTGAATTTGTCGAGCAATACCTGGCGGATGTGGTGGTGATGGGCACTGTGCACCGAGTGGGGATTGACCGCTTGATCGGCAGTAACACCGAACGGGCGCTGTATTCGGTGCCGGGCAGCATTCTGGCGGTCCGGCAGGGCGTCAAGGTGTGAGCACGATGGCGCCATTGAACTGACCGGCCCGCAAGCATTCCAGTGCCTGGTTGGCATCGTCCAGGGCAAAGCGGGTGACGTCGCAATGCACGGACGTGTGTTGCAGCTCCTGAAAAAATGCCGTGCCGTCGTTGCGGGTCAGGTTGGCTACTGAGCGAATGCTGCGTTCGCCCCACAGCAGACGATAGGGGAACGCCGGGATGTCGCTCATGTGAATACCGGCGCATATCACGCATCCGCCCTTGATGGTCGTGGCCAGGGCCAGCGGCACCAGCGCACCGACAGGCGCAAAAATCAGGCTGGCATCAAGCAAGTGCGGCGGTGGTTGATCCGATGCCCCCGCCCACTCGGCACCCAAGGATCGGGCATAGTCCTGGCCTTCGTGGTCATCTGGTCGAGTGAAGGCATACACCTTCTGCCCTCGGCCTCGCGCCACCTGGATTGCCAGATGCGCTGCCGCCCCGAAACCATAAAGGCCCAGGTGACGTGCTCCTTTGGCCATCTGTAACGCCCGAAAGCCGATCAGCCCGGCACACAGCAGCGGTGCCGCTTGAATGTCCGAGAGACTGTCGGGAATCGGGAAGCAGAAACGCCTGTCGGCGACGGTGTATTCGGCGTAACCACCGTCCAGATGACATCCGGTGAATTGCGCCTTATCGCAAAGATTTTCCTGGCCTGAGGTGCAGAACGCACACTGACCACACGTCCAGCCAAGCCACGGTACGCCCACCCGCTTGCCGATCCAGTCGGGCGCGACGTCAGCGCCCACTGCAGTGACTTCACCGACGATTTCATGACCCGGCACCCGCGGCAGTATGGCTTGCGGTAATTCCCCGTCAACCAGATGCAGATCGGTGCGGCAGACCCCGCAAGCCAGGACTTTGATTAATAGTTGGTGGGCGGCGGGTATCGGGATGGGGCGGTCTTCCCGTTGCAAGGGCGCGCCGGCAACCTGTAGCACCATGGCACGCATGATGTTTCTCCAGACGTGCAAGTGTCAGCGCTGGGGACGGTGACAACCGGCGACGAGTTGCTTGAGCCCTTCCAGGTCCAGGATCTTTACCTCTCGGCCGGCGATTTCCACCAAACCTTGATCCCGAAGGTGAGCAATGCCCCGGCAGATGGTTTCCAGCCGCAACCCCAGGTAGGAGCCGATTTCTTCGCGGCGCATTTTCAGAACGAAGTCCCTGGATGAATAGCCACGGATACTGAAGCGCTGCGACAGGTTCAGTAAAAAGGCTGCCAGCCGCTCATCCGAGTTCATGTTGCCCATCAGCATCAGCATGGAGTGATCACGCACGATTTCACGGCTCAGCAGCCTGTTGAGGTTGTGCTGCAGCGACGGCAGGTTTTGGGCGAGTTTCTCTAGCTGCGCAAAGTGGATGGGACACACTTCGCTGTCCTCGAGGGCAAACGCATTACAGGCGTGTTCGTCGGCACTGATGGCATCCAGACCGAGCATCTCGCCCGGAATGTGAAAGCCAGTGACCTGTTCACGCCCATCCACTGACAGCATGCTGGTTTTGAATGAGCCGATGCGGACCGCGTAAAGCGAAAGCAGGGGATCTCCCGTGCGGTACAACGCTGTCCCCTTTTTTACCTTGAATCGTTGCACGATCAGGGTATCAAGGCGTTCGACTTCCGGGCCGCTCAAACCGATTGGCAGACACAGCTCCAGCACACTGCAGTTGGAGCACGCTGCCTTGAGGTGATGAATTTGAAGTGGGCGGGTTTCAGGCATGGGGAACGACGCCATCTGGGTGGGGTGCATTAAGCATAGGTGGTGCTGCCCCGCACGTGCATTTCATTGCGGGGTATGGCGGGGTATTCGACGAATGGGGAATGCCCCGCGCGGATTGGGAGCCGAGATACAGGGGGCCCTCCGGCACCTTGACTGGCGCCGCCACTTTGAAACTTGATGTAAATCAAGTCCTGAGCGTTTCAGGCACCCAGAATCGACCCATGACAATCGGCAGGTCCGACGATGGGCGGGGAACTTCATGAGTAATTTTCTGAATGATGAGCAACTGGAAGGGCTGGACGCCTACTGGCGGGCTTCCAATTACCTGGCTGTCGGGCAGATCTACCTCAAAGATAACCCCTTGCTCAAGGTGCCCCTGACCCTGGCACACATCAAACCTCGGTTGCTGGGCCATTGGGGGACAACACCGGGGCTTAACCTGATCTACACCCACCTTAACCGCCTGATCAACCAGTACGACCTGAACATGCTTTTTATCGCAGGTCCCGGACACGGTGGGCCTGCGGTTGTTGCGCAGACCTATCTGGAGGGGACCTACACCGAATTCCGTCCGTCGGTGGAGCGCAATACCAACGGCCTGATTCGTCTGTTTCGGCAGTTTTCCTGGCCGTACGGGATCTCCAGCCATGTGTCGGCACAGATCCCGGGCTCGATCCATGAAGGTGGCGAACTGGGTTATTGCCTGGCCCACGCTTACGGCGCCGCCTTCGACAACCCTGAACTGATCGTTGCTTGCGTGATCGGAGACGGCGAAGCGGAAACCGGTACGCTGGCGGCCAGCTGGCACTCCAACAAGTTCCTCAACCCCGCACGTGACGGGGCGGTGTTGCCGATCCTGCACCTCAATGGCTACAAAATCGCCAACCCCACGGTGCTGTCCAGAATCAGTGAAGATGAACTGTCAGCCTTGATGTATGGCTATGGCTACGATCCTTATTTCGTTGAGGGCGATGATCCGGCGCAGGTGCATCAGGCCCTGGCCCGGACGCTGGATACGATGGTGCTGAAAATCCGCGAGATTCAGCGCGAGGCGCGCCAGACTCGGCAATCCGGAGCGCCAGAACGGCCGCTTTGGCCCATGTTGGTGTTGCGCACCCCCAAAGGCTGGACCGGCCCGAAATTCGTCGATGGCCTTCACGTCGAAGGCACCTGGCGTGCGCATCAGGTGCCTCTGGCCGATTTCCAGCAGCCGATTCATCTGCGGCAACTGGAGGAATGGCTCAACAGCTACCGCCCGGATGAACTGTTTGATGCCAATGGCGCCTTGCAGCCCGAAATCGCTGCACTGGCTCCCACCGGCCACCGACGCATGAGTGCCAATCCCCACGCCAACGGTGGCTTGCTGTTGCGGGCGCTGGACCTGCCGCAGTTCACCGACTATGCGGTGAAGCTCGAGGAGCCTGGCAGCCTGCGCGCGGAGGCCACGCGGGTACTGGGCACGTTTTTGCGCGATGTGATGAAAAACAACCTGTTAACGAAAAACTTTCGTTTGTTCGGCCCGGATGAAACGGCCTCGAACCGACTGGATGCGGTCTACGAGGTTAGCGCCAAGGCCTGGATGGAACCGCTGGAACCAGACGATGTGAACCTGTCGGTCGATGGCCGGGTCATGGAGATCCTCAGCGAGCAGGTGTGCGAGGGCTGGCTCGAAGGCTATTTGCTGACAGGTCGCCATGGTTTGCTGTCCTGTTACGAGGCGTTCATCCATATCGTCGATTCGATGGTCAATCAGCATGCCAAATGGCTGAAAACCGCTGCCGAAGTGCCATGGCGCAAACCCATTGCTTCGCTCAATTACTTGCTGACGTCCCATGTCTGGCGTCAGGACCATAACGGCTTCTCCCACCAGGATCCGGGGTTCATCGATCTGGTGGCGAATAAAAAGTCAGACGTGGTGCGGATCTACCTGCCGCCCGATGCCAATTGCCTGTTGTCGGTGGCTGACCACTGCCTGAAAAGCCGCAATTACATCAACGTCATCGTCGCCGGCAAACAACCGGAGTGGCAGTGGCTGGATATTGATGCGGCCATCCGACATTGCCAGACGGGGATCGGCCGTTGGGACTGGGCATGCCGGGATGATCAGGACCCGGACGTGGTGATGGCCTGCGCCGGTGACGTGCCGACCCTGGAAACCCTGGCGGCAGTCACCTTGTTGCGCGAGTACGTTCCGGATTTGCGCGTCAGGGTGATCAATGTGGTCGACCTGATGGTGCTGCAGCCTTCCTTCCAGCATCCCCATGGTTTGCCGGACACGGCGTTTGATGAGCTGTTTACGGTCGATAAACCGGTGATTTTTGCCTTCCACGGGTACCCCGCGCTGATCCACCGCCTGCTGTACAAACGCACTAATCATGACAATTTCCACGTCCGTGGCTTCAAGGAGGAGGGCGCGACCACGACGCCGTTCGACATGGCCGTGATCAATAACCTGGACCGTTATCAACTGGCGCTGGACGTCATCGAGCGAGTTCCCCGTCTGCATGATCAACTGCAAAACGCGCGGTCGCGATACTGGTCGACGATGGAAAAACACAAGCTCTACCTCATCGAGCACGGGCAAGACATGCCCGAGGTGCTGAATTGGCAGTGGACGCCTGTGGCCGATGGTTGAGGTGGGGGGAGCTGATCTAAATCAAGGTCACGCAGGTGCCGCAGGAGGACTCTAAAGTCACGCTGGCGCCTGATCCAGCGAAACGCCACCGCGAGCCTGGGCAGCAGGCAGCAAGCGACGTTCAACCCCCACCTGACTGGAGGCAGATCATGAGCCAGTATCAACGGTTGTTACTGATCATCAACCCCGCCCTGCGCCATTCCCAGGCAATCCATCATGCCGCAGCACTGGCCAAGGCCAGCCATGCGAATTTGCATATTGCCGCCTTGATTGCTCCGTGGAAAATGTTGTCACTGCTCGAGGAAGGCGACCGGAAAATGGCTCGGGAGCGGTATCTGCAGGACCATCAAGACTGGCTGAAGGAGCAGGCAAGAAACCTGCGTGACCGGGGGATCAATGTGACCACCGAGGTGGCATGGGCGGATGACTTGCCGCAAGACATTCTCGATCACGTCTCGGACATGCAGCCCGACCTGCTGATCAAGGAGGTTCTGCATGAATCGGTGCTCAAGCGTGCTTTTTTCACGCCTCTGGACTGGCATCTGCTGCGTCACTGCCCGGTACCGGTTTATCTGGTGGGCGGGAGCGGCTTTGTCTTGCCACGCAGGGTTGTGGCGGCGGTCGAAGTGTCGGAAACCGAGTCTCCCGACGACGAGCTCAATGACCGGATCATCCAGCAAGCCAGCGGCCTCGCCATACAGTGTGATGCCGAGTTGCATTTGCTGTACGCCTGCGATATTTCCGCCGCCTTCCTGGCAGACATGGATGGCCTGACGCTGGCTGACCTGACCAAAGCGCTGCGCAGTGACCTGGAGAAGTCATTCCTCAAGTTGGCCGGTCGGTATGGGGTGGCCTCTGATCGTCGACATTTCATTTTGGGAAACCCCGTCAAAGCATTGAGCGAGTTTGCCTACGATCATCAAGTGGATGTGATTGTGATGGGCAAAGTCCAGTCCCATGGAATGGATAAGCTTCTGGGCAGCACAACCGAGCATATTTTGTATCAGGTGCCTTGCAGCGTCTTGGCGGTCTGAAGAGGGCGGGGCGGTCAGACCCGACTGACAGGTGGGCGTGACAGAGAGCGCGAGGTCGGCGTTTGCTATTTGCGCTTCCAGTATTTCTGCATTTCAAGAAACAGAAACGAGGCCGTCCAGGTGATGAGTACCAGGCCGGTCAAGGCTTGCAGGCCGGTCAGGTATTTGAGATTGCCCACGGGCGAAATATCGCCGAACCCGATCGTCGTATAGGTCGTGAAGGAAAAATAGACGCAGTCCAGCAGAGAACCATCAAAGTTGCCTGTCAGGCTGCCCCATTCGCCGGAACGCACCATCAGGTAATAGACCAGCGCGAAGCACCAGACTTCCAGCGCATGGGCCAGCAGCGCGCCGAACACCCCGACAACAATCCTGAAACGGCTCCAAAGCTTGAGCCGGGGCAGCCAATCGTTCAGGCGTAGCAGGCATTCGTAATGAATCACCACGACAACGATGACCACCAGTGTATTGATCAAGGTAACGGCCAGCATGGCAAACCTCCGGTGGCAGCGTAGGTGTGAAGGACTGCGCCAAAGGGGGGCGACAAGGGCGTTCCTCAGGCAGGTGCCACGTTCGGTTGTGTCGGGGCCTGGGCGGGTTTGATCGGCATCAGTGGTGGATATTCTTGCGGCGTCAGGGTTTCTTTTTCCAGCAGCAGGCGTGCACCGGCATCCAGATCAGCCCGCCGACTGTGGAGTAAGGCTTTCGCCCGTCCATAAGCTTCATCGAGCAGGGCACGAATACCCAGGTCAACTTCCCTGGCGGTCTGTTCTGAATAGTCTCGCTCGCCGCCGCCCATATGTTCGCCCAGATACGTCGCGCTTTGCCGCTCCAGCACCGACTGCCCAAGTTCGTCGCTCATGCCAAACCGGGTGATCAATTGCCGGGCGATATCAGTGGCACGGGCCAGGTCATCGGCCGCCCCGGTAGAAATCTGGCCATAAGCAAGGTATTCGGCGGCGCGTCCGGCCATCAGGACGACAATCCGGTCCTTGAGCATCTGGCAGCTGATGAGGAAGTGATCTTCGGTCGGTCGTTGCAACGTATAGCCCAGGGAACCGATGGCGCGAGGCACGATTGATACTTTGTGAACGGGGTCCATGGCCGGCAGGCTACTGGCAGCCAGGGCATGCCCCATCTCGTGATACGCCACCACCTGGCGCTCCTCGGGGCGTAGCAGGCTGCTCTTGCGTTCAACCCCCGCGATGATACGTTCCACCGCGGCAGTGAAATCGTCCAGGTTGACCGACTCCGCGCCGCGGCGAGTGGCGACGATGGCCGCTTCGTTGACCAGGTTGGCCAGGTCCGCGCCCGTGAAGCCCGTGGTGATGTCGGCAATACGCTCGCCATCCAGGCCCGGCTCTGTGGTGATCTTTTGCAGGTGGACCTTGAGGATCGCTTGCCGGCCTTTTCGGTCCGGGCGATCAATCAGCACCTGACGGTCGATCCGGCCGGCTCGCAGCAGCGCCGGGTCGAGGATCTCTGGCCGATTGGTCGCGGCCAGCAATACAACGCCCTCACGAGGATCGAATCCGTCCAGTTCCGCGAGTAATTGGTTGAGGGTTTGCTCTTTTTCGTCATTGCCGCCAAATGCACCAACGCCCCGCATTTTGCCCAGCGCATCCAGTTCGTCGATGAAGATGATGCAGGGCGCCGCCTCCCGCGCTTGTTCAAACAGGTCGTGCACCCGTGCGGCTCCCACCCCGACGAACATTTCGACGAACTCCGACCCCGAGATCGAGAAAAACGGCACACCGGCTTCCCCGGCGATCGCTTTGGCGACCAGGGTCTTGCCGGTTCCCGGCGGACCGACCAACAGGGTGCCTTTGGGGATGTGCGCCCCCAAGCGTGCGTATTTGGCCTTGTCCTTGAGAAAAGAAACGATTTCCACCAGTTCGGTCTTGGCTTCATCGATACCCGCCACATCGGCGAAGGTCACTCCGGTATCGCGCTGGACGAACACCTTGGCCCGAGACTTTCCGATGCTCATCAACCCTCCCATTCCTTGTTTTTCCGCCATTGAGCGAAACAGGAAATGCCAGACCACCATGATGAGGGCGAACGGCAGCAGCCAGCCCAGCAGGCCGCTCAGAAAGGTATTTTCGTTGACTCCGGCAAAGCTGGCACCCGAATGGGCAAGCTCCGCCGCCAGCGCCGGATCGACCCGTTCCGTCGAGAACAGGGTGTGCCCTTCGATAGGCTCTTGCAGTTTGCCGCTGATCTGACCTGCTTCGACCTTTAAGTCGCTGACCTTTTGCTCCTTCAGCAATTGCAGGAACTGGCTGTAGGGAATGTTCTGCACAACGTGACGATCGACAAACAGTAACTGAGTGAGGGTGAACACGACAAACGCGATCAGGAAGTAGGAGAGGTTCCACTGGTGTGTTTTTTTCATGACGTTCACTCAGCAAGAAGACAGGGGCAGGGCAGCCCGCCTTGAGTCGCCCGGAGGGCAACTTCCCTATTGGCGGCGTTGATTTCAGGCTTGAACTCAAGTGCTTCCAGGATGGTTTTACGCCAACTCAAGTTGCTCATGACAGCGCCCTCTGTTTCAGGTGCGGCCTTTAAGCCGTCTGGACCCGGTTCACTTTTTCTACGCCCCGGCGGCATAAAAACATTGAGTTAAATCAACAAGGCTTCAGTGAGCCACTCACTCACTGTCAGCGAGCTATAAGTTGACAAAAATCAGAGTGCGCAAGCGCTGGCGTCCGATACTTTGGCAATCCAGGTGAAGTACACCGCTGCGATAAACCGAGGGGAAAAGTCATGAGCAAGCGCTTGTCCTTTGTACTACTGAGTATCTTGTTGGCAACGACCGCCGGTTGCAGTCATCGGCACGCTCAGGAAATTGACGCGCGATTGGAGGCCGCTGAAAACAACGCCGCGACCGCTCGGCTGCGGGCCGATGAGGCGTACAACAAAGCGGAGCAAGCACAACGGGCTGCCGATGAGGCCAACCAGCGCGCCAATCGAATAACCGATAAAGCGAAACTTAAATAATCAGCCATGGCAGGAAGCCTCAGGCTGGACGGCGGGCTGGCCGTCAGTCAGGTAAAAGCGCTCGCGGGACGAGGTCTATGATGCTCAAACTTAAACGTATCCTGTTGATTGCCCCTTGCGAAATGATCCGCACCCCGGCGTTTGACCGCGCGCATGCGCTGGCCTGTGCCACGGGGGCGCTGTTGCACATCGTCGCATTCGATTATGTGCAGGTGCTGGCGGTGGCCGGGTTGTTTGATCACGATGCAATGGCTCAGGCGCGGGAGGGCTACCTGCAGGTGCACCGACACTGGCTGGAGCAACAAGCCCGGTTTCATCAATACATCGGTATGCAGGTCACCACCGAAGTCGTCTGGTCCAGGTCCACCCCTGCGCACATAGTGGAATACGTCAATGACTTCCATGCGGACCTGGTCATCAAGGACGCCACGCATGTGCCGGTACTCGACCGCGCGTTCCACCGGCCCCTTGACTGGCTGTTGCTGCGCGACTGTCCGGCGACCTTGCATCTGGTCAGCGACGCAAAAAATTCCAAGCCGATGAGCATTCTTGCGGCAGTCGATTTGTCCCATCTCGAAGAGCTGAGCCACGGGCTTAATGACCGGATTCTCGATCTGGCCTCGACAGTGGCGGCCTCCTGTGGCGCCGACTTGCACGTACTCAACGTCAGCAACTGGTCGGTGGTGGGGGATACCGAGAGAAGCGTGCCGACACTGAGCCTGGATAACAGTTTCAGCGATGCGATCAATGATGCTCAGCAAGAGGCCTTTGATGCGCTTGCCGAACGTTATTGCATCGACAAGAAACGCCGACATCTGCTGAAGGGCATCCCTCACAAGGTGATCGTGAAGTTTGCTCGACAACAGGCTTTTGACTTGGTGGTGCTGGGTACCGCCTATCATCACGGGATCGACCGGTTCATCGGCGGTACCGTCGAGAGTGTGCTGAACAAGGCGCCGTGCAGCTTGATGATCGTCAAGCCATCGCGCCCCCAAGGATGATCAAGGAGACGGCCATGCGAATGACATTTCTCGGTGCGGCAGGCACGGTCACAGGCAGCAAATACCTGTTGGAACACAGGGACCAGCATGTGCTGATCGATTGCGGCCTGTTTCAGGGCTACAAGCAACTGCGATTGCATAACTGGGACCCTTTTCAGCTGCCGGTCCGCGATCTCGACGCCATTGTGCTGACTCATGCTCATCTTGATCACAGCGGCTACTTGCCGGTGCTGGTGCGCAACGGTTATCGCGGGCCGGTTTATGCCACGGCGGCGACTTGTGAGCTGGTGAAAATCCTGCTGCGAGACAGTGGTCGCTTACAGGAAGAGGAAGCCGAGTTTGCCAATCGGCATGGCTACTCCAAACACGCACCGGCGCTACCACTTTACACCGAACAAGACGCTGAACGGGCGCTGAAGCTGTTGCGACCCCTGGAGTTGCATCACCCGGTGAACATTGTGCCCGGCATGAGCATTAAGTTGCGCGGCGCCGGGCACATACTGGGCGCCGCCACCGTCGAAGTGGTGGCCGATGGCGTAACGCTGGTGTTTTCCGGGGATTTGGGGCGGCCGAACGACCCGCTGATGTTCGCGCCGGAAACCATCGAACAAGCTGATTTCTTGCTCATTGAGTCAACCTACGGTGACCGTCTGCACCCTGACGAGCCTCCGGAGAAAAAACTGGCCGAGGTCATCAATCGCACGGCCATGCGTTATGGCATCACGCTGGTGCCATCGTTTGCTGTCGGGCGTGCTCAATTGCTGATGTATTACTTGTATCGGCTGAAACAGACGCATGCCATTCCAGACCTGCCGATCTACCTCAACAGCCCTATGGCGACAGATGTCACGCGCTTGTACCAGCGCTTTCGCAGTGAGCATCGGCTGTCGCTGGAGGACTGCGAAGGCATGTGCCTGGGCACACACTTTGTGCGGTCGACTCGTGACTCTATTAATTTGGATCAGCAGCGCACCCCGGCGGTGATTATCGCCGCCAGCGGCATGGCGACAGGAGGGCGGGTGCTGCACCACCTCAAAGCATTGGCGCCGAATCCGCTGAATACTCTGTTGGTCCCAGGCTTCCAGGCAGGAGGCACTCGCGGTGCGCAGATCGTCGCCGGTGCGCCGTCGGTGCGCATCCACGGTAAAGACGTGCCCATCCGGGCGGAGGTGGTGCCCATGGAAACGTTGTCCGCGCACGCCGACGCTGATGAAATCATCCAGTGGTTGCGCGGGTTCAAACGACCGCCGAAGCATACTTATGTGGTACATGGCGAGCCCAACGCCGCGGATGTATTGCGCCGACGCATCAGTCTGGAACTGGGGTGGTCAGTGTCCGTGCCCGAGTACCGCGACAGTGTCGAACTGACCCTTGACGATCAGCCATCAAGCCTGCCTCTCTGACTTAAAACGCCTCGCCGATGTCCCGGCGAGGCGCATTGTCCTGAATACATGCGTCGTCGTACAACATCGACGGATGACTTCAGTCCCCGCGTGTCACTAATATCGCCCGACGAACAACAAGCCGTGAAGCCCATCGCCAGAGCGTTCAGCGATGATTTGGCTTTTAAACGGGGGTGATTCTCTAGACCAACGGCAATTTTTCAGATTGACAGCGTCGTATGGGACTCGATATAAAAGGCACAGTTGTACGACGACAGACGATTAGCGATCTGTTCATCCTAAAAATAAGAAAGAGTGTCGGCCCATCATGAATTCAACCTGCGTCCTCACCTCGCTGAATGCCGCTGCTTCCGGTTCGTTCCTGACGCTTTACCCGTCTGCGCCATCTCGCCCGTCACAGGCGACTGTCCCGCCAAACGCTTCCTCGCATCACTGCATGCCCGGCTTGCGCCATTGAGATCGCGCTACGCGTGAGTTAACCGATAGCGCAAAACGGCTAATCGCAAGACACGGCTGAACCTGACCAGCCTTGGCGCGGATTCCTCGCGTTTTGGCGATGCTCTACGACACAATTGATCTCGCTTGAAACCGAGAGATCATCACCATAATCCAATAATAAAGTGATGCCATGAATCTGAACGAGCCCATCAATGCGCAACGCGTCGGCCAGGCGGTCGGCAAATACCGCTGGACGATCTGTGCACTGTTGTTTTTTGCCACGACCGTCAACTATCTGGACCGCCAGGTACTCAGTCTTTTAGCGCCGCAGCTGTCGACGCAATTTGGCTGGAGTAACACCGACTACGCCAACATCGCCTCGGTTTTCCAGTTTGTGTATGCGATTTCCATGTTGTTCGCCGGCCGCTTCGTCGACAAGATCGGCACCAAGAAAGCGTACATGTTAGCGATTGGCATCTGGTCCACCGGTGCGGTGATGCACGCCTTTGCAGTGCCAATGGGTGAGGGCATCGGCTTCCTGAGCAGTGCGCTCGGGCTGGCTGTCATTCCGGTGTCCATTGCCGGTTTCATGTTGTCGCGGGCGGTTCTGGCGATTGGTGAGGCGGGTAACTTCCCGATTGCGATCAAGGCCACTGCGGAATACTTCCCGAAGAAGGAACGCTCGTTCGCCACCGGCATCTTCAACTCCGGCGCCAACGTCGGCGCGATCCTGGCGCCGATCTGCGTGCCATTGATTGCCGGCATTTGGGGCTGGGAAGCAGCGTTCATCGTGATTGGCCTGTTGGGCTTCGTCTGGGTCGCTGTCTGGATCGCACTCTACGAGAAACCGGAGCAGCAAAAACGTCTGTCGGCCGAGGAACTGGCCTACATTCGTGCCGATGAACCGGTGCAAGTGGTCACCCCGCAAGTGTCGGGTGTCGCTGCCAAAAAAGTATCGTGGTTCAAACTGCTGACCTACCGCCAGACCTGGGCGTTTGCCTTCGGCAAGTTCATGACGGACGGCGTGTGGTGGTTCTTCCTGTTCTGGCTGCCAACCTATCTGTCGGCGCAATACGAGATGAAGGGCGCGGCCATCGTTGCACCGCTCGCCGTGTTGTACAGCATGACGATGATCGGCAGCATCGGCGGCGGCTGGTTCCCGAGCTACTTCATGGCGCGCGGCGACAAGCCGTATGACGGTCGTATGAAAGCCATGCTGGTGATCGCGTTGTTCCCGTTGGTGGTGTTGTTGGCGCAGCCATTGGGTTACATCAGTTTCTGGGTGCCGGTGTTGTTGATTGGTGTAGGCGCGTCGGCGCATCAGGCGTGGTCGTGCAATATCTTCACGACCGTGTCTGACATGTTCCCGCAAAAAACCATTGCGTCGGTGGTCGGTATTGGCGGCATGGCGGGTGGTCTGGGCGGTGTGGTGATGACGAAGATCGGTGGTTACGTGTTCGACTACTACAAATCGATCAACGACATTCACACCGGCTACATGATCATGTTCGCGATCTGCTCGCTGGCCTATCTGGTGGCCTGGAGCGTGATGAAGGCGCTGGTGCCACGCCACAAGGAAATCACTGACCTGTAAAACGGCGGTCCATGCAGTAAAAGCCCCGTCCCACATCAGTGGGGCGGGGCTTTTTCGTTTCGGGCATCTGATCCGTATTTTCCTGGTCCATCTGCCTCTGTAATGCACTCAGTTGCAGGCTCACAATGACGGCCTACCGCGAATTCACAATGTTGGAGGCTCCAATGGGCAAGATGGCAATTTTCCTCGGTGGTTTTCTGGTGTTGACCATTCTGATTGGCGCACTGGCCACCATCTCTCCGACTTAATCCTTTGCTCTGATATGCGACTGCCGGTCAAACATCCTCCCGCCAGCGCCGCGCCTGCACCACCAGTGCCGGCGCAAAGTGCAGCACCACCATGCGCACCAGGTGATGGGTGAGGATGAACACGACATTCAGCCCGCCGCTGAAGGCGACGAGGGCGATGGTCTCGATGGCGCCCGGCATGTACGCCAGCCATAGCGACAAGGGATTGCTGCCCAAAAACTGCCCGGCGACGCCAGCAAATGCGGCGGCGATCAGCAGCATCAGGCCGACCGACATCACGGCGGTACGGCCGTGATGCAGGAGTTCGCCGAAAGAGATGTCCTTGAATTTCGAACCAATCAGCGCGCCGAGCAGCACGGTCGCGAAGTCGACACTCCATGACGGCATGTGAAAGCCCTGCAAGTAACCGGACTTGAGGTAGACGCCAGTGAGCACGATGGCCGTGAGCATGAACGGTGCCGGCACGCCGATGTTCAGCAGCAAGCGACCGAGCAACAGGCACAAGGCGATCAGCGACAGCAGGGGCAGTGCCATGCTCATGTCTTGCAGGTTGCTGTCGGCCATCGCCAGGTGGGTCTGTCCGGGAATGCAGAAGCTGACGAGAAGGGTGATGGCGAGCAGTCGCACCAGATGCACGACAATCACTTTGCTGGACGCGCGTTCGGATTCGAGCAAGTCGAATATCGCAGCAAGTGCGCCGGGGTAGACCGCCAGCAGCGAATCCTTGCGGTTCCATCCGGCGATTTTCAGCAGCGCCAGGCCGGCCACCGAGCTTTGCACCATCAGGCAAAACAGCATCAAACCGAGGCTGGGGAGCATGGCCGCGACGGTGTGGCTGTCCCACGCGGTAAACATCAGGCCGGTCGCGATCCCCAGTACGATCTGCACGTAGCCGAGGCCGAAACGCAGGGTAGGGGAGAAGTGCAGACGACTGGCGATCAATGCCGTTGCCAGAATCGACCCCAGCAACAGGCCATGGGGAATGCCCGCGTATTGCAAGGCACCGCCGACGCCGGTGGCGATCAGTAAACAGAACAGGGTTTTCATGAGTCTTCCTTGATCGTGAATGACCGACACTTCCATTCGGGCCCGGCATGTTTTCCCACTGAATGGCACCAGGCGTCAAGAACGCAGGTTGACTCGTCAGGCATGTCCGTTAGGCGACATCTCCTGGCTTACTAGCGTTAGTCGGTAATCCGCAGAAGCGTTAGAGTCGAGATCACGTTCCTGGCAAACCCGGATGCCCTCGATGACGCGCCCTCGCTTCCTACCCGACAACTTCACCCTGACCCTGATCGGCGTCGTGCTGCTCGCCAGTTTTTTGCCCGCCAGCGGTCAGGTCGCGGTGGGCTTTGGCTGGCTGACCAACATCGCCATCGCGCTGCTGTTTTTCCTGCATGGCGCCAAACTGTCACGCGAGTCGATCATCGCCGGCGCCGGCCACTGGCGCCTGCATTTGCTGGTGTTCAGCCTGACCTTTGTGCTGTTTCCGCTGCTCGGCCTGGCGCTCAAACCGGTGCTGTCGCCCCTGATCGGTGACGACCTGTACATGGGCATGCTCTACCTCTGCGCGCTGCCGGCCACGGTGCAGTCGGCCATTGCGTTTACCTCCCTGGCGCGGGGGAATATTCCGGCGGCAATTTGCAGTGCGGCGGCGTCCAGTCTGTTCGGGATCTTTATCACGCCATTGTTGGTGACGCTGCTGCTGAATGTGCATGGCGACGGCGGCTCGACGCTCGATGCGATTGTGAAGATCAGCGTGCAACTGCTGCTGCCATTCATTGCCGGGCAGATTGCGCGGCGCTGGATCGGTGCTTGGATCGGGCGCAACAAGGGTTGGCTGAAGTTTGTCGATCAGGGATCGATTCTGTTGGTGGTCTTCGGCGCGTTCAGTGAAGCGGTGAACGAGGGCATCTGGCAGCAAATCCCACTGTGGGAACTGGCCGGGCTGGTGGTGGCGTGCTGCGTGTTGCTGGGGCTGGTGTTGGTGGCCTCGACGGTGCTGGGCAAAGCCTTTGGTTTCAATGTGGAAGACCGCATCACCATCCTCTTCTGCGGCTCGAAGAAAAGCCTGGCCACTGGCGTGCCGATGGCCCAAGTGCTGTTCGCCGGCAGCACCATCGGCGTGTTGATCCTGCCGTTGATGCTGTTCCATCAGATTCAGTTGATGGTCTGTGCGGTGCTGGCCCAGCGCTACGCCAAACGCCAGGAATCGGTTGCCGAACTGATGGCACAAGTAGATCCTTGAACGCCTGAGTTCCAAGCGTCGTCTGGAGTTGTGCATGAAGGTTGGCGTGATCTCCGATACCCATGGCTTGCTCCGCGCCGAAGCGGTGGCGGCGCTGGAGGGCTGTGAGCGGATCATCCACGCGGGTGACATCGGCAGCCGCGATATTCTCGATCAACTGGCATCCATTGCTCCGCTGCAGGTGGTGCGCGGGAACAATGACCTGACCGAGCCTTGGGCGGCAGATCTCGAGGATCTGCTGCGCTTTGAACTGAACGGATGGGGCACGTTGCTGGTGCATGACATCGCCGATGTTCCGGCGTTGCTCGATGCTGACATCAAACTGGTGATCACTGGCCATTCGCACCAACCGCGCATCGAATGGCGCGACGATACGCTATTCCTCAACCCCGGCAGCGCGGGGCGGCGGCGCTTCAAGCTGCCGGTGACGCTGGCGTTGATTGAGGTGCTGGAGAGCTCGATGGAACCGCGGCTGGTCTCGTTACTGGACACCACTCAATCAAACTGCAGGGGATCTCTGTTGTGGCTCAATACCGCTGATATTTCGAACCGAACTCAGGGCGGTTCTCCGCCACCACCACACCAGCGCGAACGGCGTTGCTCGGACTGATCAGCGCCACGCGTTCACGCAGTTCTTGCAGCCGATCCGCGCCGCCTTCAACGACACGATTTTCGATCAATCGATCCGAACCACCTTCCACCAACCGTTGCTGATGCTGACTGTGGGACACGGCATGGGCGGTGTTCGCCGATGCCAGGTTAGACAGACCGAGACCACCGACCAGTGCCAGACCAAGTGCCAGGGACGAGACTCTCGAGAAGTTGAACATGGGTGATACTCCGTGCGTTTAGTGTGAGTGGGGCGGTAGCGGCTGCTATCCGGTGATCACAGTTAAACGCTCGGGTGTATCGGTGATGTGTGCTGTAACCCGTCGAAATCGGGGTTTGCGTATCTGTCGCGGGTTCTTATACAGACGGATACAAAACCCCATCAGGATTCGGCGCCGAGCAACTCCACCGGGTAGGAGAACACGTAGCCTTCGCTGCGCACGGTCTTTATATAGGTCGGTTCGCGCGAGTCATCAAGCAAGCGTTGGCGCAAGCGGCTCACCAGCAAATCGATGGAGCGATCGAACAGGTCGGCATCACGGCCTTGGGTCAGGTTGAGCAACTGGTCGCGGCTGAGCACCCGTTGCGGGTGATCGAGAAACACGCGCAGCAACCGGTATTCCGCGCCACTGAGGGCGACCATGGTGTCGTTTTCATCCAGTAAGTGGCGAGCCGTGGTGTCGAGACGCCAGCGGCCGAAACCGAGCAGGCGACCGGTTTCGGTGATCAGCAGGTTCGGTGGCAGCATCCGTGTACGGCGCAATACCGCGTTGATCCGCGCGAGCAATTCGCGGGCGGCGAAGGGTTTGGTCAGGTAATCGTCTGCGCCCATTTCCAGGCCGAGGATGCGATCGGTTTCGTCATTACGAGCGGTGAGCATCAGGATCGGCGTGGCTTTGTGCTTGCCGGCGCGCAATTCACGGCACAGCACCAGGCCGTCATCGCCGGGCATCATCAGGTCCAGCACGATCAGGTCGACCTGATTGGTTTCCAGAAAATGGCGCATCTGCCGGCCATCCGCAACCACCGTGGTCCGCAGGCCGTTCTTCTTCAGGTAATTGCCCACCAGCTCGCGGATCTCGCGATCGTCATCGACGATCAGGATGTGGTTCACATGCTCCATTGCTCAACCCTCTTTTTATTCGATTCGGAGAATTGTATCGCACTGTATCGCAGGCGCTGTTTGACACCTTACGCCTTAATAACGCGGTGTTGACGACACATGGCAGATACCTGCGGGCGATTAAATGGCTTCCATCGAGACAAGACGACTTGCCTCACCGCCACCGACTATCGTCACCGCGAGTGCGGCAATCAGGGCGGTTGATCCATCCACTGAGTCGTGCAAAACAACCGACAAATGACGGGTAGGGAAATCACTATGAAGATGAATGTGTTGAGCCGTAAAACCGAATCACGCCGCCGCTTCCTGGCACCAACGATGCTCGCTGTTGCGCTGATGCAGTTCGGTGTCCTCAGTGCCGCCACAGCGCAAGCCGCGACCCCGACTGCAGAGCCGGTGGTGGCGAACGTGGAGTCGCACGACTCGTTCGGGCCGCTGAAGCACGTCAAGGCTGGCTTGTTGAATGTGGCTTACGCCGAGGTGGGGCCTGCTGACGGTCCCGTGGTGATTCTCCTGCACGGTTGGCCCTACGACATCCACAGCTACAGCGAAGTGGCGCCGTTGCTGGCGGCCAAGGGGTACCGGGTGCTGGTTCCATACGCCCGGGGTTATGGCGACACGCAGTTCCTGTCGGACAAGACCCTGCGCAACGGCCAACCTGCGGCGCTGGCCAGTGACGTGATTGACTTCATGGATGCGCTGAAGATCAAACAGGCGGTACTCGGCGGCTATGACTGGGGTGCGCGTTCGGCGGACATCGTCTCGGCGCTGTGGCCGGAGCGGGTCAAGGCGTTGGTGTCGGTCAGCGGCTACCTGATCGGCAACCAGGCCGCAGGCAAGAACCCGTTGCCGCCCAAGGCTGAATTGCAGTGGTGGTACCAGTTTTATTTCGCGACCGATCGTGGCCAGGCCGGCTACGAAAAAAACCGTCACGACTTTGCCAAGTTGATCTGGCAGACGGCGTCGCCAAAATGGGTGTTCGACGACGCGACCTATGATCGCAGCGCTGCCGCGCTGAACAACCCGGACCATGTCGCGATCACCGTTTTCAATTACCGCTGGCGGTTGGGCATTGTGCAGGGCGAGCCGCAATACGAAGCGCTGGAACAGAAGTTGGCCACGGCGCCATCAATTACGGTGCCGACCATCACGATGGAAGGTGACGCGAACGGCGCGCCGCATCCGGCGGCCGAGGATTACGCCAAGCGATTTACCGGCAAGTATGAGTACCGGCTGATCAATGGCGGCATCGGCCACAACCTGCCGCAGGAAGATCCGCAGGCGTTTGCCAAAGCAGTGATTGATGCTGATCACCTGTAACCCCACTAACCCCCTGTAGGAGTGAGCCTGCTCGCGATGGCGGAGTGTCATTCAGCATCAATGCTGACTGATCTGGCCTCATCGCGAGCAGGCTCGCTCCTACAGGGGTAAAGGGTGTTAGTCGGATCGTGGGTTATGCCACGACCTGATAACACGGCACATACGCCGCGCCACCCGGCAGTTTCATCCGGTGCTGGGCGACGAACGCTTTGAGCAATTGATCCAGCGGACGCATGATCTGGGCATCGCCACGGATCTGATACGGCCCGTGCTGCTCAATCAGGCGGATACCCTTGTCCTTGACGTTGCCGGCGACAATGCCGGAGAACGCACGGCGCAGGTTGGCCGCCAGTTCGTGGGCCGGCATGGCCAGGCTCAGCTCCAGGTTGGCCATGTTTTCATGGGTCGGGTCGAACGGGCGCTGGAAGCCTTCGTCGATCTTCAGCAGCCAGTTGAAGTGGAACGCGTCATTGCGCTCGCGGCGGAACTGTTTGACCGCTTTGAGTCCCTGAGTCATCTGCCGTGCGACTTCCGCCGGATCGTCGATGATGATCTCGTAATGTTTCTTCGCCGCGTCGCCCAGCGTGGCGCCGACGAACGCGTCCAGTTGCTCCAGATACGGTGCGGCATGCTTGGGCCCGGTGAGGATGACCGGGAAGGGCAGGCCGTCGTTGTCCGGGTGCATCAGGATGCCGAGCAGGTACAGGAATTCTTCGGCCGTGCCCGCACCCCCCGGGAAAATGATGATGCCGTGGCCGACGCGCACGAACGCTTCCAGGCGTTTTTCGATGTCCGGCAGGATCACCAGCTCATTGACGATCGGGTTCGGCGCTTCGGCGGCGATGATTCCAGGTTCAGTCAAGCCGAGGTAGCGACCGCCGTGGATACGCTGTTTGGCGTGGGCGATGGTCGCGCCTTTCATCGGGCCTTTCATCACGCCGGGGCCGCAACCGGTGCAGATGTCGAGGCTGCGCAGGCCCAGTTCGTGGCCGACTTTCTTGGTGTATTTGTATTCTTCGGTGTTGATCGAGTGACCGCCCCAGCAGACCACGATCTTCGGTTCGACGCCGGGACGCAGTGTGCGGGCGTTGCGCAGCAGGTGGAACACGTAGTCGCTGATGCCCTGGGAGGTGCTCAGGTCGATGCGCTGGCTGTCGAGTTCGTTTTCGGTGTAGACGATGTCACGCAGGGCGCTGAACAGCATTTCACGGGTGCTGGCGATCATTTCGCCGTCGACGAAGGCGTCGGCCGGGGCGTTCAGCAGTTCCAGGCGTACGCCGCGATCTTGCTGGTGGATGCGGATTTCAAAATCTTTGTAGGCTTCGAGAATGGTCTTGGCGTTATCGACATGGGCGCCGGTGTTGAGAATGGCCAGGGCGCACTGGCGGAAGATGTTGTAGGTGCTGCCGGAACCGGCTTCGCTCAGTTGTTGGACTTCGCGTTGGGAAAGGGTTTCCAGGCTGCCTTTAGGGCTGACCGAGGCGTTGATTACTTGTCTTTGGGTCATTCAGTGATCCTTAAAACGATGTCACTCGCCGAACCGCGCGAAGGGCATCCGAATAGTGTGTATCCATGGATGAAGATGGCACGAACTGCGCTATACCGCCATGTCCCCCGTTTGACGATGAAAAGATGAAAAGGAGCCCCAGCATAGCTAAATCCCTCGCAGAGGCGATAATGCCTGGCTTTCTTTTTGTCTCTGCTCCCAAGGAAACCTGTCGCGATGTTCGAAATCCAGCCGCAGAACGCTCAAACCTATCGACAACAGACGCGCCGCAGTACGGTGATTATTGCCCTGATGTTCCTCGCGCTGGCGATGGTGCTGTCCACGGCGGCGGTGGCGGTGTTCGGTGAGCCCGGCGGCGACAACCTGCGGTATAACGTCGGCGGTGTGTTTATCGCGGTGTTGCTGATGGTGGCGCTGATGCGCGGCAAGTTCTGGAACCAGCCATGGATGGCTGCGGCAGTCTACGGCTGGCAGCTCAAACGCAGCCTGATGAGCATCACCAACATCATGCATCAGGTCACCGCAGCGGTGGCGACCGGTGATCCAGTGGCCATGAAACTGCTGCGTTTCTATCACCTGGGCCTGCACCAGATGCACGAGCTGGACGCCAACTCCAGCGACCACAGTCAGCTGGTTCGCGAAATGGATCAGCACAAGGCGCGAATGGAGGAACTGGGTATCGACACCGACCAGACCCGTCTGGATCCAGCCTGGCTTGAGGCGGTGAAGCAGGCGTCGAGATAAGGTTTCCCGACACAAACTCGTCACGGGGCCGGCAAATCACCTATCGTGTTTCTGATGCGACATCTAAAGGGCGAACAGGAAAAATCGCCCTGTCATAACAAATCAGGGACTGTCATGGGGAATCCGTCCATCAAAGATCCGATTGCAAACCCGCGTCCGGCCACGCCTTGGGTGCCCGGCCAGCTCGAATCAAGGCTCAAGGTCCGCTATGCGGTAGTGCTGCTCGTGGCGGTGTGCCTGTCGATGACGGTGATCGTGTTCTGGGAAGCCTGGAACTCGCGCCAGTACCATCTGCAGGACAAAGAAGTGGCGATGTCCAACCTGGCGCAAACCCTGGCCTCGCAGGCGCAGGCGTCGATCAAACAGGCCGATACGCTGCTGTTTGCCTTGGTGGACCGCCTCGAAAACGAGGGCGTCGGCCCGCAGCAACTGCCCCGGTTGCAACGATTGCTCCGCGCTGAACGTGATGAGCTCAAACAACTGCATGGCTTGTTTGTCTACGACGAACAAGGGCGCTGGATCGCTAACTCCAATGGCGCAGAGGTGCCCAACGCCAACAATTCCGACCGTGAATATTTCATCTTCCATCGTGACCATACCGACCGTGGCCCACATATCGGTCGTTCGATAAAAAGTCGCTCGAGCGGTGAATGGATCATGACCGTGTCGCGCCGGATCAATTATCCGGATGGCCGATTTGCCGGGGTGGCGCTGGCCACGATCTACCTCAGTCATTTCCTTGAGCTGTACGACAGCATCGACATGGGCCAGAACGGGGTGATCAACCTGATTGCCGATGACGCCAGCATTGTTGTACGTCGGCCGTTCAAAGCGGCTGACATTGGCAGCAGCGTGGCCAAGGGGCCGCTGTTTACCCAACTGTTGCCTAAAGGCGATTCCGGCACGGCCACTGTCAAGTCGTTTGTGGACGGTGTGGAACGGGTGGTCGGGTTTTGGCGGGTCAGCGGTTATCCGCTGATCATCTTTACCGCGCTGGACAAGGAGGAGGTGCTGGCCAGTTGGCGCAAGGAGACGGCGCTGAGCGCGGGGATCGTATTGTTGCTGCTGCTGTTTCTGGGCGCGCTCGGTTATCGCCTCATTCACTTCATGAAGCAGCAACATCACTTTCAGCGCGTGTTGCTTGATGGCCAGGAAAAACTCATCGAGGTCAATCGCAGCCTTGAGCTGCTGGCCCTGGAGGACGCGTTGACCGGGCTGTCCAACCGGCGTCAGTTTGACCTGTTTATCCTCGCGGAAATGGGCCGCGCCCGGCGCACCCAGACCCACCTCGCGATGCTGATGATCGATGTCGATCACTTCAAGAGCTTCAACGACCGCTACGGTCACGTCGCCGGTGATGAGTGTTTGCGCCGGATCAGCTCGATCATCAAGGACAACATCAAGCGCCCCGGTGATCTAGCCGCCCGTTATGGCGGCGAAGAGTTCACGGTCGTGCTGCCTGGCACGGACTATGTCGGCGCTTTTCTGGTGGCTGAAAAAATCCGTCACGCCGTCCTGCTGGAGGACATTGAGCACCTGGACAGCGCAGAGGGCAGGGTGACCGTCAGTATCGGCGTTTGCGCCTACAACACGGCCTCGCAGGACCAGCCCGACGATGTGGTCACCGCAGCGGACAAGGCCTTGTATGTGGCCAAGTCCAGCGGGCGCAACATGAGCGTGATAGCCAATTGAGGTCAGATAAAACGGTCGCTGCCCTGGACCAGTTTGGTGGACAGGTACGACTGCTTGAGTTTTTCCAGCCACCACCCTAATGCCCGGCCGTCATGATCGCCGCGCCAGCCGGCGTACAGGATGTTCGGTTCGCGTGGGTCGGCCATCTGTTTTTCAACCAGCGTGCCGTTTTTCAGTAGCGAGCCCACCCGGTGCCGGGGCAGCCAGCCGACGCCCAGGCCATCGCATTGAGCGAGGACTTTGGCGCGCATGGTCGGCACCGCGAGCACCGGTTGGCCGCCCGACACGCCGTAGGTGCTGCCCTCGGTGACCCGCGACGAGTCCGCCACGACGATCGCCCGGTGCTGCGCGACCATGGCCCGGGAAATCGGTTCTTTGGCCTTGGCCAGCGGGTGTTTCGGTGAAACTGCGAACACCCACTCCATTTCCCCCAACTGCATCCAGCGCAGGGTCGGAATCGCCGGTGGCTCGTTGGTGGCGCCAATGATCAAATCCGCGCGCCCTTCACGCAGGGCTTCCCAAACGCCTTTGAGCACCTCTTGGGTGATGCGCAGCGGCACGCCGGATTCCAGCGCATCAAACTCATGGATCACCGGAATCAAGGTTTCGAATTCGAGCAGTTCGTCAGTGACAATCCACAGTCGGCTTTCCCAGCCGTTGGCCACTTGCTGCACCCGTTGGGTCAGGCGGGACACGTCCTGCATCAACCGCGCCGCTTCGTTCACCAGCAACTCGCCGGCCGGGGTGAGCTGCAAGCGGTAGCGACGGCGGTCGAAGAGCAGCGCGTCGAAGCGTTCTTCCAGTTGCCGCGCGGCGTAGGACACGGTCGACGGCGCCTTGCCCAGGTGCGCTGCGGCCCGCGACAGGCTGCCGGTTTCGCGGATGGCCTGGAGCAAAGTCAGGTCTTCAATCGACAGCATGGGTTCATCCTCGGCGTTGGTTTCAGGCGGCCCGGCGCAGTTTCCACTGCCTGAACAACCGACGATAGACCAGCACGTTGATCGCCAGCACCACGCTGCCCAGCGCCAATTGAATCGGCGGCGTCAAGCCGGCGGGGTAAATCACCGGCCAGATGTAGTGCTCGATAAAGCCACCACCGTAGCCGGTTTGCCCGGCGGCCTGGCGCATGAGGTTTTCCCACGGGGTCAGCGGGCAGGTCAGGTGCAAGACTTCGACCATCACACCCCACGCAGCAGCAGGCAGGTGGGCCCAGATCAGCGGCCGCCATTTGAGTACCAGCAGCCCGCCGAACAGCACGAACAGAATGAACAGCAGATGAAACAGCACCAGCCCGTCGGCGGCGATCCGGTAAAACATGTCGACTCCGTGACCTGTTGGCGAATCGCTTCATGGTACTCGGACGTCTCCCAGTGATCAGCGCAAATCCGCGAACTCGGCGCGCATCCGCCCGTTGTGTTTGGCGCGATAGAGCAATTTGTCGACCTGCTCGATGAAGTCCACAGCCGTCGCCTGTAGCGGCGCGACCGTGGTGCCGACGCCCAGGCTCACGCTCAACAGCGGCGATACCGGGGAAAATGCATGGGCAATCTGTTGTTGGCGAATCAGGTGCAGGCATTTGCGCGCCACCAGCCGTGCGGACTCGGCGTCGGTTTCCGGGAGCAGCCAGACGAATTCTTCGCCGCCGATCCGGGCGATGAAGTCACGCGGACGATTGGCCGCCAGCGACAACGTCTGGGCCACCTGGCGCAGGCATTCGTCACCTTTGATGTGGCCGTAGTGGTCGTTGAATTGCTTGAAGTAGTCGATGTCGAGGATCAGCAACGACAACGGCAAACCGGTGCGCTGGGCATGGCCCCATTCGCGTTCCATGACGGTGTCGAACATACGCCGGTTGGCGATACCGGTGAGGCCGTCCTGGAACGAATACTCTTCGAGTTGCTTCTGCAGCCGGCTCAGGTGTTCTTCGGTTTTCTTGCGTTCGCTGATGTCGAACATGAAGCCCACCAACGCTTCGACTTCGCCGTCCTTGCGCACCACGTGCACCACGTCGCGAATCCACACGTAGTCGCCCTGTTGGGTCAGTGCCCTATAATCCGCTTCATGATCGACCCCGGCACGCGATTGCGAGACGCAGAACTCCACCACGTAATCCCGATCGTCCGGGTGCATGCGCTCGACCCAGTCGTTGACCGTCACCCAACTGTCCTGTTTCCAGCCCAGCAACGCCTCGATCTGCGGGCCGATGTAGCTGAAGGTCATGGTTTTCCAGTCGATCCGCCAGGGAATCGCATTGGTTGACTCCAGCAGGGTTTTATAGACATCGCTATCGGGTTCGACTGAGCTCATGCAGGGCCTGGCCTCAAGGAAATATGCAGCGCCATCATGTTGCTACTATCGAGGCGAATCAAGCGCCCGGCCGATGAACGGAGCGCCTTCGCTGCACACGCTCACGACGCAAGTGCGCAAGATTGTTCAAGCCATCCGCCGCGACGGCTGGCACAGTCTCGGGTCTTTCACCGGTTGTAGGGCGTTATGACGAATTCAATCATGCCGCGCAGTGCCTTTCTGCGTGGCGCTGTGGCGATCATGCCGCTGTCCCTGGCCACCGCGCCTTGGGGCTTGCTGGCCGGGTCCATGGCCATCGAGGCCAACCTCACGCCGCTGCAAGGGCAGGGCTTGTCGAGCATTGTGTTTGCCGGGGCCGCACAGTTGGTCGCCATCGGCATGCTCAAGGGCGGTGCCGGGGTCTTTTCGATTCTGCTGACCACTTTGCTGCTGACCTCGCAGCATCTGCTGTATGGCATGAGCATGCGTTCGGTGATTTCGCCGTTGCCGGGGCGTTGGCGGGTGGGGCTGGGCTTTTTGCTCACCGACGAGTTGTTTGCCTTGACCAGTCAGCACGACAAACAGCAATTCAATCGCTGGTACGCGCTGGGCGTCGGGCTGACGTTTTACATCGCCTGGAACCTGTTCACGCTGGCGGGCATTGTGCTGGGCAGCAGCATTCCGGGGCTGGAGCATCTGGGCCTGGACTTCTCCATCGCCGCCACCTTTATCGCCTTGATTACGCCGGTGGTGCGCAACGCGCCCACGGTAGTGTGCGTCGCGGTGTCGCTGTTCTGTTCGGTGTTGTTCAGCTACTGGCAATGGGGCTCGGCGCTTGTACTGTCCGGGTTGGCGGGTATGACCGCCGGTTTTATCTGCAACAAACTCTACCTGGGGCGAACAGCATGATGGTGTGGGCGGTGATTGTCGGAATGGGTGTGCTGGTGTTTCTCAACCGCTACGTGTTTCTCGAACCCCGGTTGCCGGTGCGCTTGAGCAGCAATGCCCGGCAGTTCCTCGGGTTTGCCGTGCCCGGCATGTTGACCGCGATCTGCGGGCCGATTGTGTTCATGCCCGACAAGCAGCTGAATCTGCAGTGGGACAACCCGTACCTGATCAGTTCGCTGGTGGCGGTGGGGCTGGTGCTTTACACCCGTAACACCTTGCTCAGCATGCTCTTGAGCATGGGGTTTTTCTTTTTGCTGCGTTGGTGGCTCTGAGTCGAACGCTCAAATGTGTTCTACGCTTAATGGGTCCCTTCACTGGAAGAGAGGTGCGCATGGCCAACGATCAAAAACATCCGGATTTTGACGATGAGGATGAACCCACGGAGGAAGAGATCAAGCGGCAGGAACGTTCGCGGCAGGACTGGAAACATGACGACAGTCGGGAGCTGTCAGACCGCGACCAAGAGCGTCCGCTGAAGCCCTGACCCCATGCACCACAACCTTTGTAGCAGCTGACGAGCAGCGCGAGGCTGCGAAGCAGTCGTAAATCCTGCTGACGCGGTCTATCTGAAACACCGCATGCGTCGATTTTACGACGGCTGCGCAGCCGGACGCAGGCTTCGCCAGCTACAGGGTTGTGTTTTTGCTTGGATAAGTTAGATCGCCTCGTTCCAGCGTATTTGGGTGATGCCCAGTTGCGTGGCGGTCAACCGCGCGGCGTCGAGGGTGGCGTGTGCAGCGATCTTTCGCCCAGACTGCGGATAGGCATGGGCGGACGCCGAATGAATCGCGTCGACATCCGAAAACTGTTCGGCCAGTTTGAAGAAGTGCCGACGAACGCCTTCAAACAAGTAGTGCACGGCGTAAGGGACGAGCTCGCTCATGTCTTGCTCCTGAGTTCAGCCTGGGCTGGGGCTCAGCAGTTGAATGGAGAATTCAGGGAGATCTGCGTTACAAGCGGTGTGCAGAAATAACAAAGCTGAAAAGAAGGAGGCCCGCAGGCCTCTACTACTGTGAGTGCAACGAAGTCCGGTTCGTTCAGTTCTTGTGCTGAACGGCACCGGGCATCATTTTAAAGGTCTTCCAACGACGGAAAATCCGGATGGGAAGCCCGATAACCCAATTTCCTGTCGATCCATGCATTTAGCTCGTTGACCATGACCGGCGGGGTGCCGGCGTAGGTGGCGAGGGTCGAACGCAGGATGTTGTTGATATTGGGGATAGAACGCAGGTTCCGGGTCTTTATGTATTGCCCGATAAAGCAGTCAAGTTGATAGCGTTCTGTCATGGACAGGTACACACACTCCAGGCTGCTGACTTGATTAATTACAAGATCGTCGCGCAACTTAGTTCTCTGCAATGCTTGTTGATTTTATAAGGATTTCCTTCTTTGTTGACTTTTTGGTCAACTTGGCGATGCCATTGGAAATGCGGCGCGCATCCTAACTTTAGTGTTACGGAATGTATGTACGATAAAGACATTGTCGGACAAGCGGTTGAGGGCCGATTTCAAATACACGCAGCATGTGTTTCTGATATGAAACAGTCTGTGTAACGTTCATGCGTTGAAGTCATTGAACGATAACTTTCCTGTCTATACAGGACTGTTCAACTGATCAGTCCTGAACAAGCTGGTCAATCAACGTGCGAGACTGGTTTCTGACGTTGCCGACCGCCTTGTCGACCCTGTACCACTCAAACATTTCACTGGGTTCCCCTTGCAGCAGCACCATCTGTTCGGCGCGTTCTTTGGGCGTGGCCGGGTCGAGCCATTCGCGCGCCAGTTCCGGCGACAACACCACCGGCCGCCGGTCATGAATGTCGAGCATGCCACCGACGCTGTCCGCGGTGATGATGACAAAACCGTCGTCGCTGCGTGGTTCATTGCCAGCGCCCGGGAACTGGCCAATGGCGGCGCAGTAACTCGGTGCGCCGTCCTGTCGACGAATCAGCCATGGCAGTCGCGTCGAATCACCCGCATCGACCCATTCGAACCAATTGTCGATCGGTACAATCGCCCGGTGTGGCCAGATCGCCCGAAAGAACGGACCGTGCGCGACTTTTTCAACCCGCGCGTTGATCGGCGCCGCGCGATCCTTGGCCCAGTGCGGGCGCCAACCCCAGCGCACCGGATCGGCGTGCAGCCCGTCCGGCTCAAGATGGAGCAGGGCGATTTGAGTGGTGGGTGCCGCGTTATAGCGGGCCAAGGGCTCATCCCCGACGTGATTGATCATTGCGTCGGGAATGCTCAACACGGCAACGAAATCGTGAATGCCACGGTACTGCGACAGACGTCCACACATCGGCTGAACCTGCGGTTGGAAAGCGCTGACGGGAATGTTCAGCTTAGCTTTCGGATCACCCGTGCGTTGGGGGGGCGGGTCGCGGAACCAAACACTGTGTACCCTGATCAAACCTCGGCCCGCGTCACTGACGGGGCGGCGAAGGAAGAGCGGGCGAAGGATTTTTGCCATTCATAGTGTTGACCGTCAGGGTCTGGCCCAAGGCAAAACATGAAGCAGCTGTTCAACATATTCTGCGTACTCGCCATTGCCACCGGGCTGGCAGGCTGCATTTCGGCCCCCATCGCACTGACCCCGCAGACGGAACACCGTCTACAGGCCCAGGCGCCGATTCGTTTTCTGCTGACTTTCGACGATGGCCCCAGCGCGTCGAGTTTCTGGAACCCTACCGCTACGGTGCTCGACAGCCTGAAGGACAATCCACTGCAACACGACATCAAAGCGGTGTTTTTCGTGCAGACCGGTGCGCCGCGCGCCGGCGACAGTGATATCGGGCGCGAGCTGATGCATCGCGAACACGCAGAAGGGCAGGTGCTGGGATTTCACACCGCAACCCACTGGCACACCAATCACCGTTCGCTGAGCCCGGAAGAACTGGAGCAGTCGCTGAGCAAAGGCAGTGCCGACATCGCGGCGATTACCGGTGCGCCGCCGACCCTGGTCCGCCCGCCATTCTGGAACTACGACAAACGCGTCTTCGCGGCGTATCAGCAGCACGGCATGCATGTGCTGCTGACTGATTTGAGTGCCAACGACGGCAAGATCTGGGGCTTCAACGCCAGCCCCCGGCGTCGCTCTCATATGCTGCGTTCAATGTCTGAAGTGCGTGAGCGCATCGCGCAGGGCGAGTTGCCGACCGTGGATGGGGTGATTCCGGTGGTGGTGACCTTCCACGACCTCAACCGCTACACCGCCCGGCATGCCCGGGAATACCTGCAAATCCTGATCGACAGCGCCAAGGCCACCGGCGTGCCATTGGCGCAAAAACCATTTTACGATGATCACGACGCCGTGCTGCGCGCGGCCATGGCGCGTACCGTCAAGGACAGTTCCCAGCCAGTGGAGCTGCCAGGGTTCTGGAACTGGTTCTGGGACCGGAATTCCCATTAAAACCTCGCCAATATGCGAGGCAGGTATCACTTTCAGTGAGCATTGGCTGGGGCGTAAAGGAAAAAGGCCATCTATCCTGAACAGGTTGATTTCGACCGACCGCCACGGAGGCGACAGCGATGGTTCCCATTTCAGTCCTTTGCAACATTGTGGAGTCTGGCTTCGAGCCACTTTCTTGCGAATGCACGGAGAGTGCCGACGGACTGCTGTGCATTAAGGTGTTCGAGCCAGCCACCGGGTGCATTCACTTATTGATCAATGGCGTGTCTACCGCTGAATTGACCACAGTGCGCGAAATCTCCGACCTGGTGGGCGAACTGCGTACCGAGATTAGAGCCGGCCGCCGGGCGTTTGCCGGCTGACGGTCAGGCCCGGGGTTGCAGCTCTTCGATCATTTTCAAACAATGATTCAACCCGGGTGACACATCACCCACCCTCCGACTGAGAATAATCGGCGAGGTGGCGTTGTCTTCCAGCAGCGGGGTAAAGCCTATGTCGTCGCGGTGCAGCAATTGCACCGAGGCCGGCACCAGCGTGACGCCGATCCCGGCCCCTACCAGACCGATGGCCGTTTGCAGTTCGTTGGTCCATTGCGCCACGTGAATGCTCACGCCATAGGACTCGAACAGTGCAATCACATGGTCGGCATAGCTCGGGCGCGGATGGCCGGGGTACAGCACAAATGGTTCCTTCGCCAATTCGCGCAGGCTGATCGGCCCGGCCAGCAGGGGATGCCCGGCGGGCAGGGCGGCGACCAGCCGATCTTCGGTCAGCACCGTTTGAATGATCGCCGGGTCGTCGATGCGTATTCGCCCGAAGCCAATATCGATCCGCCCGGCCTTGAGCGCCTGCACTTGTTGCAGCGTGGTCATTTCCGACAGCCCCAGTTCAAGCTCCAGAGGCTCGCCGCTGCGCAGACGGCGGATCAGTTCCGGCAGTACGCCGTACAGGGTCGAAGGCGCGAAGCCGATGCCCAGCCAGGTCTTTTCCCCCAGGCCGATCCGCCGCGTGTTGTCGCAAACCTTGTTCAGTTGTTCGAGCAGGGCGGCGGAGTGTTCATGGAAAAACCGCCCGGCCTCCGTCAGCTTCAGCGGCCGGCCACGCTCCAGCAACAACACCCCGAGTTCGTCTTCCAGTTGCTGGATCTGCCGGCTCAAGGGCGGTTGGGCGATGTGCAGCAGCTCGGCGGCGCGGGTGAAATTGAGGGTTTGAGCCAACACCTGAAAATACCGCAGATGACGCAGTTCCATGGGGCCTCCGAACGTCGGTCGTTTGCATACCTTTAAGGTATCAAGTCAGACCAATTCTATATTGGCATCGTAAAAAAAGCCGTACGAGAATCGGTTCCAGAACTTTAAGAACCTGATGGGTATCGACATGCGTGCAACAGCCATTGAATCGATCGAGACGATCATCGTCGATCTGCCGACCATCCGCCCGCACAAGCTGGCGATGCACACCATGCAGAATCAGACCCTGGTGATCATTCGTGTGCGCTGCGCCGATGGCATCGAAGGGATCGGTGAATCCACCACCATCGGTGGCCTGGCCTATGGCAATGAAAGCCCGGACAGCATCAAGACCAACATCGACAAACATTTTGCGCCGCTGCTGATCGGCCAGGACAGCGGCAATGTGAACGCCGCCATGCTGCGTCTGGAGCGCAGCATCCGCGGCAATACCTTTGCCAAGTCCGGAATCGAAACCGCGTTGCTCGACGCTCAGGGCAAGCGCCTCGGCCTGCCGGTCAGCGAGTTGCTCGGCGGGCGTGTTCGCGATGCCTTGCCGGTGGCCTGGACCCTGGCCAGCGGCGACACCGACAAAGACATCGCCGAAGCGGAAAAAATGCTCGACCTGCGTCGTCATCGGATCTTCAAACTGAAAATCGGCGCCGGTGAAGTCAACCGCGATCTGGCCCATGTCATCGCGATCAAAAAAGCCCTGGGTGACCGCGCCAGTGTGCGGGTCGACGTCAATCAGGCCTGGGATGAAGCGGTCGCATTGCGCGCTTGCCGAATCCTTGGCACCAACGGCATCGACCTGATCGAACAGCCGATCTCGCGCAACAACCGCGCCGGCATGGCGCGCCTGAATGCGATGAGCCCGGCGCCGATCATGGCCGACGAATCCATCGAATGCGTGGAAGACGCCTTCAATCTGGCACGCGAAGGCGCCGCGTCGGTGTTTGCCTTGAAGATCGCCAAGAACGGTGGCCCGCGTGCCGTGTTACGCACTGCCGCGATTGCTGAAGCTGCCGGCATCGCCTTGTACGGCGGCACGATGCTCGAAGGCGGGCTCGGCACGATGGCCTCGGCCCATGCCTTTATCACTCTGAACAAACTGGCTTGGGACACTGAACTGTTTGGCCCTTTGCTGCTGACCGAAGACATTCTCAGCGAGCCGCTGGTGTATCGCGATTTTGAACTGCATGTTCCGCAAACACCGGGCCTGGGCCTGAGCCTCAATGAAGAACGCCTGGCGTTTTTCCGTCGTGACAAAACATCCACTTCCGTTCATCAAGCCTGAGGAGAGATCATGCTATTCCACGTCAAAATGACCGTGAATCTACCGGTCGACATGAACCCCGAAGCCGCCGCCAAGCTGAAGTCTGACGAGAAAGCCCTGGCCCAGCGCCTGCAAGAGCAGGGCACGTGGCGCCACCTGTGGCGCATCGCCGGGCACTATGCCAACTACAGCGTTTTCGATGTCGACAGCGTCCAGCAATTGCACGACCTGCTGATGCAACTGCCGCTGTTTCCCTACATGGCGATCGAGATCGACGCGATGTGCCGGCATCCGTCTTCCATCCGCGAGGATGACCGCTGAACCCAGCCTGTTCAGTTCGCTACGCTAATAATTACAAGATGAGGATCCACCATGAACGTCAAGATTTCCCACACTGCCAGCGCACAGAAGTTTCTCGAAGACGCCAGCGGCCTGCTCAACGACGCCGGCAACCCGCGTGTCAAAGCCCTGATCTACCGCATTCTGCGTGATTCGGTGAACATCATCGAAGACCTGGCGGTGACCCCGGAAGAATTCTGGAAAGCCGTCAACTATCTCAACGTGCTGGGCGCGCGTCAGGAAGCCGGGTTGCTGGTGGCCGGCTTGGGTCTGGAGCATTACCTCGACCTGCTGATGGACGCCGAAGACGAGCAGGCGGGCAAATCCGGCGGCACGCCACGGACCATCGAAGGCCCGCTGTACGTAGCCGGCGCGCCGCTGTCCGAAGGCGAAGCGCGACTCGATGATGGCCTCGATCCGGGTGTGACGCTGTTCATGCAAGGGCGCGTGTTCAACACCGCCGGCGAGCCGCTGGCTGGCGCCGTGGTGGACGTTTGGCACGCCAACACTGGCGGCACTTACTCGTACTTCGATACCACGCAATCGGAGTTCAACCTGCGCCGCCGTATCGTCACCGATGCCGAAGGTCGCTACCGTTTCCGCAGCATCGTGCCGTCGGGTTACGGCTGCCCGCCGGACGGTCCGACCCAGCAATTGCTTGATCAACTGGGCCGTCACGGCCAGCGTCCGGCGCACGTGCATTTCTTCATCTCGGCACCGGATCATCGTCACCTGACCACCCAGATCAACCTCGATGGTGATCAGTACCTGCATGACGATTTCGCCTACGCCACCCGCGACGAGTTGATCGCCCACATCAGCTTCAGCGACGATCAACAACGCGCCGCGGCGCATGGTGTGAGCGGGCGGTTTGCTGAAATCGAATTTGACTTCACGCTACAGTCGACCGCCCAACCCGAAGAGCAACAACGCCACGAACGGGTTCGCGCGCTGGAAGATTGATAGCGCGATCAAACCTGTGGGAGCGAGCCTGCTCGCGAAAGCGGAGTGTCAGTCAACGTCGATGTTGAAGCTGACGCCGCCTTCGCGAGCAGGCTCGCTCCCACTGGGGTTTTCAGTCTGCCGACACAATGTTATGCGCGCTGTTCTAGAATGGAACTGACACCGCCAATAACAACAACGAGAGTGACCCGATGATGCACGCGCAACTGTTGAGTCAGCGCAGCAGAATATTCGACCATGCCGACCCTTACGCGGTGTCGGGTTACGTCAATCAGCACGTCGGCAACCATTGCATCCTGATGCCCAATGTCGGCCGGCCGTTGGCCAGCCTCGATCACCGCAAATTCGCCAGCCTGGACCTGTGCCGCATCAGCTACGGCGCCAGCGTGCGGGTGACCTCCGGCGCACTCGACAGCATCTATCACCTGCAAGTGCTGCTGCGGGGCAACTGCCTGTCGCGCGGGCGGGGTCAGGAACATTACTTCGCGCCCGGTGAGTTGCTGCTGATCAACCCCGATGAACCGGTTGACCTGACCTATTCCGACGATTGCGAAAAATTCATCCTCAAGGTTCCGACTCGGTTGTTTGAATCGGTGTGCGATGAACAGCGCTGGCGGTATCCGGGGCAGGGCGTGCGATTCTTGGAGAGTCGTTATCAACTCGATGAGCTGGAGGGTTTCGTCAGCTTGCTCGCGATGATTTGCCAGGAAGCCGAGGCCACCGAGCAGATTCCGCGTGTGCAGGAGCACTATGCACAGATCATCGTCAGCAAAATGCTCAGCCTGATGAAAACCAACGTCATTCGCACAAGCCTGGGTTCGCCCGCTTTCGAGGTGATTGCCGACTACATCGCACGCAACCTCAAGCACGACATCGACAGTGAGGAACTGGCACGCCAGGCGCGAATGAGCCTGCGTTCGCTGTACGGGTTGTTCGAGCGCAATGCGGGAACGTCGCCACAAAACTACATCCGGCAGAAAAAACTAGAGCGCATCAACCTGTGCCTCAGCGACCCGACGTGCAACGTGCGTAACGTCACGGAAGTGGCCATGGATTATGGCTTCCTGCACCTGGGGCGGTTCTCCGACAGCTACCGCAAACTGTTCGGCGAATTGCCCTCCGACACCCTCAAACGCCGCCATTGACCGACCACACCTCCCCGTAGCCGCTGCTACACGCAGCCTCGCAGGCTCGACAGCTGCTACAGGTTCCGCGACAACTGCAGTAAACGGATAAACGTCTGCACCCAGCGGATAGTCCGCCTCATCCCTCCGTCCTAGCATGGCCCTGCCTGAATAAAAACAATGGAGGCGGCGGCCATGTCCCTGCGACCCGAATACCTTCACTCCCTGCTTGAAGACGACAAGGAAACCGGCATCTACCGCTGCAAGCGCGAGATGTTCACCGACCCACGGCTGTTCGACCTGGAGATGCAACACATCTTCGAAGGCAACTGGCTGTACCTGGCGCACGAAAGCCAGATCCCCAATGTCAACGATTTCTACACCACCACCATGGGGCGCCAGTCGATCTTCATCGCGCGCAACAAGGACGGTGTGCTCAACGCCTTTATCAACGCCTGCAGCCATCGCGGCGCAACGCTGTGCCGGCACAAGACCGGCAACAAAAGCTCCTACACCTGCCCCTTCCACGGCTGGACCTTCAACAACTCCGGCAAGCTGCTCAAGGTCAAGGATCCGGCCGCGGCCGGTTACCCGGCGAGCTTCAACTGCGAAGGCTCCCATGACCTGACCAAAGTTGCGCGATTCGAGTCCTATCGCGGCTTCCTGTTCGGCAGCCTCAAGGTCGATGTGGTGCCTTTGGTTGAACACCTTGGCGAGTCGGCCAAAATCATCGACATGATCGTCGACCAGTCCGCCGATGGCCTGGAGGTACTGCGCGGGTCTTCGAGCTACATCTACGAAGGCAACTGGAAACTCACCGCCGAAAACGGCGCCGACGGTTACCACGTCAGCTCGGTGCACTGGAACTACGCGGCCACCCAGAACCAGCGCAAACAACGCGATGCCGGCGACAGCAACCCGACCATGAGCGCCGGCACCTGGGCCAAGCAGGGCGGTGGTTTTTATTCTTTCGACAAAGGCCACATGCTGCTCTGGACGCGCTGGTCCAACCCCGAAGATCGCCCGCTGTACGAGCGGCGCGACGAACTGGCCCGGGATTTCGGCAAGGCTCGCGCCGACTGGATGATCGAGAACTCGCGCAACCTGTGCCTGTACCCGAACGTGTACCTGATGGACCAGTTCAGCTCGCAAATCCGCATCGCCCGGCCGATCTCGGTCAACCGCACGGAAATCACCATTTACTGCATCGCCCCCAAAGGCGAAAGCGACCACGCCCGTTCCAGCCGAATTCGTCAATACGAGGATTTCTTCAACGTCAGCGGCATGGCCACCCCGGACGATCTGGAAGAGTTTCGTTCGTGCCAGACCAGCTATCAGGGCAGCGTCACCACCTGGAATGACATGTCCCGGGGCGCCGAACACTGGATCGAGGGTGCTGACGAGGCGGCCAAGGAAATCGACCTGCACCCGCTGCTCAGCGGCGTGCGCACCGAGGACGAAGGCCTGTTCGTGCTGCAACACAAATACTGGCAGCAGACGATGCTCAAGGCACTGGCCGCCGAACAGTCCGAATTGATTGCCGTGGAGGCCGTGCAATGACCATCACCTATGACGCCGTGCGTGATTTTCTGTACCGCGAAGCACGCTACCTCGACGACAAGCAATGGGATGACTGGCTGGAATTGTACGCCGCCGATGCGTCCTTCTGGATGCCGTCCTGGGACGACAACGACGAGTTGACCGAAGACCCGCAGCGGGAAATCTCGCTGATCTGGTACGGCAACCGCACGGGGCTGGAAGACCGCATCTTCCGTATCAAGACCGAGCGGTCCAGCGCGAGCATTCCGGACACCCGCACCTCACACAACCTCAGCAACATCGAGCTGCTCGAACAGGCGGATGGTCTGTGCAAGGTGCGCTTTAACTGGCACACCCTGAGCTTTCGCTACAAGACCGTTGACAGCTATTTCGGCAGCAGTTTCTACACCCTTGATGTGCGCGGTGAAAACCCGCTGATCAAGGCCAAGAAAGTGATCCTGAAGAACGATTACGTTCGCCAGGTCATCGATGTCTACCACTTGTGAGGCGGCTGTCATGACGCATTCCATTGCATTCAATTTTGAAGACGGTGTCACCCGGTTCATCGACGCCAATGCCGGTGAAACGGTGGCCGATGCCGCGTACCGCCAGGGCATCAATATCCCGCTGGACTGCCGCGACGGCGCGTGCGGCACCTGCAAATGCTTCGCCGAGGCCGGTCGTTATGACTTGGGCGAGGAGTACATCGAAGACGCTCTCAGCGCGGAAGAAGCCGAGCAGGGTTTTGTCCTGACTTGCCAGATGCGTGCCCAGAGCGATTGCGTGGTGCGGGTGCCGGCGTCCTCGGAGGTTTGCCGCACGCGGCAGGTGAGTTATGACGCGACGATCAGCGCGGTGCGCCAGTTGTCTGACAGCACCATCGCGCTGTCGATCAAGGGTGAAGCGTTGAGCACCCTGGCGTTTCTGCCGGGGCAATATGTGAACCTCGGGGTTCCGGGCAGCGAGCAGACCCGCGCCTATTCGTTCAGCTCGTTGCAGCGCGACGGCGAAGTCAGTTTCCTGATCCGCAATGTGCCCGGCGGCTTGATGAGCAGCTTTTTGACTGGCATGGCGAAGGCGGGCGACAGCATGAACCTGGCCGGGCCGCTGGGCAGCTTCTATCTGCGCGATATTCGCCGTCCGTTGTTGCTGCTGGCCGGTGGCACGGGGCTGGCGCCGTTCACCGCGATGCTGGAAAAAATTGCCGAGCAGGGCAGCGAACATCCGCTGCATTTGATCTACGGCGTGACCAACGATTTCGACCTGGTGGAACTCGATCGCCTCGAAACCTTCGCCGCACGCATCCCGAACTTCAGCTTCAGCGCCTGTGTGGCCAACCCCGACAGCCAGTATCCACTCAAGGGCTACGTGACCCAGCACATCGAGCCGCGGCATTTGAACGAGGGTGACGTCGACGTCTACCTGTGCGGCCCGCCGCCGATGGTCGAGGCGGTCAGCCAGTTCATCCGTGAGCAAGGCGTCCAGCCTGCGAATTTCTACTACGAGAAATTCGCCGCCAGCGCGGCTTGAGTAGTACACGCGAAGGGGGCGGGACATTCAACGGGGATGTCGCCTGTTAGACCGCTATCGCGAGCAGGCTCGCTCCTGCAGGTCAGGGTTTTTTCACGAGGTGGGTATGAACAGATTTCACGAAAAAGTGGTGCTGATTACCGGGGCTGCGCAAGGCATCGGGCGGCGGGTGGCTGAGCGCATGGCCGCTGAGGGGGCGCGGTTGATTCTGGTCGACCGCTCCGAGCAGGTGTTTGAGGTGCAGCAGCAGTTGGGCCAACGTAATCAGGTGCTGGCCCTGACCGCCGACCTTGAGCAATACAGTGAGTGCAGCCGGGTGATGCGCACCGCCATTGAACGTTTCGGGCGTCTCGACGTATTGGTCAACAACGTCGGCGGCACGATCTGGACCAAGCCGTTCGAGCACTATGCCGAGGAGCAGATCGAAGCCGAAGTCCGCCGCTCGCTGTTCCCGACGTTGTGGTGCTGTCATGCGGCGCTGCCGTTCATGCTGGAGCAGGGCAGTGGCGCCATCGTCAACGTCTCGTCCATCGCCACGCGCAGTATCAATCGCGTGCCGTATGGCGCGGCGAAGGGCGGGGTGAACGCACTGACCGCTTGCCTGGCCTTCGAAACTGCCGGCCGCGGGGTGCGGGTCAATGCAACCGCACCCGGTGGCACCGAAGCGCCGCCCCGGGTCATTGCGCGCAACACTGCCGAGCAAAGTCCTGAGGAAAAAGTCTGGTATCAGCAGATCGTCGACCAGACGCTCGACAGCAGTTTGATGAAGCGCTACGGCACGCTGGATGAGCAGGCAGGCGCTATCCTGTTTCTGGCCAGCGACGAAGCGTCCTACATCACCGGCATGATCATGCCGGTCGGTGGCGGCGACCAGGGCTGACACTCACTGAAAACAACCCGCCTATCCAAGGCCTGGCTTGAACACGCTTACAAGCGGCGCCGAAACGCCTTGACGATCTGGCGCGTGGCGTCGCTGGTGCTCAGGTTGTCGACCGTCTCCAGCGGGTGCCAGATGCAGTCGATGATTTCGTTTTGGGGCCGGGCCTGCTCAAGGTTCGGCACCGACGCTTCGTAGACATGGTGGCGGGTGCCGCCCGATTCCAGCTCCATGAGGTACAGCAGGTTGTCGGCGCCCAGGCCGGTTTCTTCTTGAAGCTCACGCAACGCGGCGCCCGCCGTGGTTTCACCGGGTTCGACTTTTCCGCCGGGCAAGCTCCAGCGACACCTGGTTTTGCGCACCAGGAGAACATGTCGGTCCAGTTCGCAAATGACCGTTGCACGTACTTTCATCGGTTACCTAACAATTGCGTGTCATAAAAACGTAATAAAAATGCAACATTCGGGCCGTGATCTCTATTTCAGGTGTTAGAGCGAAGTTCTCGGCGAAAAGTGCAATTGAACGCTGGATTACTGACGCGACGTCTGGTCGGCACTTGAGCAAAGGTCGGGTGTAAGGTATTGCAGGCAATCGTCGGTTCCACTACCGAACAGGAGGTGACCATGAGTGTTCCGATACTGAATAAAATGCACATGAACGGTTATGACGTACTGAGCGTAAACAACGGCCCCTGGCGGGTTTGCACCCAAGGTGACCGCTTGGGGTCTTTCAGCAGCAGAGAGGAAGCGCTGGCCTATGCTGCATCGCTTCCCACCTATAGAGCGAGGACGGTTCGCCCGTTAGCTCAGCAGTCAGAATGACGACACCCTTGAAGCCCCGGAATGCCGGGGCTTTTTTGTTTCAGAAGCGAAGCGCAGAGGATTTTAAACGCGACATTGGAGTGATAGGGTGGCCGTTTTCAATTCAAGGAGGAACCCATGTTGAAAGGGCGCTGGATGTCTCTGGCCTTGGTGTCTGCAATAAGTTGGGCTTGCGCAAGCCCGGCTCAAGCCCAGGCGTTGGGCGAAATTAAAACCAACCCGCAGGTCTGCGAAGCGTTCCGTGTATTGGCCGGATCGATCATGCAGTCTCGTCAAAACGGCGAATCGAAAGCCAGTTTGCTCGCCATAAAATCGGGCAATCCCGACCACGACACGTTGGGGGCAATGTTGATCAACGAAGCGTACAGCCAGCCCGTTCGCGATTCTCAAGCGCAGAAAAGCCAGGCAATCAACACCTTCGCCGATAAATGGCGGGATACCTGCAACAAGCCTGTTGCCGGCTAGGCCGCTCAGTAGCCTCCGCCACCGCTTGAGTGTGAGGGTTCCCTGGCTTTCTGTTGAACGTGACTCCATTGCGCGCAAGTCATGAAGCTTTTGTGGTCGACCTTGCCGTTGCCATCGAAGCTGACGTTGTACGGCTGATGCTGGTCCGCGTGCGTCAATGTGTAGTCAAAACAACTGCCAGGCTGCACCGTGCGGTCGGTGATCGAGACCGGTTGACCGCCGATCTGCTGCACTTGATCCTTGCTCATCCCGGTCTGGACTTTGGCGACCAAGGGCTGGGTACCGTAAATATGTTCCTCGGTGCTGCAGCCACCCACCGCCAGCAGGACTGCCAGGGTGAACAGCGACTTGTTCATGACAGTGCTCCCGTTAGTGAGCCTTCTTCCGACTGATCACCTTGGCTTTCACTTCCTCGGCATAGCCCGCCAGGCGTGCTTCATCGCCCTGAAACAACGCGCATAACTTGAGAACGGCTTGCGCATCCACCTCATTACCCGCCTGGCGTAGCTGTTGCTCAATGCGCAGCAACTCGACCGCCGACCACCTCAAATCTGACGCAACGCTTTGCAGGTCACGGCGAAGTGCGTTTTCATCTTCGTTAAGCCACATGACGACCTCCAGCAATCTCTCGATAAGAAAGAGTAGTTCCATTTAGAACGGCGTAACGTTTGTTCGTCAGATTCCCGCGGGATAGAAGGTGCGTCCGTTGGTCGGGAAGTTGAGGGCGAGTGACCTTCGCGGTTGTCGTACGAAGGTCAATGAACTTCGTCAGGGCGGGGCCACACTCTATGAGCAATACCGATGACTTCAAATTTCATGCCCATGAGTTGATTGTTGACCTGGATACCGCCACCACAGAGATGATGAAGCTGATTTCAGCGCATCAACTGAGCGGCCCGGAGTGGGAGCGGGTCACGCAATGGCAGCATGAAGCCTATGAGCGGTGGATGGCTTATCTCAACGAAAGAACCTATCCAGAGCCTCCAGGAAACAATGCTCCACATTGAGTTGTATTCAATAGATGGATGTCCGGCCGGCGAAGCGTTACATTTCGCGTTTTACGGGATAAGGATGCGTCATGCGGATGTGGATTGGGGGAGTAACGCTGGCGATGCTGGCAGGTTGTTCGTTGCCGGCGTCTGTGGTGCCGGGTGAACCCAACGTCAGCAAATACAGCGACAAGCCGCCCAAAGAACTGGCGGCGTGTATTTTGCCGGCGTGGCAGAAAGAAATTCCGAAAACGACCCAGGTCGGCATTTCCAATGGCTATCGGCTGAATGCGCCGAGCATCATCACGGCGGATGAAATTCTCGATATCGTCAAGTACAAGGACGGCAGTCGGGTTTCGCTGTATCAGGGGCCACCTTGGGCCAAGTCCGGCGCCATGCGCAAAGCCGTGAAGGATTGTCTGTAAAGAGGCACACCGGCCTTTTCAACTGGGTAATTCTTCCCAGCTGACATCGATCAGGCCGCCTGCTTGCGCGTGACTTCGAAGTGCCTCGTCGTTTTGTTGATCGTGATTTTGCCCATATGAAAGTCCCAGCCCTGAATGCAGGCAAGCGTAATACCATGCGTCTGCGTGACTCATGTGCGTGTCTGGCTGTACGAAAACGTGCCGGTCATCGTTGAAACGGTAGGTGATTTGAAAATAGCGAGTGTGAGTCATCCGATTCTCCAGGTGCTACCGCTACGACATTAATGGCGTAGTGCCAGTTCCTTTGGATTTCGGACATCTGTCTGCATGAGCAAAAGGCAGAATGTGTACCGGTCATCGGACGCGGTTTACTGATGGTTGTCCCGACCCGCGTTGCGCCGCTCACTGCCTGAAGGATTGCCGAGGTTGATCAGTCTTCTTTCTACCAGAATGTTTTCGAGCGCCTGGCGCGCGACGGGGTCCAGTTGGTGTTCTCGCTCCTTGAGCTCCAACAGGATCGGGCTCGACCAGGCGCGATAGGTTTTTTCGACACTGCGAATGGACGGCATTTATCTCTCCTTGATCAGGGGCCCCCACCTATGAGCGGGGGCGTTTGATTGCGTAGAGACCCTAGTTGAGGAAAGCGGTTTTCGCCAACAGATTGCACTGCAATGGTGCGACCGTTTCAGCGCATCACATTTTGTGCGCGCCGTTCTGCTGCGTCGATCTATCAGTCAGCAGCTTTTTCGAGGTGTTTTGATGGTTTGGCAACTGGTCGCTGAGGTCCCAGATTTCCAGCATTTTTGCGTATTCAAAGGCGTGGCGAGGATCCATCTGAATCCACTCCTTAAAGGCCAGTTTTTCATCCTGCGTGCAGGTGTTTTCTTGTAAACGCATACACCAATGAGCGGCTTGGCTGAGGATGGCTTCGTCCATGTCGCAAGAGCTGGGTGGATTCATTGACTGCTACCTGTTTGGCCGGATAACGCACCTTACGAGGCCGTTTGGGAAAAAAACGTCAAAAAGAAGTCGAGTTGATTTCAATGCTTCGCGGTGTTCAACCACACCGATACACACAAACCGCTATTGTTCAGCACGAATAGGGCGCAGGGGAGAAGGTATGGGAGGACACTTGGCGGGGACTGAGGAGGGGAACTGACGACAACGCTCTGGTTCTTGGTGACCAGGCAACGAAGTGGATTGGGGATTTTCAGAAAACCGTTTTAATCGATGCATTTGGGCTATTAATTAGAGGATCTTTGATTTTCGCAGTCTCTCTTCAGTGCTGATGGGCAAAGGACGAAACGATGAGTAGCGAAAGTCCAGGTACTAAAGCTGAGCCTATTCGTATTCCGCGCACGATCTGGGCGCTGGGCTTTGTCAGCCTGTTCATGGATCTATCCTCTGAACTGGTACACAGCTTGCTCCCTGTATTTTTGGTGACGACATTGGGTGCGAATGCGTTGACCGTCGGCGTGATCGAGGGGATTGCAGAGTCGACCGCGATGCTGGTCAAGGTATTCTCTGGCGCTATCAGCGACTTTATGGGGCGGCGCAAAGGGTTGCTGCTGCTTGGATACGGTTTAGCGGCTCTGAGCAAACCACTTTTTCCTCTTGCGCATTCGGTTGAAGTCGTCTTTATCGCACGTTTTCTGGATCGAATCGGCAAAGGCATTCGTGGTGCACCCCGAGATGCCTTGGTTGCAGATGTGTCGCCAGCAGAAATCCGGGGTGCCTGTTTTGGGCTGCGACAGTCGATGGATACCGTGGGTGCTGTTCTTGGCCCCATTCTGGCCATCCTGCTTATGCTATGGCTTGCAGATATCCAGCGTGTGCTGTGGTTTGCAGTGATCCCCGCAACAGTAGCGGTGGTGCTCATTGTCGCTGGAGTAAAAGAATCTACCCAGGCCTCCAGCACACATAGATTCCGTTCTCCAATTCATTGGAGCGTCCTTCACGACTTCTCCTCCGGATATTGGTGGGTCGTCATTATTGGCGGGGTGTTTACACTTGCCCGTTTCAGCGAGGCGTTTCTGGTATTGCGGGCGCAGCAGATAGGACTGTCGATCACCTGGGTACCGCTGGTGATGGTGATCATGGCACTTTTTTATGCGTTGTCCGCTTACCCGGCCGGCTGGCTGTCCGATCGTGTCAGTCGCACGAAGCTGCTCTGTGTGGGCATGGGGTTACTCGTCCTGGCGGATCTTGTGCTTGCTCAGTCCAGTTCAGTGATCACGATGATGTTGGGTGTCGCGCTGTGGGGACTCCATATGGGATTTAGCCAAGGCATTCTTGCCTCGCTGGTAGCTGATAAATCACCCAGAGAACTCAAGGGAACCGCCTTCGGCATTTTTAATCTGGTCAGCGGTGTCTGTATGTTGATGGCCAGTGTAATAGCGGGCGGGTTATGGCAAAGCGTTGGATCGGACAGCACATTCCTCATGGGGGCAGTGATTGCCTTCACAGCGCTACTCCTGCTGTTACTCAAGAAACAATAACGCCTCAGGCGAACAGGGTTGGCTCCTGGATAAAATCAACTGGATTTTTCTCGGAAATTGGAACCGGTGACTCTGGGCGTCTTTGTCGTTCAAGCCTTTCGAACAGCCCCATACCAGCCAACATGGCCATGACAAACACCACGCCCTTGAGAATGCCTGAGCCCATCAATACCAACGCGGGGCCAGGACAAATCCCTGCCAATCCCCAACGGGGCTTGGGATCCCTCTCTAGCCTTCATCATGGTGGGCCGGCCATCGGGCGCAACAGCCCGCCGACGATGCCGCTGATGCCGGCTGCGCCCCCAACTGATCGATGGCACAGAGCGGCTAGACCCAAGTGCTCTGCTTTGACTGACTAGCTACTCGATCTTCACCGATATGATCATGTCTGCATGGCGCAATCCAAGGGCTAAAAGTGGATTTCCGCGGTTTTGAGACCCAGGTCTCGAAGCTCAGCGATCAAGTCATCCAGATGCCCGAAAGTCTCGACTTCTTCGTTGTCATCAACCAAGAAATAACTTCTCCCTGCGTCCTTCTTGAAGAACACAATCCACTCCTTGGGGTTAGTCGGGTTTGCGATTACATGGGTGTCAAAAGTCACGCCTTCGGCATGTTTGTCTTTCACATTTTTACGATTCATGTCAGTTACCACGCTACGCGCGTTCTTAAATTCTGTATTGGCAGTGCATGCCCGGCCAGCTCCATCTGAGCTTTCACTGTAAAAAATTACCAGCCGCACGAGGCGGTTGATCAAGGGCATTTAAATTATCACTGGATGTTAATATTATGCACATGCATCCACTGAGGATCTAGCCATGATTGCGATTGCTGAGGCATGGAAGGCGGGGTTGTTGGGGCGAGGACACTGGCTTCGCAACCTAGTGTCCGGTGTGATCGTCGGGGTCGTTGCGCTCCCCCTGGCAATGGCGTTTGCCATTGCGTCTGGCGTCAAACCTGAGCAAGGCATCTACACCGCAATCGTTGGTGGTCTGCTGGTTTCACTCTTTGGGGGAAGCAGCCTGCAGATTGCCGGGCCGACAGGTGCGTTCATCGTGATTCTGGCGGGAGTCACGGCCAAGCATGGCGTTGACGGTTTGCAAATCGCCACGATGATGGCGGGGGCCATGTTGTTATTGCTGGGGATGGCACGGCTCGGTTCAGTCATCAAGTTTATCCCTGACCCGGTGATTGTCGGATTCACCGCGGGCATTGGCGTGATTATCTGGGTCGGGCAGTGGAGAGACTTTTTCGGTTTACCGGCTGTCAGTGGAGAGCACTTCCATGACAAGTTCTGGCATTTGCTCCAGGCCCTGCCGGATCTTCATGTCGCTACCACTCTGCTGGCGGTGATTAGCCTTTTCCTGGTCATTACTGCCTCTAAAATTCCCGGACTCAAACGGGTACCTGGCCCGCTAATCGCAATGGCGGTAGCGACAGCGATACAGTCAATCGTTCATTTCGAGGGGGTAGCCACAATTGGCAGCGCATTTGGGGGCATACCTCAAGGCCTTCCAGCGTTGAGCCTGCCTGAAGTTACAATGTCCCGCGTCATCGATTTGATTGGTCCGGCATTCGCTATCGCCATGCTTGGAGCAATCGAATCGCTGTTGTCCGCAGTGGTGGCCGATGGCATGGCGGGCACCAAGCACGATTCCAATCAGGAATTGATCGGTCAGGGAGTGGCTAATTTGGTCTCGCCATTATTTGGCGGCTTCGCCGCTACCGGAGCCATTGCCCGTACTGCAACCAATATCCGCAACGGCGGTACGAGCCCTCTGGCCGGCGTTATGCACGCGGTCACCTTGGTGCTTATTATTCTGTTCCTCGCACCACTAGCCTCAAACATCCCCCTGTGCGCGCTGGCCGCGATTCTTTTCGTGGTCGCGTACAACATGAGCGAGTTGAAGCACTTCAAACGCATGGTCCAGCGGGCCCCACGCGCAGACGTTGCTATCCTGCTCATCACCTTCAGTCTCACTGTGTTTAGTGATCTGGTGATCGCCGTGAATATCGGCGTTATTCTCGCCATGTTGCACTTCATGCGTCGAATGGCCTCATCTGTAGAGGTGCAACAGGTCGTCGAGCACGAGCTAGAACACGAGTTGAGGGCCAACGGGCATGTTCGCCTGCCTCCAGGGACACTGATTTATACAATTGAAGGGCCATTGTTCTTTGGCGCGGCTGAGACCTTCGAGCGTGTCCTGGCACAGACCCATACCGACCCGCGCCTGCTGATTATCCGCTTGAAGCGCGTACCGTTTATGGATATCACTGGATTGCAGGTGCTGGAGGAGGTCATCCAGCAACTGCACAAGCGGAATATCGTCGTGAAACTCTGCGAGGCGAACGCGAAGGTGCTCAACAAGCTTGATAGGGTAGGTATCTTGCAAGAAATCGGCATGGAGCATTACCACGCCGACTTCAACACCGCGCTGGATAAAGCTTTCACTCTCGCAGAGGGTAAGTCGGTCCTCTAGCAGCTAACTGCCTGTATTGGGTTATGACTTGGTGCCGGTGGCATGCTTGCTCTTGGTCGAATAGCTGGCACCGTGGGTGTCCAGGTAGTCACGAATCAGTTGACGGACAACCTGCGAAGACGTCAGGTCTTGCGCTGCACAGAGTTCCTCGAACGCTTTTTTCTTGACGGGATCAATGAGCACGGTGAGGCGCGCAGTCTTACTTTCCATGGTGTATTCAATCACTCAAGTCGCTAGATGTTAATCAAATTGTAATGGCCTTGTCCGGTGCTGTCACTGTGCTGCCCGCGCCCTGGACTTTTCTCATGAGAAAATATTTGGCTCTCGCTGTGGGCACTGGCTTGGACGCGTGGCGAAATCCGCCATGCCAAGAGGGGGGCGTTCCCGTGGGTCGTCCGGACGCAGACCGTCGCCGATGTTGTCAAGGCCCAGGGCAAACCGGGTGTGCTTATTGATGAAGTCCTGGTTCACCGTGCCGCTTTCAATGATGTAGTTGGCGATGTGGTTTGCGTTCATCAGCCCGCGATAGTGGGGAATCTCCAGCCGAACCTGCGTTCATACCAGGTCACGATGTTTAGACAGGCCTCCAATCAGGTTTTTCTATCGAGCAACGGTGAAATGGTCGCTCCTGTACGTTGATTATGATGAAGCACGGTGAGTGTGGGGTCTGTGGCTTTCTTGATCGATGTCAACCACATGGATCGGACGGCTCTGTAGTCTCCAGAGACCGACATCCCGTACGTTTGTGCCGTAACGGGTTGCCTTGACTCAAGGCGAAACCTCCATGATCTATCCGCTGTTTCTGACGTTGCACCTGTTTGCCGCCCTGATCTTTATCGGCACTGTGTTCTTCGAAGTGCTGTTCCTTGAAAGCATCCGCAAACAGCTACCTGCCAGGGTCATGCTGCTGGTCGAGCAGGGCATCGGCCGGCGAGCGCGCTCGCTGATGCCGTGGGTGCTACTGGTATTGTTTGGTGCGGGGCTTGGCATGGTCGGGCTGCGCTATCTGCCAGTCCTGGCCTCACCATTGGCTTCCTCGTTCGGCACATTGCTGGCCATAAAAATCGCGGTGGCCGTCAGCGTACTGCTGCACTTCCTGGTGGCCATGTTTTTGTTCAAAAGTGGCCGAATGAGCCCGCGATACCTGCAGTTCATCCACGGCAGCCTGTTCTGTCACATGGTCGCTATCGTGCTGCTGGCCAAGGGAATGTTCTATCTGACCTGGTGAACGGCTTTGAACGGTGGCCTGTTCTTCCAAGACGTTGCTTGTGCTTGATGCAAATCAAGGCGTATTGATCGTCTACCCCCGACACTGATGATCCGCAGCCAGCCTCTGAGATCCGTCATGCTGAGTTGGTGTTCCGATCCATCGGCCAGCAGGGCGATGACCAGGTTTTCCAGGGCAATCACTCGGACACGCAGATGAACCAGTTCGGCGTTGGTCAAGGCGGGCGGAGCGGTAAACGCTTTGTCATCGAGAGATGTTGCGGCATCTTGATCGTCCCAAGTTGATAGGCCACTTGGGAAAGGATTTTTATTGAGCATGAGAGACGTCTCCAATTCTATTAAAGCATTAGCTTAGCCCCGGGATTGCGAAGGAGGTGAGCGCAGTCACCCGATGTCGATTCTTGATGTGTATCAAGGCTGGCTTTGCGTAACGTCTGTAGGTTGGAATAAAGCCTCCCAATGACCGGAGATCGGCATGGCCAAGAACTTCCCCATCAACCCCAAGCACCCCGAACGGATCTGTTGGGGGTGCGACCGTTATTATCCGGCGAAGTCCTTGGCCTGTGGAAATGGCTCCGATCGTACGATGCACCCGGCCGAACTTTTCGGCGAGGATTGGCATGTGCCTGGTGACTGGGGCATCGAGAAGCTCATCACTACTGACAAGCCGACAGATGATGTAGCGGACACCTGGACTGGCAGTCAGAGCGAATAGGCTTAATTGTATGAGGGACAGCCATTTATTCCCCTGTGTCGTTAAGAGGCTTCAATGATTCTGACGATTAAAAAGTTGGTATTAACCTAGTTGGTATGTCGGATTAATTATTGATTTCCCAGTGTTCAAACAACCAGAATTTGTATTTGATGAAACCTGATGCCGCAAAAAAGCTAGCAGATATCGCATATTGACAGCTAATCAGGCTCAAATTACCATCCGGCGCCATTGGTAGTTAATACGCTAAAGGCGAAGCAAAAGTGAAAAAGTTACTCTTTCTGCTGGCCCTGCTTTCCCCTGTCATGGTAATTGCTGGCGAGCCTGATCATCTTTCTATTTGCGATAAGCTCATGCCGGATATTACGCATAGTTATGATGTATACAACTTGGCGCTGGTGAATAATGGTAGTTCATATGTGCCGGGTGAAGGTGTTGTGCTCTGTGTGTATGACGGTGTTGTTCGGAAATTTTTCGGTGATAATGCTGTAAGAGTTATGGCGACATTTAATGTTGCCAGCAATAAATACAATGTCCGGTTCTGATAGTGGGTCGTCACTCGGGGGGGCGTTCTGACGCGCCTTCAGCGGGTTGTTGGCATCATGTTTTTTCATCATCTATATCAATGGGCGATCGTACTCGAAGCGTTAGCGGGCCCACGCCCTCGAATGCACGAGGGTGGACAGTAACGGTAGTAATTTCAAGGAGAAGGAGATGGCAAAGTACCTCATCGCTCATGTGCGTCAGGGTGGGCAAAACATGATAATTTTCCCACTGGATGCTTCATTCGGCAGTCAGTCTAACCACTCGCAAGAAGCGATTATGAGGACGTTTCAGTTAGCGGCTGCCGGCGCAAGTCTCGCGGGACATGTCGTCGTTATCTGGCGGTCGGGGAATCACACTTACTTCAGAGCACCCTATGCGTGGCACTCTTTTTTCACATCACCAGACGCTTATACATTTGTGATGAGCAACCTCAACAAAGAGCTAACGATCTAGCTCTTTTACAAGATCGCCGAGTTCTATCGCGCTACATCATTGCAATCATCCTGGCAGCGCGGCATCACCCCTGCGGGTGGGCTTTATATTCATTCTTGAATCGTTAAGTCAGCCCGTAACTCCTGCATCGTGGGTAATCCCGGATTCCGGGATTACCGCACCTCCAGCAAGAACACACCTTCCCATGGTTGGCAAAAATCCCGGCGTTATTTCCGCACGTTCTGGTACAGCATCAACCGTGAGGTTTCATGCATGGCGCGGGTCAACTCTGACAATCGCTTGAACTCTTCGGGGTGTTGCTCGGCGACGTTGTCCAGCGGCGTCGGTGAGGCGAGGTCATGGAGAGTTGGCGAGCTGCCGTCGTGTTCCATCTGTAGCAAGTAATGTTGAGTCACGCCGGCAATCAGCGGGAACGTGCCTTCGCGCAACACCAATGGAACCACGCGTTCGCCTTCGGGTGCAGGTTGCTGAATATCACGTCCCATGCCGCTGTTGCGAAATTCAAGGCCGGCCATACCGGCCACCGTTGGCAGTAAGTCCACCAGGCCGACGGCTTCCTCGACCTTGCGCGTCCCGATCAGGGCGGGCGCGTGGATGATCATCGGCACTGCGTTGCTTTCCAGACCCAGTTGCTCGTAGGCCGGTGGCAGGAAAGGGATCTGGGCGATGCGGGTGTTGTGGTCGCCAAACAGCACGAAAATAGTGTTTTCGTACCAGCCGCCGGCCTTGGCAATTTCCATCAAGCGTCCGATGTTGAAGTCCAGCAAACGCACGGCGTTGTATTGTTCGACACTGCGCGAACCGGCGGCCTGGACTTGCTCCAGAGTAGGGTGCTTGACCTCGAATCCGTCGTTGCTCTTTGGAATCGTGAAGGGGCGATGGTTGCCGGCTGTTTGTACGTAGGCGAAGAACGGTTTGTCCTTGGGCAGCGTTTGCAGGATCTGGTCGGTCTCTTTGAACAGGTCCAGATCCGAAATGCCCCAGACATCCACCACCGGGGATTTCCAGTCTCGCTCGTCGTACAGGCGAACGCCGTCGATACTTTGCTTGATCAAGGCATTCATGTTGGCCCAACCGGCGTTGCCACCAATGGTGTAGATCTTCTCGTACCCGGTGAAGGCATTGACCAGCGTGTTTTGGTTGGTGATCAGTGGATGACGCGTCGCGGTATCCTGGCGAGTAACGTCAGGTACCCCGCTGATGCTGGCCCAGACGGTTTTTGCGGTCCCCGTCACCGGCACATAGAAGTGCTTGAAGAACCAGCTCTGCGTGGCCAGGCGATCGATATTGGGCGTCGGATTAATCGGGTTGCCATAGGCCCCGACAGCGCTGGTGCCCAGCGACTCAAGCATCACGAACACCACGTTCGGTGGCCGCGAGCCCGCTACTTTGTAGGGTTGTGGTGCCTGGTGACGGACAAAGTCAAGGGCCTGTGGATCGGGTTGGTCAACGCCCAGATAGTTAGTCATGACCGCATACAGTGCGCGTACTGTCGCTTCGTCATAGCGCGACTGGCCGACTTTGACGGTGTCGTAGAAGAAAATGACCGGGTTCAGGCCCAATGCGGCGATCTGGTTATTGCCCGAGAAGAACGCATCACTCCAGCGCAATGGCACCGGATTTTCAAGGTTCAAGTGCTCGACACGGCCCAAAATACCCAGCAGTACCAGCACGACCATCAACGCACTGCCCCACGCCGCGGAGAGCCGGTGAATGACGTTGCGGGGGCGGTCCAGCGTGACGCGCTCCAAACGGATCAGCGCCAGTGTCACGAACGCGACGGTTGCCAGCCAACCCAATGAAATCCAGATGACCGGGTAGGTTTGCCAGACCATATCACGGGATATTTGCGCATCCTCGATGAAGCGCAACACCGTGGCGTTGATCCTCACGCCGAGGTAGGCGTAATGGCCAAAATCGACGATGTAGATCAGCAGCATGGCGCTGAGAACGGCGACCAGATACCCCCGGGCGATGCAGCGAACGAGGTGGTTACTGATCAGGTTCCAGCGAGGGATCCAGGCCAATAACGCCAATGGCAGCATGACCAGAATGGCCAGGCGCAAGTCGAAGCGAAAGCCGATGCCCAGAGTTTCCAGAACGGCATTGTCGTCGCTCAGGGCTTTGGCGTCGAAACCGGAAAAGCCGAAAAAGAACACCACCCGCAGCAGTGCAAACAGCACAAACGCGATCGCTGTTGCGCCCAGCCAATAATGCAAACGTCTCGATTTCAGCCAGCCCATCGATGTTTCCCTATTAAGAATTTCGTTAATTTTCAAACGGATTCGTTTGGTATTGGGCGGCGCAGCGTGATGCATCGGCGATACGTCCAGCGCGTCCCCAGCACCAGCAGCGTCAGGCCGCAATACAGGCCCAGTAGTGGATCAATCAGGTAGTCCCAATAGTTGTGGGAAGGTTTGATCCCGGCGAGGAAGGCCAGGGTCGCGCTCGTCAACAACACGACGGCCAGGTAATTGCGCAGGTAAAACAGGCTGAACGTCAGCAGTGCAACGACAAACAACAGGGGGCGTGGGCTGAACCCCCGTCGGTAAGGGTCCAGATCACTCAAGCCCAGCGTTGCCGGATATAACACCAGGGCCATGACGGCGAAGAGGATCAGTACGCCGGTTTGATCACGCTGCGCGGGCGGCAACACATCCAGTCGACGCAGGCAGCCCCACCCCATGAACACCAATGAGGTGATCGCGAGGTCATCCATGTGGCTGCGCAAGTAAGCGGCCAGCGAAATCCCGTCCAGTGGTATGAAGCTTGCGACCAGCAATGTAAGCAACAGCGCGATGCGCCAGACCCTGTTCAGGCCAAAAGACGGCATTGCCAGGAAGATGATCATCGCGAAGCTGAGATGGGCTTGCCACAGGCTGATCATTTGAGACGCTCGGACAGCCAGATATCGTTGAAGGACACGTGTTTGATGAAGGTGTTGTTCCAGGTATAAACCAAGTGATACATCCCGTCGGGGCTGCGGATGAAGTACGGGTATTCGTATTCAAACTCACACCCTTCGCTTTTGCAGACGCGTTTGTCGAGGTTGTCGAGGAATCGCGCCTCCAGCGGTTGGCGGAGCTTGCCACTGGAATCGCGGAACTCTTTCCCGATGATTGCCTTATAGGCGAGGGGTGAATACGGATCGCCCTCGGGGTCCGGTGATTTGTCCAGATCGCGCACCAGGCGCCAATCGTCCATTTTCGCATCGGTGAGATAGAGGCTCAGCTTGAAGCGCCCCTCTTGCAGGTCATTGAGCGCTACCAGCAATCCGTGTCCGGGCGTCGCAACGGCCGCCAACGAGGAATTGGGGTTCGATGGATCGAGCGGATAAGGTTCGCTCCAGGTCTGTCCGGCATCCTCGGTGCGGCTCGCCAGGACTCGGTGGTGCGTGTCGCCGGCATAGCGCAACATGGCGACACCACGCTGACCGTCCAGCGGAACGACCGCGGGTTGCAATGAGTTATTGCCGTGGCTGATGCGGTATTTATCGATCACTTCACCGTCTGCGCTCAAGTACAGGTACTCGGCAAACTTGCCCAGAAACTCGTGGTAGACCGGCAAGCCGATGGAGCCGTCGGCATGGAACACCGGTGCCGACCGGACCAGGGTGCTGATGTTCAGAAAGGGTGAAGTGATTAATTGGCGCGGTGCCGACCAATTCATACCCAAGTCGTCTGAAACCATCACATTGACCGCGCTACCGGCCCAGCCGCCCATGGACACGGAGACGAAGAACAGCCACAGGCGATTGTCCGGCGCCAGTGCAATGACCGGGTTGCCCAGTTTTCGGATGTATTTTCGAGTGCTTAGCTGGGTCGATTCCCGAGTGGCCATGACCTGTTCTTCACCCCACTCGCCGGTACTCACGTTGAAGCGAGCGGAGCGCACCTGCACGTCGGCGGCGCCTTCGCGAGTGCCGGCGAACCAGACCGCCATCAAGCTGCCGTCAGGCAAGGCTGTTACCGCTGAAGAATGCACGAAGTCCACCAGCCCGGAGGAGGCGAAACGGCTGGTATAAATGGGTTTGGCCGTCTGATCCGTCACCGGCAAAACCGGGCTTGTCGGGGCAAAGGAGGAATGCTTGGGGGCAGGGTGGGTGAACCATGCGCCCGCAAAGAGGCAAGCAAGGGCGAGGTAAACACCTAGGGCCGGAATGCTGGGGAGCTTTATGTGCATGATGAAGGCGTTGGCATCTCATGGCCCGAAAAGGCGCACAAGCTAACACTCGGTAGTACAAGATCGGACTTTATGTATTTCTATTGTGTAAGCAGTTGTTTTGAGCGTGGGGCCCTGTTCGCGAACAAGGACTGATTGAGTCGCTGAGACCACCGGGTTAGATGGATTGCGCATTTATTCCTGGTGCGGGGAGCAATTGTGTTCGAGGAAAGCGCCTGACCCTGGAACACCCTCGCGGCGCGAGGTGGCAGGGGAGACAACGATGACAATGACGCTCGTATTGATGGGTAACTATGCGATCAAGGGGCCGTTCTGGGCACTTTGTTCCGAATCCCTGCCACCAGCGACTTTGGCCACCGGGATTGCGGCGATCAATACCTTTGCCCACCTGGGGACCGGCGCCATGAGCTCAGTGATTGGGGTGTTGCGTGATCAGACCGGGAGCTTTCCTATCGCACTGATGCCGCTCTGTGCATTGACCGCAATTGGTTCGCTATTGGTGTTTATGATTGGCAAAAAGAACCGTCGTGCGGCGCAAATCGCTTCGGTCAGCAATTAACCTATTCACTCGGGGGAGGCTCGGAATGGGCGGGCCTCCTCGTAGCCTATGATCCATTTTTCAAGATGTAGCGTTGATTGCCGAACTCGCTTGGACAAAACCGGGTAGACAAAGCTGGAGCCTGCACCGTTAACATCGGTGAGGCGACCGTTAGACCCAAATATGCAGAAGCAGTGGTGGGAAAACCGAGCGAGATCAGGCAGGCCAGCCTCGCTCACATCATGGACAAATAGGCCATGAGCAAAACGCCCAGGATTGCCGTAATGACATTTATGCCAGGGCCAGCATTGACGCTGTAGCCAAGCGGGATCTCAACGGGTTTGAGGGTCTTGACTACCTTTTTGTATTGCCAGGATGACCAACAGGCAACCCATGAACCCAGCATCAGAAAAGCCAGTCCGATCCAGAACGAAAAATGTTTCCCAGGAGGACCCAGAACGCCCGGCTTCAGCATTTGCAGCAGTAGTCCGGATCGTTCAATCACAAAGCCAAATGCCATCAGCGAAAGGCTGGTTCGGTTCCATGCCAGCAACGTTCGCTCAGCGGCAAAGAACACGCGTGGATCGTTCAGGTCGGACATCAAAATCTCCTTGTTCAAACAGGTTTTGAAACTGCTCCGCTCAGAATAGTTTTAAACACCAGCAACCCACCACGGGCACCTTCAGGCACCCGCAAGTGTGCAACGGTGGTCGCTCAGCAACGGTTACAGGTTTTGATGCCTAGCAATGTATAGACAGGGCAGAAACGGAAAATGCCAGTGGCCAGCGGCACTAAACCTATCCAACCCCACACGCCGATCACACCGGACAGACTGAGGCCAATGAGCAGCAGACCGGCGATAATGCGCAGGCTGCGGTCAATGGTTCCAATGTTCGCTTTCATGGCGATCTCCCAATCAATGGCTACGCCGGGTCTCCAGCGCAGTAAACAACAACATGCCGGCCAGCATGGCCAACATGAATACGATCACTTGCCAGCGTCCTGTCAGCAGAATTGCCACTGCGGGACCCGGACAGATGCCAGCGATTCCCCAGCCGATGCCGAACACCAGGCTCCCGCCAATCAAGCGCGGGTCCAGCTCACGTTTGACCGGTAGCTGCATTGGCCTTCCCAGCAGCGAACTGGATTGTTGTCGTGCCCAGGTTAGCGGGCCAATGGCCGCACCAATTGCCCCGACCATGACCAACGCCAAGGAAGGGTCCCAAGCACCGGTTAGATCCAGGAAAGCGAGTACTTTGCCGGGGTTGGCCATGCCTGCCAGAAGCAGACCCAAGCCGAACAGCAGGCCCGCAATGAACGCAGTCAGTTTGGTCATGTTCAACTCCCCAGCAGATGACGCAAGACAAACACCGTGACGAAACCACTGAACATGAAACACGCAGTGGCAACCATCGATCGCGGCGAAAGGCGCGATATGCCGCACACCCCATGGCCACTGGTGCAACCTGAACCGTATCGTGTGCCGATGCCCACCAATAGACCGGCGACGATCAGTCCGAACCAGCCACTTTTGAACTCAATCTGCGGCAACGTGGCGAACAAGCCCCATAGAAGTGGCGCGATGAGCAGGCCCAGGAGAAAAAGTGCTTTCTCACTTACCCCCTCGCTCCCACGCTGTAAAAGACTGCCGATCAGACCACTGATGCCTGCGATACGCCCGTTAGCGACGACGAATAGACTGGCCGCCAAGCCAATCAATGCGCCGCCAGCAAGGGACGACCAGGGAGTGAAGTTGAGCCAGTCGACATTCATGGACCTTCTCCGACGCAAAATTGTTGATACAGGGTCTGGATGACTGCCAATGCTGCGGGACTGCTGATGCGATAGAACACCTGCTTCCCGTCACGGCGGGTCTCTACCAGGCCTTCGCGGCGAAGCACAGCCAGCTGTTGAGAAAGCGTCGGTTGCTGTATCCCCAGCAGTGACTCCAGATCGCTGACATTGCGCTCACCCTGAGATAGCTGGCATAGGAGGATCAAGCGATCCGGATTGGCCAGGGCTTTAAGGAATTGGCTGGCAGCATCGGCATTGGCGTGTAGCTGCTGGAGATCTGATTCGGGCATACGATTGATCACTAATTGTTCAGTTAGTCAGATTATAGTATATAAAAAAACTAAGTGTATAGCGGCATTCAATAGGGCTCGTCACTGGCAGGGGAGGTCGGGGCAAGTCTCGGGCTATAGGCGAGTCTTGGGCAGTCCTGGAAGTGGATGACTCATGTTCATGACTAAATAGCTTTCACCAGCAAGGCCACCGCAACCACCCGTGGTGCCGTCATAATTAAATGTCGCGTCTTGGGTAGTTCGTGTGAGTCGGCGGTGGGTTCTGTTTGTTTGAAAGGACGCCGGAGGGAGGCGCTGGAAAAATTAGTTGGTTCAGCATTTTCCGGGGGAGGGTTGCGGAAATGGCCGAAAAGATGCGGAAACGATCCGCTGAAGCCTGGACGGAAGCTCAAACCCCAGAAACGACAAAGCCCTGAATAATCAGGGCTTTGTCGGTACAAATATGGCGGAGGCGATGGGATTCGAACTCATGGACCTGTTACAGTCGACGGTTTTCAAGACCGTTGCCTTAAACCACTCGGCCACACCTCCGTTTGCGTTGCGGGCGCCATAATACCTGAATGAAACACACTGTCAAACTCTCTGCATAGCTTGTTACAGAGCGTCTGTTATGATCTTTGCGACTGAACGTTTCATACCAACAGGAGTGTCGCCATGCGCGAACAGGATTACGCAGTTAATAACAGCGTGCAGGCTGAGCAGCTAGAGGTTAGCCGCGTCCTGCGCAATACATACGGCTTGCTCGCTCTCACCCTCGCATTCAGCGGCGTGATGGCGTTTGTCGCTCAGCAGATGCGTGTCGGCTACCCGAACGTGTTCGTGGTGCTGATCGGCTTCTATGGCCTTTTCTTCCTTACTAACAAACTCCGTGACTCGGCCTGGGGCCTGGTGTCGGCATTTGCCCTGACCGGTTTCATGGGTTTCCTGCTCGGCCCTATCCTCAACCGCTACCTGGGCATGCAGGGCGGCGCTGAAGTGGTCAGTTCGGCGTTCGCGATGACGGCGCTGGTGTTTGGTGGTCTGTCAGCCTACGTGCTGATTACCCGCAAGGACATGAGCTTCCTCGGCGGTTTCATCACTGCAGGCTTCTTCGTGCTGCTGGGTGCGACGCTGGCGAGCTTCTTCTTCCAGATCAGCGGCCTGCAACTGGCGATCAGCGCAGGTTTCGTGCTGTTCTCCTCGGTCTGCATTCTGTTCCAGACCAGCGCCATCATTCACGGCGGCGAGCGCAACTACATCATGGCGACCATCAGCCTGTATGTATCGATCTACAACCTCTTCATCAGCTTGTTGCAGCTGTTTGGCATCATGAGCCGCGATGATTGATCGAAGGCCTTGAGTAAAAAACCCGCTTAGGCGGGTTTTTTATTGCCTGGGATTCAGGGTTACTCGGCAATGACGATGTTGCCATCGGCCTGTTGGCGGTAAATGGTGTAGGGCAGCAGCAAGGTGTCGAGTGCGCCGGACATCACCACGTCAATCAGCACAATGGCTGGAGCGTTGGTGTGGGTTTGTGCATCCAGTCCATTTTGCAGCGGCGCATTCAGACTGCAAAAATCATAAGTCACACCGCTGTAGATTCGCGGAATGGCGCCGCAATAGGATTTCTGATCCTTAAGACTTTTAGACGCCACTTCGTCACCGCGCACGGCCGTTTGAATCGTGCCGCAGCCCGTCAGCATCAGCGCCGCCAGTAGCATTGCCTGGGTTTTCATACCGCCAATCTTTCGCCGGAAAACCTCAATCTACGCCAGTCGAGAGCAAACATCACTTACGCCATCGGTGGCAACCGGCGTTTGACCGGAGTCTTCTTCACGATTGCCGTGTTGGTTTCGGCGTGGGTATTGAGGCGGTCGAGCAGGGTGTCCAGTTGTTCCATGGAGCGTACATGCAGGCGCGCGATGAAGCAGTCGTCGCCCGTGACTTTGTCGCACTCGGTGAATTCGGGGATTGCCTGAATCTGTCGCTCCACTTCCTGCAACTGACCCGGCAAAGGACGAATCCGCACGATGGCCTGGAGTTGATAGCCGAAGCATTTCGGATCGATTTCCACCGTGTAGCCCTTGAGCACACCGCGTTCTTCGAGGCGGCGCAGACGCTCGGCGACACTGGGCGAGGACAAGCCGCTGAGGTGCGCCAACGCCTTGAGCGAGCGCCGTGAATCTTCCATCAAGGCGCTGATCAGCACTTGGTCGATATCGTCGGTCATGGCGAAACCTCTGTAAGGCAATAAATTGAAACTGCCTTGATAAAAAAGGCAGAAACCGAGTTTAGCCTGCTTTTTGCGCTGGAGAAGCCCCCGGGTGGATTGGCATACTTTGCGCTCAAACACAGGAGTCTGAAGATGGACAAATCAATACGTCGCGGCTCATTCGAGATGAGCGCCGCCATGCTGATCTCCGGGACCATTGGCTGGTTTGTGCTGGTGTCCGGGCAACCGGTGCTGGACGTGGTGTTCTGGCGCTGCCTGTTCGGGGCGGGCACCTTGCTGATGATTTGCGCGGCGTTCGGCTTCTTCCGTCCCGGCATTCTGACCCGTATCACTTTCCTGTTGGCGGTGCTCAGCGGCGTGGCGATTGTCGGCAACTGGGTGCTGTTGTTCGCATCCTATTCGCGCGCCTCGATTGCCATTGGCACGGCGGTCTACAACGTGCAGCCGTTCATGCTGGTGGGCCTGGCCGCGTTGTTCCTCAACGAAAAGATCACCCTGCAGAAGCTGTTCTGGCTGGGCATTTCCTTTGTCGGGATGCTCGCAATTGTCAGCGCCCATGGCGGGCAGGGCGAGAGCGGTAATGATTACCTGATGGGGATTGGTCTGGCGCTGGGTGCTGCATTCCTTTACGCCATTGCCGCGCTGATCATCAAGCGCCTGACCGGTACGCCACCCCATCTGATCGCCTTGATCCAGGTCTGCACCGGGGTGCTGTTGCTCGCACCGTTCGCGCACTTTTCAGCGCTGCCGCAAGCGCCGAGTGCCTGGGCCAGCCTGGTAACGCTGGGCATCGTCCACACTGGTGTGATGTATGTGCTGTTGTACGGCGCGATTCAGAAACTGCCGACGGCGTTGACCGGGGCGTTGTCGTTCATCTACCCGATTGCAGCGATTTTTGTCGACTGGTTTGCCTTCGGCCATCGTCTGGAACCGTTGCAGTGGCTCGGCGTCGCGGCGATTTTGCTGGCCGCCGCCGGTATGCAACAGGGCTGGGGCTTCAAATCGCGCAAGTTGGCGGCTCAGTAACGTCAGATGTTCCAGCGCGGCGCGGTCTTGGCCAGTCGCTGGCGCATCTCGCCGATGTTGGCGGCGAACTGTCGGGTCAGCAGCCGATAACCGTCGAGCGGACTGTAGACCGGCGCTTCGAGACTTGAAGCGGGCGGCAAGTCGACGGGCCGGCTCAGCCGTTGCGACGCACCGGTTTTCAACGCCCGCGCCATCCCGATCAATTGCACGCGGATCTGCCGATGCTCGGCAGTCATTGCCGATTGCAATTGCGCCATGGCGTTCGAGTCGCCGGGGTCCGGGCGAGTGTTGGCAAGAATTTCCAGGGTACTGATGCACATGCGTAAATTGCGCTGAATGGCATCCAGTTCGGTCATGGAGATTTTCACTTCCTTGGACACCGACGGCATCAGCGAGCGCAATTGCACCATCACCGAATTCAGGCGCCCCATGAGTTTGAGGTGGTCGTCATCGCTGACAGGCTGGCCATTGATGATGCGCCCGTAGATCGTCGCGCAATCGCGCAGCGCATCGGCCAGTTTGTAGCGCCAGGAAAACACCGCATACAGCGGCAACGCAAAGGAAAACGCCAGCGCCAAGGCGATGCCAATCAGAATATCCACCCCACGCCATAAGCCGTCCGTAACCGGGTTGTCACCGTGCCCGGCGACGATAAATACGGTGATCGCCGCGAGCAACGCCGTGTAGCCTCCCTTGCCAATGGCGTGATACGAGAAAACCCCGCACACAACCGACATGGCGAAATAGGTCAGCCACGGCATTCCGAGCCAGGCCTGTTGCGCGACAAGCAGCAGACCGACGCCGGCCCCGATCAACGTGCCAATGGCCCGTTCGGCGGCTTTTTTGCCGATGTTGCCGTGGTGCTGCAAGCCACCAATCACTACCAGCATCGTCACCGACGCCCATTCACCGTGCGGCAAATGGATGCCGGTGGTCAGCAGGATCGTTGCCAGCAACCCAAGCGAGACCCGCACCGCATGAATCAGTCTGGCGTGGCGATAGCGCCGGTACGGGTCCAGCAATGGACGTAGCAGTCGGCGCAGCAGCGGTGGCAATCGATGGCTGAAGGTACTCAGGCTCGGTGTCCTCAGAAAATGTAATCGGTGGTCAGGAAGCTCGAACTGCGTCCATTGATGATCTCGCTGATGAGGTCCTTGTTGGTCTCCTGGAACTTGGTCGCGACCAACGTGCGGATCGAAAACACCCGCAAGGCATCATGCACCGACAACGTGCCTTCGGCCGAATTCTTGCGCCCGTTGAACGGGAAGGTGTCCGGACCGCGCTGGCATTGGGCGTTGAGGTTGATGCGCCCGACCTGGTTGGCGAACGTGTCCACCAGTCGGCCGACCGCCACCGGGTTGGTGCCGAAAATACTCAACTGCTGGCCAAAGTCCGATTCCAGGACGTAATCGATCACCGTGTCCAGATGGCGGTACGGCACGATCGGGATGACCGGGCCGAACTGTTCTTCCTGGTAGACACGCATCTGCGGGGTCACCGGGTACAGCACCGCCGGGTAGAAGAACGAGGCGCGGGCCATGCCGCCGTTGGGGTTGACCACCTTGGCGCCTTTGCTTTCGGCATCGGCGACCAGCGAATGCAAGTAATCAACCTTGCCCGACTCCGGCAACGGGGTCAGCGCCACGCCGCTGTCCCACGGCATACCGGGTTTGAGGCTGGCGAGTTTGGCGTTGAATTTCTCGATGAACGCTTCGACCACGTCTTCGTGGACAAAGAGGATTTTCAGCGCGGTGCAGCGCTGGCCATTGAACGACAGCGAGCCGGTCACTGCTTCACTCACCGCGTTGTCCAGATCGACCTCTGGCAGGACGATGCCGGGGTTCTTCGCATCAAGACCCAGCGCCGCACGCAACCGGTGAGGTTTTGGGTGGAGTTTTTTCAGGTCGCTGGCGGCTTTGTTGGTGCCGATAAACGCGAAGATGTCGATCTTGCCGCTGGCCATCAAGGCGCTGACCGTCTCGCGGCCGCTGCCGTAGATCACGTTGATCACCCCGGCCGGGAAGCTGTCGCGGAACGCTTCCAGCAACGGACGAATCAACAGCACGCCGAGTTTGGCCGGTTTGAACACCACGGTGTTGCCCATGATCAGCGCCGGAATCAGCGTGGTGAAGGTTTCGTTCAGCGGGTAGTTGTAGGGGCCCATGCACAGAGCCACGCCCATCGGGACGCGACGGATCTGGCCGAGAGTGTCCTGTTCCAGCTCGAAGCGGCTGGAGCGGCGGTCGAGTTCCTTCAAGGCATTGATGGTGTCGACGATGTAATCGCAGGTGCGGTCGAACTCTTTTTCCGAGTCCTTGAGGTTCTTGCCGATCTCCCACATCAGCAGCTTGACCACCGCCTCACGCTGTTGACGCATACGACCCAGAAAGGCTTCGACGTGCTGGATGCGTTCGGCCACGCGCATGGTCGGCCACAAGCCCTGGCCGCGGTCATAAGCACGGACGGCGGCGTCCAGCGCGGTCAGCGCAGTGTCGGCGTCCAGCAGCGGCGTGCTGCCGAGGATCACTTGCTCGTCGCCATTCGCGCCGGTCAGGTACACCGGGCTGCGGACCTGGGCGAGCGGCCCGTCCCAGGTTTTCAGTTCGCCATCGACCAGGTACTCGCGCTGCTCGGTCTGGCCATCGAGGCGGTACTTTTCCGGGATGTCGGCGAGGCTCGGAAACAGGTTGTCGAGAATGTTGGCTGTGGTCATATCGCTACCCCCTCTGAATTGGGTCATGCACTGATGAATCGTTTTAGCAGACCTCGGCCTCGCTTGTCATGACTCATCTCAGCGTTTTGTGCCGGTGCGTGATGGCGCGCGGATTTCATGGCGCAGCGGTCATGGCCTCAGAAGCCCCCCTTGTTGGCCCCCAATGCCCTCAACCCGCCCACGCCGGGTGCCTTAGTGTTGAGCTCTGTTGATCACAACAATAAACGGTGCACCCGGCTGACCGGGCACCCCATGAGAGGAACGCCATGCGGGCACGCCGATTCAGTGAAAAGCCTAGCCTCTGTTTTGCCCTGGTGGGGCTCGTGGTGTTGCTCGCAGGGTGTGGCGAAGAGCCGAAAACCCCGGCGACGCACATTGACGCGGCTACCGCCAGGCCCGCCGACACCGAGCTGGCGCAGGTCTACGACAACAGTTGCAAGCTCTGTCACGCCAACCCGGCGGCCGGGGCACCGCTGACCGGCGACAGCAAAGCCTGGGAGCCTCGGGTGATGCAGGGCGCCGACACGCTGCTCGATCATGCGATCAACGGCTACAACGGCATGCCACCGATGGGCCAGTGCGTGCAGTGTTCAGAGGAACAGTTCCTGGCGCTGATTAGCTTCATGTCCGGCCAGCACATCCCACAATAAGAACGACAGGGTGCGATTCATGACGATGGACTTAACACGGCGTCAGTTGTTGCAACGGACGAGTGTCATTGGCGCCTTTACCGCGCTCGGCTCCACACCGGTGCTGGCCGAACTGCTGCGCGCGCCACGGCTGATCCCCTGGCGTAACTGGTCGGGTGGCCAGAGTTGCCTGCCGACGGCGCGGTTGGCGCCGAAGAATCTGGACGAGCTGACCCACGTTGTACGCCAGGCTCCCGGCAAGATTCGCCCGGTGGGTTCGGCGCATTCGTTCAGCGCGCTGGTGCCCACAGACGGCACATTGCTGTCCCTGAGCTATTTCACCGGGCTGCTCGATCACGATCCGAAAACCCTGCAAGCCGAGTTCGCCGCCGGTACGCCGATGTCGCGCATGGGCATACCGCTCAAAGACGTCGGCCAGGCCCTGCAAAACATGGCCGACATCGATTACCAGACCCTCGCCGGCGCCATTTCTACTTCGACCCACGGCACCGGCAAGAACTTCCAGTCCTATTCGGCCCACGTCTGCGGTTTGCAATTAGTGACGGCCACGGGCGAGGTGCTGGACTGCGACAGCACACGACATCCTGAGGTGTTCAGCGCGGCACGGGTGTCCCTCGGCGCGCTCGGTGTGGCGACGAAAATCCGTCTGCAAAACCGCCCCGCGTATCGCTTGAGGGAACGGCAGTGGATCGCCAGGACCGAAGAGTTGCTGGAAGACCTCGACAAGAACACCCGGGACAACCAGCACTGGGAAATGCTCGTGGTGACCCATTCCGACTACGCCTTGTCGATCGCCCTCAACGAAACCACCGACCCTGCGACACCGCCGATTCCGGCGGATGAGGAGGGCGGTAACGAATTCGTGACCTTGATCGAGAAGATCGACAAGTACGGCAGCGACTTTCCGGACCTGCGCCGCACCCTGCTCAACAGCCTGCGCCACCTCGCCAGTTTCGACGACCGGGTGGGCGACTCGTTCGACATCTACGCCAACGTGCGCACGGTGCGTTTCAACGAAATGGAATATTCAGTGCCGGCCGAGCACGGCCCGGCGTGTCTGCGCGAAATTCTCAAGCTGATTCAGGACAAGGACCTGCGCACCTGGTTTCCGATTGAATACCGCTACGTCAAAGCCGACGACATTCCCCTGAGCATGTTCGAAGGCCGCGACAGTTGCTCGATCTCGGTCCACCAGCATTATCAGATGGACCATCACAACTTCTTCGCCGCCATCGAACCGATTTTCTGGACGTACAACGGCCGGCCGCACTGGGGCAAGTTGCACACGCTCAACGCGAAAAGCCTGCAGCCGCTGTACCCGCGTTGGCAGGAATTTATCGAGGTGCGGCAAGCGCTGGACCCCAGCGGCAAGTTCCTCAATGCGCACTTGTCATCGATTCTGGGGGTGAGCTGATGGCGGTCAATCGACGCAATTTCCTGATGGGGGCCGCCGGCGTCAGCGTGTTGATGGCGGGTGTCGGGGCCTGGCTGCGGCCGGGTGATCGAGGCGCGCCGTACAGCGATTATTTCCATACGCTGAACCGCGAGCTCAAGGAACACGGACCGATGCGGCCGGTGATGCTGATCGATCTTGATCGGCTGGATCACAACATCGATGCGGTGATGCTGTCGGTAAAACGCGGCGGCAAGCACCTGCGCCTGGTAGAGAAATCACTGCCGGCGCCGGGGCTGCTGACCTACATTGCCAAGCGCGCGGGCACGCAGCGGTTGATGTCGTTTCATCAGCCGTTTCTCAATCATGATGCGGTGCAGTTTCCCGAGTCCGACATCCTGTTAGGCAAACCGCTGCCGGTGCGTTCGGCCGAGTTGTTTTATCAGTCGCACAAAGGGCCTTTTGATCCTTCGAAGCAATTGCAATGGCTGCTTGATACGCCTGAACGACTTCAACAGTACCTCGCGCTGGCGCAGGGATTGGGCACGCGATTACGGGTGAACATCGAACTGGATGTCGGGCTGCATCGTGGGGGTGTCAGCGATGCGGGTGTGCTCGGACCGATGCTGGCACTGATCAGCAAAAATCCTCAGCACCTGGAGTTCGCCGGCTTCATGGGCTACGACCCGTTCGTGGGCATGGGCGTGCCGGGGATACTGGGCTCGCCCGAAGAACTGTTCGCCAAGGTGATGGTGATTTACAACCGCTGCGTCGACTTCACTCGTCAGCAATATCCCGGCCTGTGGCATCAAGGACTGACCCTCAACACCGCTGGCAGCCCGAGTTATCGCCTGCACGAGCATGAACAGCTCAGCACGGAGGTTTCGGTGGGGACGGCGATGCTCAAGCCGACACACTATGATTTGCCGTCGCTGGTGGAACATGTGCCGGCGGCGTACATCGCTACGCCGGTGTTGAAGAGCACGGGGGTGGTGAACATTCCGGCGCTGGATGACAAGTCCCGGTTGTTTTCGTGGTGGGACACCAATCAGCGCGAGACGTTTTTCATCTATGGCGGTAACTGGATGGCGGAGTTTGAATCGCCATCGGGGTTGCAGAGCAACGGGGTGTATGGCCGCAGCTCGAATCAGGAAATGGTCAATGGTTCGGCGGCGGTGGGGCTGGGGGTTGAGGACCAGGTGTTTTTGCGGCCGACTCAGACGGAATCGGTGTTGTTGCAGTTTGGGGATTTGCTGGCGGTTCGGGGAGGGCGGATTGTTGATAGCTGGCCGGTGTATTCCTGATGATCGTTCCCACGCTTTGCGTGGGAATGCCTCAACGAACGCTCTGGCTCTTGATGGGCTGCGGAGCGTCCCAGGCTGCATTCCCACGCAAAGCGTGGGAACCATCAATCGTCAGAACGCATAAGGGATACTGACCTTGGCCCACAGCATTTCCCCTTCAGGCCGGTTCTCCACATCAAACTCCTTGGCCCAGCGAATCTCTGCCGTGGCGTACTGCAAAAAGGTCAGGTGCAAGGCCGGACCAATCGCGAATACCTGTCCGCGAACCCCATCGTTCACGTCTTCGCCATTGAACTGCACGGTGTGGCCGAACTGTTTGTCGTCGGTGGTTTGCTTGAGGTAGTAGCCGTTCAACCCGAGCATCAGGTTGTCGGTGATTTTGTAACTGGCCGAATAGTCGAAGTGGAAAATCTGCCCCGATTTGTAATCGGTGTCTTTGTTTTTCTCGTTGAAGCTGTACGTCGTCTTCATCGACACCTCGGTTTTATCCGTCGGCAGCCAGGTGAAGGAGAACAGCGGTTTGTAGGTATAGAAATTGTTGCTGGTGTTGGCCAGGCGATCGACGCTGTATTCGCCGGTCGGCACAGTGATTTCCAGCGCGGCAGCCAGGGTCAGGTTCGGGCCCATGTCCCACAGAATGATCGGAGCGACAGTGGTGTCACCCATGCCTTCGCGGGTGTCGTGCAAGCCGAACACCGCCACTTCCTGCTTGAGCCACGGCTGCGCAATGTAGCCCGCAAACCGGCCACCGAACACCCGCAGGGGGCTGAGGTAATCCAGGCGTGGAATCACCGCTGTGGATTCGATATCGACATCCGGCACCTTGCCGCCGAGCGAACTGATGTTGAGCTTCGTGGAGGTGTAGTGGTTGTAGTAGAGGTTGAACGCAACCATGTTGTCCGGAAGGCTGTCGGGCGACAGCGGCAACATGAAGAAACCGTCGGTGCCTGGGCCGATGTTGTCCACGCCAGCCTCGGTGGCCAGTGCCGGATGAGTGGTGAAAATGCCGGCCAGGCTGATGACCAGTAGGGGGAATCTCGTGCGGGTCGGGATCATGGGGGTACTCATTATTATTGTTAGCGGGCTGTCCTGCGTCCATACGAGGGCCGCCACATAGAAATAAGCTGTCTGCGCGGTGCCAGGCAGGGTATTGGCGGCCATTTAGGGGGACTTCTGCGGACAGCCTTTGAACCCTGTGCTAACTTCTTTCGACATAACCGGTAACAAAAATAAGAATGCAGCTCGCCCCGGAATGTATGACCCCATGCAAATGAAAGTGATTGATCCCACCTTTGAACTGGCGCTGGTGTCGCCGTTTCTCCTGCAAACCCTCGCCGAAGTCGCGAAGCAAAAAGGCATCAACCCCGACAGCCTGTGCCGAGGGCTGGGTTTTACCTTTGAAGATCTTCAGGACCCGGCGCAGCGCATTTCCTATCGGCAGGCCGTGGCGATGATTCAGCGCGCGCTCAAAGCCTTGCCCAATCAGGGCCTGGGCTTGTGGGTCGGCGCGCAGAATGTGCTCGGTACGCTGGGGTTGCTGGGGCATGTGTTGTCGCTGTGCAAGACCCTGCGCGATGCCTTTGAGCTGGGCATTCGGCATCAGCACACTTCCGGCGGGATCGTGGTGTCGAGCGTGGAGGAGGCGGGGGACCGGGTGTTTGTCGACGTTGAATGCCGCTTGCCGTTCGCCGATGTGCAACTGTTTGCGGTGGAGGAGTTTTTCGCCAGTCTGCTGGTGTACGGCCGGGCGTTGGTCGGGGCGGATTTCAAGCCGATGGCGGTGGAGTTCATGCACGCTGCGCCGGATTATTTCGGCGAATATTCACGCGTGCTGGGGCCGGACGTGCGCTTCGGCTGCTTGCAGAATCGCATGGTGATCGCGGCGCATTGGCTGGATGTTCACTTGCCCAATCACCATTCCCTGGCCTTGCGTCAGGCGGTGAAACTGCTGGAGCTGGAAGCCGCGAAAGTGCATCAGAAAATGGACTTGATCCAGGCCGTGGAACGGGCCATTGCCCGTGACCTGACCGAGGGCAGTCACATCGAGAAAATTGCCGGCGACCTGAACATGAGCAGCCGCACCTTGCGCCGCCGCCTCACCGAACACGCGCTGACGTTCGAAACACTCCTGGAACAAGTGCGACAGGCCCGTACCATGAGCCTGCTGGCCAACCCGGACATGCCCATCGAACGCATCACCGAAGTAGTCGGCTACAGCGACGTGCGCAGCTTCCGCCGCGCCTTCAAACGCTGGACCGGCATGAGCCCGAGCGCATTCCGCAACGAATCCCCAACCCTCGATCCCCTGTAGCCGCTGACGAGCAGCGCGAGGCTGCGTCCGGCTGCGCAGCAGTCGTAAAATCAGGCAACTCGGTGTGTCAGGTACACCTCGCACAGAGGAATGACGACTGCTTCGCAGCCGGATGCAACCTCGCGCTGCTCGTCAGCTGCTACAAGGGGTGCACACAAACCGTCGTGCTCCGGTTAAACTCGGTGCTCTTTTTCAAGGAGTTCATATGAGCTATTACCAGCCGGGCATTCTCGCCACCCCTGTTCCGCCTCAAGCCCGCCATATGTTCTTCGCCCTCGAATCCGCCGAAGCCTTGCCCGTCGCGCTCGACAACTTGATGCAACTGGTGGACGGGAAATCGGCTGTTGTCGGCTTTGGCGAATCGCTGGTCAAGGCGTTGCATGCTCAGATCGATGGCCTGCGTGCCTTTCCGGCATTGACCGGTGTGGGCGTCGACAACCCGTCGACGCAACACGCACTCTGGTGCTGGCTGCACGGCATCGACCGCGGTGAATTGCTCAATCGCAGCCAGGCCATCGAAGCTGCGCTGGCGCCGGCCCTGCGCCTGGTGCAGATGAACGAAACCTTCCGCCACATGACCGGCCACGACCTGACCGGCTACGAAGACGGCACCGAAAACCCGCACGACGAAGCCGCCGTCGCCGCCGCACTGTTGAGCGAAGGCGCGGATGGCCTGGTCGGTGGCAGCTTTGCCGCGATCCAGCAGTGGCAGCATGACCTCAAGGGCTTCCACGCGCTGCCGCCCCATGAAAAAGACAACATCATGGGCCGTCGTTTGAGCGACAACGAAGAACTCGACGACGCGCCAGTCTCGGCCCACGTCAAGCGCACCGCCCAGGAAAGCTTCGCCCCCGAGGCGTTCGTGGTCCGTCGCTCGATGCCGTGGATCGAAGGGGATCGCGCCGGCCTGATGTTCCTCGCGTTCGGTTTTTCCCTCGACGCTTTCGAAGCGCAACTGCGGCGCATGAGTGGTCTGGAAGACGGCATCACCGACGGTTTGTACCGCATCAGCCGCCCGATCACCGGCGGCTACTACTGGTGCCCGCCGCTCAAGGACGGTCGCCTGGACCTGCGCGCCTTGCGCATCGGCTAACCCACAGGAGTTGAACATGGACGTGGTGCGGTGGGGCATGATCGGTTGTGGCAGCGTTGCCGAGCGCAAGAGCGGGCCAGCCTTTTACAAGGCGCCCGGTTCGGCACTGGTGGCGGTGATGGGGCGGCGTCTGGAGGCCGTGACGGATTACGCCACGCGCCATGGCATCGCCCGGGTGTACACCGACGCGCAAGCACTGATCAATGACCCCGAGGTGGACGCGGTGTACATCGCCACACCGCCCGACAGTCACCACGCCTACAGCCTGATGGTCGCCGCCGCCGGCAAACATTGCTGCGTCGAAAAACCGATGTCGCTGAATGCCGGGCAAAGCCGCGAGATGCGGCAGGTCTTTGCCGACGCCGGATTGCACCTGTTCGTTTCCTACTACCGACGTTCGCTGCCGCGCTTCCAGCAAGTGCGGCAGTGGCTGGAAGCCGGGCGGATCGGCGAGGTCCGGCACCTGACCTGGACCCTCACCAAGGCCCCGTCGCCCGTCGATCTGGGTGGCGCGCACAACTGGCGCACGGACCCGGACATTGCCGGCGGCGGTTACTTCGCCGACCTCGCCAGCCACGGGTTGGACCTGTTCCAGTACCTGCTCGGCGATATCACCGACGTCGCCGGTTTCACCGCGCGACAGGCCGGGCTGTATGCCGCCGAAGATGCGGTCAGTGCTACGTGGCGGTTTGCTTCGGGGGCGACCGGCATGGGCTGCTGGAATTTCGTGGCGGATCGCCGCGAGGATCGGGTCGAGGTGATTGGCAGCCAAGGCCGGATCAGCTTTTCGGTGTTCGATGAACACCCGGTGCAGCTTCAGGCGGATGAACAGCTCAGCCTGCACATCGACCATCACGAGCACATCCAGTGGCATCACGTGCTGGGCATGAATGCACACATTCGCGGTCAAACGCAGCACCCGGCGGTGGCCGCGGAAGCGTTGAAAACCGACTGGGTGATGGACCAGATCCTCAAGCGCCGCTAAACCATCAGATTCAACTCGATCCTGTGGGAGCGAGCTTGCTCCCACAGGGAATTGGTGTGGGTCAGAATGACTTGCTGACGCTCGCCACCACGGTGGCGCTGCACAGGTCGTCGTAGCCCCAGTTGCTGGTGCATTGGCTTTTCGACAGGTCGGTGTCGATGTAGCTCAGGCCCAGCATCACACCGGCCAGTTCGTGGGTCAGTTTGACTTCCCATTCGCGGTACGAGTCTTCGGCATGGCCCGAGCTCGAGTACAGGTGCGGGTCCTTGAAGTCCATGTTGCCGTAGCGCAGTTTCAGGCCGGTGTCATACGGCAATTGGGTTTCGTAACCGACATAGCTGTACAGCGAGTTCTGCTTGCTGTCGATGCCCGGTGCATCGTCGGAGTAATAGGCGCCGAGCTTCACCCCGTAGACGCTGAGAATGCCGTAGACCTCGCTCTGGTTGAACTGGCTTTCTTTCGGGTAAGTGTATTTGAGGTAACCGATGTCGAGGTTGACGTCCTCGGTCGCTTCCCAGAGCCAGCCGCCGTAGTAGTCGACTTCCTGACGGGTCTTCAGGCCGCCGCCGAAGTCGACGTTTGAACTCCAGGCACCCACGTACAACCCCGTGCTGTGAGCCAGGGTCACACCGGCCTGCACGGCGGGGTCATTGAGTGTTTGCGAAATACCACGGGTGCGGTAGTCGCTCGCCAGGGTCAGGTCCACCAATACGGAGAAGTCGTCATTCAAGACGATGGCCTGGCTGCTCAACGGCAGCAGACTCAAGGAACCAAGGGCGAGCAGGGTGAAAGCTTTCATGAATGCAGTCCCGATATTGTGATTGTTATGGGCAGTTTTTTTGGGCAAAGCTGCGCCGAACCCCGGTCTTGAACACGGGATCGGGCAGCGGGTTACAGCGGGTTTTTATTAGAGGGTCGGTGCGTAGACTTCGCGCCCGGCAAACCAGGTTTGCAGCACTTTTGTGTCGCTCAGGGCCTTGTTGTCGACGGTGAAGACATCACGGTCGAGCACGATGAAGTCCGCTTGCTTGCCAGGAACCAGCGAACCGATCTGCTTCTCCAGACCGATGGTTCGCGCGGCATTCGCGGTGTAGGCGTAGAACATCGTTTCCCGATCCACGGCTTCTTTGATGTTCAGCACGCCCATCGGGCCGACACGGGTGATGGCCTGGGCCATGGCATTCCACGGATTGGGCGACGACACCGGCCAGTCACTGGCCCCCGCGATGGTCGCGCCTTGCTTGAGCAGCGAATGCGCCGGGTATTGATAGCGGAAGGCGAGGGCGCTGACGTAAGGCTTGATCATGTCCGTGGTGTAGTCGTCGGCCGAGGCCCACAGCAGTTGCATCGAGGCGATGACGTTCAGCGGTTTGAACCGCGCAAATTCTTTCGGGTTGACGATTTGCAGGTGGGTGATCGAGTGCGTCACGCCGCTCTGGCGATCCTTGCGCGCCTGTTCGATGCCATTCAGCGACTCCCGCACCGCGCGGTCGCCGATGGCGTGGATGTGCACCAGCCAGCCGCGCTGGTCGATGGCGCTGACCAGTTCGCCGAAATGCTTCGGATCGATCAGCAATTCGCCCTGTTTGTGCGAGTTGTTGTAAGGGTCGATCATCGCCGCGCTCTGGGCCGGGAATTCGATCACGCCGTCGGCGAAGATCTTGACGCCGGGCAGGGTCAGGTTGGGGATGCCCTGAAATTGCTGGCGAACCTTGTCCAGCGTCTCGAGATCGGCCGGTAGGCTTTTCGGGTTGGCCACCAGCAGGGCGGCGACGTGGACGCTCATGTTGCCGGTTTCGGCCAGGGCTTTATAGGCCGGCAGCACGCCGACGGTTTTTTCCGTGGGCTTGAGCGCGAACAGCGGTTCACCTGGGGCGGCGTTGGCGGCGGGGTCCATCCACGCCGTGATACCGAAGCTGTTGTTGTAGCGCACGGCCGATTGGGCGGCCTTGAGCATGTCGGCGGTGCTCGGCACGGGTATTTTCGAGGACACCCGGTCCCAACCGGCGTCCACCAGGAAACCGTTGGGGGTGCCGTCGGCACGTTGGCCGATGGTGTCCGCTTCGGCGGCGGGCAATGACTTGAGCAGCGCGGCATCAATCCCGGCGCGCTTGAGCATGAAATCGTTGGCCCAGGCCGTGTGGTGGTCGCTGCCGGTGAACACCACGGGCACGTTGGCCCATTCACCGTTGTTGAATATTTTGCCCAGTGCTTCGGCCTTGGCCCAATACACCGAACTCATGCCGGCGATGGTCAACACATCGCCGTGTTTGGCCTTGCCGTCGTCACGCCAGCCGCGCAGGCGTTTTTCCAGTTCGTCGAGCTCGACCACCTCGTCTTCCATGTTGGCCGAGACCATTTCCAGACCACCGAAAATCGCGTGGGAATGGGTGTCGATCAGGCCTGGCATCAAGGTTTTACCGCCGAGGTCGACCACTTTGGTGTCGGGCGTGATCAAGGCTTTGATCTGCGCATCGCTGCCGACTTGCAGCACCTTGCCATCCTGTACCGCCAGCGCCTGTGCCTTCGGTTGGGCACGGTCGGCGGTGAAAATCTTGCCATTGATCAGCACCAGGTCGGTGGCTGCCATGGCTTCCATCGAGGCAAAACTAACAGCGGCCATCAAGAGATTCGGGATGAATCTTTTCATTGAATGTTTCCTTGTTATTGCGTCTGATGGCCAGATTAGTGGCTGCTGGTGCGCAGCAGAACGCCTTCCTTACGAAAAACGTTTTTGCCGGAATGGAAAAAGTATGGACAAGTTGGGTGCGTTGAAAATGTTCGTGGTCACGGCGCAACTGGGCAGCTTCAGCCGCGCCGCCGAGCAGTTGGGCAAGACCCCGTCGGCCCTGACCAAAGCGGTCAACCACCTGGAAGCCGAGCTTGGGGCGCGCCTGTTCGAGCGCAGTACCCGGCGGATTCTGCTGACCGAATCCGGGCGGCTCTATCTGGAAACCGCGCGCCAGGTATTGCAGCGGCTGGAGGAGGCCGGCGAGGAAATCGAACAGCTGCAGCATGGCCTGCGCGGCAACCTGAAAATCACCGCGCCATTGGCCTATGGGCAGGCGTTTCTCGATCAGGTGTGTGGTGGCTTTCTCGAGCAATACCCGCAGATCAATTTGCAGGTGGACCTGTGCGATGAGTTCGTCAATCTGCTGGAAAGCGGCTACGACCTGGCTCTGCGCGAAGGTCACGATGACTTGCCGGGGCTGATCGCCCGCGTGGTCGGCAGTAATCGCCTGGCGCTGTGCGCCAGCCCGGCCTATCTGGCGCGCAAGACTTTGCCGGTCACCCCGCAGACCCTCGATGACCACGAATGGCTGCTATACCGCCATCCGCTGCTCAGCCGCGAATTCTGGTGGGTCGAGCGTGACGGGCAACGCCTGAGCCTGCCGCAGCCGCCCAATCCGCGGTTGCGCAGCGACAATTACGATCTGCTGCTGGCCAATGCGCTGGCCGGGCGCGGTTTGTTGCACACACCATTGTGGAGCGCCGCGCCGTACATCGCCGATGGCCGCTTGGTGCAGCTGATGGCCGACTACGACATCGACCCGGACAGCTTTGGCCCGCATATTCTGGCGGTGTACCCAAGCCATCGACGGGCGACCGCGAAGGTGCTGGCGTTTATCGATTACATCGCAGGGTTTCTGGCGTCCCGTGGCTTGAGCTGATTGATCCCGCTGCCCCTGTAGCAGCTGTCGAGCAGCGCGAGGCAGCGTTCGGTGCGGGCCGCGTTCGGACGCAGCCGTCGCAAACCCGGCAACCGGGTTCTATCAGGCAAACTGCAGACGCAGCCTCGCGTTGCTCGACCGCTGCTACAAGTCCTTGCCAGTAAAATGCCAAAAGAGTACAAATGTACTCCATGACGACTTTAACTCCCCGCCGTACCGCCATCCTGACCTTTATCCGCGACCGAATCGCGGAGCACGGTCAGCCCCCGAGCCTCGCTGAAATCAGCGAAGCCTTTGGTTTTGCCTCCCGCAGCGTGGCACGCAAGCATGTGCTGGCGTTGACCGAAGCCGGTTTCATCGAGGTCAACCCGCATCAGGCCCGTGGCATTCGTCTGCTTGGGCAACCGGCGCGCCCCGAGTTGCTGGACATTCCGGTGCTCGGCCGGGTCGCGGCAGGGGCGCCGATCGGGGCCGATGCCGAGGTGCACAGCCGTTTGCTGCTGGACCCGTCGATCTTCTCGCGGGTGCCGGATTACATGCTGCGGGTGCAGGGCGACTCGATGATCGGGGACGGTATCCTCGATGGCGATCTGGTGGGCGTGCGACGCAACCCGGAAGCGGTCAATGGCCAGATCGTGGTGGCGCGACTGGACGGAGAGGTCACCATCAAGCGTTTCGAGCGGGCCGGCGACACGGTTCGCTTGTTGCCGCGCAACCCGGCGTATCAACCGATCATCGTGCAGCCCGGTCAGGACCTCGCCATCGAAGGGGTGTTCTGCGGGCTGGTGAGGCAAGGGTGATGGGCGCCGTCGTTGCGCTGGATACGCTGTTCAATGGCGGCCAGGTCTGGAAGGGCCGGCCTGCGCCACCGGCCGTCAGCCCGCAACCCACCGGGCATGCCGCGCTGGATGCGGCGTTGCCCACCGGGGGCTGGCCGGAAGCGGCGCTGACCGAAATTCTCCTCGCCGGGCAGGGCGTCGGCGAGTTGCAACTGGTGTGGCCGGCGCTGGCGCGGTTGTCGGCGGCGGGCGAGCGCATCGTGCTGGTGGCGCCCCCTTACGTGCCGTATCCCCTGGCGTGGCAAAACGCCGGGGTCGATCTGCGCCAGTTGTCGATCATTCAGGCCCGCGAGCGGGATGCCTTGTGGGCTGCGGAACAATGCCTGCGCTCGGGCAGTTGCGGCGCCGTGCTGTGCTGGCCGCACAAGGCCGATGACCGGGCGTTGCGCCGCTTGCAGGTGGCGGCGGAAACCGGTTCGACCCTGGCGTTCGCCTACCGCTCGATCCATGAAGCCGTCAATCCTTCGCCCGCCGCCCTGCGCATTGCCATCGACGCCAGGCCCGCGCAATTGCGCGTGCTCAAGTGCCGGGGCGGCCTTGCGCGTTCGACGCCGATTGCCTTCCCCGTGGGGCATTGAGGTTGCCATGCGCTGGGTTTGTATTCTTTTCCCGCAATTGGCGCTGGACGCGGTCCTGCGTCAGCGCCCCGATCCCGATGAGCCGCTGGCGCTGCTGACCGGCCCGGCGCAGCGCCGGGTGTTGCAGGCGGTCAATGCGTCGGCGCGGGCGCTGGGCTTGCGTCCGGGGCAGTCGATGACCGCCGCCCAGGCCTTGAGCAAAGGCTTTGCCACGGCGGAATACGACGCCGCCGAGATCGAACACTGGCAACAGTTCCTGGCCGCGTGGGCCTATCGCTTCAGCTCTCAGGTCAGCGTGCATTACCCGCGTGCCGTGGTGTTTGAAATCGAGTCCAGTCTGGGCTTGTTCGGGCCGTGGCCAACCTTCGAGGCACGGTTGCGTGCCGAGCTCGGCGAGCTGGGTTTTCGCCATCGGATCGTTGCGGCGCCCAACCCGGTGGCCGCGCGGGTGTTGACCAACGTCTATGACGGGCTGGTGGTGCCGGACAGCGACGCCTTGCATTACCATCTCGGGCAGTTGCCCGTCGACCGTATCGCGTTGGAGCCCAGCGTTGCCTCGGCGTTGTCGCGCATGGGCTTGCGCACCTTGAGTCAGGTCCAGGCGCTGCCACGACAGAGCCTGGCCCGACGTTTCGAAGCCCAGGTGCTCAAGCACCTGGACGCGTTGACGGGGGCGCGCCGACTGGCCCTGGCGTTCTACCTGCCGCCGGACCGTTTCGACGTGCGCATCGAGCTCAATTTCGACGTGCAGTCCCATCAGGCGCTGCTGTTTCCGCTGCGCCGCCTGACCGGCGACCTGTCGGCCTTTCTCTGCGGTCGGGACAGCGGCGTGCAGCGTTTCGACCTGCACCTGGAACACGCCGGCCTGCCGGACTCGGTGATCAAGGTCGGCCTGCTCAGCGCCGAGCGCGATCCGGCGATGCTCTTCGAACTGGCGCGAGGGCGACTGGAACAGGTACAGGTCGAAGCCCCGGTGCGCGGTTTTCGGCTGCGTGCCGAAGACTTGCCGACCTTCGTCCCGCAGTATCAGGAACTGTTCGACGACCGCCCGCAGCAATCCTTGCCCTGGGAGCAACTGCGCGAACGCTTGCGCGCGCGACTCGGCGATGAGGCGGTGCACGGCTTGCGCTTCCAGGCCGATCACCGCCCGGAGTGCGCATGGCAGGCGCGGGTCGACAGTCAACTGTGCGCGGGGTTGCCGGGTGTGCAGCGTCCGGGCTGGTTGCTGACGCAACCGCAGGCGATCCACGAAAGCTCGACACGCATCCTCATGGGCCCGGAGCGCATCGAATCCGGCTGGTGGGACGGCGCCGATGTGCGCCGGGATTACTACCTGGTCGAAACCCGCTCTGGCCAACAGGGCTGGGCGTATCGGGCGGTGGGTGAGGGCGGTCCGCTGTGGCTGCAAGGCTGGTTCGCATGAACATCGACTACGCCGAGTTGCACTGCCTGTCGAACTTCAGCTTCCAGCGCGGAGCCTCCAGCGCCCTGGAACTCTTTCAACGGGCGAAAAAGCACGGCTATCAGGCGCTGGCGATCACCGATGAATGCACCCTGGCCGGCATCGTCCGCGCCTGGCAAGCGGCCAAATCAGTGGAACTGCCACTGATCATCGGCAGCGAAATCCGCATCGAGAACGGCCCGAAGCTGGTGTTGCTGGTGGAGAACCTTGAGGGCTACCAGACCCTGTGCCGGCTGATCACCCGCGCGCGACGCCGCACGCAAAAAGGCCAGTATCAGGTGTTGCGCGAGGACTTCAGCGAGCCGATGCCGGGGCTGTTGGCGTTGTGGGTGCCGGACACGGTCGATGACGTCGAACAGGGCCACTGGTTGCAACAGACCTTTGCCGAACGCCTGTGGCTGAGCGTCCAGTTGCATTGTGGCCAGGACGATACCCGGCGCCTGGCGGCGCTGCTGACCCTGGCCCGGGAACTGCGTATTCCCGCCGTGGCCAGCGGCGATGTGCACATGCACACCCGCGGCCGGCGCGCCTTGCAGGACACCATGACCGCGATCCGTCATCACCTGCCGGTGGCCGAAGCCGGGCTGCGCCTTCATCCCAATGGCGAGCGGCATGTGCGCAGCCTGGAGGTTTTGCAATCGATCTATCCGCCAGCCTTGCTCGATGAAACGTTGGTCATTGCCCGGCGCTGCACCTTCGACCTCGGCCAGTTGCGTTATCAGTACCCACGGGAATTGGTGCCGCAAGGTCAGACCGCCACGTCCTGGCTACGTCATTTAACGGATGAGGGCATTGCATGGCGCTGGCCCAAAGGCCCGAAAACGGCGGTGCTGGCGCAGATCGACAAAGAGCTCGAGCTGATCGCCGAACTGGGCTACGAAAGCTATTTCCTGACGGTGCACGACATTGTGCGGTTCGCCCGCGACCAGCACATTCTGTGTCAGGGACGAGGTTCTGCGGCCAACTCGGCGGTGTGTTTTGCCTTGGGCATCACGGAAATCGACCCGGATCGCACCACGTTGCTGTTCGAACGGTTTCTCTCCAAGGAGCGCAACGAGCCGCCGGACATCGACGTCGATTTCGAACACGAGCGTCGCGAAGAGGTCCTGCAGTACGTGTTTCAGCGTTATGGCCGGACCCGCGCGGCATTGACGGCGGTGGTCAGCACTTATCACGCGGCCGGCGCGGTGCGTGACGTGGCCAAGGCGCTGGGTTTGCCGCCGGACCAGATCAATGCGCTGGCCGATTGCTGCGGCCACTGGAGTGATACCGCGCCGCCCGTGGAACGGCTGCTGGAAGGCGGCTTCGACCCCGAAAGCCCGGTGCTGCGCCGGGTCTTGAGCCTGACCCAACAGTTGATCGGCTTCCCTCGACACTTGTCGCAGCACCCCGGTGGCTTCGTGATTTCCGAGCAACCGCTGGACAGCCTGGTGCCGGTGGAAAACGCCGCCATGGCCGAGCGCACGATCATTCAGTGGGACAAGGACGACCTCGACGCGGTCGGTCTGCTCAAAGTCGATATTCTGGCCTTGGGCATGCTTAGCGCCATCCGCCGCTGTTTTGATCTGCTGCGTCGCCACCGCAACCTTGACCTGAGTCTGGCGACGATCCCGTCCGAAGATTCGGCCACCTACGACATGATTGGCCATGCCGACACCATCGGCGTGTTCCAGATCGAGTCCCGGGCACAGATGTCGATGCTGCCCAGGCTCAAGCCGCGCAAGTTCTATGACCTGGTGATCGAGGTGGCCATCGTCCGTCCGGGCCCGATTCAGGGGGGGATGGTCCATCCGTACCTGCGCCGTCGCAACAAGGAAGAGCCGGAAACCTATCCCTCGCCGGAACTTGAAGCGGTGCTCAAGCGCACCTTGGGCGTGCCGCTGTTCCAGGAGCAGGTCATGCAGATCGCCATCGTCGCCGCCGACTACAGCCCCGGCGAGGCCGATCAGTTGCGGCGTTCCATGGCGGCCTGGAAACGCCACGGCGGGCTGGAACCGCACAAGGATCGGCTGGCCGCCGGGATGAAGAAAAACGGCTACACGGCCGAGTTTGCCGCGCAGATCTTCGAGCAGATCAAAGGCTTCGGCAGCTACGGTTTCCCCGAATCCCACGCTGCCAGTTTCGCTTTGCTGACCTACGCCAGTTGCTGGCTGAAATGCCACGAGCCGGCGGCTTTTGCCTGTGCGCTGATCAACAGCTGGCCGATGGGGTTCTACAGCCCGGACCAGATTCTCCAGGACGCGCGCCGGCATCATTTGCAGATTCGCCCGGTGGACGTGCGCGCCAGTGACTGGGATTGCAGCCTGGAACCGATAACCGTCGGGCAACCGGCGATTCGCCTGGGGTTGCGGATGATCAAGGGCTTTCGCGAAGACGATGCCCGGCGCATCGAAGCGGCGCGCGCGCGCGGGGTGTTTGTCGACATCGCCGACCTCGGCGAGCGTGCGCGACTGGATGCCCGCGCCCAGGAGCAACTGGCCGATGCCGGTGCGTTACGCGGGTTGGCCGGCGACCGGCATCGGGCCCGCTGGGAGGTGGCGGGGGTGCAAAAGCAACTCGGTTTGTTCGTCGGCCTGCCGAGTCAGGAAGAGGATGCCGTGGCGTTGCCCAAACCCACCGTCGGCGAAGACCTGCAAGCCGATTACGCCTGTGTTGGCACCACCCTCGGCCCGCATCCGCTGGCGTTGTTGCGCGGTGAACTGAAAGCCCGGCGCTGCCGCAGTTCGCAAGAACTGATGACGGTCGAACACGGGCGACCGGTCAGTGTCGCCGGGCTGGTGACGGGGCGACAGCGACCGGGCACCGCCAGTGGCGTGACCTTCGTGACCCTGGAAGACGAGTTTGGCAACGTCAACGTGGTGGTCTGGCGCGACCTGGCTGAGCGGCAACGCCAGGTCCTGGTCGGCTCGCAATTGCTCAAGGTCGATGGTCGCTGGGAAAAGGAAGGTGAGGTTCGCCACCTGATTGCCGGACGCTTGAGCGACCTGAGCTCATTGCTCGACGGCATCAGCGTGCGCAGCCGGGATTTCCGCTGAATACGGAAACGTGGCTCCCACAGTGAAAAGGGGGGGGCGCAGAAGACCCGAAGAATCAGCTAACCTCTATGAAACCATTTGACGTCGGCGATGCTCGAAACAAACGGGCCGCGCCGTCTTCACACTGTCGCGATCCCTTGAGCCAGTTCATCTACAGGGACTAAGAGCCAGTCAATGCAGTTTCTAGACGAAAGCCACGGGTGTGCCGGCTGGAACGGCGAAATGGCCGGGCGCATTCGTGCGTTCGACTGGGGCCAGACCGAGCTGGGCAGCCTCGACACCTGGCCTGCGAGTCTATGTAGCACTGTGCAATTGATGCTGGCCTCGCCACTGCCGCTGGTGATGCTGTGGGGCCGCGCCGGTTACATGATCTACAACGACGCCTACTCCGAATTCGCCGGTGGCCGCCACCCATACCTGTTGGGCTCCCCGGTGGAACTGGGTTGGCCGGAAGTGGCCGAATTCAATCGGAACGTGGTCGACACCTGCCTGGCGGGCGGCACCTTGTCCTACCACAATAAAAAACTGGTGCTGCTGCGCGACGGCATTCCCGAAGACGTCTGGCTCGATCTTTATTACAGCCCGGTGGCCAATGATGAAGGCAAGCCTGCCGGGGTCATGGCGATAGTGGTCGAGACGACCGAGCATGTGATTTCCGAACGCCGCCGCCAGGCCGCCGAAGACGCCTACCGCGCCGACAATGAGCGGGTTCGCCTGGCCCTCAATGCCGGTGCCTTGCTCGGCTCGTTCGTCTGGGACATCAAGGCCAATCGGCTCTCTGGCGACGAGCGTTTCGCCCGGACCTTCTCCTATCCCGCCGATCAGGACCTGACCAACCTGCCGACGGAGGTCGCCGAAGCGAAGATCCATCCCGACGACCTCAGTTGGGTACAGGAACAAGTCAATCAATCGGTCGAAACCGGCGAGCCATTTAATGCCGAGTATCGCGTCCTGCGCCCGGACGACACTTACTTGTGGGTGCAGGCGAGCGGCTGTTGCGAGTTCAATGAACAGGGCGAGCCGTTCCGCTTTCCTGGCGTATTGATCGACATCCATGAACGCAAGTCCGCCGAAGAGTCCTTGCTCAGGTTCACCCGCAACCTGGAACAGCGCGTCGCTGACGAAGTGGACGCGAGGCTGGCCGCCGAAGAACAACTGCGCCAATCGCAGAAACTTGAAGCCATCGGCGGCCTCACCGGTGGCGTGGCCCACGACTTTAATAACCTGTTGCAGGTGATCGCCGGCAACCTGCATTTGCTGGCTCGGCACGAACCGGACAACGCCAATGTGCAGCGTCGGGTCAGTGCATCCATTGCCGCGGTCGAACGTGGGGCCAAACTGTCTTCGCAATTGCTCGCGTTCGCCCGCCGCCAGCCACTGTCGCCAGCGGTGTGCATTCCACGGCAGGTCTTCGATGGTCTGGCGGAACTGCTACAAAGGGCGCTGGGGGAAACCCTGCAGATCAAAGTGAGTGCCCCGGATGATCCCTGGCATATTTTCGTGGATCGCAATCAACTGGAAAACGCCATTCTCAACCTGGCGATCAATGCCCGTGATGCCATGAAAGGAGAGGGGACCATCGGCCTGAATGCCGAGCACATCACCCTCGACCAAAAATTTTGTGCCGGCAAGGGCATCGTTGCCGGCGACTATGTGTGTGTCGCAGTCGCGGACACCGGTGTCGGCATGCCGCCGCAGGTGCTCGCGCAGGCCTTCGAACCGTTTTTCACCACCAAGGCCGACGGCCAGGGCACCGGGTTGGGGTTGAGCATGGTGTTCGGTTTCGTCAAGCAGAGTGGTGGGCACATCGAGATTTCCAGCACTGAGGGACAAGGCACTCGGGTGCAGTTGTACTTTCCGCGAAGCCTGCGACCGGCGCCCAGTGAAATCACGCAGCATAGTCCGCAGCAGCGCGGCGGCCACGAAAGCATTCTGGTGGTCGAAGACAACGAAGCAGTCCGCGCCTCGGCGGTGGAATTGTTGCGCGAAGAAGGCTACCAGGTGCTGACAGCGGCCAACGGCGACCAGGCGATGCAAATGTTGCTGGAGGGCACGGCGGTGGATCTGATTTTCACTGACGTGGTCATGCCCGGTCTGATCAAAAGCGCGGATTTGGCCGCGTGGGCCAAAGTGCAGAATCCCCCGGTGGCGGTGTTGTTCACCTCAGGGCATACCCGTGACATTATCTCGCGCAACCATCAACTGAGCCCCGACACGCATTTGCTGAGCAAACCCTACAGGCCTGAATCACTGACCCGCATGGTTCGCACGGTGCTCAATGGCTGATACACCGCCAGTGGGAAATCAACTGAGATCAACTGTGGGAGCGAGCTTGCTCGCGATTGCGGTGTGTCATTAAACATCCATGTCGACTGACACTGCACCATCGCGAGCAAGCTCGCTCCCACAGGGGATTGGTGTTTTTTCAATATCTGATTAAGGCCACTCGATGACATCCAAGCGCACCTCCAACCCTCCCTCCGGCATGGTCAGGGTGCGTGGAGCCCGGGAACACAACCTCAAGAACATCGATGTCGACATTCCGCGCGATGCGCTGGTGGTGTTCACCGGTGTCTCCGGTTCGGGCAAGTCTTCGCTGGCGTTCTCGACCCTCTACGCCGAAGCGCAGCGCCGCTATTTTGAATCCGTGGCGCCTTATGCGCGGCGGTTGATCGACCAGGTCGGTGTACCGGACGTCGATTCCATCGAAGGCCTGCCGCCGGCCGTGGCCCTGCAACAACAACGGGGCACGCCGAGCACTCGTTCTTCGGTGGGCAGTGTGACGACCCTGTCGAGCCTGATTCGCATGCTTTACTCGCGGGCCGGCAGTTATCCGCCGGGACAGGCGATGCTGTATGCCGAAGACTTCTCGCCCAACACCCCGCAAGGCGCGTGCCCGGAGTGTCACGGGTTGGGGCGGGTTTACGACGTCACCGAAGCGCTGATGGTCCCCGACCCGAGCCTGACCATCCGCCAGCGTGCGGTCGCTTCCTGGCCCACGGCCTGGCAGGGGCAGAACCTGCGCGACATCCTCGTGACCATGGGTTACGACGTCGATATCCCGTGGCGAGATCTGCCGAAAAAGCAGCGCGACTGGATTCTCTTCACCGAAGAAACACCGACGGTGCCGGTGTATGCCGGGCTCACGCCGGAAGAAACCCGCGTTGCGCTCAAACGCAAAATGGAACCGAGTTACCAGGGCACCTTCACCGGCGCCCGACGCTACATCCTGCACACCTTCACCCACTCGCAAAGTGCGCTGATGAAGAAGCGCGTTTCGCAATTCATGCTCGGCAGCCCATGCCCGTTATGTGACGGTAAACGACTCAAGCGCGAGGCGCTGTCGGTGACATTTGCGGGGTACGACATCGGTGAGCTATCGCAGATGCCGCTGCTGCAAGTGGCCGCCGTACTGAAACCGGTGGCGGCGCACAGTTACCTGGAACAGGCCGATGAGGCGGGCGACGTGTTGACCCACCGGCAAACCCGTGAGGCTCGGGAAGCGCGGGTTGCTCACGGTGCCAGCGGGCATGCCAACGCACCGGACGTGCGGCACACGCCGAATCTGTCGGTAGAAAAACGCCTGGCCGCGCAACGCATAGCTCAGGATCTGCTGGAGCGGGTCAGCACCCTGACGGACCTGGGGCTCGGATACCTGGCGCTGGAACGCAGCACGCCGACCTTGTCATCCGGAGAGTTGCAGCGCTTGCGGCTGGCGACGCAATTGGGCTCGCAACTGTTCGGTGTGATCTATGTGCTGGACGAGCCCTCGGCCGGCCTGCATCCGGCGGATGGCGAGGCGTTGTTTGAAGCCCTGCAACGCCTCAAAGCCGCCGGCAATACGCTGTTTGTGGTTGAGCATGATCTGGAAACCATGCGCCGCGCCGATTGGTTAATCGACGTCGGCCCGGCAGCGGGCGAGAACGGCGGCCAGATCCTCTACAGCGGCCCGCCGCCCGGGTTGGCCGCGGTGACGAACTCACAGACCCGTGCCTACCTGTTTGCTGAACAGGTCGCCGAGCCCCGTGCCAGCCGTAAGGCAACGGACTGGCTAAGACTGGAGGGCATCACCCGCAACAACCTGAACCACCTCAGCGTCGAGTTTCCGCTGGGTTGTTTTAGCGCCGTGACGGGCGTGTCCGGTTCCGGTAAATCGAGCCTGGTCAGTCAGGCTTTGTTGGAATTGGTCGGCGCGCATTTAGGACGGACCGCCAGCGACAACGAAGCCGAAGCGTTGAGCCTGGAGGACGATGCGCCGCAGGTCAGCGGTGGTCAGGTCACGGCCGGCCTGGCATCAATCAAGCGTCTGGTGCAGGTCGACCAGAAACCCATTGGCCGCACGCCACGCTCCAATCTGGCGACCTACACCGGGCTGTTCGATAACGTGCGCAAGCTGTATGCAGCGACGCCCGAGGCGCAGGCTGAGGGCTATGACGCCGGACAATTCTCCTTCAACGTCGCCAAGGGCCGCTGCGCGACCTGCGAAGGTGAGGGCTTTGTCAGCGTCGAATTGTTGTTCATGCCCAGCGTTTACGCGCCATGCCCGACGTGTCACGGCGCCCGCTATAACCCCGAGACACTGGCGATCACCTGGCAAGGGTTGAACATCGCGCAGGTGTTGCAGTTGACGGTGGATGAAGCGGTGGAGGTGTTCGCCGAGCAACCCGGCATTCGCCGTTCGCTGGAAGTGTTGCGGGATATCGGTTTGGGGTATTTGCGACTGGGGCAGCCGGCGACTGAATTGTCAGGCGGTGAAGCGCAGCGGATCAAACTGGCGACTGAGCTGCAGCGTAATCAGCGTGGGGCAACGTTGTATGTGCTCGATGAACCCACGACCGGTTTGCATCCACGGGACGTTGACCGGTTGCTGGAGCAGTTGAATACGCTGGTGGTCGCGGGGCACACGGTGATCGTGGTCGAGCATGAAATGCGCGTGGTGGCGCAGAGTGACTGGGTGATCGACATCGGGCCGGGGGCGGGGGATCAGGGCGGGAAGATCGTCGTGGCGGGCACACCGCAGACCGTGGCTAAAAGCAAGAAGAGCCGGACTGCGCCGTTTTTGGCTCGAGTGCTCGGTAGGGCTTGATGGGTTGATTATGCTGGCCCCATCGCGAGCAAGCTCGCTCCCACATTGGAATGTGGTTGGCTGTGGGAAGGAGCAGACTTGTAGCAGCCGGACGCAGGCGGCGCCGGCTGCTACAGGGGGACGTTGTGGCTTCTAGGTCGAGTTATTTGTCGGGGTGGGCAGCCAGGAGTTTTTTCGCCATGTCCAGGTGTTTTTCCAGGGCCGGCAGCATTTTTTGTGCGAAGCCTTTCAGCTCGGTGGCGCCCTTGACCTTGTCGTCCGTCACGGTGTTGGCTTCTTTCTTGAACAATTCGATGGTGTCTTCGTGGGCCTTCACCTGGTTGTTTGCGTACGCCGCGTCGAAGGATTCATCGCGCATGTCGAGAATTTTCTCCTTGGCCTGTTTGACCAGCGTCGTCGAGTCCGGCACCTCGATGTCATGCTTTTTCGCCAGGGCCGCCAGTTCATCGTTGGCCTTGGAATGATCGGTGATCATCATGTTGGCGAACGCCTTGACGTCGGCCGAAGCGCTTTTTTCCAGCGCCAGGCGACTGGTTTCGATCTCGGCAATGCCGCCAGCGGCTGCTTTGTCGACGAAATCATTGGAGGTGGCGGCAAATGCCGTGCCCATGCTGCTGCTCAAGGCGACGGCCAGGGCGAGGTGGCGCAGGGTGAATCCGTCCATTGGTCATTCTCCACACAGGTTTGGGTAGGCGATCCGGTGGATCGTTACTCTGTGGAGGCTGGTGTCCGGGGAAAGGTTTTATCGCATTTGCGACAGGACGACGAACGGACACCGCTGGTCTGACAGGTGGTCGACAGAACGCGTAAACCAAGGCCATTCTGATAGTTGGTGAACGCAATCGATCGCGTTTGCTACCGATCATCAAACGGAGGTGTTCCATGCCGGTGAACCACGACCTGTATCAGGACTTGAAGGTTTCAAAGGAAGAGATCCAGCAAAGACGCACCAAGGATCCGTTACTGGATTCGCTGATCAACAAATATTCCCAGGCGGACGCTGAAGTGGTGAAGGCCGAGACCGCGAAATCCGATGCGCCCAGTGATGACCAGTTGAAGAAGCTCAAGGAACATCGCTTGTTGGTCAAGGACAAGATCGTCCAGCAATTGCAGGCATCGTCCTGACGCGTCGTACCGAGCCACCGACGACCGGTGACTGAGAAGTGGAACGGCGTCAAAACCGGCACCTCGAATGTCATGAGTCATCGTTAACGACTCACTGAGAGGTGCCTTATGTCCAATCCCAGATTTCCGAGTGAAGAGCAGGGCGGGTACGACCCGATCCCGACTCATCCCGAGCCGTTGAGCCCGAACCACATCACCACCCATCCCGATAGCGAGGATGACGACCCGTTGCGCGAGCAAGAAGAAACCGCTGACGCCCCGGATCCCGAATAACCCACACAAAAAACCTGTGGCTCACACAAATCCCTGTGGGAGCCGGGCTTGCCCGCGATGGCGGCGGCACTGGTGACATGGATGTATCAGACAGACCGCCTTCGCGGGCAAGCCCAGCTCCTACCGTTTGATCGTTGTTATTGCTGGAGAGCGGTGGCGAGTGGCAAGCGCGCCATGTTTTTCGCCTTCAACGACCCGAAATACAGCCAGTCCCCATACTCGCGCACCGTTGTGATCGGTGAATAATTACCGCTGGTGCCATCCTGCAGATTGGCAATCACCTTGCCGTCCACATCCAGCCCGAGGGCAAAAGCCCGGTTTTCCACCGGTTTAGGCAGCACCGTCAGCGCTCGGACAATCATTTTGCGCACGAACGGGTGCGGCGCCGTACGGTCCAGCAGCGCGTTGCGCGGTGAGTAGAGCGCAACCCAGAACCGGTCGCGGCCGTTGAACGAGAGGTTGTCCGGCAGCCCGGGCAAGTTGTCGATAAACAGGTCGTGCGTGCCGGCTTTAGGCCCAGTCAGCCAGAAGCGGCTGATGCGGTAGGCGCCGGTTTCGTTGACCAGCACAAAGGCGTCGTCCGGCCCCAGCGTCACACCGTTGGCAAATTCGAGCTTGTCCAGCAACACATCGGTCTTGCCGGTCTGGAAGTCATACCGCAATAAACGGCCATCGCCCCCATGCTCGATGATCGCCTCGCCATCCTTGCCGTAGCCCCAACGGCTGGAGGCGTCGCTGAAATAGGCGAAATGCCCGGGTTTGTCGATCGCCACGTCATCGGTAAAGCCAAAAGGCACGCCGCCCGCCGTAGTGCTCAACGGGATTAATCGGCCTTGGGCATCCAGCGAAAGCAGCCCTTTAACGCCGTCCGCGACAACCAGCAAACCATTGGGATGGCGCGCCAGCCCCAACGGTCTGCCGCCAGTATCGGCCAGCACTTTGGTTTGTTTGCCGTCGAGGCTCGTGCGAATCAATCGGCCGTCATGCAGGCCGGTGATCAGCATGTCGTTCTCCAGCAGCAGTGCTTCCGGTCCTTCGATGTCAGCCGGGCCGACACGCTCCACGCCTTTAAGGCGTTCATTGTCGGCGTAGTCGCCGCTGGTGAGGGAGGGCGCCGGCGGCGGGTTCCAGGCCACCGGGCGGACTTTGGTCGGGAACAGCAACAGAAAGGCGCACAGGGCAATCAAGAGCAGTAACACCAGATGCCGGAACTTAATGAGTCTTCTCACACATGGGCTCCGGTGGGTGTCAGTTGTTTTTGCGCCATCTCGCGCAAGGCCAGCATCGACTCGGCGGATTCACGCTCGATGCGCCGCTTGAGCAACAGTTGATTGGCAATGCGCATTGCCACGCCTGCGAACTGGTACTCCAGCGTACGGATAAACTGCGTGCCGTCACCTTCGGCGGTGCATTCGTACGTCACCACCAGCGACAATCCGTGATCGCCCCGCGCCCAGGCACTCCAACGGCGCCCCGGCAGGTATTCATTGACCTCCCAGCTCAGGTGCCCGTCGCGCCCGCCGGCCCGGATATCCTCCTCGAACCGTGAGCCGGCGTGCAGCGGCCCGGCCTGACCGTCGACCTTGAGGGACGACGGATGCCACTCCGGCCAACGGGTGACGGTACTGGCGTAAGCGAGCACGTCAATCGGGTTTCCGGCGATAACGATCTGGTGCTGCATGCGGGTCATGGGCGTTCTCGTCAAGGGGAGGGGGTCATGATCCGGTTCCCAGTAAAGGGTGCCGAACAGGTAATCCATCAGTGGAAACACGATGTTGAAGTTGCGCTCCTGCATCAGTTCGCGGCGGTGATGCAGTTCATGCAGACGGCGCATCTGGCGAATCCACGGCAGACGCGTGACCGGGTTGCCGGGCGGCAGGTGTTCGCAGGCATGAAACACTTCATAGGTCAGGTAACCGAGCACCAGACAGCCGCCAAACAAGCCGGCGACGTTGGTATCGAAGCGACCCAGCAGCCACCACAGCGGCAGGGTAATGACGACGGTATGGACCACGATCAGCCAGGCTGGAAACAGAATTACCCGCCAGTCCCGGGCGCTGTCGTAAGTCATGTGGCCGGGGGCGAAAAAGCTGTGATGGTCGCCCGCATGACGGGCGTAGAACATCCGCGCGAAGCGCTTTTTGTGATGCCCCAGGTCTCGATGAACCTTGTATACACCGAAGTTGAAGAACAACAGCGTGACCGGCACCGCCAGCCATTCCAGCGGGGTGACCTGATGCACGGTGCTCCAGAATCCGCCGATGGCCAACACCCCGAAAATGAGCACAAACGCACCGTGCAGCCATGGGTTATAGAGGGGATGTATGTCGGCGCGATAGCGGCTACGGAATGCCTGGGTGGTCTGCCTCACTGCGGTCACCTCTGCTTGTAGTTATAACCAGCAGATTAGCTGATCTCCCCGCAAAGGCTGGCGCTACTTAGAGGACACAAACGCCATGATCCGGTGCGCTCAGGTCAGTGGATTCCAGCGCTGCGACCAGTCTTCATCGGACTGGATCACTTCACGCAGCAAATCGAAGGCCCGTTGCAGGGTCGCCGAGTCGCGATCGCGCGAATACACCAGGTAAGTCGGGTAACTGAATTCCGGGGCCTTGGGCACGGCTTCCAGGACGCCGTTTTCCAGGTAACTGCGGACCACACGCGTACGGAAGTAGCCGCTGCCGCCGTTTTCGAGGATGTACTGCAACCCGAGCGGGCCGAGGTTGAAGCTCAACGGGGCTTTGGCTTTTTCCGGCAGGGCTGCATCGTGCTGGCGGCGGAAGTCCGGGCCCCAGTCGATGTACACGTATGGATCGGGTTTGCCGGGCAACCGCACCAACACCAGTTTTTCTTCCAGTACCTGCTCGACTTGCAGGCGTGGCCAATACTCCGGCTGATAGACCAGCGCGGCATCAAGTACGCCCAGCTCCAGTTGCCGCAGGAGGTTTTCGCCGTCGCGGATTTCCATGCGCAGGGCGTGGCTGGGAATCTTCTCGCGCAGTTCGCCGGCCCAACTGAGCATCAACGGATTGCACAGGCTGACCTCGCCACCGATGTGCAGCACATCGCGGTAACCTTCTGGCAGCGGCAAATCCCGACGCGCCGCTTCCCAGGTCTCGACCAGTTGGTTGGCGTACACCACAAAGGCCTCGCCATTGGGCGTCAGGCGGGCGCCGGCACGGTTGCGCACGAACAGCGTGCTGCCGAGCTGGCTTTCCAGTTTCTGCACGCGCGCGGTGATCGCGGTCTGGGTGACATGGAGTTTCTCGGCCGCCGCGGCAAGGCTGCCGTGACGGACGATTTCCAGAAAGGTGCGGGCGAGGTCGATGTCCATGGGGCAGCCGGTGCGGGAGGTGCTGGCATTGTAAACAGATCCTGCCAGAACCGGCTGCTACGGGATCGCGTCGACGCAGTCGGATTAGCGGTTCTTTTCAAAACGCAAAACACGAACAGCCAAACGCGCCCCAGAATCCCTGAAAGTCACTGACCGGCGCTGACGACATCCGCGCCCGCTCATGGCTGTGCGCATGCACCGCGCAGGCACCTGCGCATTGATGAACCTGCGCGGTCATCGGCGTCAGGTGTTTCCAGTGCCCCGGCACCTTGGTAACCGGCGACCATTCCGGCACCACAGGAATCGGCGGCGGCCCGAGTTTTTCGAACTCGTGGGTGGCATGCACAATCTTGCCATCGACAATGGTCAGCACCGACTCGATCCATTTGATCGCTTCATCTTCGATGTGGAAATAGTCCGCCGACAGTGCAATCAGGTCCGCGAGTTGCCCGACTTTGATTTGACCCTTTTTGCCTTGTTCCGAGGAAAACCAGGCACTGCCGTGGGTGAACAGCTCCAGCGCCGTGTCGCGGCTCAGGCCTTGCGGGTACAGTTCCAGGCCGCCGACGGTGCGGCCGCTGACCAGCCAATACATCGACGTCCAGGGGTTGTAGCTGGAAACACGCGTGGCATCGGTGCCGGCGCCGACCGGAAGGCCTTCGGCGAGCATGCGTGCGATGGGCGGGGTGTGCTCGGCCGCCTTGGCACCGTAACGGTCGACGAAATACTCGCCTTGAAACGCCATCCGGTCCTGAATCGCAATGCCACCGCCCAAGGCTTTGACCCGTTCGATGTTCTGCGGCGTGATCGTTTCGGCGTGGTCAAAAAACCACGGCAGACCGTTGAATGGAATGTCGCGGTTAACTTTCTCGAACACGTCGAGCATGCGGCTGATGGATTCGTTGTAGGTGGCGTGTAAACGAAACGGCCAGCGTTGTTCCACTAGGTGGCGCACCACGGGTTCCAGTTCTTGCTCCATGGTTTGCGGCAGGTCCGGGCGCGGCTCAAGGAAGTCTTCGAAATCCGCCGCCGAGAACACCAGCATTTCCCCGGCACCGTTGTGCCGCAGGAAATCATCGCCCTGGCCGTAGTGTGAAGTGCTGGTCCAGTTCTTGAAGTCGGTCAGTTCTTCCTTGGGTTTCTGGGTGAACAGGTTGTAGGCGATGCGCACCGTCAGTTGCTGGTCTTTGGCCAACTGCTGGATCACTTGATAGTCATCGGGATAGTTCTGATAGCCGCCGCCGGCATCGATGGCGCTGGTGATGCCGAGGCGATTGAGTTCGCGCATGAACTGGCGGGTCGAGTTGACCTGGTATTCCAGCGGCAGTTTCGGCCCCTTGGCCAGGGTCGAATACAGGATCATCGCATTGGGTCGGGCGATCAGCATGCCGGTCGGGTCGCCGTTGGCGTCGCGCTGGATTTCACCGCCCGGCGGGTTCGGCGTGTCGCGGGTGTAACCGACCACTTTCAGGGCGGCGCGATTGAGTAGGGCGCGGTCATAGAGGTGCAGGACAAACACCGGGGTGTCGGGCGCGGCTTTGTTCAGTTCATCAATCGTTGGCAGGCGTTTTTCGGCAAACTGGAACTCGTTCCACCCGCCAACCACCCGTACCCATTGCGGCGTGGGTGTGCGATCGGCCTGATCCTTGAGCATGCGCAAGGCATCGACCAGCGACGGCACGCCTTCCCAACGCAGTTCGAGGTTGTAATTGAGGCCGCCACGGATCAGATGCAGGTGCGAGTCGTTGAGGCCGGGAATCACCGTGCGACCGTGCAGGTCGATGATGTGCGTCCCGGGGCCTTGCAGGGCCATGGCCTGGGCATCGCTGCCGACCACCACAAAACGTCCGTCCTTGATCGCGACCGCGCTGGCCTGCGGTTTTTTGCGATCGACGGTGTGCAGGCGTCCGTTGTACAGAATGAGGTCGGCGGGGGCATCGGGCATGGTTTTACTCCCTGCGAAGAGCGGGCTGATCCAGGCACCGACAGCACCTGCCGAAAGGCCTTGCAGTACACGTCGGCGGTTAAAACCGTCAGGTTCGTCAGGTGGGCTCATGGCCGTGCTCCGCGCAATGTGATCGGGGGGCAAACAGCCGATGTCTGACGCATACGGCCAGAAGGAATATAGACGGTGAATCCACAGGCGGTGTTTTCGGGGGGCGGAAAACGACGAATCCCGCCACAAGGGACGGGATTCGTTGATAAGCCAGACAAGGCTCCCGAGGGCCGGGAGCCGCGGTCTTAGCCAGGGAACAGCTCGGACAGTTTCATGGCCAGCATCATGTCGCCTTCAGCGCGCAGTTTGCCGCCCATGAACGCTTGCATACCGTCAGTCGAACCGTCAACGATGCCTTCCAGGGTTTCGCCGTCCATCACCAGAGTGACCTGGGCGTCCGGGTTTTCGCCTTCTTGCAGTTCGCAGGTGCTGTTTTTGATGATCAGCGAGAAGTTCTTGGTGTCGTCGATGCGGAAACCGAATACCAGGTCCAGACCGGCAGCAGCGGCTGGGTTGAACTTGGCTTTCATTGCTTGTACGGCATCAGCTACGGAGGTCATGGTTCGATCCTTTCTTGGGTAATTATTAGAGCTGGGTGATTACAGCCAGGGTCACAATAGTCCGGACTCAGCGAAACGTGATGAGTTCCGGGGCCTTCAGCAGTTGCAGGTGTGCGTGACTGTTGAAGGAAGCCAGTGCCACCTCGCGACCACGGAACTTCAAGTGGTTGAGCGAAGTGTTGACGATTTGCCAGTTCAGCTCGAATGCCTGCCGGGCAGGCATTTGAGTAATAAGGTGGAGCAGGGCAGTGATGGTGCCGCCGGAGGTAAACACGGCGATTTTCTGGGTGCTGTCGGCACTTTCCAGGATGCGCTGCAGGCCGGTTTGTACGCGTTCGACAAAGCCCAGCCAGCTTTCCAGGCCCGGCGTGTCATAAGTGCCGGCGAGCCAGCGTTCGATGATCAGGGCAAAGATGCGCTGGAACTCGGCGCGGTTTTGCGCGGCGTTGCGCAGGATGTCCAGGGCCTCGGGTTCGTCTTCCAGCATGGCCGGCAGCAACGCGCGGATGACCGCGTCGGCGTCGAACTCATTGAAGGCAGGATCGATTTCCAGGGCCGGCACCGGCAGGCCCACGGCGGCGTACTGTTCCAGCGCGCTGTTGGCAGTATGTTGCTGACGGCGCAGGTCGCCCGAGAGGCAGCGATCGAAGCTGATACCCAGCTCGGCCAGGTGTTGGCCAAGGATTTCTGCCTGGCGAATACCGGTCGGCGACAGGACGTCATAGTCGTCTGCACCAAAGGAGGCCTGGCCATGTCGAATCAAATAGATACTGCCCACGTCCGCGTCATCCCGGTACGTTGAAGGTTTGGCGAGGTTATGAGGATGGCGCTGAGCTGTCAATGAAAAAACATACGCTTGTTTGAAATGGCCGTTACAGGCCTGTTGCCAGAGGTTTCACGGCTGGCCGTCGAGCTGGCGCATGGGTATGCTGGACACATCCCGCGCGTGTTTTAAGTCGCGCATCGTCATGAAGGAGTCACTGTGGAGTTTTTCACCGAGTACGCCAGCTTTCTGGCCAAGACCGTGACACTGGTGATCGCCATTCTGGTGGTCCTGGCCAGTTTTGCGGCCTTGCGCAGCAAAGGTCGACGCAAGGCGGCCGGCCAGTTGCAAGTCAGCAAGCTCAATGATTTCTACAAAGGGCTGCGTGAACGCCTGGAGCAAACCTTGCTCGACAAGGATCAGCTCAAGGCCCTGCGCAAGTCCCAGGCCAAATCCGAGAAAAAGCAAAAGAAAACCCCTGAGGCCAGGCAACGGGTATTCGTGCTGGATTTCGACGGCGACATCAAGGCGTCTGCCACCGAGAACCTGCGCCACGAGATCACCGCGCTGCTGACGCTGGCCACGCCCAAGGATGAAGTGGTGTTGCGCCTGGAAAGCGGCGGCGGCATGGTTCACAGTTACGGCCTGGCGTCCTCGCAACTGGCGCGGATCCGCAATGCCGGCGTGCCATTGACCATCTGCATCGACAAGGTTGCGGCCAGCGGCGGCTACATGATGGCGTGCATCGGCGAGAAGATCATCAGCGCGCCGTTCGCCATCCTCGGCTCGATCGGTGTCGTGGCGCAGTTGCCCAACGTCAATCGCTTGCTGAAAAAGCACGATATCGATTTTGAAGTGCTCACCGCCGGCGAATACAAACGCACCCTGACCGTGTTTGGCGAAAACACCGAGAAGGGGCGCGAGAAATTCCAGGAAGACCTGGACATTACCCATCAGTTGTTCAAGAACTTCGTCGCGCGCTATCGCCCGCAACTGGCCATCGATGAAGTGGCCACCGGTGAGATCTGGCTCGGTGTCGCCGCCCTCGACAAACAACTGGTCGACGAACTCAAGACCAGCGATGAGTACCTCGCCGAACGGGCAAAAAATGCCGAGCTCTTTCACCTGCACTATGCCGAGCGAAAAAGCCTGCAAGAGCGTATTGGCATGGCGGCCAGCGGCTCGGTCGATCGCGTTTTGCTGACCTGGTGGAGCCGTTTGACCCAGCAACGCTTTTGGTAACCGCCAGCGCAGCTTCGCTCTAAAAAAAGCCGGGACTTAGCTCCCGGTTTTTTTTGCCTTCAGAACGGTCGCAATCCTTCCTGAAATGGCGAAATCTCCTAACCCGTCTGTCGACCCGCTCCTGCATCCGATGGAATGGCGGCTGGCTAGGGTGGTGTTCCAAATGTTCGCAATGGAATGCACATGCCCAATCTCAATCAAGACAACGTTGCCGGCCCGCCAGGAATGCGTGACGAGCTCACGGCCGCCGTGAACATCGCGTTGCCACAAACCCCAGATCAATTTGGCGCACGTTTGATCAAGGAAAAGTGGGGGACGGACATTGATCCCCAAACCTGCTTGCTGGCCACCCTCGATTACAACTACAAGGGACATCCTGCGCAGGATGGCATTCAGCAGGGCCAAGTGGCGAGTTCACAATCGCTACTGCAAGCGCTGCTTTCCAACTATCAAACCGTGGGCGATGGACGTTTTGCCGAAAGCGCTTTCGGCTTTTACGCGCCGCCGGACATCGGGCCGTCGGTTCGAATCGTGCAAAACGTTGACGAATTCGCTGACCGCGGCAGTGGCAATCACCAGAGCTATGAAGGCATTTATCGCCAAACCATCCCGCAAGCCTATGGGCCGTTGACGCAAGTCCCCATTAAACCGGCTGACTTCAAGAGATGGGTCTGGGCGCTGGATTTGCAGGGCTTGTACAAGACGTATCTTGATCACGCCTGGCCGTCCGATGAGGCGCTCGTTGCGCCGCAACCCTATGCGCTGAGAACCTCGGTCAAAGCGGCATTTGTCATGACCGCCGCGCTGCAACGGCATGAACAAAGCCTGAGTAAAAAGGGCCTGGAGCTGGCCATGCAGGCTGCAGGTTTGCCGGTGGATCAGGCATGGGAATCACTGACTATCGAACCGCTGCAAGCACCGACCCTGATCCCCTCCACGGTCACGGCGGGGCGTCTGAAGCTGTACCGCTATACAGCGACCGATATCTGGACTTTTCGTCTCACCGCCAGCCCTCGGGTATTGATGTACATCCCAGGTAACTCTTCACCCCTGCATGACTTCGCTGATGTGTCGCAATTGCACCGATGGGTGGTTGCACAGAGCAAGGCCAGCGCAACCAGGCAAGCGCTGGCCGCTCACTTTGCCGACGACGATCGACAGGATGGAACCTTCCATGCCGGTGTTTTGACGGCGCTGGATGGAATGGCCATCTACCCGCATGAGCACTGGCTGACAAAAAATGCCGGCTTCTTTAACAATGATGGTTATTGGGAGCCTGCCGAATATATCGGCTTCGAGGATCAGCCCCCCGCGACCGATCCGTTTGCACAGTTGGTTTCGACCATGAAACAGGCTGCGCGGGAAAGCGTCAAAACCATCCGGGATGACGCTCAAGTCAACCGAGACAATTTGAGTGCTGTTGTCGAGCCGGTCGTGCAATGGATCAACCGGTTTGGGCCCCTGGCCCTGTTTCTGCCGGGGGGAGAGGGGGTGCTAGCGCTGGCCGGGCTCATCGATGCCGGTTATGGACTGGATCAGGCTGTGAACGGCGAAACGCCGAACCTGCGCAAAGAGGGCGTGACGCGCACGGCATTTGGCTTGCTCAACGCGCTGCCGCTGGCAGGTGCGGCAGCAGATGTCAGTGTTGGAAGGGCTGAGGCCGAGGCCGTCAAGACAAGTGAACACACCGCCATCGTCATGCCGGCGACAAAGAGTGTGACAGCAGCGCCTTCCGGTCTGTCCCGACTGGAACTGATTCGCGGGATCGGCCCCCCAGTGGCGTCATTCAGCGATGAAGTCCTGGCGCAAATCGGCAAGGTCAGCACGGTAGACGACGACATGCTGCGCTTGATGAACGCCGGGCGGCCACCGACGCCTTTACTGGCTGACACGATCAGCCGTTTCAAGCTCGATCTGGAGCTGCGCTCGGCCGGGCAAACCGAGCTGTTCAACAGTCGATACGCCGCGCTGCAGCAGTCGGAGCACGAATGGGTCCGGCTGTTTCAGCGCCAATACCCAGGGCTTCCCAAAAGCGCCATTGAGCAAATGCTCGACCGTTATGGCATAGACATCCGCGCGACGCCTGACGTTGTGGAGATCAGGCAAGTGTTCAAACGCCTGGACAGCAAAGCACGTCAGTACCAGCAGCATGTGCGCCTGAACCGGGCCTACGAAGGCCTTTACCTTGGGGCAGTCGTCAATGCCGAGACGGACACTCTGGCATTGCATTCACTGTCGCATCTACCGGGATGGCCCAAAGATCTTCGAATAGACATTTTTGACCGTTCGCCTGCTGGCCGGGTGCTGGACCGCAGTGGTCCGCTCGATGCCGCTCATTGTCGAAGCATCATCAGGGTGAGGAATCGGTATCAGCGACAAGGCGTGCAATCGGACTTTTACGAAGCTGTCCTCGGGATCCTGTCAGATGACGAACGTTCGGCGTTACACCTGACATCTGATGATCCTGTCAGTGAGTTGCGCCTCAAGATTGGCGCGGTGGCACTGCCTCGCTCGCAAACCCTGCTCGGATTACAACGGATGGACAGCGGGCTGACGTTCGAGCCTCAGGGCTTGCGCGGCGGAGGTTATCCGTCGACGCCTCAAGGCGAAGCCATGACCCACGAGATGATGAGGTTGCAACTCAAGGAGATTTATCCCGACTTCACCTCAGCGCAGGCCGATGAAGTACTGCAACGTGTGGGCAACAATACGCAGGCTTATATCGATGGGTTGAAGCAACAGCTACAACAACTCAACACCGATTTAAGCGGTTGGATCGACCAGGTTGCCGATGACGTCAATGACATGGATCTTCCGTTTCTGGCGATTGGCGATGCCGAGGCAGCGAATATGAGCCCTGCGCAAATTGCGGCCCATAACGTTGACCTTTTCATGGATGAGTTGGAGGACGAACGATCGCTCAGGAAAGAGCTCGCCGAGGAATTGGTCGCCCTTTGGCAAAGGCGCGGAGACGCGCCACATGCCACGCTGGATATGAACTTTGAGAACTATCACCGATTACCCACGATGAACGTCAGGTTCGACGATGTGACCCAGTTACTGATGCGAGGTTTTCATCTGACAGAGCAGGACAGTTTGAACGGGTTTCTGGAGTGTTTTGCGAACCTTGAAGTGTTGGACCTTGAAAGCGTGGACTTGCGGAACTACTTCGTGGCCGGCGATGCTGGTCGCGCTTTGCCGCCCGCCATCGAACAAATGGCACCTCTTCGCTCGCTGAACTTGCGTGGCACACAGCTGGTACTCACTGACAGTGCCGCTTCACAACTGCGTGACCTGACTCATTTGCAAACGCTGGACTTGAGTGACAACCCCTTGGGCGTGCCGCCATTGGTGATGGGCATGAACGATCTACGTCAGCTCAACCTGAGAAACACTCAAATCACCCGATGCCCGATCGGTATCAAGGATGAGCCCTATCTGACGTCTCTGGATTTACGGGATAACCAGATCACCCGGATACCGCCAGCAGTCATAAACCAGGCAGTCGCAGATGATCGTGTGTTGCTCTTGGGGAATCCACTGACAGACGAAGACACGCTGCGCCGATTAGTCAGCCATCGAGAGGAAACCGGCATCAATTTATGGCTCAACGCCCCCGGCGCTGGCTATGGCTCGCCGAGTGTATGGCTGCGAGACTACGACGACGCGTTGCAACAGTCCCGACAGGCCCTTTGGCAACGACTGGCGGGCAAACCTTCCGGCACCCGGTTTTTAGCCGTCATCGACAGGCTGAGTTTGACGGCTGACTTTCAGGTCGGTTACTTGCCACTGCAGACGAGAGTCTGGCGATTGTTGAACGAGGCTGATGCGTCTGAGGAAATGTGGAATCGATTGAGTCGCAGCAGCGGGCGCTTTGAACATCCGATGGCGGCTTTCAGGGCACTGGAGGAGCGTGCCAATCTTTGACGTAAAGCGGGAGGGGAACCTTGAACCCCGAAAGGGGTTCAAGGTTTGACCATCAGCGGCGACGGAACAGCGGCAGCGGTTCGTCGGTGGCGGCCTGGTACGTCACTGAGAAGTCCTTGAGACCTTCCAGGGCTTCGTACGGGTCTTTATCGGGGCGCACTGCAAACGCGTCGAAACCGCAGCGGCGCATGTAAAACAACTGATCGCGCAGTACATCGCCAATCGCTCGCAGTTCACCTTTGAAGCCGTAACGGTCACGCAGCAGGCGAGCATTGGAGTAGTTGCGGCCATCGGTGAACGCCGGGAAGTTCAAGGCAATCACCTTGAACTGATCCACGTCGTCACCGATTTCTTCAGCTTCTTCGTCGGCATCCAGCCAGACGCCCAGGCCGCCATCGCGGGCCTTGAGCATACGGCTGTGTTCGCGCCACAGCTGCAACGGGACGATCAGGTCATCGCAGTTGCTGATCTCGTCGATGTTGAAGTCCTTGGGCAGCAAGTGCCAGGTTTCGTCGACGACTTCGTTGTTCTTAATGATTCGCTGCATAGACGCGCTCCTTGAAGAGGTCGATGCCAATACGCTGGTAGGTGTCGATGAACCGCTCGTCTTCGGTACGTTGTTCGATGTACACGTCGATCAGCTTTTCGATCACATCAGGCATGGCTTCCTGGGCGAAAGACGGGCCGAGGATTTTACCCAGGCTGGCGTCACGGCTGGCGCTGCCACCGAGGGACACCTGGTAGAACTCTTCGCCTTTCTTGTCCACCCCGAGGATGCCGATGTGGCCGACGTGGTGGTGACCACAGGCATTCATGCAACCGGAGATGTTCAGGTCCAGTTCACCGATGTCGAACAGGTAATCCAGGTCGTCGAAGCGACGCTGGATCGATTCGGCAATCGGGATCGACTTGGCGTTGGCCAGCGAGCAGAAATCACCGCCAGGGCAGCAAATGATGTCCGTCAGCAAGCCAATGTTCGGTGTGGCGAAACCTTGCTCGCGCAACTCGCCCCACATCGCGAACAGTCGGGACTGTTCCACGTCGGCCAGGATGATGTTCTGTTCGTGAGACGTGCGCAGTTGACCGAAGCTGTAACGATCGGCCAGGTCGGCCACGGCGTCGAGCTGCTTGTCGGTGATATCACCCGGTGCCACACCGGTTGGCTTCAGCGACAGGGTCACGGCCACATAGCCCGGCTTCTTGTGCGCCAGGGTATTGCGCGTGCGCCAGCGGGCAAAGCCCGGGTGCTGCTGGTCGAGCTCGGCCAATTCGGCGGTCTGGTTGTCCAGGGCCTTGTAGTCGGGGTCGACAAAATGCTTGGCGACGCGATGCAGTTCGGCCTCGGTCAGCGTGGTCTGGCCACCGCGAAGGTGTTCCATTTCCGCGTCGACTTTTTGCGCGAAGACTTCAGGCGTCAGCGCCTTGACCAGAATCTTGATCCGCGCCTTGTACTTGTTGTCGCGACGGCCATAGCGGTTGTAGACCCGCAGGATGGCGTCGAGGTAGCTCAACAGGTCTTGCCACGGCAAGAACTCATTGATGAACGCGCCCACCACCGGCGTACGGCCCAGACCCCCACCGACCAGTACACGGAAGCCCAGCTCGCCGGCAGCGTTGTGCACGGGCTCAAGGCCAATGTCATGCACTTCGATGGCGGCGCGGTCAGATGTCGAACCGTTGACCGCGATCTTGAACTTGCGCGGCAGGTAGGCGAATTCCGGGTGGAACGTGGTCCACTGGCGGACGATCTCGCACCATGGGCGCGGATCGATCAGTTCATCGGCGGCGACGCCGGCGAACTGGTCGGTGGTGACGTTGCGCAGGCAGTTGCCGCTGGTCTGGATCGCGTGCATCTGCACGGTCGCCAGTTCAGCCAATATGTCCGGAATGTCTTCCACGGCCGGCCAGTTGAACTGTACGTTCTGCCGGGTGCTGATGTGGGCATAGCCCTTGTCATAGTCGCGGGCAATCTTGGCCATCATGCGTACCTGACGCGAAGTCAGTTGGCCGTAAGGCACCGCCACACGCAACATCGGCGCGAAACGCTGGATGTAAAGCCCGTTTTGCAGGCGCAGGGGGCGGAATTCTTCTTCGCTCAGCTCGCCTGCCAGATAGCGTCGGGTCTGATCACGGAACTGCTTGACGCGGTCCTCGATGATCCGCTGATCGTATTCGTCGTATACGTACATATAAGTCCTGTTCTCAGGCTTGGGTCGCTCGGATACAGCTGCGTTTTTGTGCTTGGCGGAGTCCGAAAGAACCTCTGCAATTCTGCGCGCACGGCCGCGCTCTCCCTACGGAGCCGGGGCAAGATACCAGTTTGCAGTTATGCGCAAAAGTGATGTTTGAGTATATGTAAAGAACCAAAACGACTAATAAGAACTGTGATGACTAAACCCTTATTTGTGGTGCGGGCAATCGTCGTCTTTACTGTGGTCGAGTCTTTATGCAATCACCGATAAAACCGACAAGAGGCGATGCAATGAGCAACCCTACCAAAGCGACAAAACCTGATAGCACGGTCGATGCTTGGGCGATTCTTTTCCTGATCATTTTGGTCGTGGGCACGGCAGTGTTCTGGGTCAGCCATCAATAACCGACCCCGTCCGGGCCCGGTTCCGACGATTGTCGGACAAAAACCGGAATAAACGCCGTATTACGGAACTTCACTGGCTATAATGCGCGGCGATTTTCCGGGGGCTCGGACGTTAATGTTGAAGTTTTTCTACGCCATTGTGCTACTGCTTGGCACGGTCTACGGACCGGTTGCGCGTGCGGAATCGGTGTTGTTCCTGAGCCCTGGTACCACCCAGGAAGCCTTCTGGGTCAGTTACGCGCAATTTATGCAGGCCGCCGCCAGAGATTTGGGGGTTGACCTGCGAATTCTTTATGCCCAGCGCATGCCCGAACTCACGGTGGCGCAAGCCCGTCAGGCGCTGCAAGGTCCCGATCGCCCGGACTATCTGATGTTCGTCAATGAACAATATGTCGCCCCACAGATCCTGCGCCTGGCCCAGGGCAGTGGTGTAAAGCTGTTCATGGTGAACGCGTCGCTGACGGCCAACCAGCAGAGCCTGTTGGGTGAGCGCCCCGATCACCTGGGCAGCCTGGTGCCCAACGACGAGGAGGGCGGTTACCTGATGCTCAAGGAGCTGATCCGTCAGCATCCACCGGCAACGCCCGGCAAGCCTATCGAGCTATTGGCATTTTCCGGCCTGAAAATCACTCCGTCTGCGCAATTGCGCGAGCAAGGGATGATGCGCGCATTGGCCGAGCATCCTGAAGTGCGTTTGCGCCAATTGGTCTATAGCGGGTGGACCCGGGACCGCGCCTATGAGCAGGCCAAGTTGTTGTTCCGGCGTTATCCGCAGATATCTCTGGTGTGGTCAGCCAATGATGAAATGGCGTTTGGTGCGATGCAGGCGTTTGAGGAGAGCGGTGGAAAACCCGGAAAAGACGTGTTGTTTAGTGCCGTCAACACCTCTCCCGCCGCCTTGCAGGCGATGATTGATGGACGCCTTAGCGTGCTGCTGGGCGGTCACTTCACTTTAGGTGGTTGGGCGCTGGTGGAGTTGCATGATTATGACCAGGGCGTTGATCTTGATCTGTACGGTGGCCGCCACCGGCTGATCCCGCTGTTGCAACTGATCGACAAGACGCAAGCCAAACGCCTGCTGGCGTTGGGGGCCTCGCCTGACTACGGCGTGAACTTCCGTCGACTCTCGGCCAAAGGGCGGCCGACCACCTATCGCTACCCGTTCAGCTTGCAAACACTGATGCGCTAAACCCCGGCCAGATGCAGCACCAGTTGCACGATGCCGTACAGGGTCAAGGCAAACACGGTCGTGAACAAAATCCCCAGAATCACAAAATGACTCGGTTTACCGTGGGTGAAATCCCGGGCCCGGTTCTTCCCGCTCTGTACCCCGAACGCCGCCGCCATGACGCTCTGCAGCATCTGCCAGAAGGTCGGCGGCTTGTTGTCTGCTGGATCGTCCATAAACCCCTCGTCACGTGTGTGTGAGCCGTAAGCATAGACCTACGGACAGCACAAACAACTGTGGGAGCGAGCCTGCTCGCGAAGAGGTCGTGTCAGTCGACATGAATATCGCCTGGTCCACCGCCTTCGTGAGCAGACTCGCTCCCACAGGGGATCACGGTTCGCCACCGTATTGTGGCCCGTCGGTTGGTTAGTTGTCGTACCCGAGGTTCGGGGCCAGCCAACGTTCGGTCACGCTCAACTCCTGACCTTTGCGCGAGGTGTAGCTCTGCACCTGATCCTTGTCGATCTTGCCCACGGCGAAGTACTGCGCCTGCGGGTGAGCGAAGTACCACCCGCTGACGGCTGCCGCCGGGAACATCGCGTAGTGCTCGGTGAGGAATACGCCGCTGCGACCGGCCTTGAGCTCTTCGGCTTCGGGGTCCAGCAGTTTGAACAGCGTGGACTTCTCGGTGTGATCCGGGCACGCCGGGTAGCCCGGAGCAGGGCGGATGCCGGTGTATTGCTCTTTGATCAGCGCCTCGTTGTCGAGCGTTTCGTCCTTGGCGTAACCCCAGTAGTCTTTACGGACTTGTTGGTGCAGCCATTCTGCGCAGGCTTCGGCCAGGCGGTCGGCCAGGGCTTTGACCATGATCGAGTTGTAATCGTCGCCAGCGTCCTGATAAGCCTTGGCCACTTCTTCGGCGCCGATGCCGGCGGTGGTGATGAACCCGCCCACGTAGTCGGTGACTTCACTGTCTTTTGGCGCGACGAAGTCGGCCAGGGAGAAGTTCGGCTTGCCGTCGGTCTTGATGATCTGCTGGCGCAGGTGATGCAGCTTGGCAATCGCCTTGCCGTCGTCGCCGTAGACTTCGATGTCATCGTCGCGCACCTGGTTGGCCGGCCAGAAGCCAAACACCGCGCGGGCACTGATCAGCTTTTCATCGATCAGCTTGGCGAGCATTTCCTGGGCATCGGCATACAGCGAGGTGGCGGCTTCACCGACCACTTCGTCTTGGAGGATGCGCGGGAATTTGCCGGCCAGGTCCCAGGAGATAAAGAATGGCGTCCAGTCGATGTACTCGGCCAGAACCTTCAGGTCGATGTTGTCCAGCACCTTGGAGCCGGTGAACGTCGGTTTGACCGGTGCGTAAGTGCTCCAGTCAAACTGCGGCTTCTTGGCGATCGCAGCCGGGTAGCTCAGGCGCTCGGTGCGCGCGCTGCGGTTGGCCGTGCGCTCGCGAACGTCGATGTATTCCAGGCGGGTCTTCTCGACAAACGCCGGTTTCAGCTCCTTGGACAGCAACTGCGTCGCCACGCCCACGGCGCGGGAGGCGTCCGTCACGTAGATCACCGCGTCGTTGCTGTACTTGGGCTCGATCTTCACCGCCGTGTGCGCTTTGGAGGTGGTCGCGCCACCGATCATCAGCGGCAGGTGGAAGTCCTGACGCTGCATTTCACGGGCGACGTGGACCATTTCATCCAGCGAAGGCGTAATCAGGCCCGACAGGCCGATGATGTCGCACTTCTGCTCCTTGGCCACTTGCAGGATTTTCTCCGCCGGGACCATCACGCCGAGGTCGACAATGTCGTAGCCGTTACAGCCCAACACCACGCCGACGATGTTCTTGCCGATGTCGTGCACGTCGCCTTTCACCGTTGCCATCAGGATCTTGCCCTTGGCTTCCGGTTTGTCGCCTTTTTCCAGTTCGATGAACGGGATCAAGTGGGCCACGGCCTGCTTCATTACGCGGGCGGATTTCACCACTTGCGGCAGGAACATTTTGCCGGCGCCGAACAGGTCGCCAACGATGTTCATGCCGGACATCAGCGGGCCTTCGATCACTTCGATCGGTCGGGCGAACGACTGGCGCGACTCTTCGGTGTCTTCAACGATGTGCGTGGTGATGCCCTTGACCAGCGCATGTTCCAGGCGCTTGTTGACCGGCCAGCCGCGCCATTCTTCGGTCTCGGCTTCCTTGACACTGCCATCGCCCTTGTACTTGTCGGCTATGGCGAGGAGGGCGTCGGTGCCTTCCGGGGTGCGGTTTAGGATCACGTCTTCGACGGCGTCGCGCAGCTCTTGCGGGATCTGGTCGTAAATCTCCAGCTGACCGGCGTTGACGATACCCATGGTCAGGCCATTGCGGATCGCGTACAGCAGGAACACCGAGTGGATCGCTTCACGCACCGGGTTGTTGCCTCGGAACGAGAACGACACGTTGGACACGCCACCCGAGGTCAGCGCGTACGGCAGTTCGTCGCGGATGTAAGCGCAAGCGTTGATGAAGTCCACAGCGTAGTTGTTGTGTTCTTCAATACCGGTGGCCACGGCGAAGATGTTCGGGTCGAAGATGATGTCTTCCGGCGGGAAGCCGACTTCGTTGACCAGAATGTCGTAGGAGCGTTTGCAGATTTCTTTCTTGCGCGCTTCGGTGTCGGCCTGGCCGGCTTCGTCGAAGGCCATGACGACCACCGCGGCACCGTAGCGCTTGCACAGTTTGGCGTGATGGATGAACTGCTCGACACCTTCTTTCATGCTGATCGAGTTGACGATGCCCTTGCCCTGGATGCATTTCAGGCCGGCTTCGATCACTTCCCACTTGGAGGAGTCGATCATGATCGGGACGCGGGAGATGTCCGGCTCGCCGGCAATCAGATTGAGGAAGGTCACCATGGCCTTCTTCGAATCGAGCATCCCTTCGTCCATGTTGATGTCGATTATCTGGGCGCCTGCTTCGACCTGCTGCAGGGCGACTTCCAGGGCTTCGGTGTAGTTGTCTTCGCGGATCAGGCGGGCGAACTTGGCCGAGCCGGTGATGTTGGTCCGCTCACCGACGTTGACGAACAACGAGCTGCGGTCGATGGTGAACGGTTCCAGGCCCGACAGGCGGCAGGCCTTGGGGATTTCCGGAATTTGACGCGGTGCGTAACCGGCTACGGCCTTGGCGATGGCTTCGATGTGGCCAGGGGTGGTGCCGCAGCAGCCGCCGACAATGTTCAGAAAACCGCTTTGAGCGAACTCCTCGATGACCTTGGCAGTGTCCACCGGCAGTTCGTCGTACTCACCGAACTCGTTCGGCAGACCGGCGTTCGGGTGCGCGGAAACATGGGTGCCGGCCTTGTTCGACAGCTCTTCCAGGTACGGACGCAATTCGCTGGCACCGAGGGCGCAGTTCAAACCGACCGAGATCGGCTTGGCGTGAGCCACGGAGTTCCAGAACGCTTCGGTGGTCTGGCCGGAGAGGGTACGGCCGGAGGCGTCGGTGATGGTGCCGGAAATCATGATCGGCAACTCGATGCCGAGCTCCTCGAACACGCCTTGCACGGCAAAGATCGCGGCTTTGGCGTTCAGGGTGTCGAAGATGGTTTCGATCAGGATCAGGTCGGCGCCGCCTTCGATCAGACCCTTGGTGGATTCGGTGTAGTTTTCCACCAGCTCATCAAAGGTCACGTTGCGGTAACCGGGGTTGTTCACGTCCGGGGACAGCGAGCAGGTGCGGCTGGTAGGGCCAAGCACGCCAGCGACGAAACGTGGCTTGTCCGGGGTTTCCAGGGTCTTGGCGTCAGCCACCTTGCGGGCCAGGCGTGCGCCTTCTACGTTTAACTCATACGCCAGGCCCTGCATGCCATAGTCGGCCAGGGAAATCTGGGTGGCGTTGAACGTGTTGGTTTCCAGAATATCGGCGCCGGCATCCAGGTAGGCTTTCTCGATACCCCCAATCACATCCGGGCGAGTCAGCACCAACAGGTCGTTGTTGCCTTTGACATCGCTTGGCCAGTCAGCAAAGCGTTTGCCACGGTAATCCTGCTCTTCGAGCTTGTAGCTCTGGATCATCGTGCCCATGCCGCCATCGAGAATCAGGATGCGCTCTTTGAGGGCGTGCTTGAGAGCTTGAAGGCGAACACTGCGATCGGACATTTGGACTACTCGGAAAGACCATGACGAAGGGGCGGGATCATAGCAAACCTGTGCGCTTTTAGAGCATCACCCGGTTTTGCATGAATATCGTTCATGTTGGTATGGGTATCTGACCGGTAGAATCGCCGCGATTTTTCATGATTGGGACCAGGGATATGTCGTATCGCGTCACCACCAGCATTTTCATGCTGCTTTTAAGCTGGGGCGCCGCGGCGCAAGGTCCGGCCATTTCCTCTGCGATTTCCTACAGCCGCGACATCCAACCGATCTTTACCGAAAAGTGCGTCGCCTGCCATGCGTGCAACGATGCCCCCTGCCAGCTCAACCTGGGCAGTGGTGAAGGGGCGGCGCGGGGCGCCACGAAAGTCACGGTCTACGACGGCGACCGCAGTACCGCTGCGGCACCGACGCGGCTGTTTTACGATGCGTTCGGCAAGCACGCCTGGCACCAGAAGGGCTTCTATCCGATGCTTGACGCCCAGGGCAGTCAGGCCGCGTTGATGGCGCGGATGCTGGAACTGGGCCACAAAACCCCATTGCAACCCAACATCAAATTACCGCAAGACATCGTTCTCGGTCTGAACCGGGAAAACATGTGCGCCATGCCCGCAGAGTTCGACAATTACGCCAGTTCCCATCCCAAAGAGGGCATGCCGCTGGCGGTCACCGGCCTGACCGATCAGCAATATCAGACGTTGCAGCGCTGGCTGGCGTCGGGTGCGCCGATCGATGAGGTCGGGCTGGTGCCAAGCGCAAAAGAAGCACAGGAGGTGGTGCAATGGGAAAACCTGCTCAACGCGCCCGGCTCCCGGCAAAGCCTGGTGGCGCGCTGGTTGTTCGAGCACTGGTTTCTTGCGCATATCTACTTCAAGGACGGCGAACCCGGGCATTTCTTCCAGTGGGTGCGTTCGCGCACGCCCACCGGCCAGCCGATTGACCTGATCAACACCCGGCGCCCGAATGACGACCCGGGCACTCAGGTGTTTTACCGCCTGTGGCCGGTGCAGGGCGTGATTGTGCAAAAGACCCACATCACCTACCCGCTGAGTGCGGCGAAGATGGCGCGGGTCAAAAGCCTGTTCTATAGCGGCGACTGGCAGGTCAACGCCTCGCCAGGTTACGGACCTGAACGGCGGGCCAATCCGTTCGCTACCTTCGAGGCGATCCCGGCGCAGGCGCGCTACCAGTTCATGCTGGATAACGCCGAATACTTTGTGCGCACCTTTATTCGTGGCCCGGTCTGCCGTGGCCAGATCGCCACGGACGTGATCCGCGATAACTTCTGGGCGCTGTTCCAGGCCCCTGAACACGACCTCTATATCATCGATCCCAACTACCGCGGCCAGGCGACGCCGTTGCTGGCCATGCCCGGCCAAAACGATGATGTCGGCAGTGTCTTGAGCCTGTGGCATGACTACCGCGACAAGCGTAACGAGTACGAAGCACTGCGTCGGGACAGCTACGCCGATGTACCGGCACCGAGCTGGTCGGCCTTGTGGGCGGGGAATGACAACGCGCTGCTGAGCATCTTCCGGCACTTTGACAGTGCATCGGTGAACAAAGGCCTGATCGGCGATGTGCCGCAAACGATGTGGCTGTTCGACTTCCCGTTGCTGGAGCGTACCTACTATCAATTGGCGGTGAACTTCGACGTGTTCGGCAACGTTTCTCACCAGGCCCAGACCCGTTTGTACTTCGACCTGATCCGTAACGGCGCCGAGCAGAACTTCCTGCGTCTGATGCCGGCGGACTCCCGGGACGCCTACCTTGACGATTGGTACCAGAACAGCGGCAAGTTCAAGATGTGGCTGGACTATGAGTCCATCGATGACGACAAACCCACTGCGTTAAAGCTCGACGAGAAGGACCCCAAGCGCGACTTCGCCCAACAGTTGCTGGTCCGTTACGGCGAGCTCAATGCCACCCCCGACCCGATCAACCGCTGCGACGGCGCCTATTGCTCGCGACCGAACATCGACCCGGCCTTGCAGGGCGCCGAACAGGCCTTGAGTCGCCTGACATCGAGGCCGGCGGCGGGCTTGAAGGTCATCGACCAGTTGCCGGAAGCGACGATGTTGCGCATCGAAACGACGAGCGGCAAGCGCGAGGTCTACAGCCTGCTGCGCAACCGTGCGCACAGCAACGTGGCGTTCCTGTTGGGTGAATCGTTGCGCTACCAGCCAGGGCTGGACACATTGACGATTTTCCCGGGCGTACTCAGCAGTTACCCGAATTTCATATTCAACATCCCGGCCGACCAGGTGCCGGCGTTCGTCGATGCAATGGAAAACGCCAAGGACGATGACGGCTTCGAGAAAATCGTCGAACGTTGGGGAATTCGCCGCAGTCATCCGCAATTCTGGTTCTATTTCCACGACCTGAGTCGCTATGTCCACGAGACCGATCCGGTGGAAGAGGGTGTGCTGGACATGAACCGCTACCAAAACCTCTGACTCACCGCGACACCCCCCCCTGTGGGAGCGAACTTGCTCCCACAGGGGATCAGGGGATCGTCGGAATCTTTCCCGACAAAAATACTAGGACTTTGTGCGGCGCGTTGATTGGCGTAAACTGCGCCCAAGCCTGCGAGGAGTTTCCATGACCGCTATAACCATTACCGACGCCGCCCACGATTACCTGGCTGACCTGCTCTCCAAGCAGAACACCCCGGGCATCGGCATCCGCGTCTTTATCACCCAGCCTGGCACCCAGTACGCCGAAACCTGCATTGCCTACTGCAAGCCGGGCGAAGAAAAACCTGAAGACACGGCGCTGGGGCTCAAAAGCTTCACCGCTTACATTGACTCGTTCAGCGAAGCCTTCCTGGACGATGCGGTGGTCGACTACGCCACTGACCGCATGGGCGGCCAGCTGACCATCAAGGCGCCAAACGCCAAAGTACCGATGGTCAACGCCGACAGCCCGGTCAATGAGCGCATCAATTACTACCTGCAAACCGAAATCAACCCGGGGCTGGCGAGCCACGGCGGTCAGGTCAGCCTGATCGATGTCGTTGAAGACGGCATTGCCGTGCTGAAATTCGGTGGCGGTTGCCAGGGCTGCGGCCAGGCGGACGTGACCCTGAAGGAAGGCATCGAGCGCACGTTGCTTGAGCGTATTCCTGAGCTCAAGGGTGTGCGTGACGTGACTGACCACACGCAGAAAGAAAACGCCTACTACTAAGGTGTTCGCTGCGACATGAAAAACGGCGCCCCGTGAGCGCCGTTTTTTTATGGGTGAAATTCAGTGGCCCCATCGCGAGCTTGCTCGCGATGGGGCCCTATGGGCGATAGAGATGCGCATGCCCCGCACGATACAGCGACGACTCGCTGAACTGATCACTCCCCAACACCCGTCCCACCAGAATCAACGCCGTGCGCCGAAACCCTTTGGCCTCGACCTTCCCGGCAATGTCCTCAAGCGTTCCCACCACCCAATCCTGATCCGGCCACGTCGCCCGGTGGATCACCGCAATCGGGCAGTCCGCGCCGTAATGCGGCAGCAGCTCAGCGAGGATTTTCTCCAGATGATTCACGCCCAAATGAATGGCCATGGTCGCCCCATGCTGCGCCAGGCTGCCCAGTTCCTCGCCCGGCGGCATGGCGGTCTTGTCGGCGTAGCGGGTCAGAATCACGCTTTGCGAGATGTCCGGCAAGGTCAGTTCAGCCCCTAAAAGCGCTGCACACGCCGCGGTCGCCGTCACGCCAGGAATGATTTCAAACGGAATGTCGAGTTCACGCAGGTAGCGAATCTGCTCGCCAATCGCGCCATACAGGCTCGGATCGCCGGAATGCACCCGCGCCACATCCTGACCGTTGGCGTGGGCGGTTTTGATCAGATCAATGATCTGTTCCAGGTGCAATTCGGCGCTGTTGACCACCTGTTCGGCGCGATGGCCTTCCAGCACGGCTGCCGGCACGAGTGAGCCGGCATAGATGATCACCGGGCAGCTGCGAATCAGCCGTTGGCCTTTGACCGTGATCAGTTCCGGGTCGCCGGGACCCGCGCCAATGAAGTAGACGGTCATCGTCGTTTCCTGTGAAAAAAGAGGCCGGGCAACGCTTCAGATGAAGATTGCTCATGATCGAATGCGCGATTATCGGGGATTTTACGCAGCGCCGGCCAATGCCAGGGTTGCTTGCGCGTATTTTTGTCGGCAGATCAGCAGTTTTACCGGAGCCTGAGCCAGCTGTTCGGCCAGTGCCAGGGCGGCACTTTCCGCTACGCCGTAGCAGCCGGTGCGTTCGAACGCGATGTCGGAACGATGGCTGAGGCTGGTGTGATATCCAGCCAATTGTTCACTGCTGAAGAACATCAACGGCAGTGCGAGTTGTTCCGCGAGTTCGATCAGGCCAGGCTCATCGCGCTTCAGGTCAATGCTGGCGAGTGCCTTTATCTCATGAAGCCCGATTTGATGAGCCTGTAGCGCCTGATCCAGCAATGCCCGCAGCGTGCTCGCGGGGCAGCCGCGCTGGCAGCCCAGGCCGACCACTAGCGTCGGCGCTGTGCTGGCATCAGTCATGCGTGGTATTGGCCATCGCTTTTGCGGCGGAACAACCAGGCGCTGATCAGGCCCAGGGCCAGCCAGAACGCTACGTTGGTCAACTGCGAAGCGATGTTGAATTGAGCTTCCAGGGCTTGCGGCGCGAGCATCGAATGCACTTCCGGTTGTGGCGCGCCAATCACGTGCGGAACGGCCAGAATCGCCACGCCCAGCACTTTCATCAGCCAGTGACGGCTGAACACGATCAGCGCGATACCGACAGCGGTTGAAGCAGCAGTGCCGATCCACCAGATCTGCCGTTGCGCCAGATCCGCCGCAACGGTGCCCGGCAGTTCAGGCGGCAGGCCCAGGGTCGGTGCGAGGACAAACGTTGCATAACCGGCCAGACCCCAGAGCAGGCCTTGAGACGTTTTAGTCGGTGCACGCAGGGTGTAGAGGCCGGCGAGCATCAGGGCGAAACCAACGGCCACCACCAGATTGCCGCCAGTGGTCGACAGCACGCGCTGCCAGCCGTCTTCCGGCTCCCAGGCTTCGGCGTCGTGGGTGTGCGCGGCCATGGCGCCTTTGGCGTGTTCATGGGGTTGAACCACTGCCGGCTCGGCTTTCTCGTAGGTTTCCGCTTGAAGAATCAGCGGTGCGACCCAGAAGCTTTGCAGCAAGGTCAGCAGCAGGGCGGCCAGCAGCCCGGTAAACCCTGCGGTTTGCGCAATACGCTTGATCATGTCGAGAGCTCTCAATGGCACGGGAACGCAGAGCTGTGACGGGTATCGTGTGCAGCGTTGTGCACCGCTTCGATGTGCGAGAAACCGGCGAAATACACCAGGCACGCGCCCAGGATCGACGCGCAGATGGCGGCAGTCAGGCGTTGGGTCAGGGTAGACGTGGTGCTGGCGGTGCTCTTATCGGCGTTGCTGGCGGTGCTGTTGATGATCGACATGGCGCATCCCTCTGGTCTGTCAGCGGGTGAATAGAGCGCATGGAAAACCCCTGCGAGCCGGGCACGCAGACGTTCAAACAGCGCCCGCCCACCGCGGGTTTGTTGTTCAGTGACCGTAACGGTCACTGGGTGTTGCGGGCCGGTCTCCGGGCTCACGAGGGGCGCAGGCTTTCGCCTTGACCTGCAAGCATCACCTTCCCATGCCGAACTGCTGGCACAGTGGATTTGATGCTTCGCTCGCTTACCGTTGCGGGGGCAGCACCGGACTGACATGGCTTTGAGTAAAGCACATGATTCACCGGTTTCCCGTTTCACCCTGTGAAGGGCACCCGTAACAAGATGCGTAGGAGAGCATGGGCGGGGGATTCGCGTCAATTGGCAAGGGTTCTCAACTTGGGACCGTGTCGACGCCATAGCGTCCTAATGGCCGCCACAAGACATTGACCCGCCCCAGCGCGATGCGTAGCCTTGCGCTTTCGAGGTTCTTCGGCGTTTGCCGAAGCTAAGAAGGGAACGCGGTCAATGCCGCGGCTGCCCCCGCAACTGTGAACGGTTCAGTTTCTGCCATGCCACTGCATGCGCCAGCCATGGCGCGAGCGGGAAGGCGCAGAAACCGCCAGTCAAACGACTGGCCAGCCGTCAGCCAGGAGACCTGCCTCGACACAGATTCTGACTTTCAACCGGGCGGGGTGATCCGGTGGCGAAATCTTCCGCGCAGCGTGTGCTGCTGCGGTCGTCGTCCCGTATGCCCGCCACCTTGCCAAAGGGCATCCGATGAAAACACTGGCCAAACTCCCCGTCACCATCGTTACCGGCTTCCTCGGCTCGGGCAAAACCACCTTGCTGCGGCACATGCTCGACAACGCCCAAGGCCGTCGCATTGCGGTGATCGTCAACGAGTTCGGCGAGCTGGGCATCGACGGCGAAATCCTCAAGCAGTGCTCCATCGGCTGCACCGAAGAAGAAGCCAACGGTCGCGTCTACGAACTGGCCAACGGCTGCCTGTGTTGCACCGTCCAGGAAGAATTCTTCCCGGTGATGCGCGAACTGGTGGCCCGTCGCGGCGACCTCGATCACATCCTCATCGAAACCTCGGGCCTGGCCCTGCCAAAGCCGCTGGTCCAGGCCTTCCAGTGGCCAGAAATCCGCAGCGCCTGCACCGTTGACGCAGTGATCACCGTGGTTGATAGCCCGGCCGTGGCCGCCGGCACCTTCGCCGCGTTCCCGGATCAAGTGGATGCCCAGCGCAAACTCGACCCGAACCTGGACCACGAATCGCCGCTGCACGAACTGTTCGCCGACCAACTGGCCAGCGCCGACCTGGTGATCCTCAACAAGGCCGACCTGATCAGCCCTGAAGACCTGGCCCGCGTGCGTCTCGAAGTCGCCGAAGAACTGCCGCCTGCAGTGAAAGTCGTCGAAGCCAGCAGTGGTCGCCTGCCACTGGACGTGTTGATCGGCCTCGGCGCGGGCTCCGAAGAGCACATCGACAGCCGTCACAGTCACCACGATCATCACCATGAAGGTGAAGATGATCACGACCACGACGCGTTCGACTCGATCTCCATTGAGCTGCCGCAAGCCGACGAAAGCCTGCTGATGGACGCCCTGACGCAACTGGTGGTCAAGCACGGCATCCTGCGTATCAAAGGTTTCGCGGCAATCCCGAACAAACCAATGCGCTTGCTGATTCAGGGCGTGGGCACACGTTTCGACAAGCACTTCGACCGCCAGTGGGGAGTCGAGGAAGGACGCACCACGCGCCTGGTGCTGATCGGCCAGGAATTGGACGCCGCCGAACTCGAAGCGCAATTGCGCGCTGCGCTCAGCGTTTAAGCCATGCACCTGCTCAGGACCCAGCCCGGCGGTTTTGTGTCGGATGACAACATCGCCGACCTCGGACAAACCCCCGCCGAGCTGGTGATCCTGTGCAGCGGCGATTCCAGCCTGGCGCTGCTGGCCGAAGCCGCGCAGCAACTGCCCGACGACTACCCGAGCGTACGTTTGGCCAACCCGATGCAGGTGCAGAATCACGCCTCGGTCGATTTGTATGTCGATGAAGTGCTGCGCCACGCCAAGGTGATCCTGATCTCGCTGCACGGCGGCATTGCCTACTGGCGTTATGGCGTCGAGCGGCTGGTGCAATTGTCCGAGCGAGGCGTGCAGCTGATTCTGGTGCCCGGCGATGATCGTCCGGACCCGGAACTGAGCGACCTCAGTACCGTCGAGGCCTGCGACCGTGATCGGCTCTGGCAGTTTTTGCGTCAGGGCGGCATGGGCAATGCCCTGGACTTTTTCCGCTGCCTCGCCACTCGCTGGCTGGACCGCGATTACGCGTGGGCCGAGCCGCAAGTCCTGCCGCGCACAGCGATTTACCACCCGCACAAAAGTCCGGCTGAACTGAAGGATTGGCAGGCCGACTGGCAAGCCGATCAACCGGTGGCGGCAGTGCTGTTTTACCGCTCGCATTTGCAAGCGGCCAATACCGCTTTCATCGATGTTTTCTGCCAGCGTTTGCAAGCGGCCGGGTTAAACCCTTTGCCGATGGCCGTGGCCAGTTTGAAAGAGCCCGGCTGCCTGACGGTGGTCGAGGATTGGCTGGATGAAGTCGAGGCGGGGGTGATTCTGAACACCACCGGTTTTGCCCAATCCAGCCCCGAAGCGCCGCATCTGCGACCGTTTCGCCGCAACATCCCGGTGATCCAGGCGATATGCGCCCAGGACAACGAACCCGGTTGGCGCGCCAGCGAGCAGGGCCTAGGCCCGCGCGACCTGGCGATGCACATCGCGCTGCCGGAACTGGACGGTCGGATCATCAGCCGCCCGATCAGCTTCAAGGACCTGGCGTGGCGCAGCGAGCGCAGTCAGTCGGACGTGGTGTGTTATCGACCGCAACCGGAACGCATGGATTTCGTCGCTGAACTGGCGCGGCGCTGGATCGATCTGGCGCGGGTGCCGAACCGCGAAAAACGCATCGCCCTGATTCTCGCCAACTACCCGACCCGCGATGGGCGAATCGGTAATGGTGTCGGCCTCGACACGCCAGCCGCCGCGTTGAACATCCTGCGTGCGCTGCATCAAGAAGGTTATCCGTTGCCGGCCGAATTACCGGACAGTGGCACCGCGTTGATCCAGCAATTGCTTGGCGGCGTCAGCAACGACCTTGACACGCTCGACCAGCGTCCGTGTCATCAAAGCCTCGCGCTGGACGAATACCAGCGGATGTTCGACGCCTTGCCCGAGGCCAATCGCCAGGCCGTGCTGGAGCGCTGGGGCACCCCCGAAAACGACCCGATGTACCGTGGCGAACGGATGATGATTGCCGGCCTGCGTTTTGGCCTGACCTTCGTCGGCATTCAACCGGCGCGCGGCTATCAGGTGGACCCGAGCGCGGTCTATCACGACCCGGACCTGGTGCCGCCCCACGGTTATCTGGCGTTCTACTTCTGGCTGCGCAACACCTATGGCGCCCACGGTGTGATCCACGTCGGCAAACACGGCAACCTCGAATGGTTGCCGGGCAAAGGCGTCGGGCTCTCGGAAAGCTGCTGGCCGGATGCGTTGCTCGGGCCGCTGCCGAACATCTACCCGTTTATCGTCAACGATCCGGGCGAGGGCGCGCAGGCCAAGCGCCGCACCCAAGCGGTGATCATCGACCACCTGATGCCGCCGCTGACGCGCGCTGAAACCTACGGCCCACTGCGCAACCTTGAGCTGCTGGCCGATGAGTATTACGAAGCGCAACTGCTCGATCCGCGCCGCGCCCGTGAATTGCAGCGCGACATCCTGCAACTGGTGCGCGACACGCACATTGATCGTGAGCTGCAACTGGACGAAAAACTCGACAGCGATGCCGACGCGGCGATCTGGTTGCCGCGACTGGACACGTATTTGTGCGATTTGAAGGAGTCGCAGATTCGCGATGGCTTGCACATCTTTGGTGAATCACCGACAGGGCGGTTGCGCATCGACACCTTGCTGGCTTTGCTGCGGATTCCGCGTGGCGATGGGCGTGGCGCGCAATCGAGTTTGCTGCGGGCATTGGCCAAGGCGTTCGAGTTGGGGTTCGATCCGCTGGATTGTGCGCTGGCCGAGACTTGGAGCGGGCCGCGTCCCATTGAACTGCAAACCCTCACCGATGAAGCCTGGCGCACGGCGGGGGATACCCGTGAACGCCTGGAATTGTTCGCCGCTCAACTCATTACCCAAACGTTGTCGACCGAACCCGGACCTTGTAGGAGTGAGCCGGGTTGGGCGGAAGTGCACGCCATCCTCGACAACTTGTGCGAAGTCGTCGCCCCACGCCTTGACGCCTGCGGCCCAGCCGAAATGCGCGGTCTGCTCGACGCCTTGAACGGCCGCTTCGTCCCCGCCGGCCCGAGCGGCGCACCCAGTCGCGGTCGCCTGGACGTGCTGCCAACCGGGCGCAATTTCTATTCGGTGGACGTGCGCAACCTGCCCACCACCACTGCGTGGCGCATCGGTTTCCAGTCCGCCAACCTGATCCTCGAACGACACCTGCAAGACCATGGCGATCACCTGCGCCAGCTCGGCCTGTCAGTGTGGGGCACCGCGACCATGCGCACCGGCGGCGACGACATCGCCCAGGCCATGGCGCTGATGGGCGTGCGCCCGGTCTGGGCCACAGGCAGTCAGCGGGTCGACGATTTCGAAATCCTGCCGCTGAGCTTGCTCGACCGTCCGCGTGTGGACGTGACCCTGCGTGTTTCCGGGTTCTTTCGCGATGCGTTTGCCAACCTGATCCGTCTGTTCGATGCGGCGGTGCAAGCGGTCGCAGCGCTGGATGAACCCGACGACCTCAACCCCTTGGCCGCCAAAGTGCGTGCCGAGCGTGAAGCACTGATGCAATCGGGCCTGGATGAAGACGCCGCGAACCGTCAGGCCGGTTGGCGAATTTTTGGTGCCAAGCCCGGTGCCTACGGCGCCGGTGTGCAGGGCGCCATCGACGGGCGCCTGTGGCAAAGCCGTGAAGACCTGGCCGAGGTTTACCTGAATTGGGGCGGCTATGCTTATGGCGGTTCCGACGAAGGCACCGCCGCCCGCGAACAATTCGCCCAGCGCTTGAGTCAGGTGCAAGCGGTGCTGCAAAACCAGGACAACCGTGAGCACGACTTGCTCGATTCCAACGACTATTACCAGTTCCAGGGCGGCATGCTTGCTGCCGTGGAAAGCCTTAGCGGTGAAACAGCGGCCAGTTACCACGGCGATCACAGTCAGCCGGATCTGCCGAAGATCCGCACCTTGAAAGAAGAACTGAACCGGGTGATCCGCTCCCGGGCGGCCAATCCAAAGTGGATCGACGGGGTCAAGCGTCACGGCTACAAAGGCGCGTTTGAACTGGCGGCGACGGTCGATAACCTGTTTGCCTTCGACGCGACGACGCAGCTGATTGACGATCACCAGTACGCGTTGCTGGCTGATGCCTATTTGCTCGACCCGGCGACGCGCGAGTTTGTTCGCGAGCACAATCCGCATGCCTTGCGCGACATGACCGAACGGATGCTGGAAGCGCAGCAGCGGGGGATGTGGAAGGAGCCGGGCGAGTACCGCGAGGCCCTGGAAAACCTGCTGCTGGATATAGAAGAAGATTCATGAGGGCATGATCGTTCCCACGCAAAGCGTGGAAACGATCACATCACCGACCACACACGAGACTCGACATGACCGACACCCCGCATTTCCCCTTATCCGCCGTGGTCGGCGCCGACGACTTGAAGCTCGCCCTGTACCTGACCGCCATCGACCCGAAAATCGGCGGCGTGCTGATCGAAGGTCCGCGCGGCATGGCCAAATCCACCCTGGCCCGGGGCCTCGCGGACCTGCTGGCCAGCGGTCAGTTCGTCACCTTGCCGCTGGGCGCCACGGAAGAACGTCTGGTCGGCACCCTCGACCTCGATGCCGCGCTGAGCGACGGGCGTGCGCAATTCTCTCCCGGCGTACTGGCGAAGGCCGATGGTGGCGTGCTCTACGTCGACGAGGTCAACCTGCTGCCCGACCACCTCGTGGACCTGTTGCTCGACGTCGCCGCCAGCGGCACCAACCTGATCGAGCGTGATGGTATTTCCCATCGGCATTCGGCGAAGTTTGTGCTGATCGGCACCATGAACCCGGAAGAAGGCGAACTGCGTCCGCAATTGCTCGACCGCTTTGGCCTGAACGTCGCGCTCAGCGGCCACACCGCACCGATCGAGCGGGGGCAGATCATCCGTCGGCGCCTGGATTTCGACAGCGATCCGCAGCGCTTTTGCGCGCAGTGGGAACACCCGCAGCAATCGCTGCGCGAACGGTGCGAGAAGGCCCGCCGCCTCTTGCCGAGCATCCCGCTCGACGATCAAGCGTTGGCGCTGATCACTGAGCGCTGCTTTGCTGCCGGCGTCGATGGCTTGCGCGCTGACCTGGTGTGGCTGCGTGCGGCTCGCGCCCACGCTGCGTGGCGCGGAGCGAACGCGATCAGTGAGGACGATATCGACGCCGTCGCTGAATTCGCCTTGCGCCATCGCCGCCGCGAGCAATCACCGCCGGCCCCGCAGCACAGTCAGGCGCCATCCCCGCAACAGTCCGCCCCGAGCGAAGGCCAGGGGCAATGGGGTGAAATGCCCGCCCAGGCGCTGCCGGTTGGCGCCCGCCGTGAAGTGCCGAGCTGGCCAAAAAAGCCCTAGGCATTCGCCCTCGATCTGACGCGGGGGCGAATGCCAGACCCCGTACAGGACGGCTGGACAACGGCAAACAGGGCAAACGCCATGCTGCACGCAGCGGCTCGATCAACTGGCCCGGCACCTTGCTCAATGGTCGGCCTCGTTCGCGCAGCGACGTGTTGTTCCACCTTCGCACTCGAAGCGCCCATGAGCTGTGGCTGGTGATTGTCGACGCCTCCGCCTCGACTCGCCGACATCAGGCGTTGAGTGATGCGAAGGGGTTGCTGGCGCAGCTGTTTGACGATGCCTACCGTCAGCGTGCGCGCCTGGCGTTGTTGACGGCCAGCGGCAATGTGCCGAAATGGCAGGTGCAAGGCTTGAAAGCGTCCAGCGGATTGCGGACCTGGCTTGATGGGTTGGGCGCCAGCGGTGGCACGCCAGTGTTGGCGGCGCTGGGTGAGGCGGGGCGTTGGTTGGAGACGCGCAAAAAGCGCTTTCCGGCGGAACAGCAGCGTGTGTTGTTGCTGACTGATGGGCGATTGAAGGAGTGGTCATTGTTGCCAGCGCTGGAATGCCCCAGCCTGCTGATTGATATCGAGCGCGGGCCGATCCGGTTGGGCCGGGCGAAGCAGTTGGCGGCAGAGCTGCAAGCGGATTATCGGCACATTGATGAGCTGATTCCTGGTTGAGTGATTGACTGGCTGTCCTGGCCCCATCGCGAGCAGGCAACTCGGTCTAAATCTATTTACCCATCGCCTGACGGTACTGCCGCGTACGCCGGCCTATGTACAGCCGGTCAAGAATCAACGCCCACACCGCCCAGACCTGAGGACGAGGCTTGCGCCCGCGGCTCAATTGATGCAGCTGAAACTTCACCACTGCCATGTTCGCCAGTGCGGCGAACGGTTTGCGCTTCCATAGAATCGGCGGCAATTGCGGATGGCTGTTGCGGCCTTCGCGCCAGTGTTTGACCAACTGCGGTTCAACCGCCAGTGCCGTGCCGATACCTGCCATGGCGATGCCGCTGTCGAGCACCTGCTGGACGATGGCCAGGCGCCGAATGCCGCCTGTCACCATCACCGGCATGTGCGCGACGCTGGACAGTTCAGCGGCCATTTCCAGGAAGTAGGCTTCACGCGCCAACGTCCGGCCGTCGCGGGCTTCGCCTTGCATCGCCGGCGCTTCGTAGCTGCCGCCGGAGAGCTCCAGCAGGTCGATGCGCTGCTCGTTGAGCCACACAATCACTTGGCAAGCATCGTCGGCGTCAAAGCCGCCTCTCTGGAAGTCAGCAGAGTTGAGTTTCACCGACACGCAAAACTGCGGTGAGACCGCGCGGCGAACGGCGCGGACCACGTCCAGCAACAAGCGCGCGCGGTTCTCCAGTGAGCCGCCCCAACGGTCGGTGCGGTGATTGGTCAACGGCGAGAGGAACTGGCTGATCAGGTAACCGTGAGCCGCATGAACCTGCACGCCCGTGAACCCGGCCTTTTCCGCGAGGGCCGCGCTGGTGGCGAAGCGTGCGATCACTTGGGCGATATCGTCTTCGGACATCGGTTTGGGCTCGGCGAACATCTTGGAAAACGCGCCCAGGTCCAGTGCGACGGCAGAGGGTGCCCAGGCTTGTTGACCGAGGTTGGCCATGGTTTGGCGACCGGGATGATTGAGCTGCATCCAGAACTGCGCGCCACCGGAACGCCCGATCGTCGCCCACTGACGAAAGCGCTGCAGATCGCGTTCATCTTCCAGCACCACGCCGCCGGGACCCGTCATGGCGCGGCGGTCGATCATCACATTGCCGGTCAGCAACAGGCCCGCTTCGCCCTCGGCCCAGGCCTGATACAGCTGAAACAATGCGCCTGACGGTGCTTGCCCGGTGTCGGCGAGATTTTCTTCCATGGCGGCTTTGGCAATACGATTGCCGACGGTCTGGCCGTTGGGCAGATTCAACGCTTGGAAGGGCGACATGCTTGACTCCTCATCAGTGAAGAGCAGAGGCTAAGCTTAAAGTTAACTTTAATGTCAAGCAGGCAAATGAGGCCGGGATGAAGATTGGTGAATTGGCGCAGTTGAGCGGATTGAATGCATCGCGCATTCGCTTTTACGAGTCTCAGGGATTGATTCGTCAGGTAGAGCGCTCGGCCAACGGCTACCGGCATTATCCCGCACAAGTCCTGCAAACGCTGATGATCATCCAGTGCGCGCAGCAGGCCGGGTTCAGCCTTGAAGAGCTGAAGCAATTGTTGCCGGATACGGTGACGGGCGAGTTCAAGCACGAAGAATTATTGGCGGGGCTGCTGCGCAAGGTCGAGCAGATCGAACAGATGCAACTTCACCTGGCACAGAGCAAGGCGAAGTTGCTGGGGGTGATTGAAGGCATCCAGGCGCGGCCTGAGGGGATAGCCTGTGAGGCGAATGCCGAGCGGGTGATGGCGTCGCTCAAACATCAGTTCTGATCGATGCACGAATCACCGAACGCTTGATAGCGCAAGACGTGGGTAGCGCCCATCGTGTCGACGTAGGTCATCTCCCGTGGGCCAATGCCGCAATAGTCGCCGCGGGTGATGTTGACGACCTTGGCGATATTCAACGGTGTCGAATAGCGGTAGTCCTCGACATTCGAGGTGCTGGCGGTGGCGGCAGACGCAGCGGCGGCAGTGCCGCTGAGGGCAATCAGAAACAGCGTGGACAGGAGGCTTTTCATGGCGGGGCTCTCGTGGTGGCTACTGAACGATTTCAGTGGCAGTACGACGAGCCCGGTCAGGGTTTATTCCAGGCTGACTACAAATTTTGAAATGATTTTCGATTGTAGGAATTATCGGTTTCGCCTGTACGATCCAAGTCCTTTTGTCTTTCAGGACTTGCATGAACACCCTCTTGGAGCCTCCCGGTTATCCTTCCTCATCGCGCCATTGCGCGCTCTTGAAACACCCGGTCTTTCGACATTCAAAACACTTCGTCATTGCAATCCCACGGCCTCTGCGCCGCGCCTTGCCGTGCCTGGCATTCTGAGTTCACTGAAGAGATCGAGACGTTTTTATGGAATGGTTAGCTGACCCCACCGCTTGGCTGGGCTTATTGACGTTGATTGTGCTGGAGCTGGTGCTCGGCATCGACAACCTGGTGTTTATCGCGATCCTTGCGGACAAATTGCCGCCCGAGCAGCGCGACCGTGCGCGAATCATTGGTTTGTCGTTGGCGCTGATCATGCGCCTGGGCTTGCTGGCGAGTATCTCGTGGCTGGTCACCTTGACGCAGCCGCTGATCGAGGTGTTCGACAAGAGCTTCTCCGGTCGTGACCTGATCATGCTGTTCGGTGGAGTGTTCCTGCTGTTCAAGGCCACCATGGAATTGCACGAACGGCTCGAAGGCCATGTCGGCCAGCGCTCGGCCAACGCCGCATATGCGATGTTCTGGCCGATCGTGGCGCAGATTGTGGTGCTCGACGCGGTGTTCTCCCTCGACGCAGTGATTACCGCTGTGGGTATGGTCGATGAACTGGCGGTGATGATGATCGCGGTGATCATCTCCATCGGCCTGATGATCGTCGCCAGCAAGCCGTTGACCCGGTTCGTCAACGCGCACCCGACAGTGATCATGCTCTGTCTGGGCTTCTTGATGATGATTGGCTTCGCGTTGACGGCCGAAGGGTTGGGTTTCCACATTCCCAAAGGCTATCTGTATGCGGCCATCGGTTTCTCGATCCTGATCGAAGTGTTCAACCAGATCGCCCGCGCTCGCCGCAAGAAATCCCTGCAGGGACTGCGGCCCATGCGCGAGCGAACGGCCCATGCGGTGTTGCGTTTGCTCGGCGGTCGCAGCATGGCGGTGGAGGAAGTCGGTGAGGAGGTTGCCGACCTGCTGGACAACGGCGACGCACCGGGCGAAGCACTGTTCGACCGCCGCGAGCGGGTGATGATCAGCGGCGTACTGCAACTGGCCGAACGGCCGATCCGAACGTTGATGACCGTGCGTGCCGACGTTGATTACATCGACCTGGCCGATGATGCGCCTACCATTCGTACGCGGCTGATGCATTCGTCCTATTCGCGCTTGCCGTTGATCCGTGACGGCGCGGTGGACGAGCCGCTGGGCTTCGTGCACAAGAAGGAGTTGCTCAACGAATACCTGGCCGGCAACGAACCGGATCTGGAGCAGTTGGCGCGCAAGACCGTTAACTTGCTGGACAGCTACTCCATCCTCAATGCGCTGGAACAGATGCGCCAGGCCTCGACGCACATTGCATTCGTGGTCAATGAATTCGGTGATTTTGTGGGGGTGTTGACCATGACCGATATTCTGGAATCGATTGCCGGCGAACTGCCCGACGCCAGCGAAATCGAAGGCCCGGACGTGGTGGAAGAGCAAGGCGGTTTTTTGGTCAGCGGTGCGTTGAACCTGACACGGGTTCGACAGCAGACCGGATTCGTGGCTGAGCCTACTGAGGACTATCAGACCCTGGCCGGGTTGGTCGTGAGCTTGCTGGATCGATTGCCGGTGATCGGCGACAGCCTGGAGTGGCAGGGCTGGCGAATGAGAGTGGTGGCCGTTGAGGAGCGGCGGGTGACGCGGGTGCTGCTGGTGTGTATCGACCGCTAGTTTTTTCCGGGATTCAGGGCCTGTTCGCGAGCAGGCTCACGCCCACACGGGTCGTGTGAGCACTGGAGATCCAATGTGGGAGCGAGCTCGCTCGCGATAGCGTCCTGCCAAACGCCATCGCTCCCAAGCCCTAACACCCACTACGACAATTCAACCGCTCTAACGCCCGAGGCACCGTACACAACCCGCGCAACGTCTGGCGCAACCACGCCAGATCGTGACGCGTTTTATGCGGCACGTATCGCGGCCTGAGCCTGCCAACATGGCTGGCGAAATCCTCCTCCAGCGTCTCTCGGGTGCCAATGCCCTTGAGCTTCTTCCGCAATCGCCCGTCCTTGAAGAACAACACCGTCGGTGTGCCGGTAACGTTCGGGTGCCGCGGTGATTCACGGGTGTTCAATACATAAATGTTCGCGTGATGACGATAGCGTAGGGCGACTTCGCGAAAGACCGGTTCTGCCCATTCACAGGCCGGACAGTGTTCATCGCCGAAATACAGGATCACCGGGCGCCAGGTTTTCAGCGCCTTGCGGTAGACCGGGGCGAGCGATGCCAAGTGATGTGTCGAGCCCATTGAAAATCTCCTTTTCACAACGACCATCGAGGTTTGTCGACGTTAAAGGAGGGAGCGGGGGCGGGTCTACTGTCAGAAATTACAGGTGACACGCTGCGTCAATTTCGGTCATTCATCTCCAATTGTGGTGCAAGTACCCGCACGCTGTAGCCAACGGTAGCGCTTCCCCTCGCGTGCGTTTGGTAACAGATCCCTCAGTGTTTTTCCCATCCCGTTGATTCAAATCGATTTTCAATCTCCCCAACATTCTCTCCGCAACCTGTGGCACACTTTCTGCTGTCTATTCCGTTGTTACATACCAATGTCCGGTATAGCGGAATAAACATCATCCTGGAGTGCTTGCCATGCATCGCCGACCTTCCTTGTTAAAAGCGTGTGTTTTTGTTCTCGCGGCTACCGCCGCTGCCATGGGCGTGGCCCAGGCGGCGGACAGTAAGCTCGATAGCGTGCTGGCCCGTGGAAAATTGATTGTGGGCACGGGCAGTACCAATGCGCCGTGGCACTTCCAGGGAGCGGATGGCAAGTTGCAGGGGTTCGATATCGATATCGGGCGGATGATTGCCAAGGGGTTGTTCAACGATCCGACCAAAGTCGAGTTTGTGGTGCAGTCGTCCGATGCGCGGATTCCCAACCTGCTGACCGACAAGGTCGACATCAGTTGCCAGTTCATCACCGTCACCGCCAGTCGTGCGCAGCAGGTGGCGTTCACCCTGCCGTACTACCGCGAAGGCGTCGGCCTGCTGCTGCCGGCGAACAGCAAGTACAAGGAAATCGAAGACCTCAAGGCTGCCAACGACAGCGTGACCGTGGCGGTCTTGCAGAACGTATACGCCGAAGAACTGGTGCACCAGGCGTTGCCCAAGGCCAAGGTCGATCAATACGACAGCGTGGACCTGATGTACCAAGCCGTGAACTCGGGCCGTGCCGATGCCGCCGCCACCGATCAGTCGTCGGTGAAATACCTGATGGTGCAGAACCCTGGCCGCTACCGCAGCCCGACTTACGCCTGGAGCCCGCAAACCTACGCCTGTGCAGTTAAACGCGGTGATCAGGACTGGCTGAACTTCGTCAACACCACCCTGCATGAAGCCATGACCGGCGTTGAGTTCCCGACCTATGCGGCGTCCTTCAAGCAATGGTTCGGTGTCGATCTGCCGACTCCAGCCATCGGTTTCCCTGTCGAATTCAAATGATCCCGTGAGAGCGGGGCGCTTGTAACGCGCCCCGTTCAAGGTACTGCTGACCATGAACTATCAGTTGAACTTTGCCGCCGTGTGGCGCGATTTCGACACCTTGCTGGCGGGGCTCGGTCTGGGTCTTGAGCTGGCGCTGGTGTCGATCGCCATCGGTTGCGTGATCGGCCTGATGATGGCGTTTGCTTTGCTCTCGAAGCACCGCGCATTGCGGGTGCTGGCGTCGGTGTATGTGACGGTGATCCGTAATACGCCGATTCTGGTGTTGATTCTGTTGATCTACTTTGCCTTGCCGAGCCTGGGCATTCGTCTGGACAAGATCCCGTCGTTCATCATCACCCTGTCGCTCTACGCCGGGGCGTATCTGACCGAAGTGTTCCGTGGCGGTTTGTTGAGCATTCCCAAGGGCCAGCGTGAAGCCGGGCTCGCCATCGGCCTCGGCGAGTGGCAGGTCAAGGCTTACGTCACCGTCCCGGTGATGCTGCGCAATGTGCTGCCGGCCTTGTCGAACAACTTTATTTCGCTGTTCAAGGACACTTCGCTGGCCGCTGCGATCGCGGTGCCGGAGCTGACCTATTACGCGCGCAAGATCAATGTCGAGAGCTACCGGGTGATTGAAACCTGGCTGGTGACCACGGCGCTCTATGTGGCGGCCTGTTACCTCATTGCCATGATGCTGCGTTACCTCGAACAGCGTCTGGCGATTCGCCGATAGGAGCCCCCCATGTACGAATCCCCTGGTTGGTTGCATGAGTTATGGGTTGCCCGCGAAGTGTTGTGGCAAGGCTTCCTGACCAGTGTGCAGGTGTCGGCGCTGGCCATTTTGCTGGGCACGATGGTCGGCATTGTCGCCGGTCTGGTGCTGACCTACGGCAAGTTCTGGATGCGTGCGCCGTTTCGCGTCTACGTCGACCTGATTCGCGGTACGCCGGTGTTTGTGTTGGTGCTGGCCTGCTTTTATATGGCGCCGGCACTGGGTTGGCAGATCAGCGCGTTTCAGGCCGGTGCGTTGGGGTTGACGCTGTTTTGCGGCTCCCACGTCGCCGAGATCGTGCGCGGCGCGTTGCAAGCACTGCCTAGCGGTCAGATGGAAGCGAGCAAGGCGATTGGCCTGACGTTTTTCCAATCCCTCGGTTACGTGCTGTTGCCTCAAGCGTTGCGGCAGATCCTGCCGACCTGGGTCAACTCCTCGACGGAAATCGTCAAGGCCTCGACGCTGTTGTCGGTGATCGGCGTGGCGGAGTTACTGCTCAGCACACAGCAAATCATCGCCCGGACCTTCATGACCCTGGAGTTTTACCTGTTCGCCGGATTTCTGTTTTTCGTCATCAACTACGCCATCGAATTACTCGGCCGGCACATTGAAAAGCGGGTGGCCTTGCCATGACTCAACTCTCCAACACGCAAAACGGTCAGGCCCTGCTGGACATACGCGGCCTGCACAAACAATACGGCAAGCTCGAAGTGCTCAAGGGCGTCGACCTGAGCATGCAGCGCGGCAACGTCGTCACACTGATCGGCTCCAGCGGTTCGGGCAAGACCACCTTGCTGCGCTGCGTAAACATGCTCGAAGAATTCCAGGGCGGGCAGATCATGCTCGACGGCGAGTCCATCGGCTATGACGAGGTCGACGGCAAACGCATCCGTCACCCGGAAAAAGTCATCGCCCGGCATCGTGCAATGACGGGCATGGCGTTCCAGCAATTCAACCTGTTCCCGCACCTCACCGCCTTGCAGAACGTCACCCTGGGTTTGCTCAAGGTGAAAAAACTGCACAAGGACGAGGCCGTTGCTCTGGCGGAAAAATGGCTGGAGCGCGTCGGCTTGCTGGAACGCCGTGATCACTATCCCGGTCAGTTGTCCGGCGGTCAGCAACAGCGCGTGGCGATTGCCCGGGCGATTGCGATGAACCCGAGCCTGATGCTGTTCGACGAAGTCACCTCGGCCCTCGACCCGGAACTGGTCGGCGAAGTGCTGAACGTGATCAAGGGCCTGGCCGACGAAGGCATGACCATGTTGCTGGTCACCCACGAAATGCGTTTTGCATTCGAAGTCTCGGACAAAATCGTTTTCATGAATCAGGGGCGCATCGAAGAGCAGGGGCCACCCAAGGAGCTGTTCGAGCGCCCTCAATCACCGCGTCTGGCTGAGTTTCTCAAAAACACGCGCTTTTAACTTTTCAGAATTCAATCAGGAGAAACACTCATGAGCATTACTCGTTACGGCACCGGCAGTAGCGCCGCTGGCGGTACGCCTCGTCCTTTCGCCCGCGCCGTTGAAGCCGATGGCTGGCTGCACGTTTCCGGGCAGGTGCCGGCGCTGGATGGCGAGATCATTACGGGTGGCATCGTCGAACAGACCCACCAGACCATGAAGAATCTGATTGCGATTCTGCAAGAGGCCGGTTATGGCCTGGAAGATGTGGTGCGTGCTGGCGTGTGGTTGGAGGATCCACGGGACTTCACGAGTTTCAACAAGGTCTTCTCCGAGTACTTCAAACCCGAACACGCTCCGGCCCGTGCCTGCGTGCAGGCGAACATGATGGTCGACTGCAAGGTCGAGATCGACTGCATCGCGTACAAGAAAAAGGCCTGAACCGAGTCGCGCCCATCGCGGGCAAGCCACGCTCCCCCAGGGGAATGCATTTCAAATGTGGGAGCGTGGCTTGCCCGCGATGGCGGCCTAACAATCGCCACCGCACTCTAGGTAAACTCCCGGCACTTTGTATGGGAACCAATGAAATGACCGAAGACACCATCAAGCGCCGGGCTCGCGGTCTGGACCGGGCGTTCGATATCCTCGACTTCCTCAAGGAAATCGGCAAACCCCTGCGCCCGAATGAAATTGCCAGCGGCATCGGCAGCCCGAAATCCACGGTCTACGAATTGGTGGCCTCCCTGCTGGAACGGCGCATTCTGGAAACCGTGGGCAAGGACGGTCATGTCTACCTGGGCCGTCAGTTGTACTTCCTCGGACAGGCGCATTTGCGTCATTTCGACCTGACCCGCGAGGCCGATCTCGCCTTGCAGGAAATCGTCAGCCAGACCCACGAAACCGCCCAGATGTGCCTGCTCAATGGGCGCAAATACACCGTGGCGCTGATGAAGGAGGGCGAGCGGCATTTCCGCATTTCCTCGGACATCGGCGAGAACGCGCCGATTCCCTGGACCGCTTCCGGGCGCCTGCTGTTGGCGCATTTGAGTGACGAGGAAATTGTCGACCTGATCGACCATGACGACTTCATTCTGCCCAACGGCGAACGCCTGCCGCTGGAACAGTTTCTGGCGGAAATCCGGCAGGCCGGCATCGATGGCTTTTTCTCCTTCGATAGCGTCGCCGACACCTTTACCCATTGCTTCGCCGCCCCGGTCAAAGACCCCAACGGCGTGGCCATTGCGACCCTGTGCATCGTGGCCCCACGGGCTGATGCCAAGACCCATTACAACGACTATCGCCGAGTGCTGATCGACAACGCCAACCACCTGGCCCGGCGTATCAACGAATAAATGCGGCTGCCTGCGGCCGCGAATGTGAGGAGTTCGACCATGTCTACTGCCAACAATACTGCCGCCGTGGAAAAGGGTTTTGCCCAGACCGGCGCCAACCTGGTCCGCGATGTCAGCCTGCCGGCGCTGGTGCTGCACCGCGAAGCGCTGGAACACAACATTCGCTGGATGCAGGACTTTGTCAGCAACAGTGGCGCCGAGCTCGCGCCCCATGGCAAGACCAGCATGACCCCTGCCTTGTTTCGCCGCCAACTGGACGCCGGCGCCTGGGGCATCACCCTGGCCAGCGCCACGCAAACCCGCGCGGCCTATGCCCATGGCGTGCGTCGGGTGCTGATGGCCAACCAATTGGTCGGTACGCCGAACATGGCGTTGATCGCCGATCTGCTGGCGGACCCGACGTTCGATTTCCATTGCATGGTCGATCATCCGGACAACGTCGCGGACCTCGGTGCCTACTTTGCCTCGCGCGGCGTGCGCCTGAACGTGATGATCGAATACGGTGTGGTCGGCGGCCGTTGCGGTTGCCGCACTGAGGACGAAGTCATCGCGCTGGCCAAAGCCATCAACGCGCAACCGGCGCTGGCTCTGACCGGTATCGAAGGCTACGAAGGCGTGATCCATGGCGATCATGCGGTGACCGGTATCCGCGCATTCGCCCAGTCATTGGTGCGTTTGGCCGTGCAGTTGCAGGACAGCGGCGCGTTTGCGATCGCCAAGCCGATCATCACTGCGTCGGGTTCCGCCTGGTATGACTTGATTGCCGAGGAGTTCGAAGCACAGAACGCTGCCGGGCGTTTCCTCAGTGTGTTGCGTCCGGGCAGCTACGTGGCCCACGACCATGGCATCTACAAGGAAGCGCAATGCTGTGTGCTCGACCGTCGTAGTGACCTGAATGAAGGCCTGCGTCCGGCGCTGGAAGTCTGGGCACACGTGCAGTCGATGCCGGAACCGGGTTTTGCGGTGATTGCCCTGGGCAAGCGCGATGTAGCGTACGACGCCGGTCTGCCGGTGCCGTTGCTGCGTTACAAGGCCGGTGTGGTGCCGGCGAAGGGCGATGACGTCAGTGCCTGCAAGGTGACGGCAGTGATGGACCAGCACGCGTTCATGACCGTGGCGCCGGGGGTTGAGTTGCGGGTCGGCGACATTATTTCGTTCGGCACGTCGCACCCGTGCCTGACGTTCGACAAGTGGCGCACGGGGTGTCTGGTGGATGATCAGATGAATGTCATCGAAACCATGGAAACCTGTTTCTAAGGCTTGAGACCGAGGCGCTGCTATCGCGGGCAAGCCCGGCGCCTACATGGGTAACACGATCCCTGTGGGAGCCGGGCTAGTCCGCGATGAGGCCCGCCCAGACAACAAAGAAACACCAGAGACCCCACACCATGCACACCATCAACACCCTCGGCCCCAACATCCCGCGCATCGCCCTGATCGGCGAATGCATGATCGAGCTGCAACAACGCGCCGACGGCAGCCTGCAACAAAGCTTCGGCGGCGACACCCTGAACACCGCCGTCTACCTGTCCCGTGAACTGGGCGAGCGCAGCATCGTCGATTACGTCACCGCCCTGGGCGACGACAGCTTCAGCGACGCGATGTGCCAGAACTGGGCCAGCGAAAACATCGGCCTGGGCATGGTCCAGCGTTTACCCGGACGTTTGCCCGGCTTGTATTGCATCCAGACCGACGCCGCCGGCGAGCGTCGTTTTCTCTACTGGCGCAACGAAGCGGCCGTGCGCGATTGCTTCACCACGCCCGCCGCCGCGCCGATTCTGGCGGCGCTGCCGGATTACGACGTGTTGTACTTCAGCGGCATCACGCTGGCGGTGCTCGGTGTGCAAGGTCGGGCAAAATTGTTGGAAACCCTGATCGAAGCCCGTCAGCGAGATGCGCGCATCGTCTTCGACAACAACTATCGGCCGCGCTTGTGGGCGTCGGTTGAGGAAGCCCGCGCGGCGTATCGCAGTGTGTTGCCGTATGTGGACCTGGCGTTGCTGACGGTTGAGGACGAGCAGGCGCTGTTCCATTTCTCAAGTTGCCAGGCGGTGTTCGATGCTTACGAGCAGATCGGCACGCCGGAAGTGGTGCTCAAGCGCGGTTCAGACGCGTGCCTGATTCGCTGTGACGGTGAGTCGTTTGAAGTGCCGGCGCAGAAGGTCGACCGCGTCGTAGATACGACGGCGGCAGGGGATTCGTTCAGTGCGGCGTACCTGGCCAGTCGGCTCAAGGGCGCGAGCGCGGTGGAAGCGGCTGAGGCGGGGCATCGGTTGGCGAGTCGGGTGATTCAGGTGCCGGGGGCGCTGATCCCTAGATAAGGGATGAATGGCCGTCTGCTTCGCAGTCGGTTCGCGAGCAGGCTCGCTCCCACAGGGGAACGCATTCCAATGCAGGAGCCAAGCTTGCTCGCGATGAGGCCCTCAAGGCCACCCCTCAATCCCGGTAAAACACCTGCACCAGGTGATACCCGAACTTGCTCTTGATCGGTCCGTGTACCACCCGCAGCGGCTTCTTGAAAATCACCGCATCAATCACCCCGACCATCTGCCCCGGCCGCACTTCACCGAGGTCGCCGCCGCGCTTGCCGGACGGGCAAGTGGAGTACTTTTTTGCCAGCACGTCGAAGGCTTCGCCCTTGGCGATGCGTTGTTTGAGCTGCTCGGCTTCTTCCGAGGTTTTCACCAGAATATGGCGGGCTTGAGCTTTCATGGGGCGTACCTTGCAACGTGCTGACAGCGGGGCGGGCGATTATGCCTCAACTCACTCGGGTTGGCCGATCATCGTGCGAATCTTGTTGGCCAGCAAGTCGATGGAAAAGGGCTTGGCCACCATGTCCATACCTTCCTCCAGAAAGCCCTGACGTTCGGCGGCGGTTTCCGCGTAACCGGTCATGAACAGCACTTTGAGGTCCGGGCGATGCTGGCGGGCGATCTCCGCCAGTTGCCGACCGTTCATGCCCGGCAGTCCGACATCGGTCACCAGCAGATCAACACGCAAATCCGATTCCAGCAAGGGCAGGGCGGTCTTGGCGTCTTCGGCTTCGTGAGCGTGGTAACCCAGCTCATTGAGCAAGTCGAGCACCAGCATGCGCACCGCCGGGTCGTCTTCCACCAGCACCACGGTTTCACCGGCAATCGCCGCGGGCGCCTCGCCCGTGACCGGCACCAGCACGTTTTCCGGTTCCATGGCATGCAAGCGCGGCAGGTACAAGCGCACGCTGGTGCCCTTGCCGGGCAGGCTGAACAGGCTGACATGTCCGCCTGATTGCTGGGCGAAGCCGTAGATCATCGACAACCCCAGCCCTGTGCCCTGGCCGATGGGTTTGGTGGTGAAGAACGGGTCAAATGCCTTGGCCAGTACCGAGGGTGTCATGCCGGTGCCGTTGTCACTGACGGCGATCATCACGTAATCCCCGGCCTTGACCGGTTCCAGTGTGGTGATGTCAGTGCCGTCGAGGTAGACATTGCTCGTTTCGATCAGCAGTTGGCCGCCATCGGGCATCGCATCGCGGGCGTTGATCACCAGGTTGAGCAGGGCGTTTTCCAGTTGGCTGACGTCGGTGCTGATCGGCCAGACTTCATCGGCCAGTTTCAGATTGAGCTCGATGTGGTCGCCCGTGGTCCGGCTGAGCAAGTCTTCCAGCGAGCGCACCAATTCATTGGCATTCAGCGGTTTGCGATCCAGTGACTGGCGACGGGAAAACGCCAGCAGGCGATGGGTCAACGCGGCGGCGCGGTTGGCCGAGGACACCGCGGCTTCGGTAAAACGGCTGATCTCGTGAGTGCGCCCATCGGCGATGTAGCGCTGCATCAAGTCAAGACTGCCAATAATCCCGGTAAGCATGTTGTTGAAGTCATGGGCGATGCCGCCGGTGAGTTGGCCGACTGCTTCCATTTTTTGAGCATGGCGCAAGGCGTCCTCGGCACGCTCGCGCTCGACCATCTCGTTTTGCAGGCGCTGGTTGGCTTCGGCCAACTGCTGGGTGCGAGCGGCGACGCGCTCCTCCAGGGTTTCATTGAGATTGCGCAAGGCTTCTTCGGTCTGTTTGCGCTCGGTTTCGTCGATCACAAAAATGTAGAAGCCATTCACCGCGCCATCCGCACCGTGGCGCGGCAGGTAGTTCATCAGCGCATGCCGCAGGCTGCCGTCGCGGTGTGGCGTGCTGATGCTGAAGCAGCAAGGTTTGCCCGTAAGTGCTTCAGCAATGTGTTCGGCACGTAAGGCATAGGCCTCGTCACCCAGTACTTCGCGAATGGTTTTGCCGTAGAGCTCTTGCGGCGTCAGGCCGTACCAGTCCAGGTACGCGGAATTGTTCAGGCGGAAACGCTCTTCGCTGTCGACGTAGCTGATCAGGATCGGCATCGCGTTGATGATCAATTGCAGCTCGGTCTGGCTCTGGCGCAGGGCCTGTTCGGTGCGTTTGCGCTCGGTCAGGTCCAGCGCGGCACCGAGAAAGCGCATCGGCCGGCCGTGATGATCCTTGTAGCAGCGCCCCCGGGCAAACACCCAGCTCAACTGCCCATCGGGTTGCAGCAGGCGATATTCCTCGGCGTACTCGGTGCCATGGGTGATGCAGTGCTTGATGCTGCGCGCAATCATCGCCCGGTCTTCCGGATGCACGCCCTGGAGGTACGCGCTGATCGGCAATTCCCCGGCCAACGCCGGATCGATGCCGTGCAGTTGGGCAAAATGAGCGTCGGCGAGGAAACGGTCTTCGCCGATGTCCCAATCCCAGGTGCCCACCGAGTCGGTCGCGGCCAAGGCCAGTTGCAGGCGCTGCTCGGTTTCGCGCTGGGCCTTGAGGCTGGCGGCCGAGCGTTGTTCCAGTTCAAGGGCGATGCGGCGACGTTCGTTGGTTTCGATGGCGGTGACCAGAATGCCCGCCACCTCGGCGCTTTCATCGCGGATCGGGCTGTAGGTCAAATCCAGCCAGAAGTCGGAATCGCCACCGTCACGTTGCAGGGTAAAGCGCTGTTCGCTGTAGGTGCGCACCTGGCCTTGTAGGACGGCGCTGTAAATCGGGTCGGTAAAGTCCTGAAGTTCTGGCCAGATCTGGTGCGTCGGCTGTCCAAAAGCGTGTGGATGTTTGCTGCCAGCGAGCAGGGCGAAACCGTCGTTGTAGATCTGTGTCAGCTGTGGTCCCCATAGCAACAGCATCGGCATCGGTGAGTGAATCACGATGTCGACGGCGGTGCGCAGGCTCTGCGGCCAGGTGCCAGCAGGGCCCAAGGGGGTCTGTGTCCAGTCCAGTCGGGCAATCAAGGCCTGGGCATCGCTGCCGGTGGGTGATGCGTTCATCAAGTGGTCCTGCGCTCAAGTCGGTGTGGCGGCGTCTACTATCCTCGTAGGGCGGTAGAGGCTGGATGACCCATGTCGGGTCATTATTTTTTCATTGAATGCTTCGCGGGTGTTTTTTGCCATGGAAATCGATGCACTGTTGAAACTTCTGGCCAGCGGTAATGGCTCCGATCTTTATCTCTCCACGGCGGCACCGCCCAGCGCTCGGTTGAACGGCGTCCTTGAACCGTTGTGCGATCAGCCGTTCAAACCCGGTGAAGTCGCGGCAATGGCCGCGTCCATCATGGACGCCGAACAGCGTCTGGAGTTCGACCGTGAGCTGGAAATGAACCTGGCCATTTCGTTGTCGGGAATCGGGCGCTTTCGGGTCAATCTGTTCAAGCAACGCAACGACGTGTCCATTGTGATCCGTAACATCAAACTCGACATCCCGCGCTTCGAAGATCTCAAATTACCCCCCGTGCTGCTGGACACCGTGATGCTCAAGCAAGGCCTGATACTGTTCGTCGGCGCCACAGACTCGGGCAAGTCGACATCGCTGGCGGCGCTGATCGACTACCGCAATCGCCACAGCAGCGGTCATATCGTCACCATTGAAGACCCGATCGAATATATCCATCGGCACAAGCAGTCGATCATCAATCAGCGCGAAGTGGGCGTCGATACCCGAAGTTTTCATGCGGCATTAAAAAACACCCTGCGCCAGGCACCGGACGTGGTGCTGATCGGCGAAATTCGTGACCGCGAAACCATGGAGCACGCGCTGGCGTTCGCCGACACCGGTCATCTGGTGATTTCCACGTTGCACGCACACAACGCCCATCAGGCGCTGGACCGTATCATTAATTTCTTTCCCGAAGAGCGGCGGACGCAGTTGCTGCATGACCTGGGCAACAATCTCAAGGCGTTTGTTTCACAACGACTGGTGCGTACCCGCGACGGTCAGCGCAGGGCGGCAGTGGAAGTGATGTTGGGTACACCGACGATTGCTGACTTGATTAGACGCAATGAACTCGATGAACTTAAAAACATTATGGACAAGTCTGCAGAGTTCGGTATGCAAACGTTCGATGGCGCACTGTATGCGCTGGTGGTGGAAGGCGCAATCAGCGAGGAAGAGGCGCTAAAACATGCGGACTCGCTTTGTAATCTTAAGTTGCGCCTTAAGCTTTATGGCGCAGGGGTTTCGAACGTTAATATGCGCAGTGATGGCTGGGGGTTGGTGGATTGATTAAATTGGTAAAGTGAGTGGTTGTGAAATATTGTCTTATGACTTTTTACTGTTTAGTTATTATTCGATGAGTCAGGATTAACCGTCGTTGAATGAATCAGTTAACTAATTTCATAAGGTTGTTATGTTTTATAAGTTTAAGTATAAAGACTATCCGTTGTCCGGGGCGGTTTCTGAAGTTCAACACCTTTGGTTAAAGGTCGATGCGGCTGAGCGACAGGTGGTCGTGCGCTTATTGCAAAGTGTCTTCGAGGATCAAGAGGACGACGGGCCCTACCATTGGCAAGGCTACGAGTTTGAGCTGGCGAAAGGCTCTTCGTTGTATGAAGTCCATATGCCGGGTCGAGTGGCATGGAATAACCTGGCCAACTACACGGTCGTGATGGATGAACTCCGTCGCCACGGCCCCGAGAACATGGCCGCAACCCGTATCAACGAAACCGGCGGGCTTGAGATTTTCAGAAAAGACCGGTTAGTGTGGGACGTCGTCGACGTGAATATCGTCCAGGAGTCCCACTATTATCAGAAGCTTCTGGTGATAGGTGATATTGCCAAACAAGCCGGTGGTTACATTTATAGCGAAGATTTCGTCGATGTGGACCAATGGCTGAAGTTTCATGGCCTGATGGTTCCAAGAAATGCCAGCGAAACAAAAAACCTGATCGCGCTTTTCGAGTTCGATCCTGAGGTTGATGAGCTGGGTAACTATTGGGGGCAGCTTGTTACGGATGATCCGTCGTTAGCCGTCTTGTCGGTTGAGCAGCGCGACGCCATTCGGCAGGTCACCCAGCGTGTCGCCAAAAACACCAAACTGCTGGATAAGTTGTTCCGCGAAACGGGGCGCGTCATTGCGACGCACGATAATGCCGCGCAACGGATCGGTCAGTTGATCAAGCATCCGGTGGCCCAAGCTTGTGCCAGGAAACTCCTGGAGGAGTCGGCCTGGTTCGGCGCGCAATCCGGGCAAGAGGTCTCTTCACAAGGTCTTGAGCAACTGCTGGTAACCAGCCTGTTGCTGGATCTTTATCCGTCTCTCGGTAGCACCCAAGACCGCAAGCGTATCGCCGGTTTCGCTTTATATGCGCCGAGCAACGTTGAGCGGTCGCCGGCCGTGGTGCGCGAGGAGCTGCAAGCCTTACTCTATACCAAAGGCTGGGTTGATCCTGCCGCGGCGCCGCTGGCGTGTCATCTGCTGCTGGCGGAGATGGCGCCGGAATTTCTGGTCACGGGCGTGCCAGCAGCGATGACGATGGGCTCGGTTGCCTGGGTCACCTTTTGCCATGGCGTTGCTCTGGCGGAAGCGGTGAGGAAGGGGGCGTCGCGTGTGCTGACGTATGCGCAGATCATGGCGTATGTCGAACTGGAACCTGTCAGCGAACCGCTGTCCCGACTGCGGGAATTGGCGATGATCGATCCGATCGTTGACTGGGCGCTATTGAATGGCGTTATCAGCGAAAGCGAGCTCACTCAAGCGGCAAAGGAAACCACCGAGCGGGCAATCACGGCGTTCCAGGAATTCGCGGAGAACTTCACCCATCTGGCCAGCGTCTATTCCATCCCAATGCCCAACCGCGAAACCATTGCGCGCGAAGCGTTGAAAGGAGCAGTGCCGGAGTGTGATTTCCTGGACGATAAAGTGCTTTATCAACACCCCGGCCTCTATGCATCCCCCAACCCCATGTCGATGGTCGGCTTGCACATGTCGGCGGACCTTGCGGGTGGCCAGTGGGATTTCCGCGCGGTCTTTCCCGACGATGTTTTTTCCAGAACCCCTGATTTGTTGGCCGGTGTGACCAATCAACAAAGACCAACTCACTACGACCCCTCCGTCACCAGCCTTTATAGCCGCTTTCCAAGGTTGCAGAGCCTGCCGCCCAACAATGTCGAATACCATCGCCTGTTACGGAATTATCTCGGCGATCTGAATAAAGCGCTGGCGACCAATGTGAAGTTGGCCCTTTCACACATGCTTGCCCATGATCTGGAGATTTTTCTAAAAGGTAAGATCACCTTTTTTACCGTTCGTCTTCCAGCGACCAGCACCGAGTCTTACTTCTCAATATCGCCGGTGCCCGTTTCGACGACTTACGAAACACAGCAAAGTAACGATGCTGTGAAGGGACGTTTTGGCATTGTCATGTTCGCTGCCCACGGCAATGCGGTTGCCTGTTATGAGTTGTTTGCCTTGCGCGGTGAATTACGGAAAAACACCACGCTGGCGACGCTGATAACCTCAACGGGTAAATTGCGGACTGCCGCCCGAATGGATTTTAACGGGGAGCTGAATGCGCCCCTGCGACCTGCGACTCCCGAATTGTTGCCTCTCTCGGTTGTTGAATACACTGCCGGCGATTTTGCTGAGAATGACGCCAGCAGCGCCATGGGGATTATTGAAAAACTGGGTGAGCTTCCCGCACCAGCGTCTGTGTCGGCGCGGCAGCAGAGTCACTACCGTAATTTCGGTAATCCGCAGCTACGGCGAATTGCCGAGTTCGTTGTGAACAATCATCCGTTGCGCACATTTGACGAAATCGAGTTAATGGCCACGGTACCGACAGCACTTGAAACAGAACGCAAAAATGGCGAAGAGACTGCAGATTACATCGTGAATTTGGTGGTTCCGTTCAAGAAGTGCATCGAGGATTTGTCTTCTGGAGAACACAATAAGGTCGTTGACGGGATCTACGGTTGCGTCATGGATGCTATGGCGTTGGGCAGTGCATTTGTGGGGGCGGGCGCCAAAGCGCTGAGCATTTCGTCGAAGGCGGTCTCCTTGTCGTCCAAAGGCGCCCGCCTGACCAAACTGGCGTTTGCGACGTCCGTTTCCCTCTTCAACCCCGTGGATGATGTGCCAACGGTGTTCTATGGTGCCGGGAAACTCATCCACAAAGGCGCGTTACGGTTCAGCAAGCAGGCTGAAGAGCTTCTCGGACTGGCAAAGTCCCAGTTGGGCAGACTCCATGGCAGCCACAATTCCTATGACTTGGTCCGCGCAGCCAGCAACGTCAACACCGGACAGGGTACCTGGCGACCCCGTGGTGCCATCGGTGAGGAGCTCACGGTGGTGGCGACCCGCAATAATTTTCAATGGTATGCCCTCGACCGTCTGGGCAAAGCCTGGGGGCCAAAACTCGACAACTTTGCCTATGTGGCCCCTGTCCGTTTGCCGCGATCTACCAAGACATTGCCTGTCAGTTATACCCGACAGTTCATCGAACAAAGTCTGCCGCGGGCCCGGACGAAAATCGAAAACGCGATCAACGCCTTGACCCATCGTGACTTTGTGTCGCAGCGCAACCTGGTTGCCAGACTGCTGATGGGAAGCGACTCGAACGATGCAATCAATCAGTTATTGAACTATTTGAGAGCGGTCAGGGCCGACTTTGGGGGCGTTTCCATCAGTAACTTCATCCTTGATCCACTCAAGGACACCCACCACATTGCCGCTTTCGACACGAGCGCTTACCAACAGTGGAAAGGTGCCGCCGGGCAATCCGACGCGAAGTTCATTGAAATCTATACGCCCAATCTTAACCGGCACTTCATTGGCCTGGGATTCAATCATGACGTCGTCGCAGACGACTTGATCCATGAGCTGTTTCACGGGCCTGCGCAGATCGGTGATGTCGCCTATGCCCGCGACGCTGGCAGCGTCGGCGGTGGACAGTCGCTGGACGTGGCGTCGCTGCTGAACCTGGCTTCCGGCCGGCTTGCGGTGACAGATGAAGGCAATGCTCGTCACGCCAGTTCCAAAGCCTTTGAAAACGCCGACTCACTGGCGGTGGTCACTTCGCTGCTGAGCCAGTTGCACACCGACGAAGCCGGGTTTGACCGCAACATGTCCCTCCTGCGGAACACACTTGAAGCACATCCCGATAGCGCGATCGTCGATCCGGTGCGGATCACGTTGAACCATTCCGTGACTGCGCAGCGGCTTGGCTCTGGCTCTGGCAGGCCTGGCACGAGCGTCCAGTAGAACCGTTTAAAAAGCGAGTTCCGGCCGATCCCGAAATTGCTCCAGCGCCTCGGGATTGGCCAGCGCATCGGTGTTCTTTACCTTCTGCCCATGCACCACGTTCCTCACCGCCAGCTCAACGACCTTGCCGCTGATGGTCCGTGGAATATCGGTCACCGCGACGATCTTCGCTGGCACATGTCGCGGCGTGGTGTTAGCGCGAATCACTTGGCGGATCTGTTGCTGCAAGGCTTCATCCAGTTCGACACCGTCGCGCAATCGCACAAACAACACGACCCGCACGTCATCCTGCCATTGCTGACCAATGGCCACGCTGTCCAGCACTTGCGGGATTTTCTCTACCTGGCGGTAGATCTCCGCCGTGCCGATGCGCACGCCGCCGGGGTTGAGTACCGCATCCGAGCGGCCATGGATCATCATCGCGCCGTGGGGCAGTTGCTCGGCGTAATCGCCCTGGGACCAGACACCGGGGAACTGGCTGAAATACGAAGCGTGCAGCTTTTCCTGTTGCGGATCATTCCAGAAACCGATGGGCATGGCCGGGAAATGCCGGGTACACACCAGTTCACCCTTCTCTCCGATCACCGGTTGGCCGTCGTCATTCCAGACTTCAACCGCCATGCTCAGGCTCTTGCCCTGTATTTCGCCACGGCGCACCGGTTGAAACGGGTTGCCGTTCACAAAACACGAAACGACGTCCGTACCACCGGACATCGACGCCAGGCATACGTCGGGCTTGAAGTCGCGGTAAACATAGTCGTAACTCTGGGGCGACAGTGCGGAGCCGGTGCAGAGCAGGGTTTTCAGACTGCTCAAGTCATGGCTTTCGCGCGGCTTCACGCCATTGCTTTCCAGGGTCGCCAGGTACTTGGGGCTGGTGCCGAAGACGCTGATCTGTTCATCGTCTATCAGGTCGATCAACCGTTCGGGGCCGGGATAAAAGGGCGAACCGTCGTACAGCACCACGGCGCTGCCGACGGCGAGGGCCGAGACCAGCCAGTTCCACATCATCCAGCCGCAGGTGGTGTAGTAGAACAAACGGTCGCCAGCGCCGAGATCGCAATGCAGCCCATGTTCTTTGACATGCTGCAGCAACACACCGCCGGTGCTGTGGATGATGCATTTCGGCACGCCGGTGGTGCCGCTGGAGTAGAGGATGTACAACGGATGCGCGAAAGGCACGGGGACAAAATCCGGCTCGCCGCCCACGTCGTAGAAATCCTCCCACAACGTCACATTGGCATGGGTGTGGAAGTCGACGATGTGCGCCTGTGGCCGTGCATACGGCACCACGATCAACTGCTGCAAGGACGGCAGGCGCGAGAGGATTTCGTTGATTTTGCCGGTCTGGTCGATGTCCTTGCCGGCATAGCGGTAACCGGCGCAGGTGATCAGTACCTTTGGTTCGATTTGGCCGAAACGGTCGATCACCCCTTGGGTGCCGAAGTCCGGCGAGGAGCAGGACCAGATCGCCCCCAGGCTGGTGGTGCCGAGCATGGCCACCAGGGTTTGCCAGGTGTTGGGCATGCACGCGGCGACGCGGTCGCCGAGGCCAACGCCGGCAGCGATCAGACTGTGCTGGAACCCGGCCACATGCTCGGCCAGTTCCGCCCAGGTCAGGTGTTCGCGCTGGCCGTTCTCGCCAATGGCAATCACCGCAATGGCATCGTCGCGACGGCGCAGCAGGTGTTCGGCAAAGTTCAGGGTGGCGCCGGGAAACCACTGGGCGCTGGGCATTTGCGCGCCTTCGACCAGCACTGCGTCGGGTTGGTCGTGGAAGCGGATGTCGAAGAAGTCGACGATGGCCTGCCAGAAGTCTTCGCGCTGATCGATGGACCATTGGTGCAGGGCCGGGTAGTCATCAATGTGGACGTGGTGGCGCTGGCTGATGGAACGCCGAAAGGCCTCCATGCGCGTCTTGGCGATGCGCTCGGCACTGGGTTGCCAGAGAATGTCGGACATGGTTTGCCTCTTGTTCTATCTGGAGATCCAATCGCGGGCAAGCCACGCTCCCACCGGTAAACGCGATCTAATGTGGGAGCGTGGCTTGGCCGCGATGAACGATAACGCGGTTTGAGGGGGTTACTGCGCCAACCACCCACCATCAATATTCCACGCCGCGCCACGCACCTGACTGCCGGCCTCGCTGCACAAAAACAGCACCAGTTCACCCAATTGCGGCGGGGTGACGAACTCCAGTGACGGCTGTTTCTCGGCCAGCAAATCATGCTGCGCCTGCTGCGGATCGATCCCGGTCGCGGCACGGTCATCAATCTGCTTCTGCACCAGCGGCGTCAAGACCCAGCCCGGGCAAATCGCATTGCACGTCACGTGCGTCGTCGCGGTTTCCAGGCCCACCACTTTGGTCAAGCCGATCACCCCATGTTTGGCGGCGACGTACGCGGCTTTACCCACCGAACCCACCTGACCATGCACCGAGGCAATGTTAATGATCCGCCCCCAATTCTTCGCACGCATGCGCGGCAGGCACAGGCGGGTGCTGTGAAACACCGAGGACAGGTTGATCGCGATAATCGAGTCCCAACGCTCCACCGGAAACTCTTCTACCGACGCCACGTGCTGGATGCCGGCATTGTTGACCAGAATATCGATGCCACCGAATTCGCGCTCGGCATAGGCAACCATCTCGGCGATCTGCGCCGGGTCGCTGACGTCGGCGGGGTGATGACCGACCTTGCCACCGAACTGCTGGACCTCGGCAATCACCTTGGAAGCATCGCCGAAACCATTGAGCACCACGTTGGCGCCGGCCTTGGCCAGGCTGAGTGCAATGCCCAGGCCGATGCCGCTGGTGGAACCGGTGACCAGTGCGGTCTTGCCTGTAAGAGTCGTCATGAATACCTCACACAATGCCAGTGGCGTAGAAAGTGCCGATGACCACGAAGACCGCCAGGGTCTTGATCAGCGTAATACAGAAAATGTCTTTATAGGCTTCGCGGTGCGTCAGCCCGGTGACCGCCAGCAAGGTAATCACCGCGCCGTTGTGCGGCAGGGTGTCCATGCCACCGCTCGCCATCGCAGCCACGCGGTGCAGCACTTCCAGCGGAATGTTGGCCGCGTGGGCCGCCGCGATGAAGTCATTGGCCATGGCCGCCAGCGCGATGCTCATGCCGCCCGAGGCAGAACCGGTGATGCCCGCGAGCAAGGTCACGGTAATGGCTTCGTTGACCAGCGGGTTGGGAATGCTCTTGAGCCAGTCAGCCAGCACGAGGAAGCCTGGCAGCGAAGCAATCACCGCACCGAAGCCGTATTCCGAGGCGGTGTTCATTGCCGCGAGCAACGCGCCACTGACCGCACTTTTGCTGCCTTCAGCGAGTTTGCTGCGAATCGCCTGGAAGCCAAACACCAGCACCATGATGATGCCCACCAGCAGTGCCGCCTGAACGGCCCAGATGGCCGTCAGTTTGGCGATTTCGGTGGTCACCGGCGCGGCCATGCCTGGCAGCGCGAGGCTGTGGGTCTTGCCGTACCACTGCGGGATCCATTGGGTGAACAGCAGGTTCATAATGCCCACGGCCAGCAGCGGCGACAGGGCGATCCACGGGTTAGGCAGCTTGATATCGGCCGAGGTTTCCGGCTCGTTGCGCAACTCGGTGCCATAGCCTTCGCCGGCCCGTTGGGCCTTGTTGCGCTGACGCTGGAGAAACAGCATGCCGGCGCAGAACACGAAAATCGTGCCGATCAAGCCCAGCCACGGCGCCGCCCAGGCGGTGGTGTTGAAGAAAGTGCTGGGGATGATGTTTTGGATCTGCGGGGTGCCGGGCAGGGCGTCCATGGTGAACGAGAACGCGCCCAAGGCGATGGTCGCCGGGATCAAACGCTTGGGGATGTCGCTCTGGCGGAACATTTCAGCGGCAAACGGATAGACCGCGAACACCACCACAAACAATGACACGCCGCCGTAAGTGAGCAGGGCGCAGACCAGCACGATCACCAGCATCGCCTGGCGTGTGCCGAGCAGGCGAATGGCGGCGGCGACGATGGAGCGCGAAAAGCCGGACAACTCAATCAGCTTGCCGAACACCGCACCGAGCAGGAACACCGGGAAATACAGTTTGATGAAGCCGACCATTTTTTCCATGAACACCCCGGTGAAGGCGGGCGCGACGGCGGAAGGGTCGGTGAGCAGGACGGCGCCGAGGGCGGCAATCGGGGCGAAAAGGATAACGCTGTAGCCACGGTAAGCAGCGAGCATCAACAGCGCGAGGGCTGCCAAGGCAATGATCACACTCATGGTGTGTCTCCTGGATTGTTATTTTTGTAGGGTAGGTCTTTTGTGGGAGAGGGCTTTAGCGAGATTCGTGCCAGAGAGTTAAGCTATTGAAATATAAAGATATTTATTAGTATTCGAGGCGATGGTGAATTATTTGTCTCTTTTTTGAGATGTTTTTAAGGGTGAGGGGGGCTCATCGCGAGCAAGTTCGCTCCCACAGGTTAAGTGAGTAGGCCCTGAGAACTCGGCCCCCTACGGGAGCGAGCTTGCTCGCGATGGTCTGTCTAATAATGGAGATGTATGTCTCTTTATTGAGACTCTGCAATCCCCAACGCCACCATCTTCTTGTACAGCGTCGACCGCCCCAACCCCAGCCGCGCCGCTGCTTCAATCACCTTACCCCCGCATTGCACAAGGGCGGACTCAATCAACTGCCGGTCAAACCGCTCTCGAGCCTGGCTAAACGTCTCATGCTCAGCTGCCTCAATCATCTGCGGTGTCGAGCGCTCGACTGGCGTGAAGGTGCCAATCGCTGCACGAATCTGTGCGGCATCCAGCAGCAGATCATCACTGAGCAACGCCGCCCGCTCCAGGACGTTACGCAGTTCACGAATATTCCCCGGCCACGCGTGCTGCCCCAGCAGCTCCAGCGCCTCGCGGTTCAGTTCATGCTGACTGCGCAACTCCTCAAGAATCGCTTCGCTGAGTGCCGGCAGGTCGTCGAGGCGATCCCGCAGTGGTGGCACGTGGATGGGCAGCACGTTCAGGCGGTAATACAAATCCGCCCGAAACTCGCCACGTTTGATGGCGGCTTCGAGATCGGTCGAAGTGGCTGCGATCACCCGCACATCGCTGTGGATCACTTCATTGGAGCCGACCGGCTCGAATTCCTTCTCCTGCAAAACCCGCAGCAGTTTGCTTTGCAGTGGCAGCGGCATGTCGCCGATTTCATCCAGGAACAAGGTGCCGCCCTGGGCGATCTGCAACTTGCCGGCGCGGCCCTTGCGGTCGGCGCCGGTAAACGCGCCTGGGGCGGTGCCGAAGAATTCCGCTTCCAGCAACGATTCGGGAATTGCCGCGCTGTTGATGCTGACAAACGCTTTGTGCGCGCGCGGTGAGGCGCTGTGGATCGCCTGGGCCAGCAGCTCCTTGCCGGTGCCGGTTTCACCGAGCAACAACACGGGTGACTCGGCGCTGGCACTGCGTCGGGCGCGACGTTTGACTTCCAGGCTGGCCGCACTGGTGCCGATGAAATGGGCGAAGTTGTACTTGGTCTGCCGCGCCCGCAGTAGCGAGCGGGTCGACGCCAGTTCTTCCTGCATGCTCATGTAGCGCTTGAGCATGGGCGACAGGCTGCGCAATTCGTCGAACAGCGCAAAACCAATCGCGCCGATCACCACGCCCGCATCGTCATGAATGGGCAGGCGCATCACTACCAGCGGTTCTTTGGGGGTGTCTTGCATGTCGAGCAAAATCGGGCGTCCGGTGCGCACCACTTCGCGCAGCAGACTGCCGGGGATCACGCTTTCGCAGGCCTTGCCGATTGCCACTTCCGCCGACTCCAGGCCGAAACGCCGGGCATAGCGCTCGTTCATCCAGACGATGTTGGCATCGCGGTCGACAATCACCGTGCCTTCGCTGGACTGCTCGATGATCTCGAACAGCGAGCGGATCGCCAGCAGGCGCACACGCTGGTAGTCCTTGAGGCTTTCGGTGGTGTTCATGGGCTCTTATCCAAAATGTTTAGTGCCAGTGCGGGCCTGCTCGCGATGGCCGCGACTCGGTCTTGCGACTACCGCGGATGCGCCGCCGCCAACAGCTCTTTGGTGTACGGATGCTGCGGTGATTCAAATACCTCATGGCTGGCACCGCTTTCCACCACCTTGCCGTCCTTGATCACGATCATGTCGTGGGCCAGGGCGCGCACCACCGCCAGGTCATGGCTGATAAACAAATACGTCAGACCGTGTTTTTCCTGGAGCTGGCGGAGCAGGGCGACCACTTGCTTTTGTACGGTACGGTCCAGTGCCGAGGTCGGCTCGTCCAGCAGAATCAGTGCCGGTTTCAGCACCAGCGCCCGGGCAATGGCGATACGTTGACGTTGGCCGCCGGAAAATTCGTGCGGGTAGCGATGACGGCTTTGCGGGTCGAGGCCGACTTCCTCCAGCGCCCGAATCACTTCGGCCTTGCACTGTTCATCGGTCAACTGGCTGTGTACCTCAAGGCCCTCGCTGATGATCTGTGCCACCGACATGCGCGGGCTGAGGCTGCCATAAGGGTCCTGGAACACCACCTGCATTTTCTTGCGCCACGGCCGCAACTGCTTTTGCGTCAGGCCATCCAGCGCAGCGCCCTGAAAACGAATGCTGCCTTGGGAGTCGAGCAAGCGCAGGATCGCCTGGCCGAGCGTTGACTTGCCCGAGCCGGATTCGCCGACGATGCCCAGTGTCTTGCCGCGCTGAATGTTGAGGCTGATGCCGTCCACCGCATTGAGGTAGGTCTTGCGCTGAAACAACCCGCCACTGAGGGCGAACTGCACGCGCAGATTGTCCACTTCCAGCACGTTCTCGCGCTCGTCGCGGGGCAGGGCTTCGCCCTCCGGCTCGGCGTTCAACAGCAAGCGACTATAAGGGTGCTTCGGTTCGGTAAAGATCGTTTCACAAGTGGCCTGCTCGACGATTTCCCCGGCCTTCATCACGCACACGCGCTGGGCAATGCTGCGCACCAGGTTGAGGTCATGGCTGATCAGCAGCAGCGACATGCCGAGTCGTTGTTGCAGGGACTTGAGCAGGATCAGAATCTTGCGCTGTACCGTGACGTCCAGCGCTGTGGTCGGTTCATCAGCGATCAGCAACTCAGGCTCGCAGGCCAGGGCCATTGCGATCATCACCCGCTGACGCTGTCCGCCCGAGAGTTGATGGGGATAAGCCTTGAGCCGTTCCTTGGGCTTCTGAATGCCGACCAGGTGTAACAACTCAAGAATTCGCGCTTGCGCCGATTTGCCGGTCAGGCCTTTGTGCAGCAGCAGGGTTTCGCCGATCTGCTTTTCGATGCTGTGCAGCGGATTGAGCGAGGTCATCGGCTCCTGAAAAATCATCGCGATCCGGTTGCCGCGCAATTCACGCAACACATTGGCCGGGGCGCCGAGCAGTTGTTTGCCTCGATAACGGATGCTGCCAGTGGATTCGGTGCCGGTTTCGGGCAGCAACTGCAGGATCGAATGCGCCGTCACCGATTTGCCGGAGCCCGACTCGCCGACCAGCGCCAGGCATTCGCCGGGGCGGATGTCCAGGCACAGGTTGCGTACCACGGTTTCGCCGCTGAAGGCGACGCTGAGGTCACGGATTTCGATCAGGGGGGTACTCATATCAACCGTCCGTGTCAGGATCTCGGATCGAAAGCATCACGTAATGCCTCGCCGATAAACACCAGTAAAGAAAGGATCAGCGCCAGGGTGAAAAATGCCGTCAGCCCGAGCCATGGCGCTTGCAGGTTCTGCTTGCCCTGACCGATCAGTTCGCCGAGCGATGCGCTGCCGGCCGGCATGCCGAAACCCAGGAAGTCGAGTGCCGTCAGGGTGGTAATCGCCCCGGTCAGAATGAACGGCAGGTAACTCAGGGTCGCGTTCATCGCGTTGGGCAGGATGTGCCGCACGATCACTTTGCGATCCGACAGGCCCAGCGCCCGGGCTGCTTTGACGTATTCCAGGTTGCGCCCGCGCAGGAACTCGGCGCGCACCACATCGACCAGCGCCAGCCAGGTAAACAGCGCCATCATCCCCAGCAACCACCAGAAATTCGGTTCGACGAATCCGGACAGAATGATCAGCAGGTACAGCACCGGCAGCCCGGACCAGACCTCCAGCAAGCGCTGGCCGATCAGGTCGACCCAGCCGCCGTAATAGCCTTGAAGAGCGCCGGCGGCAATGCCGATCAGGGCGCTGACAAAAGTCAGCATCAACGCAAACAGGATCGATACCCGCGCACCAAATATCACTCGGGCTAATACATCCCGAGACTGATCGTCGGTGCCCAGCCAGTTCACACTGGAGGGCGGGCTGGGTGCAGGTTTGTTGAGGTCATAGTTGGGCGTGTCGTCACTGAACGGGATGGGCGGGAACAGCATCCAGCCGCCGTCCTTTTTGATCAGCTTCTGTACATAGTCGCTGCGGTAATCCGCCTGGAACGGCAGTTGCCCGCCGAACGCCTGCTCGGTGTGACGCTTGAACACCGGGAAATACCATTGGCCCTGATAGCTGACCACCAGCGGTTTGTCGTTGGCGATCAACTCGCCACCCAGGGTCAGCGCAAACAGGCCGATGAACAACCACAGCGACCACCAGCCCCGGCGATTTTTCTTGAAACGTTCAAAGCGGCGGCGGCCCAACGGCGAGAGCTTGAACATCAGGCATTCCTCGCGGCGAAGTCGATGCGCGGGTCGACCAGGGTGTAGCAGAGGTCGCCGACGAGTTTTATCAGCAGGCCGAACAGCGTGAAGATAAACAGCGAACCGAACACCACCGGATAGTCGCGCGAGACGGCGGCTTCATAGCTCATGCGGCCGAGGCCATCGAGGGAGAAAATCACTTCGATCAGCAAGGAGCCGGCGAAAAATACGCTGATGAACGCCTGCGGAATCCCCGATACCACCAACAGCATCGCATTGCGGAACACGTGCCCATACAGCACCCGGCGTTCGCTCATGCCTTTGGCACGGGCGGTGATCACGTATTGGCGGGTGATTTCATTGAGGAACGAGTTTTTGGTGAGGATGGTCAGGGTGGCGAAACCGCCAATCACCAGCGACGTCACCGGGAGCACCAGGTGCCAGAAGTAGTCAGCGATTTTGCCCACGGTGGACAGCGAATCAAAGTTGTCCGAGACCAGCCCGCGCACCGGGAACCAGTTCAACGAGGTGCCGCCCGCAAAGACCACGATCAGGAACATCGCGAACAAGAACGCCGGCATGGCGTAGCCGATGATGATCGCAGTGCTGCTCCAGATATCGAAATGGCTGCCGTGGTGCACGGCTTTGCGGATACCCAGGGGGATCGACACCAGGTAGGTGATCAACGTCGCCCACAGCCCGAGGGAAATGGTCACCGGCATTTTTTCGAGGATCAGGTCGGTGACCGTGGCGCCACGGAAGAAGCTCTTGCCGAAGTCGAGCCGGGCGTAACTGGTGAGCATCAGCCACAGGCGTTCATGGGCGGGTTTGTCGAAGCCGTATTGTTTTTCGATGTCCTTGATCAGTTGCGGGTCCAGGCCTCGGCTGGCGCGCGAGGTGCCGTGCATGGTTTCGCCGGAACCGCCACCGACAGTCGCACCGCCGATGCCTTGCAAGTGCGCGATGGCCTGTTCCACCGGACCACCGGGTGCCGCCTGAACGATGACGAAGTTGACCAACAGAATGATCACCAGCGTCGGGATAATCAGCAGCAAGCGCCGCAGTATGTAAGCCCACATCAGTGTGGTCCTCCGGGTCTGCCACGGCTGATTTGCTCGGCGGTCATTTGCTGGTTGGTCAGCGGGGTGGTGCTTATTTCCCACCAACTCTCAATGGCTTCGTCATTGCTGGCCTGCTCGTTGGGCCGACCGAAGCGGTTCCACCAGACCGTCGAGGTGCCCGGTGGGTAATAGTTGGGAATCCAGTAGTAGTTCCATTGCAGCACCCGGTCGAGCGCGTGGGCGTAGCGCAGCATCTCGGGCTGCGTGGTGGCGCGGACCACGCCGGTGATCAGGGTGTCGACCGCCGGATTCTTCAGCACCATGTAGTTATTGGCGCCGGGGTCGTTGGCCGAGATCGAGCCGAAGTAATTGAACAGCTCGCCCCCGGGGGAGGTGGTGACCGGGTAGCCGGTCACGATCATGTCGTAGTCGCGGCTCATCAGGCGATTCACATACTGGGACGAATCGATGCGGCGGATGTTCAGGTCGATGCCGATCTGTTTCAGGGTGCGCTTATAAGGCAGCAGCAGTCGGTCCATGCCGTTCTGGCTGACCAGGAAAGTAAAGCTCAGCGGCTCGCCCTCGGCGTTGACCAGTTGATCGCCATCGGGTTTCCAGCCGGCCTGTTCGAGCAGGTCCAGTGCTTGCAACTGCTTGTCGCGGATCACACCGCTACCATCGGTTTTCGGTGCTTCAAAGACCTGGGTGAACACCTCGTCGGGGATCTGTCCGCGCAACGGTTCAAGAATGGCTAGTTCCGCCGCATCGGGCAGGTGCCGCGCCGCCAGGTCGGTATTGGAAAAGTAGCTTTGCTGGCGGATGTACATGTCACGCATCATCTGCCGGTTGCTCCATTCGAAATCCCAGAGCATGGCCAGGGCCTGGCGCACCCGGCGATCCTGGAACATCGGGTTCTGTAAGTTGAAGACAAATCCTTGGGCCGGTTGCGGTGCGTCTTGGGCCAAATGCGCCTTTTGCAGGCGGCCGTCGCTCAGGGCCGGGCTCTCGTAACCGATGGAATAGCCGGTGGCGGAGAATTCGCGGTTGTAGTCATAAGCGCCACCACGTAGCACCTGGCGGGCAACGTCGGTGTCGCCGAAGTACTCGATGCTGAAATGATCGAAGTTGTAGAGGCCGCGGCTGACCGGCAGATCCTTGCCCCACCAGTTGGCGTCGCGCTCGAAGGTGATGCTGCGACCGGAGTCGACTTTGCCCACCTTGTAAGGACCGCTGCCCAAAGGCGCCTCGTACCCGCCGCCGTTGGCGAAGTCGCGGGTCTTCCACCAATGCTCGGGAAATACCGGCAGCGTTGCGATGTCGAGGGGCAGGGTGCGGTTTTCGTTGCTCTTGAAGTCGAACCGAACGGTCAGAGGTGATTCAACTTCCACGCCTTTGACGTCCGCGAACTGGGTGCGATAGCGCAGGCTGCCCTGAGTCATTAGCAGGTTGTATGAGTAGCGCACGTCTTCGGCCGTGATTGGCGTGCCGTCGGCAAAGCGTGCCTTGGGGTTGAGGTAGAACCTCAGGAACAGACCGTCGTCCGGGCGCTCCATTTTTTGTGCGACGAGGCCGTACACGGTGTAGGGCTCATCCAGCGAACGCTGGGCCAGCGGCGAGTAAAGCAATCCGTCGATTTGCGTGACGCCAATGCCCTTGTCGATGTACGGCAGGATATGGTCGAAGTGGCCAATTTCAATCGCCGAGCGACGCATCGTGCCACCCTTGGGGGCCTGCGGGTTGGTGTAGGCAAAGTGACTGAAGCCGGCGGGATATTTCGCGGGTTCGCCGTACACGGTCAACGCATGTTGCGGTGCGGCATTCACACCGGCGGCGCCCAACAGCAGCACCACGGCAGTGAACAATAAAGTGGGGAAAGCCAGTCGCATTGTCAGCCTTAGAGCCGGAGGATCGAAAAGCACAATTTGTACGCTAGCGGCGCGTCCCTCGCCAGTCTAAAAACGTATCCGAAACACAACGGCCCACCAAAAGGCGGGCCGTTATGGGTAAAGCCTGGCGGATCGATCAGTCCTGACGACTGGTCACTTCCAGCAAGTGATAACCGAACTGGGTTTTCACTGGGCCTTGTACAACGTTGATTGGAGCGCTGAACACCACGGTGTCGAATTCCTTGACCATCTGGCCAGGACCGAACGACCCCAGGTCGCCGCCTTGACGGCTGGACGGGCAGGTGGAGTTGGCTTTGGCGATTTCGGCGAAATCAGCGCCGCCTTCGATCTGGGCCTTGAGTTCGTTGCACTTGGCTTCCGAGGCAACCAGGATGTGACGGGCAGTGGCTTTAGCCATGGGAAATTCTCCTTTCAATATTCAGTAAAGTGCGGAGCCTACCGGATTCAGTGGCCTATTTCTCGTCAAAGTTGCGGACAGATTATAGGCCCGCGTTTCTCAGGCGCTCGGCATGCTGGACATACAACGCCGCGGGATCGATGGCTTTGCGATGCAAGCCGCCGGTATGACCGAGGCTGCTCAGGTGATCCAGCGGATAGTCGGAGCGGATGACTTTTCCCAGGTGGGAGCTGTAGCGGCCGACCAAACCGTCATTCTGCTCCGCTTCCGTGGTGAAGTAGTGGGAGAAGGCACGGAGGAAACCGTGCAGTGGATCGAGCGCTTTCAAGCCCTCGTCGAGAAGGGTTCCCTGTAACGTGCCGCTCCAGAAGTAATAACGCACGCCGTTCACCACATCTCGGCCCTTGCCGCCCCAGGTCTTCGGTAACCCTTGGGGGTATTTGTCGTTGAAAGCCCCTACGCCTTCGGTGGTCAGCGCATTGAGAGCCGCGACTGCGTTTTGTGGCAAGTGCAGGTTGCCGCTGAGTAACGACACAAAATCAGCGAACAGCGTCGCCACCGTCGCCGCGACATGTTCTGGAAGACGGCCGGGCGTCAGCGCCTTGCGCAAGAAGTCGGCCAGTTCCGAGCCGTGGTTCGGGCCACTGACTGATGTCACCGACGCCACCGCATGGGGTGCTATCGCCGCCGCATAGCGTGCCGCCAATGCTCCTTGGCTATGACCGATCAGGTTGACCTTGCTGGCGCCGGTTCCTTCCAGCACCCGTACGATCTGTGCCAATAGCTGGTCGCCACGTACTTCGTTGCTGTGGGTAGCCGACAGGTGTGGGATGAACACCCTGGCCCCCGCACTTCGCAAGGACTGCTTGACGTCCTGGAAGAATTCGGTCGTGCCGATACGGTCGAAGCCGAAGAGCCCGTGGATCAGCAGGATAGGGTACTGGGTGGTTGCGTTCCGTAGCATGTTGATTCCTTTTTCGCGATCGTTCAGAGGAGTGCAGATGGGCTCACTCTAAAGCACCCCAGCGCTTGGGCGGTGTATGAGGAATCCGCTGTAAGCTGATGAAAAAGGTATAGAAAGTGTAGGAAAGTTCGAAAGTGGTTGAGGTCTTGTTCCGATTGTTTCGACATCTTTTGATCTGTAACAGCGCGTTTGCCTGCGATGGCCTACTCAGGAAACGGCTTTACCTGTCAGTGATGTCGTGTTTCAACCACAACGCAACCTGTAGCAGCAGGCTGCGCCAACTGCTACAGAAATTGCGCTAGCCGTTTATTGATGCCCGTGCTGCGCTCGAAGCCGGTCAGCGGCGTTGCGCAACAACTCCTCCGTCCCGTTCCAGCCAAGACAGCCATCGGTCACCGAGACGCCGTAGCGCAACGTTGGACTCAAGGGCTGGCAACCTTCGAACAGATGGCTCTCGATCATCATGCCGATCAGCGAACGGTCACCTTGCAGGCGCTGTTCCAGTACGTCATTGAACACCGCTGGCTGCCGCGCCGGGTCTTTGCCGCTGTTGGCATGGCTGCAGTCGACCATGATCCGCGCAGGGATCTTGAGTCGGGTCAAATCGCGGTTCACCTGGCCGACGCTGTCGCGGTCGTAGTTCGGCCCCTGATGCCCGCCGCGCAACACCAGGTGCGTGTCGGGATTGCCCGGTGTCTGGATGATTGCCGGATGTCCCTGGCTGTCTACGCCGAAATGTCGATGCGGATGAGCGGCCGAGCGCATGGCGTCGCTGGCCACGGTCACGCCGCCATCGGTGCCGTTCTTGAACCCGACCGGCATGCTCAGGCCGCTGGCCATTTCCCGGTGGATCTGTGATTCGGTGGTTCGGGCACCAATCGCCACCCAGCTCAGCAGGTCGTCAAAGTAGCCGGCGGCCATGGGTTGCAGCAGTTCGGTGGCAATCGGCAAGCCGAGGCGGAGCATTTCGCGCATCAGCTCGCGCGACAACGTCAAGCCGCCAGCCATGTCATCACTGCCGTCCAGGTGCGGATCGTAGGCCAGGCCTTTCCAGCCGACCGTGGTGCGCGGTTTTTCGACGTAGGCGCGCATGACCAGCAGCATTTCATCGCTGACGTCGGTGGCCAGTCGGGCAAGGTTGGCGGCGTATTCGAGGGCGGATTGCGGGTCGTGAATCGAGCAAGGTCCGACGATCACCAGCAAACGGGCGTCTTCACCGTTGAGGATTGCACGGACCGCGTCGCGGTGAGCGGCGACTTGACGGGTCAGGGCGTTGCTGAGGGGCAGTTGCTGCTTGAGTTGCAATGAGCTGGGCAGACGCAGGGTCAGCGCTTCATTGGCAGGATTCAACGTGGACAGCGGCAAAGCAGAGACGGACGAGTTCATGGCATGGCTTCCTGGGCTGGCGGCGGGTTCGTTCCCGCGCGCTCGGCCCTACTGGGGTGTTCGACAATTGGCCGGATTGGCTGCGTGTGTGTGCTTGCCACCTGTGGGTGACCGATCGGAGGCGGCAGGCTGTCCCGAGCGGAGGCTGGTAAATCGCCAGGCGGTAAAACTGTCGTAACGGTAATAAGTGGCGTAGTTCATGTCGTGAATCCTCAAAGTGTCTGGTGTGTCGCAAAAGTGTTCGGGGCTGAAAAAACAAAACCCCCGGTCGGGAGGCCGACCGGGGGTTTGGAAAACTCTGGCGGCGACCCGTTTAAAGTGGGCGCCGTGTGGGTATCAGGCGCGCCAGTGGCTAAACCAATACCCAAAATAAAAGCTGACCGAAGCACAGACGTCATTCACACGCGCAGCCGCCACCGAACGCTGAGCGTTGGCAGTTGGAAGCTGTGAGAGGGCGTTGAACATGGTCTGTCTCCGATGGATGCGCCGAGCTTACTAGAGGCCGGTGCGCGGTTTCAATCAGAAAATGCTATCAATCGCCGACGGCATTTTCTATCGCTTGAGTGCGCGCTGCTTTATGACACACTTTGTGTTTTGCTCATCCACCAACGTCACAAGGACGAAACATGACGCCATTGACTATTGCCGCGGCTCAATCGATCTCGGTCGCTGGTGATCTTGCCGCCAACATTGCCCGGCATCAGCGTTTCATGCAGGTTGCTGCGGAGCAGGGCGTTCAGTTGCTGGTCTTTCCTGAATTGTCGTTGACCGGCTATGAGCGAGGCTTGGCAGCTGAATTGGCCATCGCACCGGATGCCGAGGTGTTGCGTCCGTTGCGGGATTTCGCCCGGGAAGTCGGCGTCACCAGTGTGGTCGGCATGCCGATTCGGCTGTCGGACGATTCGCCGGTATTGATTGGTGCGCTGGTGTTGGGCGCCGATGGTTCACTCGGGGTCTACAGCAAACAGCATCTGCACCCCGGCGAGGAAGTGGCGTTTGCGCCGGGCACAGGTGGCTCGATGTTGACCATCGGTGGCGATACCGTCGCGCTGGCGGTGTGTGCTGATTTTTCTCACGCCAGTCATGCTGCCGCGGCCGCGGAGCAGGGCGCCGACCTCTATGCTGCCGGTGTGCTGATCACGGAAAACGGCTATGCCCCGGACACGGCGCTCCTGCAAGGGTACGCCGGCACACATTCAATGACGGTGCTGATGGCCAACCACGGCGGTGCGACCGGAGGCTGGGAGTCTGCAGGACGCAGTGCCCTCTGGGCGTCGGACGGTTCGCTGATTGCTGCGGCACCGGGTACGGGGAATCTAATGGTGGTGGCGCGCCGCGAGGCGGGTGGCTGGAATGGCACTGTTATTGACGTTACGGAGGCTTGAATGGGTTTCGAATGGCGTCTGGCGTCACCCGCCGACCTCGACTTCGCCCGGAAACTGACCTGCGACAACATGCTGCGCTATTACATCCAGCACGATCTGCTTTGGCTGGATGAGGCGTTTGATGTCGCCTGGGCGGGGCGCGAGAACCGCATGATTGTGCGCGATGAGTCAGTGCTGGGTTTTGTCAGCCTGAGTCGCGATGCAAACGCCTTGTACATTCGCGAACTGCATGTGCTCGAAGCGTTTCAGGGGCAGGGCGCGGGTGGTTGGGTGATCGATGAGGTCTTCGCGCTCGCGTGCAAGGAACGACGTCCGGCATTGCGCCTGACCGTTTTTGAAAATAATCCGGCAAAAAAACTTTACGAACGAAAAGGGCTGAAGGTGGTCGGTCAGGACGAGTGTTTCCTGAGAATGCAGCGTGATATCGACAGGCTTCATCGCTGAAACGCGCTGGCGACAAGCCTTTCAAGATGTATTGATACTTTTTATATGATGCTTGCTGCTAGGTCTGCCAGTTGCTTTTTGCTAAGGTGTCCGGCAACCCAATAAGACCAATTCGCGAGGTGTCTGCTTGATTAGGGTGCTAGTAGTCGATGACCATGATCTCGTTCGTACAGGCATTACACGAATGCTGGCTGACATCGATGGCCTGCAAGTAGTCGGCCAGGCTGAATCAGGGGAAGAATCCCTGCTCAAAGCGCGTGAGTTGAAACCCGATGTGGTGTTGATGGACGTCAAGATGCCGGGTATCGGCGGTCTTGAAGCCACGCGCAAACTGTTGCGCAGTCACCCGGATATCAAAGTCGTCGCGGTCACTGTCTGTGAGGAAGATCCGTTTCCGACGCGGTTGCTGCAGGCGGGTGCCGCCGGATACCTGACCAAGGGCGCAGGGCTGCCGGAAATGGTCCAGGCGATTCGCCTGGTATTTGCCGGTCAACGCTACATCAGCCCGCAGATTGCCCAGCAACTGGCGATCAAATCCTTTCAGCCCACCAACGACTCGCCCTTCGATGCCTTGTCCGAGCGCGAGATCCAGATCGCGTTGATGATTGTCGGCTGCCAGAAGGTCCAGATCATTTCCGACAAGCTTTGCCTGTCACCCAAAACGGTCAACACTTACCGTTACCGCATTTTCGAGAAGCTTTCGATCAGCAGTGATGTCGAGCTGACGCTGTTGGCGGTTCGTCACGGCATGGTCGATGCCAGCCTCTGACAATGACTGACACCTTCGATCCAAGCGCTTTTCTGTCGACGGTCAGCGGGCGCCCCGGTGTGTACCGCATGTTCGACAGCGATGCGCGCCTGTTGTATGTCGGCAAAGCCAAGAACCTGAAGAATCGCCTGTCGAGTTACTTCCGCAAATCCGGTCTGGCACCCAAGACCGCCGCGCTGGTGGCGCGTATCGCTCAGGTCGAGACCACCATCACCGCCAACGAAACCGAAGCCCTGTTGCTTGAGCAGACGCTGATCAAGGAATGGCGCCCGCCGTACAACATCCTGCTGCGCGACGACAAATCCTACCCTTACGTCTTTCTCTCGGATGGCCAGTTCCCGCGCTTGAGCATTCATCGCGGTGCGAAGAAGGCCAAGGGCAAGTATTTTGGTCCGTACCCGAGCGCCGGAGCGATTCGTGAAAGCCTGAGCCTTTTGCAAAAGACCTTTTTTGTTCGCCAGTGCGAAGACAGCTATTACAAGAACCGCACGCGCCCATGCCTGCAATACCAGATCAAACGTTGCAAGGCGCCGTGCGTGGGCTTGGTCGAGCCTGAGGTTTATGCCGAAGACGTTCGTCACTCGGTAATGTTCCTTGAGGGGCGCAGCAATGCGCTGACGGACGAGTTGTCAGCAGGCATGGAAGAGGCGGCGATCAACCTCGAGTTTGAGCGTGCCGCCGAGTTGCGTGACCAGATTTCCTTGCTGCGTCGGGTCCAGGACCAGCAAAGCATGGAAGGCGGCACCGGCGATATCGATGTGATCGCTGCCTTCGTCAATCCAGGCGGTGCTTGCGTTCACTTGATCAGCGTGCGTGGCGGACGGGTGCTGGGCAGCAAGAACTTTTTCCCGCAAACCGGTATCGACGAAGACGTTTCCGAAGTCATGGCCGCGTTTCTCGGCCAATACTTCATCACCAGCCCCGAGCGCGACTTGCCGAGTGAGCTGATCGTCAACGTGGTGCATGAAGACTTCCCGACGCTGATCGAGGCCATCGATGCCCTGCGTGGGCGTGAGCTGACCATCAGTCATCGGGTGCGCGGCACGCGAGCGCGCTGGCAGCAACTGGCGGTCACCAACGCCGAGCAGGCCTTGAGCGCGCGTCTGGCGAACCGTCAGCACGTCGCCGCACGTTTCGACGCGCTGGCGGAAGTCTTGAACCTGGACGAGCCACCGCAGCGCCTGGAGTGCTACGACATCAGCCATTCCAGCGGCGAAGCCACCGTGGCGTCCTGCGTGGTGTTTGGCCCGGAAGGCCCAATCAAATCCGATTATCGCCGTTACAACATCGAAGGCGTGACGGCGGGAGATGACTACGCCGCGATGCATCAGGCCTTGACCCGCCGCTTCAGCAAGCTGAAGGAAGGTGAGGGCAAGCTGCCGGATATTCTGTTGGTGGACGGCGGCAAAGGTCAGTTGTCCATGGCCCGCGATGTGCTCAATGAACTGGCGGTGCCGGACCTGATCCTGTTGGGCGTGGCCAAAGGGGCAACGCGCAAGGCCGGTTTCGAAACCTTGTACCTCAACGACGCGGCCCATGAATTCACCTTGCGCGGCGATTCCCCCGCGCTGCATTTGATTCAGCAAATACGCGACGAAGCCCACCGTTTTGCCATTACCGGTCACCGCGCTCGCCGTGGCAAAACCCGCCGCACGTCCACGCTTGAGGGCGTCGCTGGCGTCGGGCCGACACGTCGTCGCGATTTATTGAAACATTTTGGTGGATTGCAGGAGCTGTCTCGTGCCAGCATCGAAGAGATCGCCAAAGCACCCGGGATCAGTAAAAAGCTCGCAGAGTTGATTTATGCAAATCTGCACAGCGAGTAGAATGCCAACTCACCTCGTAGCCAGTTGTGCCGATGAATATCCCTAATCTGATTACCGTTCTACGCGTCCTGCTCATCCCGATCTTCATTTTGTTGTTCTACCTGCCTTACCAATGGAGCTACGTGGCCTCCGCCTCGGTCTTCGCCTTTGCTGCCGCCACAGACTGGCTGGATGGTTATCTCGCCCGACGCCTGGAGCAAAGCACTCCGTTCGGGGCGTTCCTCGATCCCGTGGCTGACAAGCTGATGGTCGCCGTCGCACTGGTCTTGCTGGTGCAAGAACACGGCAACCTGTGGCTCACGCTGCCGGCCGCCGTCATCATCGGTCGCGAAATTGTCGTCTCGGCATTACGCGAGTGGATGGCCGAACTCGGCGCCCGTGCTCACGTCGCCGTATCGAACCTGGGCAAATGGAAAACCGCCGCGCAAATGCTCGCGCTGGTGATCCTGCTGGCCAATCCGTCAGACTTTAGCTTCTGGGTCTTGATCGGTTATGCCTTGTTGCTGGTGTCGGCGGGCCTGACATTGTGGTCCATGGTCCAGTACTTGCGGGCTGCCTGGCCACATCTGAAGACCGACGTTGAAAAGAAATAAAACTTTTTTGAATCAAGGGGTTGACGGGGCTTCTGGATTCTATAGAATGCGCCACACCAAGACGCGGGAATAGCTCAGTTGGTAGAGCACGACCTTGCCAAGGTCGGGGTCGCGAGTTCGAGTCTCGTTTCCCGCTCCAAGTTTGAACACATTTGTTGTTGTGCTACTGACAGCAAATGTTTGAGGCCGAGTAGCAAAATGGTTATGCAGTGGATTGCAAATCCACCTACGCCGGTTCGATTCCGACCTCGGCCTCCACTATAAACAAGCTCCGTAGATCTATGATTTACGGAGCTTTTTTATTTCCGCAGCCCTGCAAGATTTTGTCTTGAAAAGGTCAACTGCGAACTTGCTTCACCGGGGCGGGGTGTATATATTTCCCCCTCTGTTGCACAAGCGTCAGAACTGCCAGGTCGTCATTTGTCAGCCTTCAGACTGCTTCACCGCGCTACCGCCCGAATGGCGAAACTGGTAGACGCATGGGACTTAAAATCCCCCGCTCGTAAGGGCGTGCCGGTTCGATTCCGGCTTCGGGCACCAATTTTAGCTTCACAGGGCTTCACCAACTCGCATGAAGCTCTTATAAATAGCCGCCTTGAGCGGCTTTTTTATTGTGCGAGATTTCGCGCTCTTCCACCTCCTGCCGCAAATTTTTAGTACATTGTTTAGCACTTCCTCAGTTCGACTGACTTGGTGCTGTACTAATGCCTCTCACTGATACCGCTGTGCGTCAGGCCAAACCGGCCGAAAAAGAATTCACCCTCGCTGACACTGGCGGCTTATCGCTGTTCGTTGCACCCAACGGAACAAAGTCTTGGCACTTTAGGTTTTCATGGCACGGCAAACAGCCGCGCATGTCGCTGGGCACCTACCCCGAAATTACCCTTAGAGAGGCCCGCGAGTTTCGCGATCAGGCTCGGGCGCTCGTAGCCAAAGGCACTGATCCACGCGCCGCCCGAAAAGAGGATAAACGGGCCGCCGTATCCAGTGCGGTCAAAACATTCGAAGTCGTAGCCAATGAGTGGTACACCTTCAAGCTGCCAAGGTGGGCAACGGCAAAAAAGGGCGCTGCTGTGCAGGCCAAGTTGTATCTGGATAAAGATTTGATCCCAGCACTGGGGAAAATTCCTGTTGCTGACGTCAAGCGCGCTGATGTACTAGCGACTTTGCGGGTTATCGAAAAGCGCGGGGCGCTCAATGTGGCCCGCAAATGTCGAACCTGGTTGAACGAGATCTTCCGTTTTGGCATCGCATCTGACTATTTGGAAGTCAACCCAGCTGCTGACTTGGATATCGTTGCGGCCAAAGAGCCACCCGAAAAGCATAACCCGATGCTCAGGCAGCATGAGCTGAAGGAGTTCCTTAAGGCTCTGAGTGGGGCCGATATTACGGAGTACACGAAGAGCGCAATCCGTCTTCTATTGCTGACTGCCGTGCGTACGGGTGAATTACGTAATGCAACATGGTCACAGTTCGACCTGGATGGTGCGCTCTGGACGATCCCGGCATCAGCTGTGAAGCAACTTCAAAAAGTAATTAGGGCAAAGGGAGGAGACAACGTGCCGCCGTATTTGGTACCACTTTCGCGGCAGGCGATTGAAGAAGTGCGCAAAGTGCACCAGTTGACTGGCCGCTACAAGCTGCTGATTGCAGGCCGGAGTGATCCGAGCAAGCCAATCAGCGACGGCACAGTCAATGTTGCATTAAGGCGTATGGGATATGAAGGCAGACTGACCGGGCACGGAATCCGTGCCACGATTTCAACGGCCTTGAATGAGATGGGTTACAACGAAGATTGGATCGAGGCGCAGTTGTCGCACGCGGGCTCAAGCAAGATTAGAAAGACCTACAACCATGCAGAGTATGTGGAGCAGCGGCGGGGGATGATGCAGGACTGGGCAGATTACTTGGACTCACTCGAAGCGGGCGCCTGATCCCGCTGGCCTCGAGCTGCGGCAATCTGATCATTGCTCCATTGCAGGACTTCCGATTTGATCCAGGCGACCGCCCGCCCGCCCAGCCGCACCTGCTTCGGGAACAGGCCTATCTTGGCCATGGTGTAAATTTTGGTGGTGCCAAGGCTAACCAGCTTCTTAACTTCTGGCAGGCGGATGAACTCGATCTGATCGTCATTACGTGCGGTGTTCATTTGATGCTCCATGCCGCGCGTTACGGCAGTAGGTGGTTGAACTCGGCTTTGCCATGGGCGATCACCGCCGGCGGCGACTTCGGACAGGGCGTGGTCGATTTGGTTGGCAAATGCACCGCCGATCAGTTCTTCGAGGAACTGTGCGGTGTGGGTAGGGATGGGCACGGCTGTTTCTCCGGGATGGCCAGCAGCCCGCTGGGGGGAAGGTTGAATTGAGGCTGGCGCATGCGCAGACGAACCTGCTGATGTACGCGCTGGTTGGGCCGTTTCAATGTCCTGCGCCGAAGTAGGCGAACAAGATCAATAGGAGCGCCGAACCGGTGGTCCAGCGCAGAAGTGTGCGAGCGAATGTTTTTGCTGGCTTGTGGCAGGCAGCAAACTGGCTGAAATTGTCATGACCAAACGAGTCACCCTGTGCCGTCCCAGTGGAGCGCTCGATTACTTCAACTGTGATGCCGCCGCTTGGAACAACGGTGTACTGCAGTATGCGAACGGGCTCATCCCGACCTATGCTTTGGTACATTTCGGTGGTGGCCAGTGACGTCTGGAGACGCAACCCTTGGAGGATTGCTTGGCTCTGTCTGATCGTTTGGTTCATGGCTATTCCTCAGTGTGGGTTGCGTGTATTCGTCAGCACTCGGAGTACCTGCTGGTTGGCGTTAGGCGCAAGGGAGAGTGCTGGCGGATAAAGGCGTGAAAAAGAAAGGCCCGTGGACGTTCGGGCCTTTCGCAGATGCAGTGATCTTTGGGTTATGGTCTATTTCATTATGTTTATCCTCCAATGCGCGCCGTTGGCATCATGGCGTGCGCTCGCCGTTCTCTGGTTTGTTGCATGCAGGTGGCCGGTATAAGCCGGAATTTCGTCCGCATCGGTGAGCTCTGAAGCGATGGTGCAGGGGCCATCCAACAATCGTTGTGCTTCAGAGCTCACCGATGCGGCTTGGTGCTGGGGAGTACCAAGTGCTCGGGCAGTTATCGTCAGGCTGACGTGGAGTGATGCAGTTCGTCCTATTTCCGCCGGAGTGGCGGGGCGCATTGCTTGCCGGGTCATTCACACGGTTCTGGCGTTTCACCATCGAGCAGCCGTCCAGGTTGTTCCTGTCATGGGTAGGCTTTTGGGCCTGTCTGGTCCCCGGTAGAGGCAATGCGGTCTGTTATTTGTTGCGCTGATTATTAAAGAGCGGTGAGTCACTTGACTCTTCGCTCCCCGTCCTGATGTGGGTATCGGGTTACGACGCGATCAATATAAGCTCGCTTATATTGGAAGTCAATAAGCATGCTTATAGTTTGGCTGTGCCTTCAAAGCGTTTTCAAATCAATGGGCGTTTCGCTTCGTAAGAGCACACTCAACACCTGCGCATCATTGGGGCAGGAATCAGAGATTCCGTTTGAGGGGGCGTTCAACGTGCGGGTAGGGCATGAACTACATTAAGCAGTCAGCGTGGCTGCGACCCAGCTACGTATATCATTGAGCGGTCTGATTCGTAGGGCGCTGAGCGATCATCTGGGACAGCACGCGCAAAGCTGACCACCTTTCAATGGAATGCCCATTCATGATCACGGCGAAGTGTGTACAGATCCGCATGGGGAGGGGAGGCATCGGCAGGACGCAAGAGGGAATGAAACGCCCAGTACCGACTTTATTGGTTAAAGCACGGATCTAGGCCACTTCGCATCCACTACGCGACCAACAATTTCCCACTCATCATCTAACTCAATGGTAGGGAAAGCCGGATTTAACGGTTTCAAGAAAGCGCGTCCAGAATCCCAGACGAACTGCTTAAAAGTTGTCTCGTTGGTGTCGATCATTTTGGCGACCGCATACTGACCGCTCTCTACATCAAATCCTGGAGCAACAAGTATCACCATCCCTTCCGTAAAGGAAACACCTCCCTGCGAAGTCATAGACGGTCCCCGAACCTTCAGCCAGAAGCCGTTCGGTCCGGCCCAAGCATCTGACGGATGTTTTTCGCATGTAGCTAAATTCCACAAATCGAGCGCTTCCGTGGCTGCTCCCGCCTGAACCCAGCTTATCTCTGGATATTCGTAGAAGCGTATAGGGCCGATAGCCGGTTCAACATTGGCATCAAAAGTGGAAGTCTCAGAGGTCATCCCGCCGCTTCCGGTTGCAAGCCAAATGATGCTCACGCCGCACGCTTGTGCGATAGCCGGTAAGTGAACACTTTTCATGCTCTTCCCGGTTTCGAGCTGAGAGATGGCGGGCTGCTCAATTCCAGCCTTATCAGCTAAGGCTTTCTGAGTGAGATTCGCGTGTGAGCGGCTGAGTTTTAGTCGTTGGGCAAGGGTAGTCATACGCTCAACGCTATAAGTTTCCTTATGAGCTTGCAAATAAGCCTCCTTATTAATAGGATATAAGCACGCTTATCAAGAGGCATTGCCATGAATCCCATTGAAAAGCTCGTTGGTTTCTTTGGCGGGCAAGCAAAAACAGCAGCAGCCCTCGGAGTTTCACAGGCCGCTGTCTCTTACTGGGCTAGCGGCACTTATGACATGGGCGCAGCAAAAGCTTTTTTGGCGGAAGAGCTAACCAGGGGGGCAGTTACTGCTCGCGAGCTTTGCATGCATAGCGCCAAGAAATCAGACGCTTCACCAGGTTGCACCAGTATCTGTTTCGAGAAGGAAGAATAAAAGTTCGTAGGTTCATCCCTAATCAGTAGATGAACGAATGATTGCGGAATGCGTGGCGCTAAGCCACGTAACAATTTTCGAGGTGTTACATGCAATCACTGATGAGAGCTATCTACGACGTAGTAGACGAGCACGGTACCAAGAAGATCGCGGAAGGAGCCAGCTTCACCTCACGCACCCTTCTGGCTCAGAAGGCCAACCCTGATTACGACAGCCACAACATGAATGTGCCTGAACTTGATCGGATCATGGCTTTCACTCAGGACTTCCGACCATTGGCGGCATGGGCTGATCGCTTCGGGTTTGATCTTGTATCGCGTGAGCGTCCAGCCCCAAAGCCCCTGCTGATCGCATTGGGGAACCTGTCGGCCGAATGTGGTGACGTGGGCCGACTGATCTTCGATGCAACCATCGACAACCACATCAGCCTCAACGAGAAAGCCGAAGGCGAGAAAGCAATCCTTGAAGCAATCGACGCGCTACATGTTCTCCGCGTGTCGCTCAAGGCTGCCTGAATCGCAGGCGCAAAAAAGCCGGGCTGCAACCCGGCTTCTTCAACTACATGTAAAACAATGTGGCGTCATTATGAACACGATCGCTAACCCCGGCAATACCCACCATATCGTTGCACTTTTCGAGCAATCGAAAAACGTGTCACGACTATGTATTACGGCTGACTCTGAGATTGGAGATCGGCTGTGAGCACCATAATCATGAGCTTGTGCTGGCCGCTCCAAGGCATGAGCGGGCCGCAAAAGGCTGTGTTGATTTCATTGGCGGACAATGCGAACGATGAAGGCGTTTGCTGGCCGTCTGTTGCCCGTATCGCACAGCGCACTTGCCTTTCCCCAAGGACCGTTCAAACGGCCATCAAGTGGCTGGGGCAGGTTGGCCTGTTGTCTGTCCGCGAACGGATGGGCCGCTCGACGATGTACACGTTAACCCCGGCAGCATATGCACCCCCGCAAGAGTCGCCCCCCGCAGCAGCTGCACCACCACCCCCGCAGCTCACGACAGAAACCCCCGCAGCAGCCGCACCCAGAACCGTAATAGAACCATCAAGTGAACCGTCACCTCTTGTCGACGATGAGCAACCACCGAAGGTTTTGAAGCCGAAGTGCCCAACGCAGGCCATCGTCGATTTGTTCAACAAGACGATTCCGGAGTTTCCTCAAGTGGTGATGTTGACCAAGGATCGGATCGCCAAGATCGGTGCTCGCTGGAACGAGAGCCAGGTGCACCAAGATCTACAGTTCTGGGCTGAGTACTTCGCCCTGGTGAGCTCGAGCAAATTTTTGATGGGCGAGGTTGCCGCTACCGGTGGTAGCCCGTTCCGCTGCAACTTCGATTGGCTGATCGCGCCGAGCAACTTCGTCAAGGTCGTAGAGGGTAATTACAATGCGTGACCCCTACAACATCGAGGCCGAACACGGGCTTCTGGGCGCGATGATGCAGCGCCCTGAACTGATCGACTCCCTGAGCGATGACCTGTCCGCCGAATCGTTCTACTTCCCGGAAAACGCCGAGGTGTACCGGGGAATCATGGCGGTGCGCTCGGCCGGCAAAGCTGTCGACTTCCTCACCGTGGGTGACCACGTTGGCAACTTGCCGGATGGCTCCCCGGCCTTTGCCTACTGCGCCGAAATCGTAAACGGTACTCCCAGCGTCGCCAGCGCCAAGACTTACGCGGGCATTGTGCGCGAGCGGGCTGTCGAGCGAGCCCTGTTCGACCTCGGCGGCCAAGCCATGGACATCGCGCACAGCGCTCAGGACGTGCAAACGAAAATCGCCGCCGTTCAGGCTGCGGCTATGGCCATCGATTGCGGCGCCGGTGATGACGACATCGTCAAAGTCGGTGATGTGCTGATCGACCAACTGGAGGTGTGGCAGGAGCGCCATGATCGTCATGCCCGCGGCGAAACTCTGATTGGCCTCTCGACCGGCCTGAGAGACCTGGACGAGAAGCTCGGCGGCCTGCAACCCGATCATCTGTACATCGTGGCCGGGCGTCCCGCCATGGGCAAGACCACGCTGGCGATGGGCTTTGTGATCGATGCCGCCGTGCGCCAAAGCAAGTCTTCACTCGTCATCAGCCTGGAGATGAACAAGGGCCAACTGCTGGACCGGGCCGTGGCTTCGGAGGGTCGTGTTCCGCTCACTTTGGTGAAGAACGGAACCGCCTGCCAGACCCACGGCACGGAACTCGCCGCGGCGGCCGGTGTGCTGCGGCGCGCTCCGCTGTACATCGCCGACCGCGCAGGTTCGTCGATTGGCCGCATTCGCTCGTTGGCTCGCCGTCACAAGCTGCGGTATGGCCTCGACCTGCTGATGATCGACTACCTGCAGTTGCTGGAAGGCGAGGGCAGCAACCGCACCGAAGAAGTCAGCAGTATCAGTCGCGGTTGCAAATTGCTCGCCAAGGAATTGGGCATCCCTGTTGTGCTGTTGAGCCAGCTCTCCCGCAAGTGCGAAGAACGCCCGAACAAGCGACCAATTCCCTCGGACTTGAGGGAGTCCGGCGCCATCGAGCAGGACGCGGACGTGATTCTGTTCGTGTACCGCGATGAGGTCTATCACGAAAACACCGACGCCAAAGGCATCGCCGAAATCATCATCGGCAAGGGCCGCGACATCGAAATGGGCACAATCCGCACGGCCTTTCTCGGTCTGTACAACCGCTTTGAAAACCTTGCTGCCGGGTGGAAACCAGAGGCTGTCGAGCAGCCGGAGAAGGTCACCAGCTTGGCCGGCCGTTACCGTCAAAAGGAAACATTCTAATGGGCTCTACACGACTTGCAGTTCCCGAACCGTCCACCTACCGCTTCGCGGTGTTCTGCTGCTCGTTCAAGATGGATTTGAGCAGCACGCCCGACCATGCCCTGGCACTGTTCGCCGATGAGGCCATGGCCAAACGGTATGGTGCGTGGATGTGGCCTTCCACGTTCGAGGTGGTCGACCGTTTCACCCAGTCGGAGGCGACCGATTGAGCGCGCTGATCAAGACCCTGACCGTGAAACTGTCCGACGCTGAAATTCAGCGCAACGCCAAACTAGAGCATGTGCGTGACCTGCGGGATGCCAGCCATCCCGCGCTGCACTTTCGCTTTGCGAAAAATCGCGCGCGTGGCTCCTGGTACCTGCTGAACAAACGCCAGTGGCACCGCATCGGCGCCTTTCCTGACTTGTCCACCAAGCAGGTGGTCGCGGCGTTGCCGGCGGTGCGCTTGCGCGTGGCTGCTGATGGCGCGGCCAGCGTTTCGGGTTGGATAACTGTCGGCGAACTGCTCGACTGGTTTGCCGATCGCATGTCGCGCTCCCGTTCGCTTTCGGCCAAGCGCCGGTCAGCAATCAAGTCAGCCATCAACTGCCAGCTCAAGCCACGCCTGGATGATCTGCTCATTGGTGACGTCAACGCCCAGACACTGGACAAACTGCTGATGTGGCCGGCTCAGGCAGAGCTGTCGCTGTCATACGTCCAGCAGCTCTACCGCCTGCTCGCGGTGGCCTTCCGGCAGGCCCGCAAGCTGGACCTTATTCCTATCAACCCGATGGCCGAGCTCAAGTTCGGCAACTTCACGACAGCGCGCATCCTGCCCAAGGCCGCGCGCCTGCGCGACGTCCAATTGCCCGAGCTGGTGACGCAGCTGACCGAACGTTTCGACAGTACGCCAGGTGACGCCATGCTGGCCCTGATGATGCTGTGTCACGGCACCCGCATCGGCGAAACCCGGCAGGCTCGCTGGGCTGACATTGCGCTGCCGGAACGTGAATGGTTTCTGCCAGCCGAACACACCAAGAGCAAGACCGAGTTGCGCGTGCCGCTGACCGATCAAGTTTGCGGATTGCTGCGCCGCTACCGGGACCGTCAGGCCGCCCAAGGCTACGAAGGCCAATTCCTATTTCCTTCCCGCCGAGGCACGGCGCTGAGCGACAACCAGGCCAGCGCCATATTCACCCGACTGGGGCAGGGCGCCTGGACCAGTCATGACCTACGCAAGGTGGCCCGCACTGCCTGGACGGATCTTGGCGTTGACGGCCACATCGGCGAGATGTTGTTGAACCATTCGCTGGGCAAGATCGCCTCGACCTACATCAACACCCAGGCCAAGGAGCAGCGTCGGCTGGCGTTGGTGAAGTGGCACAACTGGTTAGATGAGCGCGGCTTCAAGGCGATCCACCAGCAGACAGACGTTAGATATGAAGAATCGCAAAACCTCGTAGACGCCTTGAATGGCACGGTCTGCGAGTCGATTCCGCAATTTGTTAAGGGCGAGGTTTGAAAACATGAAAAAAGCCCACGCCCATGGCTTTCGTAAGGAGCAGATAGAGCTGGAGCAGTGCTTGACCTGCAAGGGAAAAGCAGTGGTGCAAGGGGTGTTTCATGAGTTGGCTTGCGTCGATTGCAACTGCCAGGTTGGGTGATGGCGGGGAGTCGATTGACGATTTCTACAGACGAATTGGTGACACAGCTCAGCCTCAGATTGCAGCAGGCTCAACGCGAAATTGAGGTACTGCAGCGGGGTCCAACGTTATCCGGCCCGGCTGAGTACTACCAGCAGAACAACCGTCGCGGTGCCGGCGGATCAAATTACACTGGGGATTGAAAGCATGATGATTCGTAAGCCGGCAGGTCGACCTTTGGGCGATACCGAATACCTGGTGGAGCAGTGGGGTTGGTGGCGGATGGATGGGGCCGGGGTCCCAACGTATATTTCACCGACTTTTGCGCTAATGCGTCAGGCGGTGCCGCAAGTGTCGGCTAGTAAGAGCTATTGCATCACAGATGAATGGGCTGGAGCTATTGATAGCGCGATTGCACGGCTCTCACATCGTGACCGACAAATGGGCGATATTATTTGGCTTTACTACGGCGCTAAATGGCCCATGCTCCGAGTTGGCAAGCACTACGGCATGAGTGAAGGAAAGACGCGGGAATTAGCGAGGGCAGGTATCGCGTGGATCGATTGTGCTGTCGATGAAATGCGGAAAGCTGCTTAAACTTTTGGCTGATTGCTGCCTGCCGCGGAGGGCAGCCATCGGCCAAATGCTGTCATCGGATGGTCCAGAATATCCGGGATGATTCACTTCTCATTCACAACCATGCATGGGTTCTACTGAACTACAGTCAACCGCTCTCGATGATGGTGTTCCTGGGTTTATCTAAGGCCTCTTGGTGAGCCAAGATGATTTTCGCGCCCATGGAAGTGAAACTCGTATGGTCAACTAGCGCACCCGCATAGACACCCCATGCAAAACCCCGGGCGATTGAGACGTGCTCTAGAATGGCCAGTTCCGTGCGGGCCTGAATGATGTTTTCCAGCGACGTCTCCCAAGCGCCTTGCAACGACTCCGTCGGCAAACCCACAGAGAGTGGGTCGAGCGAGCCTATGGGGGATAATTCGTTTACGCGCAGCATATGGGCGCTTCCTGTTCAAGTTGGGCCGTATAAGAATAGAGCGTAGCGCGAGGCGAGGCGTCAGTATTACTGATTTTTAGACGCCATTGGTGTTCCCTACCAATCCGGCCACCCCTGCCACCCCTGTCGCCCTGCCGAATGTATTGACATCCGATTGCAGCCTAGGACACAGGGCGGAAATCGGCCGATTCTGTTGAAAAAGTCGGCCATGGTTTGCGCGTCAGAAAAGTAAGCATCCAAGATTGAAATCTTTACTTTTGGCAGATGCTTGCGGACTCGGATTTCACGTAGCAGCGCGCAAAAAAGGCATTTTCACCGCCCAATGAGCAGTCAGTTTTGGATGACCGACTGTTTTCAACAGAATCGGCCAAAAGCTGACATTAGGAACCGGCCACAAGGCTGAGAATCTCGACTGAGGGGGCTACCTTAGCTTTTTACCATTTGCTAGGTAGTTCCCGCACAAAGTTACTGCTATGAAAATGCCTCCAAGTACAAGTGCGTAGAGTCCGTAACTTCCTTCTAAGCCAAGCCCCCAAAGGAAAACCAAACCCAACGCACCGAATATGCATAGTATTTGGGTTCCGTAGGCGATATTAGCAGTTGAAATAGCCCGCATATCTTCCCTCGTAAAGTGATGGCGTTGCTGTCTCTAGGGGGGCAGAAATAGTCAAGTGTAGTCCAGTAGAAACGAAATCCGCTCTCAACTTCAGCATCAGAACCGTATCGATGACGGTATGACTCCACTGGAGTGTATGGCATCTCCTTGATTCTTCCACCCTTCGAAAGAGGGCGATTGATTGACGTAGAAGACGGAGAACCGGATGCATCCCAGCGAAAATAAAGTGAACGCCGCCTTCGGCCAAAAGGGGGCAGTCGAATTTGTCTACGAGAGCAGGGGTGATTCAGACAACCGGTGCTGAAGACGACTTGATTTAGTCGGAGATCGGTAAATGTATTTACCGTGCTCTTTAATATTGAGCGAATCCTCAGTCCCAGCTAAGTATTGGGTCGTATCGTCCCCACAGCGCAAGTTCAGCGCTGTTCAGGAGAGGCGAACCGCACATGAATCCCGCAAAAGCCGGATGGCTCAACAAAGTCCCCGAAGTGACACTGGCCTTCTGGGTGATCAAGATTCTCTCGACGACCGTGGGTGAAACCGGCGCCGACTTCCTCGCCGTGGATGCCGGCTTCGGCGCTGGCTGGACCAGCATCGGCATGGCGCTGTTACTCGGGGGGGCGTTGTTCCTGCAAATGCGCAAAACCGTCTATTCGCCGTGGATCTACTGGCTGACCGTTGTGCTGGTGAGCATCGTCGGCACGCAGATCACCGACATCATGACCGACATGCTCGACATCAGCCTGTATGTCAGCACCGCGGTGTTCTCGGTGTTGCTGGCGGTGAACTTTCTGCTCTGGTTCACCGTCGAGAACAACCTGTCGATCCGCGAAATCAACACGCCGCGGCGCGAGCTCTTCTATTGGTCCACGGTGCTGTGCACCTTTGCCCTGGGCACCGCCGCCGGGGATCTGGCCACGGAAGCGATGGGGCTGGGTTTCACCCTCGGTGCGGTGATTTTCGGTGCGCTGATTGCGGCGACGCTGCTGGCCTGGCGCCTCGGGGCTAACGTGGTGCTGACCTTCTGGATCGCCTACATCCTCACCCGGCCGTTCGGCGCCTCCCTCGGCGACTTGCTGACCCAGGCCAAGACCTACGGCGGCCTGGGCATGGGCGCCGCCTGGACCAGCGCGATCTTCTTGACCGTCATCGTGTTGTTGGTGGCGGTCGCGCAAATCAGCCTCGTCAACCGTAAAACCGCCATTGAATAACCTTCAGACACCTATCAAGGAATCAATATGCACAGCTTCAAAATCGCTTTTCGCCACGCCGCGATCATCTCGTCTCTGTTACTGCTCGGCAGCATCGCCGGCTGCTCGAAACCAGCTGACAAACCCGCTGCCGGTGCGCCGACCACCTCTTTGAGCGCGCCGCCGCAATCGGGCTCGAAGCTGGGTGACCTGAGCGAGTTTCGCAACATCGCCGCCGACGTCAGCGCGCGGGTCGAGAAAAATGACCTGCTCGGCGCTAAGACCCGGATCAAGGATCTGGAGAACACCTGGGACTCCGCCGAAGCCGGCATCAAGCCGCGTGCCGCTGCTGACTGGCATGTGCTGGACAAGGCCATTGACCGCGCGCTGGATGCCCTGCGCGCCAGCTCGCCCAAGCAGGCTGACTGCAAGGCGGCCATGGACGATCTGCTCAAAGCCTTCGATTCGATGAATGGCAAGCAGTGATCGCAGCGCTGAACCGGCGGCGGACAAACGTCGGTTCAAGTGCTTCAATACAGGCGCGATGGCAATGGCTTTCGCGCCTTTTTCTGTCGGAGCGCTGCATGCGGATTCTGCTGGTCGAAGATGACCTGATGATTGGCGAAGCCATCGAGGCTGCGCTCAAAGAAGCCAGTTATGCCACCGACTGGGTGAAAAATGGCCTCACCGCGCTGGCGGCGCTGGACACCCAGACCTACGATCTGGTGTTGCTGGACCTCGGCCTGCCCGGCAAGGACGGGCTCGATGTGCTGGACGCCATTCGCGCGCACAACAACCCCGTGCCGTTGCTGATTATCACCGCCCGCGATGGTCTGGATGACCGGCTGCGCGGCCTCGATGGTGGCGCTGATGACTTCCTGCTCAAACCCTTCGCCATGGTCGAGTTGCTGGCACGGATGCGGGCGGTATTGCGCCGTCGCGGCGGAAACGCACAATCGTTGCTGGATAACGGCGAGGTGTCGTTGAACCTGGTTTCCAAACAGGCCTCCACCGCTCAAATCGCCGAAGTGCAGCTTTCCAGCCGCGAGTTTGCACTGTTGCAGGCGCTGTTGATCCGCCCGGGTGCGATTCTCTCGCGCAGCGAACTTGAGGATCGGATTTACGGCTGGGGCAACGAAGTGGAAAGCAACGCGGTGGAGTTTTTGATCCATGCACTGCGGCGCAAACTAGGAAACCATATCATCAAGAATGTCAGGGGGATGGGATGGATGGTTTCAAAAGGCGTTTGAGCGACTCGGTGCAGTCACGGCTTTCCATCACGCTGTCACTGGCCATTCTCATCGTCGCCTTGCTCGCCGGTGCATTCGCGTTCATCTCGGCGCTCGACGAAGCGCACGAAATGCAGGACGAAAGCTTGCGCCAGGTGGCGCTGCTGTTCGATCGCCAGCATATGACCCTGGGTTATCCCGCTGCCGGACAGGTAGTTGGCGATGACGAAGACTCCCGGATCACCGTGCAGTACCTGGCCGACAGCAGCAAAGCCGTCGGCACTGACGACGCGAGCATTCCGTTGCCCTTTCCCCTGACCCTGGCCGATGGTCTGGTAACGCTGAATATCGCCGGTGAAAACTATCGTGTGCTGGTCAGAACCACATCGGCAGGCGAACGCATCGCCGTCGCGCAGGAAGCCGACGTGCGCGACAAGGAAGCACGGGAAAGCGCCTGGCGCAGTGTGCTGCCATTTCTGATTCTGTTTCCGGTGCTGCTGTTGGTGGTAGGGGATCTGGTGCGCAAGCTGTTTCGCCCGATCGCGACGCTCTCGGCGGAAATCGATCAGCGTGACCAACAGGCGCTGCATGCGATTGATGAACAGCACCTGCCGAACGAGATCCGGCCCTTCGTTGTGGCGATCAATCGATTACTCCGCCGCGTTGCTCAGGCCATGGAGGCGCAGCGGCGGTTTATCGCCGATGCCGCCCATGAGCTGCGTTCGCCGATGACGGCGCTGTCCCTGCAGGCAGAGCGATTGGCCGCTACGCCCATGTCGGCCGTCACCCGGCAGAACTTTTTGCCATTGGCTCAGGGGATCGAACGCAGTCGTAAGCTGATTGAGCAGTTGCTCGCCCTGGCCGCCGCGCAATCAATCGCGCAACGCGCCGAGGCCGCCGTTTCGGTGCATGCAGTGTTTCGCCGAGTGCTGGAAGACCTGCTGCCACTGGCAGATGACAAAGGCATCGATATCGGCGTGGAAAGCGTCGAGGACGTGCAGGTCGTCATCAACGAACTGGACCTCTTCATCCTGATCAAGAACGTGGTGGATAACGCCATCCGCTATACCCCGGCGGGCGGACGAGTCGACCTCAGCGTCGAACGGACGGAGCAGGGCGCGCTCATCGAAATCAAGGACTCGGGTCCGGGCATTCGCGCCGAAGAACAGGCGCTGGTGTTCGATCCGTTTTACCGCAGCCTGGGGACCGGTGAAGCTGGCTCAGGGCTAGGTTTGTCTATTGTCAGCGCGATAGCCAGTCGTAATGATGCAAGTGTCACGCTTAACTATTTAGATGAACTAAGCCAAAAAGGATTGCGAGTCACTGTACGATTGAATCGACCTGTATTTTAGGTTTGGTCTACGTCCGCGATCTTCCCAGATATTGGATAGCCTTGAACCAGTTTCGCAGTGATAAATCTGTCCATCGACGACTCACCACGTCGAGCATGTATCATTAGAGTTTTTTTATGCTTTCAAGTTGACTATGGACCGCGCTAGGGGCATCGCCCACCGCTTTCACTGCGGATTTGAGCTCGCTCGTAGTTACGCCGAATTTTTTCCCCAATAATTATGCTCGAAGGTGTCGTTAGCATTGATTCTGATCTCGTCAGAGCCATTTGTGAGATTTCGTTGCTGCATAGGTTCGTCCATGATTCGCTGGGTATGAGGAATAGGATAGCCGAATCGAGGCAGTTTCAATGTTTTTGGGAAGAATTCGCAAACTCGACTGAAATCTTATGTGGTTTTTTGTCTCCGTAGCGTGCATGAGACCCTTCTGATGGCCGTTAGTGATAGCAGGTTTAACGGCTGCTATTGGCCGAATGCCACCTGTCGACCGCGGCAGCTACGGGGTGATTACTGCCTCTCACGCAGGACTGAATTGCGTAGTTTTCTCTCCATCGTGGTTAAAGAGTGATGAGCAAATTTCTTATGTGAGATGGGCAACGCGAAAGCAAACGTATGGTCGAGTTGGGTGCGATTTTTCATTTTCAGAGGAAAAGCCTTTTCCACGCGGAATAGACCTGCTTTTATAGCAGCGTGTGTTGCTGTGACGCAGCGAGACGCCTTTCAAGAACCCGACCATTGAGTCGGTTTTTTTGTATCCATTTACAAGCCCTGCCATCGAGCAGGGTTTTTTCGTTTTCGGCTCCGCCATACCCATCGCTCCAAGCTGGGAGTGCTGCTGGAGCCGAATCTATTGCGCTCCCGAAAGGGAGAAATTCGGATGACAAACATGCCCGACAAACCAGACACCTGGCTGCTTGCTCTCGCATGGCTGGGGCAGAATGCACCGACGATCTACGCCGGAGCACTGTCGTTTGTGGTGGGTGCCTTGCGCATCATTTACGGCGGTGGCACGCGACGACAGGCACTGCTTGAAGCCTCGCTTTGCACGCTGATCACCATTGGCTTGATTCCGCTACTGGAGTTCTTCGGCTTACCGCAGAACTTTGCAACGGCTGCGGGGGTGTTCATCGGTTTCCTTGGTGTGAAGAAGATTGCCGATCTAGCTGATCGGTTCGCCGACTTCAAGTTTCCTAAATCAAATTCGGCTCCATGAAGCGCTGCCCATGGGTGGTGCCTCTTGTGCTCTTGCTGTGCTATGCCACGACGGGCTAAATCCATTGTGTTGAGTCGGCTGCATGCCAGCCGCTCGCCGCTCAAACATTCAATTTTGAGGTTTAAAGAATGGCCTACACCCAATACGAAACTGTCGTTGCCAACACTCCTGAGGAGGTGACGGCCAAGCTGGCACAGGCCATCTCTGATGGCTGGCAGCCGTACGGTAGTCCTGTCTCCATCACTGAAGGCTTTCAAGTGCTCCAGGCTGTGGTGAAGGGATCGAGCAATGCCGGTGGTGCGCCAGGTGACATCACCTCGGAGAGCATCTCGGACGCCTCGGATGTTGGTAAGGCTGTGCTGGTGAGTGTCGACGCCGCCACCGCTCGTTCTGCTATCGGCAGTGGGACTTCTGACTTCTCGGGTAGCTACAACGACCTGAGCGACAAGCCGGCCATTCCCGTCGAGGGTGATGCCGCGCTGTTGGTCGCAGGCACTGACCTCGTCGCGCATACCTGGTCAGCCAAACTGATCCATGACGAAATTGCCCGTCAGATTGCAGAGATATCCCCATGATCCACAAACAAGGCATCTCGCTGTAATAGGTGATGGTCTAAGTCGACTGCCTCCCTTTCAAACGCACTCAGTGAGCTCAGCAGACGCAGCAGAACCCTATTTCTATTCTCTGGGCTCGCCATCCGGTGAGTCTTTATCGTTTCAAAGAGGTGAGTTGATGAGCCAATCCACGTTCGCTGTATACCTTCCTGATCGTTACACCCCAGTTTGCATTGAAGCGGACAGCTTCGTGCATTACGGGGGAGAGCTGGTCTTGCACAAAGACGAGCAGATGGTAGGCCGTAGTTCTGATCGTGGTTTTTTGGTTCGTTCTGATCTGGTTCGGGAGCACACCCTAAGCGATGATCTAATGCCGGGGCAGCCAGAAGGGCTGGTCGCTTCGGCTGAAACTATCGATTTCCAATATAAGCCAGCAACTGTCTGGCCATTTACAGCTGGGCTGGCGTTCGGGCTTCTTGTTGGCATCGGCACGTCGGTCGCTTTGCTTGGGCGGCTGTGAAGCGACGCCATTCGGCATGCGCAGGGGACCCTGGCAACTTCCAAGGAACACGGGGCATAAGACTCGCGCGAACGCGTTAGCGGCACCCCACCAAAGTTAGTTAACTGGTTAACTCCATTGGTTAACTGGGCTGAAAGCCTTGTGGGCTGCGGCATACAGGGCGGTTAACTTAGGAGTTAACCTAGTTAACTCGACTATCCCCTGATTCGTCTGTAAGCCATGCGGGCCGCGGCCTGCAGAGCGGTTAACTAAGGCAGTTAACCAGGTGTTAACTAAGCGATTGAAAAAACGGCCATGAATTTGGTTGAAAGCCAAGCAGACCGTGGCGTTGAGGTGGTTAACCTAGGAGTTAACCGACTAATTTACTCGGTTAACTCTCGGCCCCGCCGGGTTAACCGTAAGGTATCGACATGACAGCACTCACCAAAGCGGAGTTCGCCACTCGCCAAGGGTGGTCGAAACCCTACGTGTCGAAGTTGGCTAAGGCAGGACGCTTGGTGTTGATGGCGGATGGCATGGTGGATGTCGAGGCTACGGATCGACTCCTGTTCAGCACCGCGGATCCGAGCAAAGCCAACGTGGCGGCGCGGCACGAGCGTGAACGAATTCAGCGCAGGCCCGACGGAAATACCCCGGCCACTCACATCGCATACGAACCACCAAACACTGCTCCACTCCAGGCGCCTTTGCCTGTCGAAGGCATCCCGGATTTTCAGGAGTCTCGTGCCTACCGCGAATTTTATGAGTCACGCCTGACAGAGAGCGAGTTTCATAAAAATCGCGGCGCTCATGTTGAGTTGGAGGCCGTTAAAACGGCGGCGTACACGACGGGGCGGATGTTGCGAGATCTGTTGCTCGGCATGCCGCCACAGCTGGCACCCGAATTGGCGGCCATGAGTGATCATTGGCAAATCGAGAAGCACCTCACTGCCGCATTGCGCCGGGTGCTGGACGATGCAGAACGGATGGCCTCGACAGACCTCATCCATTCTTTGACTGCAGCGAGTTAATCCATGTCAGCGGAAATGCCCGACGGTGCAGCGGTGTACCGGGAGGCGTACTTTCGCGGGCTGCGACCCGAGCCGGATGTCTGGATCGATCAATGGGCTGACGAGTTCATGCGCATTCCGCGTGATGCAGGGGCTGCCGAACCTGGGCAGTACCGCACAGCGCGAACACCCTATGCCCGCGAGCCCATGCGTTGCCTATCGCCGGCACATCCGTGCAAGCGCGTGGTGACCATGGTGGCTTCGCAGTTGATGAAAACCCAGATCGCCTTGAACTGGATTGGCGGTCTGATCCATATGGCACCGTCTAACATTCTCACACTATTGCCCAGCCTGGGATTGGCCAAGCGAGTCTCGTCGCGCATCGGCAAGACCATCAAGGCCACCCCGGTGCTACGCGAACGGGTGGCGGCGAACCGTTCGCGTGATGCACGCAACACCATGGACACCAAAGAGTTCGAGGGTGGTTCGTTGTATGTCACCACCGCCGGCTCGGCGGCGAACCTGTCAGAGTTGTCGGCCCGTTATATCTACGGCGATGAAGTGGATCGCTGGGTTGTGGACGTGGGCGAGGAGGGCGACCCGATCGAGCTGGCTGAAACCCGGGGCAGTACGTTTGGCCGTAACGCCAAGTTTTACTTTTCCAGTTCGCCGACGATCAGAGGGGCTTCGCGTATTGCCGATCTGTTCGAGACCAGCGACCAGCGTTTTTACTACGTGCCATGCCCGACTTGCGGGCACATGCAAGTCTTGGAATGGGAGCGCCTGCATTACTCGGCGGATTGCCAACTGGCGCACTACGAGTGCGCCGGGCCCGACTGTGACGTGCTGATCGAAGAACATCACAAGGGCGAGATGTTGACCAAGGGCGAGTGGCGCGCGCATGCCACAGGTGATGGCGAAACCGTCGGCTTCAACCTCAATGCGTTGTACTCGCCTCCCGGCTGGGCATCACTGGCCAAGCAGTTCGAGAAGGCCAAAACCGCCATGTCTCGCGGCGATTTGGAACCCATGCAGGTGTTCTACAACACCCGTCTGGCGAAGGTTTGGGACAGTGCCCAGGAGCAAACCAAAGCGGATGTCCTGATGGCGCGGGCACGCCTGGAAAGCTATGGGCTGGGTTCGATGCCGTTTGCTGTGTTGATGCTCACGGCTTCGGTGGATGTCCAAGCCAACCGGCTGGAGTTCATGGTGGTCGGTTGGGGCGCCGGCATGGAGCGTTGGATCATCGACTACCAGGTGATCTGGGGCGATCCGTCCGACGACCGCACCTGGTCGGTGCTCGATGACAAACTCAAGGTGCGTTACCCCCACCCGTGTGGTGTGGAGCTGACGATCCGGGCGGCCGGCATCGACTCCGGTGGTAACCACACCGACGAGGTTTACCAGTTCTGCTGGCTGCGGCGTTGGCGCAACATCTTCGCCGTCAAGGGCGCGAGCAAGCCGGGTCGACCGGTCATTGCGCAGCGGCCATCGATGATGGATGTCACTTGGAAAGGTCAGACCGAACGTAAGGGCGTCGAGCTGTGGTTCGTCGGCACTGACACCGCCAAAGATTGGATCTACAACCGCTATCCAGTGGAGGACGGTCCCGGTGCATTGCACTTTGCCAACGACCTGCCCGATGATTTTTTTGCCCAATGTGTCGCCGAACGCAAGGTGACCCGTTACGTCAAAGGCTACAAAAAAATTGAATGGGTCAAGGGCAAAGCGGAGCGTAACGAAGCCCTCGATTTGATGGTGTACAGCCTGGCGATGGCGCATTACTTGGGCTTGAATCGCTACAAGGAACACGACTGGGAGCGGGTGAGAAATGCTCTGTTTCAGGCGGCGCCACTGGGCGAGAAAGCTGTCACGTTTGAGCGTGTCAGCGCTCCGGAGATATCACGGCAGCCAACTGCAGATCCCGCACCGCCACCGGTCAAGTCAGCCGGAGCACCGGTGCTGATTGCACGCCCCCCACAGCGTCGCACCTCCAACAGCGGCTACCTGAAAAAACGACGCTGAGTGAAAACGCTCAGTTGCACACCCCGTTGTCTTTTACTTTAGAGCGATCCCATGGCCTTTACCCAACAGCAACTCGATGCGGTCGAGAAGGCAATCGCGCGCGGCGAAAAAATCGTGCGCTACGCGGATCGCAACGTTGAGTACCGCGACATCGACGAACTGCTCAGGGCACGCGATGAAATTCGCAGCTCGCTGATTGCGGCGGCTGGTCCTCGGTCGCGCATCGTACGGCTTTATCATGGAGGCAAGGGACTGTAATGGCTCGTCACTTTCCCACCTTGGGCCGCAGCGGTTTCCTGATTCCGTCGAACATCAAGGCCAGTTACGAAGGGGCCGCCGAAGGGCGTCGTTCCGCGAGTTGGGATGCACCCGACGCCGGCTTCAACAGCATTGCGATTCCGGCGTTGCGCAACCTGCGCTCACGTTCCCGCGCAGCGGTGCGCAATGACCCGTACGCCTTCAACGTCATCGATAAACGGGTCAGCAATCTGATCGGCACCGGCATCACGCCGCGGCCCAAAACCCAAGACGATGAACTTCGGCACCTGCTACAGGAACTCTGGGCCGATTGGGCAGAAGAGTCAGATGCCGATGGTCTGACTGACTTCTACGGACAACAGGCCCTGATCGCGCGGACCGTGGAAACGGCCGGTGAATGTTTTGTTCGCTTGCGTCCGCGCAGCCTCGACGAAGGCTTGGTGGTGCCGTTGCAGCTTCAGGTGCTGGCCCCGGAATTTGTGCCGCACGACAAGTTCGAGGCGGCGCGCAATGGCAACGTTATCCGCGCCGGGATCGAGTTCACTCCGGACAGCCGTCGGGTAGCGTATTGGATGTACCGTTCGCATCCCGGAGA
>NZ_JAWRXJ010000427.1:0-265 GCF_046535095.1 Pseudomonas sp. SIMBA_041
GCCGGTCTTGATCACATCCTTGATGCGATCGCGGATATCGATGTAACCCATGCCATCGAGGGTCGCGACGTCACCGGTGTGCAGCCAGCCGCCCTGCCACAGCTCTTGGCTCTTTTCCGGCTCCTTGAAGTAGCCCATGGTCAGCCACGGGGCTCGCAGCACCAGTTCGCCCTGGGTCTCGCCATCGGCCGGGAGGAAATTGCCCTCGCCGTCGACGATCGCCGCTTCCACCAGGGGCACCGGCACGCCGGCCTTGATCCGGTAG
>NZ_JAWRXJ010000428.1:0-265 GCF_046535095.1 Pseudomonas sp. SIMBA_041
GAGCTCGGAAAAGAGTTCGTGCAAAAGCTGCGAGCCTTGACCGAGGAGCTGGGTATCCTCCTGATCGTGGACGAAACCATCACCCTTCGCGCCGCCTATAATGGCCTGCAAAGCGAGTACGAAATCAAACCCGATCTGACCGTGATGGGCAAAATGATCGGCGGTGGGCTGCCGATTGGTGCCGTAGGCGGTAGCCGTGAAGTATTCCGTGTTCTCGAAGAGAACCAGGTGATGATCTCCGGCACCCACCACGGCCACCCTATGG
>NZ_JAWRXJ010000429.1:0-265 GCF_046535095.1 Pseudomonas sp. SIMBA_041
CTGAATACGTGCTAAAGATAACTGGCCGTGTACGTCGTCGTTATGAAGGTACTGAAAATAATAATATGACCAGTGGCCAGATTGAGCTATTGGGCAAAGAAATTGAAGTACTGGCTAAATCTGAAACACCGCCATTCCCATTGAATGACGAAAAAACGACCGTATCTGAAGACTTGCGTCTAAAGTATCGTTATCTTGATATGCGTCGTCCGCAAATGCAAGAGCGTATGGTTTTCAGTGCCAAGGCAACGTCAGCGATTCGTCG
>NZ_JAWRXJ010000430.1:0-265 GCF_046535095.1 Pseudomonas sp. SIMBA_041
GGATGCACAACTTTACAGGAAGTTAAGCTTTATGGGAATGGCGATAGCAGCCCTACAATAGGAACTATAAACCTTAATAATTTCACTTCGCTAAAATCTCTTTATATTGAAAATATTAACTTAAATAATTTATTACTTCAAGGGTGTAATGCATTAGAAAATATAACTCTTAAAGAATATACTACAAACACAATTAGTAATCCTCTAAATGTTTCTAATTTACCTAGTTTAAAAACTTTGACTTTTAATAATTACAATGTAAATC
>NZ_JAWRXJ010000431.1:0-265 GCF_046535095.1 Pseudomonas sp. SIMBA_041
GGTTTTTAGCAGAAGCATTAGCTGCGGCGGGATGCTCATATGATGTCTACGTGCAATGTCCAAAATCTGCATCAGTACGCCAGCAAAGTCGATATCATCGATTGATTTTTGTAGCATAGGGCCGACAGTACGTTTCATATCACGCATCAGGGCATGCTTATCGGCATTTGGTGGTATCCAACCTGCACGACTGACGATATCAACTACAGCGGTAAAGTTATTGTTCATTACGGCAAGTAACATCCGTGCCACAATGAGCTGATCG
>NZ_JAWRXJ010000432.1:0-265 GCF_046535095.1 Pseudomonas sp. SIMBA_041
ATCGAATAAGGTGTGGCTTCTCATAGTTGATTGAAAGCCCCATTCACTTGCTAGCCCTACTTCGTCCAATTCGAGTAGAAAATCATGAATCCAATCGCTCAGATAGGTTTTGCAACCAGGCATTCTGTCTTTGTACTCTTCGTATAGGCGTACCATCATGGAAACGTTAAATGCTGCATTTTGATTGAAGGAGTAATTGATAAGTTCATAAGTAAATAGGATTAAATAGCTTAAATCTGTTTCTAAATAATTCCCGTTTAGAGCT
>NZ_JAWRXJ010000433.1:0-265 GCF_046535095.1 Pseudomonas sp. SIMBA_041
GTGACAGCTCTCCCATGATGAACCCATTGGTTGCAGCCGGCATCAGCAGGTAAAGACTCCCGAAAAACAATAGCTGCCGAGTGAAATGCAGTCCTCCAGAAACGCCCATGCGCTTCATGGCAACCGAAAACGCGCCATAACCGCAGCCTCCAATCGACGCGAGCACTGCGCCTTGCAGCGAAAAACCTTGTTCCAGGTCTGCTCCAAAAACCACGGTAATACCGGCTATCGTCAATCCGGCACCTACCGCTGCGTTGGCGGTGAT
>NZ_JAWRXJ010000434.1:0-265 GCF_046535095.1 Pseudomonas sp. SIMBA_041
CAGTTTGATGGGATAGATGCCGATTTATTGCAGCAAGCGGCACGTATTATCATTAGCCCAGGTATTTCTCTTGAGAATACCGCTGTGGCTGCTGCTCGCCAAGCCAATATTCCTGTAGTTAGCGATATTCAACTGTTCTGCGAAGCGTGTACCGTACCCATCGTAGCGATTACAGGTTCTAACGCCAAAAGTACGGTCACTACGTTAGTTGGTCAAATGGCAGCTGATGCTGGCGTTAACGTGGGTGTTGGTGGCAATATCGGTG
>NZ_JAWRXJ010000435.1:0-265 GCF_046535095.1 Pseudomonas sp. SIMBA_041
AAGGGAGTTTTTCATGGCGTCAACGGGAAAAACATTCGGCTTGATACCGGAACTTCGCAACGCGTATAAATTACCACATACGTTGATGAAATAATGCCGCGTTCTTCGCTGTATTGCATTTCGTTTCTTGAAAAAATCCGAACTGGCGGGTCACCCAAGGAAACACTGATTTATCCGTCTCGGTGGTCATCGCTGACGCAGCCGAGGACGTTGTAGAACATAGTTCACGGAACGAGTCCATGACGATGAAACGGCAAATGAGCTT
>NZ_JAWRXJ010000436.1:0-265 GCF_046535095.1 Pseudomonas sp. SIMBA_041
GCACAGAGGCTTTCCAAAAGTTTTTGCAGTTGCCACAACGAGGAGGAACAGCATGAGCCACACAACAATCAACCCGGAATCGCTGGCCAAACCATCCGGCTACGCACACGGCATTCTTGCCGGGAACACCGTGTTCCTGGGCGGGCAGACCGCTCTGGACAAGAACATGAACATCGTTCCCGGCGGCATCGTGGAACAGTTCACGCAGGCGTTCTCCAACGTCATCACCACCCTGCGCGAGGCGGGCGGACAGCCTGAAGACCTG
>NZ_JAWRXJ010000437.1:0-264 GCF_046535095.1 Pseudomonas sp. SIMBA_041
CACTGCCAGGACAATGCCGATCAGCACGGCAATCAACAGCAACACACGATAGATGAGGCGCAAGATGTACTTCCTTGTCGAATTTCGTTTCCTTATGCCTGAGCTCATCTGACGCGGCAAGTAGCCATTACTTGAGCTATGGTTATTCGCGCCCGTTCAAGCGCCTCGGTAAGCGGCCTGGGCAGGGTGTACCCCAGAGCATGAAAACGCGTTTAAAGACGTGAACTTATCGGCCATTTACTACTCTTACGCCGGTAGCCATTG
>NZ_JAWRXJ010000438.1:0-264 GCF_046535095.1 Pseudomonas sp. SIMBA_041
GTCGCGGCATTGGTGCGCAGGTAACGGTAGCCCAGTTCCACCGACGCCTTGTCGGTAATCTCCTGGATCACACCGGCCTGCAGGCCGACCGCGTAGCCGTAGTCGGTATCACGGCTGGCACCTGGCGAATCCTGGGTCAGCTTGGTCATGCCCAGGCTGCCACCGCCGAACAGCTTGGTGGTGTCGCCCACCGGCAGGAAGAGGTCATAGCTGCCCAGCAGGTTTTCCTGGCGCAGCTTGAGGCCGCTGTGGTCGCCCGAGACG
>NZ_JAWRXJ010000439.1:0-264 GCF_046535095.1 Pseudomonas sp. SIMBA_041
TATCCAAAGCTGCACCTGTATTCGTACAAAAAGGCTTTCCTGGCGAAGATGAAGAAGCCCAAAAACGTTTTATCCATGCACGTTATGAGTTTGAAGGTCGTGAAGTGGATGTGCTCAATGGTTACTTTCCGCAAGGAGAGAGCCAAGATCACCCGACTAAATTTCCTATGAAGCGCGCTTATTATGCCAATTTAATGGCTTATATTGATACGCTAAAAGCGGAAGGTCGTTCGGTTATCGTCATGGGTGATATGAATATCGCAC
>NZ_JAWRXJ010000440.1:0-264 GCF_046535095.1 Pseudomonas sp. SIMBA_041
ATCTGCTTGCTGAGCACCCGGTCCAGTTCCGCAATCATCTGGTCGACACGGTGCTTATTGATAAGTTGCTCTGGGTCATGGTTTTTGAGGATGTCGGCAATAAAGGCAGATACACCCTGCCGGGCGACCTGATAGCCTTCTTGCGCAGGCACCAATTTGGTTTGCGCCATGATCTGGTCAAGCAGCGTGGTTGGGCTCAACGTTTCGGCAGGGGTATCAACGGCGACGGTAGTGCTGTTTTGCTTTGGCATGGGTTCGCTCCGT
>NZ_JAWRXJ010000441.1:0-264 GCF_046535095.1 Pseudomonas sp. SIMBA_041
GGTTGCGACATTAGCGATTTATCGTACCAATACGCTGATTTTATACCGTGATCAAGGCAAAGCGTGGGTCAAAGAATACATTCGTGGTCAACACAAATAACGGCTAGGAAAATACTATGCAGCCTTACTTTTATAGCGTATCTGAGTTTTTCGCCATGGGTAAGCATGGGGTTTTTGTGTGGTCGTGCTGGGCGATAACGATCGGCGTGATGTTGGCATTTATTATCTATAGCCGCAGACAGCGACAGTCACTTATCAAACAGC
>NZ_JAWRXJ010000442.1:0-264 GCF_046535095.1 Pseudomonas sp. SIMBA_041
GTGGCGCAGCCTGCGGCAATCGGAGGATTCCCGCTACGTCGGCCTCGCGATGCCACGTTTTCTCGCGCGGCTGCCGTATGGCGCGCGCACCAATCCGGTCGACGAATTCGACTTCGAGGAAGACACCGACGCCGCGAATCACGACCGCTACACGTGGGCGAATTCGGCTTACGCGATGGCCGCCAACATCAACCGCTCGTTCAAGCAGTTCGGCTGGTGCTCGTCGATCCGCGGCGTCGAGTCGGGCGGGGCGGTGGAAGGGCT
>NZ_JAWRXJ010000443.1:0-264 GCF_046535095.1 Pseudomonas sp. SIMBA_041
GGCTGCATTCCGTCCAAGGCATTGATCCATGTCGCCGAGCAGTTTCACCAGACCTCGCGGTACACCGCGCCGTCGGCACTGGGCATCAGTGTCAGCGCGCCGCGCCTGGACATCACCCAGAGCGTGGCCTGGAAAGACGGTATCGTCGACCGCCTGACCAGTGGGGTTGCGGCCTTGCTGAAAAAGCACGGGGTCAAGGTGATCCACGGCTGGGCGAAGATCCTCGACGGCAAGCATGTCGACGTCGATGGCCAGCGCATCCAG
>NZ_JAWRXJ010000444.1:0-264 GCF_046535095.1 Pseudomonas sp. SIMBA_041
GAGTCGATGCCGCGCACTACGGCATCGAAGCCCAGCGCTACCAGAAGGAAAAGGAAGCGGTGCGCCTCAAGGCCGAGGCCCTGGAAGCCGAGGCCCGGGACTGGGACGAGCAATCGGAAGCCGCGCTGCACCAGCACCATCGCTGGGCCCAGGCGATGATGGCGATCCAGATCGCCATCTCGATGGCGGCCATCACCCTGCTGACCCGCAAGGAGTGGCTGAAGAAGCTCGCCTACGGCGCGGCCGGCGGCAGCGTGCTGCTGG
>NZ_JAWRXJ010000445.1:0-264 GCF_046535095.1 Pseudomonas sp. SIMBA_041
GTATCTTTACTAATATCTTTTGCATTTCTATTTATAATATCTTTTGGCATATCAGAGATACCCATTTGATCAGCGGTTTCTTGATCAATCGTATTATTCATATCAGCACTTTTGCCAGCATTACCCTTTGGCGTCGGCTCAGATTGAATCAGTATCACATCTTGTAGTTTTTTCTTATCATCGCTGAGACTACCCACGTATAAATGATAATTACCGCTGCTAATAAACTCATTTGGACGAATCAAATCAAACGCACTGGTCAAT
>NZ_JAWRXJ010000446.1:0-264 GCF_046535095.1 Pseudomonas sp. SIMBA_041
TGGGGCAGTCGCCGATGTCGATCATGTAATGAGGATTCAGCCCGTGCCAAGGATACAAGTCATCACAGCATAGCAGACGTCGTGATAATCGAGCGACAACTCGGATGAGCCGTTCCGAGGTTCGTTTCGGGCAATCAGGCGTGGCGGCTTACCGCCCGGCGACAGCTCGACCTGAACTGCGGACGGACCAAGCCATTCAAGCCCGGATCAGGACGATAACTGTTCAAATGCAGCGAGCGCGTGCATGGCGTACATCATCGAGGG
>NZ_JAWRXJ010000447.1:0-264 GCF_046535095.1 Pseudomonas sp. SIMBA_041
TTCATGATGTTCCAGGCATCCTTCATGGCCACGTACTTGATCGAGGCATTGACCGCCGCGCGGCAACTGTCGCTGGTCGGCGCCTTGTCGCAGAGGCTGCGCATTTCCGAGTCCAGCCACTCGCTGAGTTTCTCGGCCTTGGCCACCGCAGCCTTCTTCTGCTCATCGGTAGAGCAGGTACGTCCCGACAGGCAGTTGCCCACCTCATCGAAGGCCTGGTGCGTCAGGTAGTTGTACTGAGTGCCATTGGCCGCCACCGCCGAG
>NZ_JAWRXJ010000448.1:0-264 GCF_046535095.1 Pseudomonas sp. SIMBA_041
GCCTGATTTAATCAGGGTCGTGGTGGCCGATGACCATCCGGTGATTCTGTTCGCCGCCGAACAAGCTCTGCTCAAGATTCCCGGGATGCAGGTGGTCGCGCGTGCACGCCAGTCAACCGAGTTGGTGAAGGTGCTGCAGACGCTTGCCTGCCGCGCTGGAAACATGAGAGGCTCGAACCGACAGCCGAATTCTGCAGCGTGCTGTCCGGCTTCTTCCAGTCGCCCAAGCTGTTCGAGAATCACCGCGTGATTGAAGACCGCTTC
>NZ_JAWRXJ010000449.1:0-264 GCF_046535095.1 Pseudomonas sp. SIMBA_041
GCCTTTGCGGCTGCGTGGCGTGAGTGGACGAGCAGATCCGACGGCTAGGCTGATCGGACGATCAAAGTGGCGGGCTGCGGCAGCGCCCAGGCTTCGATCAACCGCTCCGGGGTGCAGCAGGTCTTGCGCTTGTAGACGAAGTTGCTGCACTTCTCGGCGAAGCCCTTGCGGTTCTGCACCATGTCCATGTGCATCTCTTCCAGCTCGGCGTTGCGGCAGTGCTGCATCAGTTGCGGGTCGGCATCCAGCTTGCGCTGGCGCAGG
>NZ_JAWRXJ010000450.1:0-264 GCF_046535095.1 Pseudomonas sp. SIMBA_041
CCTTCTACGCGGCATGGCAGGATCGGCGGATCGGTGAGGAAGTTCGCCGGAACGCTCCACGGGTGGCTCGCCCCGCGCAAGTCGAGCGATTCGAGGCGTGTCACCGTGACAGGGTGAGGGCTGAGGTTGCTGACAGTGATCGTGTTGTAGCCGTGATCGCCCGGCCCGACGCTTACGCGGATGCGACTCTTGCCCCGCCGCCGAGCCTCTACGGTGTTGTAGATGCTGAGGATGACACCGATGAAGGCGGCAGCTGTTGTGATG
>NZ_JAWRXJ010000451.1:0-264 GCF_046535095.1 Pseudomonas sp. SIMBA_041
ATTCGATACCGGATGCGGGTGGGCATATCACATGGGTGGAGAGTAAACGACGATTTACCGAAGGAAATGACGACGTTCGGGGGCAATTGCCGCAGCGGATGTGGTTAGCGTTTAACCATATATATCGTAAATATGGGCTCAGAGGTGATCTTCGGCGGGCACATTTTCTGGGTCAAGTATTCAAAGAAACAGGGGCGCTCTGCTCTGCGAGAGAAAATGGCGATGCGAGTTATTTCCGAAAAATGTACGAGAGCTATTCTGAGA
>NZ_JAWRXJ010000452.1:0-264 GCF_046535095.1 Pseudomonas sp. SIMBA_041
GCCGCGCTGACTTGCGCCAGGGCTTCGGGGTTGCGCCCACAGAGAATCAGCTTGCAGCCCAGGTCCGCCAGACTGATGGCCAGTGCCGCTCCCACCCCGCGACCGGCACCGGTGAGCACCACCACCGCCGAATTCAAATCCATCATCCCTTGCTCCTTGCCCCAGGTTGAATGAAGGCGCGAGTCTATCCCTGGTTGCCGCTTCAGGGCCCGGGCAAAGCTTTACCCGATATGTCCTGGGCTCCCGGAGCCAGAGCCTTCGGGG
>NZ_JAWRXJ010000453.1:0-263 GCF_046535095.1 Pseudomonas sp. SIMBA_041
TACGTCCTGAAAAACAGCGCACTACAGCTCAAGAAACCTTGGATTTTTATGTGCCATTTGCCCGGTTAATGGGTCTGAATGATATTGCTGACTATATCGAAGTATTGTGTTATCGCAATTTAGACTCTGATATGTACAACAAGCTGTCTGATAAACTGCTACAGCATGGGCTTGGACGAAACTTTCAAAGAGAGTCCATTCATCGTTATTTGAGTATCGTGCTAAATAACTTGGATCTCAATGGTCTGGTCAAAGTCTTAGAC
>NZ_JAWRXJ010000454.1:0-263 GCF_046535095.1 Pseudomonas sp. SIMBA_041
GGGGATGTTCCAGAAGCGTTCCGGCGAAGTGGTGAAGCGCTTCCACGTGCGCATCGACAGCCGCCGCGAAGGTGAGCGGCTGATCCTCGACGAGCATTTTCTCTACAGCGATGGCACGCGCCAGCAGCGTACCTGGACACTGGTGCCGGACGGCCCTGGCCGCTGGCGGGGGACAGCGGGGGACGTGATCGGTGAGGCGCGCGGCGAAGTGGCGGGGAATGCGCTGCGTTGGCGTTACCAGCTTGACCTGCCGGTCGACGGGC
>NZ_JAWRXJ010000455.1:0-263 GCF_046535095.1 Pseudomonas sp. SIMBA_041
CTTCAAGGTTGAGGTTGTGCGCCAGGTTGATCATCGCGTGCACCAGCTTGCGGTTCTCTTCGCGCATTTCCATTTCGGCAACAAAGCTGCGATCGACCTTGAGCAGCGCGATCGGCAGGCTGTTCAAGTGCACGAACGATGAGAACCCCGTGCCGAAATCATCCAGGAAAAACCGCACGCCCAGGCGCCCCAGGGCATCCATGGTCTGGCGTACCAGCTCGTTGCGACGCATGACCGCCGTCTCGGTCAGCTCGAACTCCAGC
>NZ_JAWRXJ010000057.1:0-423 GCF_046535095.1 Pseudomonas sp. SIMBA_041
CGTTGAGCGCAGTAGCTGTAGATCCTGTATTTGTACCTGACACAGTAGCAGAATCATTGAGTGTTAGTGGGGAATCTGCCGGAGCATTCATTGTGGTACTGTCTGCTGTGGAATCAGCGGTTGACGTGTTTTCTTTTTTGTTGCAGGCCACCATTGCAGCCAATGCCAACAATGTTAGAATTGAATTTTTCATAATAATAAAATTTGATTTGGTTTATAAAATTGAATAATATTTAATTACTCTGCAAAATGTGTTAACAATTATTTTGCCAGTTTTAAGTAATATATATAAAATATTAAGGCAAAAGTTGCAAAAACTCTTGTATTTACCTACTTTTACCATTGTGCATTTAAATAATACTAGCTTTTAATTTCTTGATATTTCGGTTGAAATACACTTTGTTGATAAATTGTACAACGGTT
>NZ_JAWRXJ010000456.1:0-263 GCF_046535095.1 Pseudomonas sp. SIMBA_041
CTGACTGATCAGCACATCCATCGATAGCGCCTCAATATGGCGATGCTCAATCAGCTCAAATGCTGGATGCAAGGTTAAGTCAGCAGTAAATGGCGTGTCCGTCATAGTTATCCTTATCGCTTATCATGCGTATAGTGCCCTGACTATCAGGGAAAATAGAGTAATAAATTGGCTAAAAAAGAGTTGGCTTAGCGCTATTAGTGGGGCTGCGGCATGGATAAGTCAAGGCAGCAGTCATGCAATAATCCACCACATAATCCACG
>NZ_JAWRXJ010000457.1:0-263 GCF_046535095.1 Pseudomonas sp. SIMBA_041
CTAACGCTCTGGAAGCACTGGCGGGGTTTCGCAACGACGGCGTATTGCGGATCACCTGTGCCGTTGTCGAGGACGAGGTAGAGATCTGTGTCGACGACAATGGGCCGGGCATTGCGCCAGAGGAACTGGAACGCGTGTTTGGCGCCTTCTACACCACCAAGAGCGGTGGGCTGGGAATGGGGCTGGCGATATGCAGCTCGGTGATTCAGGCCCATGGCGGGCAGCTGCAGGCGCAGGCGTCAGAGCTGGGCGGGTGCAGGATT
>NZ_JAWRXJ010000458.1:0-263 GCF_046535095.1 Pseudomonas sp. SIMBA_041
CTTTTAGCGCGTACATCGCACCGTTCTCATTTTCTGGAATACGAGCGCCGAAGTTGTATGAGTTATTAAGTAAGTCCTCGCTAGATAGCTCTCTGACATCACTGTTCGTATTATTTGCATTATCTATAGGCGTGTTGGTTTTGACCAGTACATGACCAAATGAAGAAGCTGGGTTTTTTAGATAGCTGCTTACTAGGATCAAGCTTATTTCTTGATTCGCATCGGGTAATTTTGAGCAGTTTTTGAGATCGACGTTCAGTTCT
>NZ_JAWRXJ010000013.1:0-214059 GCF_046535095.1 Pseudomonas sp. SIMBA_041
CATGGCTGCAACTGCTGACAACTGGCAGATAAGCTGAGCGTTGTTGTTCTTCTTCATCCCTACATCCTCGTTTTATTTTTATTAGCTTTTTAGTACGTAGTCATCTTTGCGAAGCGCTTGAAGATGTAGGCGTGGCCCCCCCCAAGCACGAGCACATTGCAACAAATGCCGGTAATTGACAATGAAAATGTTATCGGTAACATTAGCCCTGCGAACCACATCCTCCGCGCTGTGTCGCCCCACCAAAATAATTACAAACCGGCCACAAGAATGGCGTCGGGAGAAATCCGTGAGCAGAGCCTCAACCTCCAGATATTTGATTTTCATCACGATTGCGGCTGCATTCGGTGGCCTGCTGTTTGGGTACGACACCGCTGTGATTTCAGGTGCTGTTCAACCCATACGCAGCTACTTCGTCGAGCCTCTGTTCCAGAACACGGAACTGGCCCGTCACGTCGTCGGAGAGTTCAAGACCTCACTGCTGCTCGGCGCAACATTGATCTTCTGCCTCAGCCTGTACTACCTCATCCGACTCTACGGCCGTACTCGCGGTCTGATGGTCGGAGGCCTGGTGGCTTTTTTCGGCAGCTGGCTGATGCATGACCAAGTCATGTCACTGCCTGATCAGATCACCCCGAACCTGGCGAGCTCGCTCACCGGATTCACTATTTCCTCGGCCCTGCTGGGCTGCGTGATCGGCGGCTTCTGTGCCGGCTCGGTCAGTGAGCGTCTTGGCCGGCGCAACGGATTAATGCTGTCGGCTGCATTGTTCATCATCGCCAGCATCGGCTCGGCCCTCCCGGAATATTTCAATCCGCTGCCATTGCAGGACATCACCGTTTTCAACCTGTACCGCATCATCGGCGGCATCGGTGTCGGTATCGCCTCGATGCTGTCGCCGATGTACCTGGCCGAAATCGCCCCCAGCCACATCCGTGGCCGTCTGGTGTCGTGTAATCAGTTCTGCATCATCCTCGGCATGCTGGTGGTGTATTTCATCAACTACTTCATCGCCCACGGCGAACCTCAGGAATGGCTGGTGCAACAAGGCTGGCGATGGATGCTTGGCTCCGAGGTGCTGCCCGCCCTGGTCTTCCTCCTGCTACTGATCCGCACCCCGGAGACACCTCGCTACCTGGTGATGCGCGGTAAACACGAACAGGCCTCGCGCGTACTGGAAGCCATCAACGGTAAGGACAAGGCGCCAGCCATCCTTCAGGAAATTCGCGCCTCGTTTGCAGAGAGTGCAGCCGACGCGCCGTGGATGTCCTTTGGCGGTCTGCTGATTGCCATTTCCCTTCTGCTGTCGATTTTCCAGCAGTTCATCGGCATCAACGTGGTGCTGTATTACGCGCCGGAAATCTTCAAGAACATGGGCAGTCAGGGCGATGCCTCGCTGCAACTGACCATCATCGTCGGTGCGGTCAACCTGATCTTCACCATTGCCGCCATCGTGCTGGTCGACCGCGTCGGGCGTAAACCGCTGATGATCATCGGTGCGCTGGTGATGGGCATCAGCATGCTGGGCCTGGGGACATCGTTCTACCTGCAGAACCTGGGTGTGACTGCGATGCTCTTGATGCTGAGCTATGTCGCCGCCTTCGCGGTGTCCTGGGGGCCGGTGGTCTGGGTCCTGCTCTCGGAAATTTTCCCGAACAGCATCCGGGGCGCCTTGTCCATCGCCGTCGCCGTACAATGGCTGGCGAACCTGTTGGTCTCCTGGAGCTTCCCGATCATGAACGACAATGCCTGGCTCAATGAAATGTTCAACCATGGCTTCGTTTACTGGGTGTACGGCGTAATGGGGTTGCTTGCCGCTGGCTTCGTCTGGCGCTGGGTTCCGGAAACCAAGAACAAGACGCTGGAGGAAATGAGCACCACCTGGAAAACCAGGACTGTCACTGCCGCCAAACTGAGCGCCGAACCCGTCTGAATCTCCGGCCCTGCGCTGCGGGGTCGCTTTTTTTGTTGTTGAGGATTGATGCAATGACCCAGGCAAATGCCCAATACCCAAGCCTTTGCGACCGCACGGTGTTCATTACCGGTGGCGGCAGCGGCATCGGCGCGGCACTGACCCGCGCGTTCCACCTGCAGGGCGCACGCGTGGCTTTCATCGATATTGCCGAGGAGGCCAGCCTTCAACTCGTCGCCGAGCTCCAAGCGCAAACCGGTCGTGCTCCGTGGTTCCGCCTCTGCGATATCCGTGACGTGCCATCACTGCAGGCGGCGATTCATGAAGCCGGCGAGGAGCTGGGGCCGGTCCGCGTACTGGTCAACAATGCTGCGCGCGACGATCGCCACGACTGGCGCGAGATCGATACCGCCTATTGGGACAATGGGATGGCGATCAACCTGCGGCCCCTGTTCTTCGCTATCCAGGCGGCAGCGCCGCAAATGATCGCTGCGGGTGGCGGCTCCATCATTAACTTCGGCTCCATCAGCGTACAACTGGCGCTCGGCGGCTTGTCCAGTTACGTCTCCGCCAAGGCAGCGGTGCATGGACTGACACGCAGCCTGGCACGTGACCTGGGTGCTGACGGCATCCGCGTCAATACCGTGGTGCCTGGGTGCATCATGACGGAACGGCAATTGGAGAAATGGATCTCCCCGGCCGACGAGGCGCGTATCCAGGAGCACCAGTGCCTCAAGTTGCGCCTGTTGCCCGAGCATGTGGCGCCGACCGTGCTGTTCCTCGCGGCGGATGACAGTGCCCAACTCACGGCCCATGAATTTCCGGTAGACGGCGGCTGGGGTTGACCATGAGCGCCTCATTGAACATCGCAGTTCCCCTGACAATGAGCCTGGGCGAATGTCCATTGTGGGACCACCGTCATGATCGCCTGCACTGGATCGACATCCATGCCGGACGGATCTATAGCTGGACGCCTGGCGACAACGTCGAACCGCACATCATCGAACTGGACGAGCCCGTAGGCAGTCTGGCACTGAGTGCCGACGGCCTGCTCGCCGCCACCGCAAGTGGCCTCTGGCGACTCGATCGCGACGGCCATAAACGTCAGGTGGCCGCCAACCCGGAATGGCTCCAAGGCACCGGTAATCGCTTCAACGATGGCCGCTGCGATGCCCGGGGACGCTTTTGGGTCGGCACCCTCGACCGCAACGAGACCGCGCCCAGTGCGGCACTCTACTGCTGGAACGGTGACAGCCTCGACTGCCACCTCGGCGGGCTGGCGATTTCCAACGGGCTGGCCTTCAGTCCGGACGGGGCCTGGCTGTACCACGCCGACTCACCGCGCCGGCAAGTCTGGCGCTATCCCTATGACCTGCAAAATGGCCAGCCGGGCCCGGGCGAGCCCTGGATCGATCTCGATACCCTTGGCCTCCCGGGTGTTCCCGACGGTGCCGCGGTGGACAGTGCGGGACGCTACTGGTGCGCGCTCTATGGCGGGGCACAGGTCGCCTGTTTCGACGCTTGCGGTCACCACCTGTTCAGCATCGACCTGCCCTGCCCACACCCGACCATGCTGGCGTTCGGCGGCGCCGAATTGCGTACGCTGTATGTCACCACGGCACGCCAGCACTTGTCGCCGGAGCAAACCGCACGCTGGCCGCACGCAGGGAGTTTGTTTGCCTGCCAGGTTGACGTGCCAGGACTGGCCGAACCTGTACTGGGCAACTGAAAGACTTTTTTGCAGAACGTTTACGGCTTGAAATGTTACCGATAACAGATCTGTTTTTGCGGGTAAGGCCTTCCCCTGATCCCCTGAAGACCGCCCCTAATCCGGCGCCAGCGCCTGATCAAGAGAAACCACATGAACACAGTTAAACGCCCGCTACGCAGCCAACAATGGTTTGACGATCCCGATCATGCCGACATGACCGCCCTCTACGTTGAGCGCTTCATGAACTACGGCATGACACGCGAAGAGTTGCAGTCGGGCCGCCCGATCATCGGTATCGCCCAGACTGGCAGCGACCTTGCACCCTGCAACCGCCACCACCTGGAACTCTCCCAGCGGACCAAGGCCGGTATCCGTGATGCCGGCGGCATCCCCATGGAATTCCCGGTTCACCCGATGGCCGAACAGACCCGACGCCCCACGGCCGCGCTGGATCGCAACCTGGCCTATCTGGGGCTGGTGGAAGTCCTGCATGGTTTTCCACTGGATGGCGTTGTCTTGACCACCGGTTGCGACAAAACCACCCCCGCCTGCCTGATGGCCGCCGCGACAACGGACCTGCCCGCCATCGTGCTATCGGGCGGACCGATGCTCGACGGTCACCATAAAGGCCAGTTGATCGGTTCCGGCACCGTGCTCTGGCACGCACGCAATCTGCTGGCCAGCGGCGAAATCGACTATGAAGGCTTCATGGAAATGACCACGGCGGCCTCACCGTCGATTGGGCACTGCAACACCATGGGCACGGCGTTGTCGATGAACGCCCTCGCCGAAGCGCTGGGCATGTCCCTGCCCGGCTGCGCGAGTATTCCAGCGGCCTATCGAGAACGCGGACAAATGGCCTATGCCACCGGCAAACGCATCGTTGAAATGGTCCGCGAAGATATTCGTCCTTCACAGATCATGACCCGCGAAGCGTTCGAAAATGCGATTGCCGTAGCCTCGGCCCTGGGCGCCTCGACCAATTGCCCGCCACACCTGATCGCCATCGCCCGCCACACCGGCATTGATCTTGGGCTGGAAGACTGGCAACGCATCGGCGAAGACGTGCCACTGCTTGTCAACTGCATGCCGGCCGGCAAATACCTGGGCGAAGGCTTCCACCGTGCGGGCGGTGTCCCTGCGGTCATGCACGAACTGCAGAAAGCCGGTCGACTGCATGAAGACTGCGGCACGGTCTCAGGCAAGACCATTGGCGAGATCGTCAGCAACGCGGCGGCCAGCGATACCGACGTGATTCACGCCTATCAAGACCCGTTGATTCAGCGAGCCGGGTTCATCGTCCTGAGCGGCAACTTCTTCGACAGCGCGATCATGAAAATGTCGGTGGTGGGCGAAGCCTTCCGCAAGACCTACCTGTCCGAACCCGGCGCGGAAAACAGCTTCGAAGCCAGGGCCATCGTTTTTGAAGGCCCCGAGGACTATCACGCGCGGATCAACGACCCCTCCCTGGAAATCGACGAGCGCTGCATCCTGGTCATTCGTGGCTGCGGCACCGTGGGTTATCCAGGCAGCGCCGAAGTGGTCAACATGGCACCACCGGCAGCACTGATAAAACGAGGCATTGATTCGTTGCCTTGCCTGGGCGATGGACGCCAAAGCGGCACCTCGGCCAGTCCGTCGATCCTGAACATGTCGCCGGAAGCGGCCGTGGGCGGAGGGTTGGCGTTACTGAAAACCAACGACCGCCTGCGCGTGGACCTCAATACTCGCCGAGTGGACCTGCTGGTCGACGAAAGTGAGATGGCCCATCGGCAGTCCGAGCTGAAACCTTCATTCCCGGCTTCGCAAACCCCTTGGCAAGAGCTCTATCGGCAACTGGTTGGCCAGCTCTCGACGGGGGGTTGCCTGGAACCCGCCACGTTGCATTTGCGGGTAATCGCCCGGAGCGGCAATCCGCGTCACTCCCATTAATTCAACCGCTGTCGCAAGAGGGTTTCGTACATGTCCCAAACATCCACAGCAACTACTTTGGCGGATTTGAATGTCCTGGCTCAGGGCCTCGGCGAAGGCACATGGATCAGTCGTGTCTGGATCCCGGGTTACGCTGCAGGCCCCTCCGTCGTTTTGGTCCGCGACAGTCAGGTTTATGACATCAGCGCTCGAGTGGCGACTGTTTCAGCGCTGCTTGAGCTTGACGATCCCGTCAGCTATCTGCGCGATTTGCCTTTGGATCAAGCGCTGATCAGCGTCGATGATCTACTGCGCAACAGCGACGCCACCGTGCGCGATGAAACCCGACCGTGGCTGCTGGCGCCCATCGACCTGCAAGCTGTGAAGGCTGCCGGCGTTACATTTGCCACCAGCATGCTGGAGCGAGTTGTCGAAGAACAGGCCAAGGGCGACCCCGCCAAGGCAGATAGTATTCGTGCCAGTCTGGTCGAGAGTATCGGCACTGACCTCGGGCAAATCGTACCCGGTTCCCCCCAGGCGCTGGCCCTCAAGGAGGTGCTGATCGCTCAGGGAATGTGGTCACAGTACCTCGAAGTCGGGATCGGTCCCGACGCCGAAATATTCACCAAGGCTCAGCCCCTGTCGGCGGTGGGTTACGGCGCGGACATCGGCATTCACCCCAAATCCAGTTGGAACAATCCGGAGCCCGAAGTGGTGCTGGTCGTCTCCAGCCGCGGCAAAGTACAGGGCGCCACCCTGGGTAATGACGTCAACCTGCGCGACTTCGAGGGCCGCAGCGCCCTGCTGCTGTCAAAGGCCAAAGATAACAATGCGTCGACGGCTCTGGGCCCATTCCTGCGGCTGTTCGATGAAACCTTCGACATCGACGATGTGCGTCGCGCCGAGGTGGCTTTGCGGGTCGTCGGCAACGACGGCTTCATCATGGATGGCAGCAGCTCGATGAACCAGATCAGCCGCGACCCGCTGGATCTGGTCGCTCAAACGCTCAATGAGAACCATCAGTACCCGGACGGCTTTGTCCTGTTTCTCGGCACCCTGTTCGCTCCCAAGCAAGACCGTGACCAACCGGGCGGAGGATTTACCCATAAAGAGGGCGACCTGGTTGCCATCAGCAGCGCCAAATTTGGCACGCTGGTCAATCGGGTGACGACCAGTGATCGCGCACCCGCCTGGCAGATGGGCTATCGCTCGCTCCTCGAAAACCTCCATGGCCGTGGCCTGTTAGAGGCCGCCATTACACCCCGCTGATCCCTATTCGCTGTCGGAGGACTTATGACTGCAATCCTTGGCCACAACTACATCGCCGGTGCCCGCAGCGGCGCTGGCGATATCCGTCTGCAAAGCATCGACGCCCAGAGCGGCGAACCGCTGCCCGCAATCTTTCTACAAGCAACCGAGGCAGAAGTGGACGCCGCGGCTCAGGCCGCCGCCAGTGCCTATCCGGCATACCGAGCGCTGCCCGCGTCGCGTCGCGCCGAATTCCTCGAAGCCATCGCCGCCGAACTGGATGCCTTGGGTGACGATTTCATCGCCACGGTCTGCCGTGAAACCGCCCTTCCGACCGGTCGTATCCAGGGCGAACGCGGCCGCACCAGCGGCCAGATGCGCCTGTTCGCCCAAGTGCTACGCCGCGGGGACTTCTACGGCGCACGCATCGACCAGGCCCTACCGCAGCGTCAACCGCTGCCCCGCGCCGACCTGCGCCAGTGCCGCATGGGCGTTGGTCCGGTCGCCGTGTTCGGTGCCAGCAACTTTCCACTGGCCTTTTCCACGGCTGGCGGTGATACCGCTGCTGCTCTCGCAGCCGGCTGCCCGGTCGTGTTCAAGGCGCACAGTGGTCACATGGCAACGGCCGAGTTAGTCGCTGACGCGATCCTGCGCGCAGCCGTCAAGACCCGGATGCCAGCCGGCGTGTTCAACATGATTTACGGCAATGGTGTCGGCGAGCAGCTGGTCAAGCACTCGGCGATCCAGGCGGTCGGCTTCACCGGTTCGCTCAAGGGCGGCCGTGCCCTGTGTGACATGGCTGCTGCGCGCAAGCAGCCAATCCCGGTGTTCGCCGAGATGTCCAGCATCAACCCGATGGTGCTGTTGCCTCAGGCACTCCAACAGCGAGGCACGCAGATTGCTGCCGAACTGGCCGCCTCGGTGGTCCAGGGCTGCGGGCAATTCTGCACCAATCCAGGGCTGATCATCGGTATCAGCTCGCCTGAGTTCAGCGCTTTCCGCGATCGGCTCTCGAGCATCCTCGCCGATCAACCGGCACAAACCATGCTCAACATCGGCACCCTCAAAAGCTACACAGCGGGCGTCGAGCGTTTACAGGCACATCCTGGCGTACGCCACCTGGTGGGGCAGCTACAACAAGGTAACCACGCCTTTGCGCAATTATTCCAGGCCGACGTCGAGTTACTGCTGCAGGGTGAAGAATTACTGCAAGAGGAAATATTCGGTCCGGCGAGCGTGGTGGTCGAGGTGGCTGACCGTGAACAATTGCAACAGGCGTTGGCAGCCCTGCAAGGCCAACTCACCGCGACCCTGATCGCCGACCCCGACGACCTTAAAGACGCTTCGGATCTGGTCGCACAACTGGAACAAATCGCCGGTCGGTTGCTGCTCAATGGCTACCCTACGGGAGTGGAAGTCTGCGACGCGATGGTCCACGGTGGCCCCTATCCAGCCACCTCGGATGCCCGCGGCACGTCAGTCGGCACCCTGGCCATCGACCGTTTCCTGCGGCCGGTCTGCTACCAGAACTACCCGGATGAACTGCTTCCAGAGGCACTGCGCAACGCCAACCCATTGGGTATCTGGCGCTTGGTAGACGGTCAGAACAGCAAGGAAGCGCTGGCCTGACGAATCCGCCCACCGGGCAGCCATAAAAAAAGAGCCCCTGGTTTCCTCAAACCCGGGGCTCTTTTTTGCTTCGTCATGGACGCTCGGATCACGCCCGCTCAAGGATTTTTCAGGTACTTTCCCGCGCCAGTACTTTGAACTCCACCACATCGCACTCTCGCGGGCGTGGTAATCCGTGGCGTTGAGCCGCCGCGCTGTTCAACAGCAACTGACCTGCGCGTCTACCAATCCCATAGGGATCAACCGAGACCGTGGTGATGGTTGGCGTGCAGTAACGCGACACCTCAAAGTCACCAAAACCGGCTACCGCAATATCACCGGGTACACTCAGGCCCATCCGATGACACTCCATGATGGCGCCGAATGCTGACAGATCACTGACGCACATCACCGCATCGGTGTCCGGCCATTTTTCCAGCAGGCGCTTCACCGATTCACCGCCATGACTCATGGTAATCGGTGACTCGCCATACTCCACCAGTCGTGGCTCTCCGGCGCCCAACGCGGCGACGGCCTGAAGATAACCTTGCTGACGTTGCTGACCCCGATGATCGAGTCCCGATGCGCCACCAATGTAACCAATGCGCCGATAACCACGGTCATACAGATGCTCGAACAGCGCGGCCGCGGCGGCCACGTTGCTGAATCCGACCGATTGTTCAATCGGGTCTTCAGGAATGTCCCAGGTCTCGACTACAGGGACCTGGGCTTTTCGCAACAACTTGCGGGTGTCGTCCAGGTGCGCGCTGCCGGTCAACATCACCCCTACCGGGCGATGGCGCAATAACGTACGTACCAATAACGCCTCTTGGTCCAGGTGGTAATCGGTATCCCCCAACAGCAAACACAAGCCATGCTCCCTGACGATGTCGTTGAGACCTCGCACGGTATCGGCAAAGTTCGAACTCGCCAAGGACGGCACCAGGGCCACGATAAACTCCGAGCGCCCGGAAGACAGGGTGCCGGCAGAGGCATCGGGCAAATAACCGAGGCGATCAATCGCAGCGTGGACCAGCGCTTGAGTACGTTCTGAAACATCGCGCCCGGCCAGGACGCGAGAAACGGTCATCTTGGAAACGCCAGCCAGCTTGGCGACGTCAGCCATACGAGGCGGCGATGGCATTTTGTCTAATTCATCGAGACTCATTGACGTCCTGTTTTCCCTGAAAAAAAGGTCGCGACAGCCGGTCAACCCCCGCTGCGTACGCTGATAGCAACTGATTATACATACGCATGGGCAGGTCTACCTGCCGGACATGCGCAGCATCTTGCGAAGGCCGGACGAGCGTCTTTACAACGCCAACGTTAGCGGTAACATCAATTGATCAAGCCATTAACCAGGACTCTCTACGTGGCAATTACCCAAGCATCCTTTGGCTTTCATCATGAACAAGAAGTCACGGCCTATACGCTGACCAACCGCAACCACTGCCAGGCCCGCCTCATCACTTTCGGGGCCCGGTTGGTAGAAATGCATGTCCCGGACAAACACGGCAAAGCCTGCGATATCGTGCTGGGCTTCGATACACTCGAGCCGTACCAGACAAGTGACACCTATTTCGGCGCAACCTGCGGCCGCTACGCAAACCGCATCAGGAACGGCCTTTTTTTCCTGGACGGCCAGCGTGTCGAGGTGGCCTGCAATGAACCGCCGAACCACCTCCACGGCGGGGAGCAGGGCCTGGATAAACAGATATGGGACGCGACATTCAACGAAAGCGAAAACTCCGTCACCTTCAGCCATGTGTCGAAAAAGGGCGATTCAGGCTTCCCGGGCGAGTTGTTGCTCAAGGCAAAATACACCCTGACCGACGACAATCGCCTGCTCATTACCCTGCAGGGCAACACTGACGAAACCACCATTTTGAACATGGTCCATCACTCCTACTGGAACATGGCGGGTCATGACTCGGGCAGCGTCGTCGGGCAGATGCTGAGCGTGGAAGCAGACTTCTACACCCCGGTCGATGAACAGTTGCTGGCCACCGGTGAGGTGTTGGCCGTTGCCGGAACGCCCTTCGATTTCCGCGAGGCCAAGCGCATCGGGCAAGACATGGAACACAAGGGGGGCTACGACCATAATTGGGTGTTGCGTGGAGCCAGCCCGGCCATTCACCCGGTCGCCAGTTTGTGGGATACAGTCTCCGGACGGGGCTTAACGCTTAAATCCACGGAACCCGGCGTACAAATCTACACTGCCGGACACCTTGGCCCTGCAGTCATTGGCAAAGGCAATACGCCTTATTGCAGCTACGCAGGCGTTGCATTGGAAACCCAGAAATTCCCCGACTCACCGAACTTCGCCCACTTTCCGACAACGCGCCTTGAGCCCGGCGAAACCTACTGTCACGAGATGGAAATCCAGTTTTTCGCTCGCTGACTGCAAAGCCATGACAGAGGTTGCAGGCGGCAATGAGCGGGTTGCTTGCCTGGAACCGCTCGTCCATGAGCGTAATCGGGATCCTGAGCGCTCCAGCGTTGGCCTTCACCCTACGGCGTGATGTCTTTGGTGAGCATCGCCTTGGGGATCAGCAGAATCAGCACACAGCTGACCAACAAACAGCCACCCAGCACATAGGTGCCATTATTCATGTCGCCCGTCAGGGTTTCGGCTGTGGCGGTGATCATCGAACCGGTGAAACCCGACAGGTTTCCGATCGCGTTGATCATGCCAATACCCGCCGCCGCTGCCACACCGGATAACACTGTGCCAGGCAACGTCCAGAAAATCGGCATCAGACTCAACAAACCTGAGGCGGACACGCTCAGGAAGAAAATAGACACCGGCAGGTTATGGGCAAAGATGGCACTGCAAATCAACCCCACCCCGCCGATAAAGGCAGGAATCGCCGCATGGAATCGGCGCTCGCCGGTTTTGTTGGAGTGCCAGGCGTTCAGTGTCATTGCAACGATGGCGGTGGCGTAAGGAATAGCCGTCAGCAAGCCAATGTGCAGCGTATTGGAAATACCTGTCGCCTTGATGATCGTCGGCATCCAGAACGCCAGACCATAAAAGCCAGTATTGAACGTCAGCAAGATCAACACCAACAACCAGACCCGACCATTGAAGATTACATCCCGAAAGCTGGACGCCTTGGTCGTGTTATCCCGGTTGAGGTTGTTTTTCAGCAGTTTTTTTTCTGCGGCATTGAGCCATTTCGCTTTGTCGATGTTATCGACCAGCAACGTCACTACCACGACCGCCATGACCAGCGATGGAATGCCTTCGATGATCAGCATCCACTGCCAGCCAGCCATGCCATTAACACCTTGCATGGCGCCCATCAACCAACCAGAAAGGATCCCGCCCAGAGTCAGGCTGATCGGCATGGCCATAAGGAAACCAGCCATGACACGGCTCTGTCGATGGGTCGGAAACCAGTAGTTGAGGTAAAGGATCACGCCAGGGAAGAAACCGGCTTCGCATATCCCGAGCAGGAAGCGCAGCACGTAGAACATGGTCGTCGATTCAATGTGACAGAATTTTGCCAGAGGCACGGTAAATGCCACGGCAATAGAGACAATGCTCCAGGAGAGCATGATCCGCGCGATCCAGAGGCGGGCGCCAAAGCGATGCAGGAACAGATTGCTCGGCACTTCAAAGAGAAAATACCCCCAGAAGAAAATACTCGCACCGAGGGCGTAGACCGTATTGCTGAATTGCAGATCGTTGAGCATATCGAGCTTGGCGAAGCCAATATTGACGCGATCCAGGTACGCCGCCATGTAGCAAAACAGCAGGATCGGCAGAATACGCAGAATCACCTTTCGATAGGTACGATCCTCAAAGGTAAGCTCCGCCGCGCCCTCTCCTGTAAGAGGACGTTGAGATACTGATTCCATGGTTTGACCCCAGGCATGTCGTCATGCCGTTTATTTTTGTTTTGGCTTGCGATCCTCTGTCTCACGAACTGATCTTGATAAATCCGTACGGGAGGTAAAATCTGCAAGCGACCTGTTACCGGTAACATTTTTAATTTAACAGGTCAGCTCCGAGCAATGCAAACAGGTTCGCTTCAATATTTTTGGGCGGTTTGCCTACGGGTAGACATCCGCTTCACGCACAGCGTGTTGTTGCGGCAGGAATCTTGACCAGCCGATTACAACCCGGTCCCAGATAATCCAAGGCGGAAAATAGCGATTCAATTGCACTCAGGAATGTGCCAACCACGCCCCCTCAAATTCACGTATCAGGTTTTTAAAGCACACCTGCAAAGCGTGCATTGAGCCTCACTTCAAGAAATCGAGACCCACGTCGATTTCATCAGCATGAAAAAAACGCACAAGGGATGGAAATTTTTTCTCCAACCCATTGATTTGCCATACCCTGCGATTCTAAACATACTGAAAATCCATGCCTGCACACGGCCGTTGACTGCTTCCCCATGCGCAAACTTCTGTACCTGACCTTTTCCATGGCGATCATTGCCGCCCTTACCACTTACGCGATGTGGGCCGCGGATCGTCCGGTGGGCCATTACCTGTCGGACTTGCGTATCAACCTGGCCATCGATCAAGGCACGCCCGCCGATCGCGGCAACCTGCTGGGCATCCAGCCCGAACTGTTCCCGACCGACTATCAAAGCCCCGAGCGCCTGCACCGCAAACTCGCGGCGTATTTGCAGAAGGCCCAGGATCAGGGCCTGCTGAACGACAAGACCATCGTCGTGCTGCCCGAACATGTCGGCACCTGGCTGATGGTCAGCGGCGAGAAAGATGAGCTGTACCAGGCGACGACGCTCCAGGAAGCGATGAACTGGCTGGCGGCGAGCAATCCGTTGCAGTTCGTTCGTGCACTGATCAGCGCCAAGGGCGACAGCCGGGTCGACGATGCCCATTTGCGGATGAAAGCCAAAGGCATGGCCAAGAATTATCAGGCTCTGTTCGGCGGGTTGGCGAAGGAGTTTCATGTGACGCTGGTGGCCGGCACCATCGTGCTGCCGGAACCCAGCGTGATAGACGGCACGCTGAAAATCGGCCGCGGTGCGCTGTACAACAGCAGTGTGATCTTTGGTCGTGATGGCCTGCCGATCGGCCAGCCTCAACGCCAGATGCACCCGGTGTTCGAGGAACCTGAGGACATCAAGGCCAATGAACAACAGGCTCTCACCGTCATCGATACGCCGGCCGGACGCCTGGGCGTGTTGATCGGCAGCGACAGTTGGTACCCGGACAATTACCGCAAACTCGATGATCAGGGCGTGCAACTGGTCGCCGTTCCGGCGTACGTCATCGGCCGTGACACCTGGGATAAACCGTGGCGCGGTTACCGCGGATTGCCGACACCCGCCTCCGTCAGCCTCAAGCCCGGCGAACTGAGCGAAGGTCAGGCCTGGCATCGCCTGACCCTCACCGCCCAACCGCCCGCGAGCCGGGCCATTGCCGGCATGAGCGTGTTCCTGCGTGGGCAGTTCTGGGACAAGGGCAGCGCCGGACAAAGTTTTCTCAGCAACAACGGTCAACAGTTCGCCGACGGCAATGCCCGCGGCGCGCGGTTGCTGAACCTCTGGTTGTGATCCATGAAACCGCTACCGATGCGCCTCGGGGATTTATCGGTGGGTTTCGTCCATAGCCTGGCCGATGCCGTACACAGCCACGGAGTAGACCCGCAGCCGCTGCTCGACCAATACGGGCTGGACGCGGCCCGGTTGGCGGAGCCCGGTGCCCGGCTGTCGATCCCACGCTATATGCGTTTGGGCCATGGGGCGATTCAACTGACGGGCGACCCCGCGCTGGGTTTGCGCATGGGCCAGCTCAGTCGCCTGAGCCAGGCCGGCCTCGCTGGCGTCACGGCCGCGCAGGCGCCGACGGTTCGAGAGGCCGCACGCTGCCTGATTCGTTTCGAAGCCTTGTACGGCTCCAACTATCGCGGTCAGTCGAGCTTTCATGAAGACGCTCAGGGCGCATGGCTGCGCTTCTATTCCATCAGCCCCTACAACGCCTACAACCGCTTTGTGGTGGATTCGATCATCGCCGGCTGGTTGCACCAGTTGTCCAGCATCAGCCCTGCCCCGCTGCGCGCAGAGCGCATCGAAATCGAATTCGACGCGCCGGAATACCGCGAGGCCTATGCCCTGCTGGGCGATTGCCCGATCCAGTTTGCTGCCGAGCACAATCAACTGCGCCTGAGCCTGGCCAGCCTCGCCCAACGCAACCCGGAACACTGTCCGAGCACCTGGCGGCATTTGCTGCAACTCTGTGAACGGGAACTGGAGCAGCTGACGCGCACCCGTAGCCTGCGTGAACGCATCACTCAGTTACTGGGGCCGTTGCTCAATGGTGGCCGGGAACCCGACCTGGAAGAAGTGGCGGCACGCCTGAAGCTGCCCACCTGGACCTTGCGCCGCAAACTGGCCGAAGAGGGCACGCAATTTCGTGCGATTCTCAACGACACCCGTCGCGACCTGGCCATGACCTACATCCGCGATACCGAACTGGCGTTCGGAGAAATCGCCTACCTGCTGGGTTTCGCTTCAGCGGAAGCCTTCCAACGGGCCTTCAAGCGCTGGAACGGCCAGACACCCGGCGAGTTTCGCCGCAGCCATCGCCAATCCGCTTGACGCTTACAGCTCTGTAGCGTCTTCGGCGGGTTCTAGCGGGTCCAGTTCAAACGCCTGGTACTCGAGCAGTTCTTCTTGATAATCGTCCATTTTTGAATCCCCCAGCGCTCGTTAAAAAAATGCCTGAATAAATGACCAGCGCCTTGAGCATAAAGTGCCCCCGTGAAAGAAAAATGACGCGGGCGCACCGCTCAGCGGCTACTTAATAAAACGTAGCAGTCGGTCAGGAATTTATCACAGGATTTTTTCGACACAGGCTGTAGGACTGCAGCCTGACTGACGCAGATCAACGTTAAGCGCCTACAGGATCGGTGTCGTCTGACCCGACCCCATGGATAAACGCTTACTGACCAGAGATGGGCATGGCCGGAATCGGCTCGCTAGGTGGCGGCAGGTCCGACTGTGGTGGTGGCGTGACCGCTTCTGCGGTCGGTGCCGGTTCACCGTTTTGTGCTGGGGTAATCGGTGCGGTCTCGGCCGGCGGAGCAACCGGTTCAGAGGCCGCAGGAACCGGTGCAGGCTCAGCAGCCGGTGCGGGTGCGGGTGCTGGCGTCGGTTCCGCAGGCGTTGGCGCCAACGCTGCAGGCGCCGCTTTGGCCTCAGGCACGCCCAGGTCAGTCTTTGGCTTCTCGACGATGTGTGCGGCTTTCTTCGCTTCCGGAGGCAGGAACAATTCGACCAGGGTGAAAAAACGCTCGTAGAACTTGGCTGACGAAACGGTTTCGCTGGCGACCTTGACCATCGAGTCGTCGGACGAGCCGATCGGCATCGACACCGAGCCCAACACACCGACACCCAGGCTGGCGGAGTTGTTGGTTTTCTTCAGCGCATAGCGGTCCTGCAAGGCGTTGGCGAACATGGTCGCGTGGTGCCCTTCGCTGCCGTCATCGGCGCAGACCACACTGAAGCTGATCTCCATGTGCGTGTCGCCGGTCTGCTGGAAACTCTTGTGCCCGCTGATCAGCTTGGGATCGCTGCTGGTGATGATGTAACCCTGGCTGAGCAAGGCACGACGTGCGGCTTCGCAGGTCTGCGCATCGCTTACGGGGTAGTTGCGCGAAAAGGTGCCGGAGTCAGCGAAGTTCTCATGCTCATAAATCGCGGCTTTCTTGGAGGAGCAGCCGGCAGCAGCAGCGAGCACCAGTGCCAACCCGACGAGACGCATGGGAATTGATTTAAACATTGAACATCCTGAGGAAAACGGTCCGGGGCGTATTGTGCAACAGATCGATGCTTAGCGGAGCATCGATTAGTGTCTTAAAACAGATACAAGTGTAAAGACTCCCAATGACGGGAAAAGGTCGCTCCACACCCGCTTCCGGCGACGGGTAACCGTTTAAGTTTCCCTTCAGGCATAAAAAACCCCGGCCTTTCGGCCGGGGTCTTTGTGTAGCGAGACGCTTAATCAGTCATCAATAACGCTTGATGTCCGCTTCGCTTTCCAGCTGCTTGCGGTAAGCCGCGAAGTCTTGCTGGCCAATGCGCGAGGCGAGGAAGCGGCGATATTGAGCCTTCTCTTCTTCGGTCGGCGCGGCCGCTTCGTTCACGTTGTTCAGACGCACGATCACCAGGCTACCATCGGCCAGGGTCACGTTGCTGAAGGTCGGCTTGTCCTTGGCGGCAGGCTTGGGCATCCGGAACAGCGCCTGCAACACAGTTGGGTCAACCCCTTCCTGAGCGCGGGTAGCCGCTTCGGTCACTTTCCAGCTCTGGCCGTCGATCGCCTTGTCCAGCGGGGTCTTGCCGTCGCGCAGGCTGGCAATCAGCTGTTCAGCCTTGGTCTTGGCGGCAGAGCTGGCGTGCTCCTTGGCCAATTGCGTGCGGATGGCCGTGTTAACGGCTTCCAGCGGCAGCTGTGCGGGTTTCAGGTGTTCCTTGGCGCGCAACACGATCACGGTTTCCGGATCGAGTTCGATGGCGGTGCTGTTGGCACCCTCATCCAGCACTTCAGGACTGAACGCAGCGGTTACTACTGCACGGTTGGCCGCAATGCCCTCACCGCCTTCACGACCAAATGGCTTGGAGGTGTGGATGGTCAGTTTCAGGTCTTGCGCCGGCTGGGCCAGATCGGACGCTTCGAACGAGGCGTCTTCCAGTTGCTTGGTCGCCTCGACGAAACGCTGCTCGACTTGCTGGGTTTTCAGCTCGCGGGTCAGCTTGTCTTTCAGGCTGGCAAACGTCGGCACTTCAGGTGCTTCCACACCCAACAGCTTGATCAGGTGGAAACCGAAGTCGGTACGAACCGGCTCGGAAACTTGATCCTTGGCCAGCGAATACAGGGCTTTTTCAAAGGCCGGGTCGTAGACGCCCGGACCTGCGTAACCGAGGTCACCGCCATTGTTGGCCGAACCCGGGTCCTGGGAGAACTCTTTGGCCAGGGCCTCGAATTTCTCGCCTTTAGCCAGGCGTGCCTGCACGTCTTCGATCTTGGCCTTGGCTTGCGCCTCGGTCACTTTGTCGTTCACTTCGATCAGAATGTGCGCAGCCCGACGCTGTTCGGACAGGTTCGCGGTTTCTTTCTGATACGCCGCTTGCAGGTCTTCGTCCTTCACGGCGACCTGATCAAAGAAGGAAGCCTTCTTCAATTCCAGGTAGTCGATGACCACCTGATCCGGCGTCATGAACTCCTTGGCGTGTTCGTCGTAGTAGGCTTTGACTTCTTCGTCGGTCAGCTTCACAGCCGCCGGGTCAGCCTTGACGTTCAGGGAAGCGAAATCGCGGGTCTGTTTTTCCAGACGGGCGAAGGCCAGTACCTGAGCGTCAGTGACAAAACCGCTACCGGCCAGGCCAGCGCGCAGCTGACCGATCAGCATTTCCTGAGCCAGCATCTGGCGGAACTGCATACGGCTGTAGCCGAGCTGACGGATCACCTGGTCGAAACGCTCCGGGCTGAACTTGCCGTCGACCTGGAATTCAGGCGTCTGCAGGATCACTTGGTCCAGGGCAGCTTCGGAGAAAGCGAACTTCGAGTTCTGTGCGCCTTGCAGCAGCAATTTGCGATCGATCAAGCCTTTGAGGGCCGATTCGCGCAGCATTTTTTCATCGAGCAAGGAAGCATCGAAATCCTTGCCCAGCTGTTGCATGAGCTGACGGCGTTGCATATCAACCGCCTGGCTCAGCTCGTTCTGGCTGATTTCTTCGCCATTGACCTTGGCCGCATCATTGCTGTGCGTCGTGGCCTTGAAAATGGCATCGAAACCGGTCAAAGCCATCAGTGCAACGATGACCCCGATAATGGTCTTGGCAATCCAGCCTTGTGAATTGTCCCTGATATTCTGCAGCATGCGTCCCCCAGAAACGGTTGAACTTCAAAATTAGGCAACCGTGGAGCGTGGGTAGAATCCGGATAGAAGAAAGGCGCATCCGGGGATGCGCCTTCTCGTAACTGGCGGAGCGGACCGAGGGTTCGAACATGCGACCCTCGGCGTCTCGGACCGGCAACTTGCCGACTGGACTACCGCTCCGCTGCCAGGTCAGGCATGACCCCGACCCGGATAGGCAAAAACCTGAATCGAACTTAGTTGACAGCTTCTTTCAGTGCTTTACCGGCTTTGAAACCTGGTTTTTTGGCTGCTGCGATTTCCAGAGTCTTACCGGTCTGTGGGTTACGACCGATGCGAGCTGGACGATCAGTGACGGAGAAAGTACCGAAACCAACCAGAACAACGGAGTCGCCAGCCTTGAGAGCGCCAGTGACGGATTCGATTACTGCATCCAGGGCTTTACCAGCGCTGGCTTTGGAGATGTCCGCAGATACGGCGATAGCATCAATCAGTTCCGACTTGTTCACTCTAAGTCCCCTTATATCTATTTGAGTATGATTCTAAGTTTTTTTGGTGAAAACAAAAACGAGTGCTGAATGGCCTACAGACACTTAAGAGCCGCTTTATAACAAGGGCTCTAAAAAGCTGTCAAGGAAGCCACCCGGCCAAATGCGTACTAATGCGTGCTAATTCTTTCCTTAGAGTCAGACTCGCGTTTTTCATCCTTTGCAACGATCTCTGGAGCCACATCAGGCAGCGGCTCCGGCGCGTATTGCAGCGCAATTTGCAGGACCTCGTCAATCCATTTAACCGGTTTAATCTGCAGATCTTGCTTGATATTGTCAGGAATTTCCTTCAAATCGCGTACGTTCTCTTCAGGAATGATCACTGTCTTGATCCCGCCACGGTGAGCAGCGAGCAGTTTTTCCTTCAGGCCGCCAATTGCGAGCACCTGGCCGCGCAAGGTGATTTCACCCGTCATCGCAACATCTGCGCGCACCGGAATCCCGGTCAGTGCCGACACCAGGGCCGTGCACATGCCCACACCGGCGCTAGGGCCGTCCTTAGGGGTCGCCCCTTCCGGCATGTGGATATGCGTGTCGCGCTTCTCGTGGAAGTCGAGGGGAATCCCCAGGCTCTTCGCACGGCTGCGGACCACGGTCAGTGCTGCGGTGATCGATTCGACCATCACATCACCCAGGGAACCGGTCTTGATCAACTGGCCCTTGCCCGGAACGACCGCGGCTTCGATGGTCAGCAGTTCGCCGCCCACTTGCGTCCACGCCAACCCGGTCACCTGACCAATCTGGTCCTGCGATTCGGCCAGGCCGTAGCGGAATTTACGCACGCCCAGGAAGTGTTCGAGCATCTCGGCAGTCACTTTCACCGAGAAGCGTTTTTCCATCGCATGTTCTTTGACCGCCTTGCGGCAGACCTTGGCAATCTGGCGCTCCAGCCCACGCACACCGGCTTCGCGGGTGTAGTAGCGGATGATGTCGCGGATCGCTTCGGCGTCGAATTCCAGCTCGCCTTTCTTCAGGCCGTTGGCAGTGATCTGCTTCGGCGAGAGGTATTTCACGGCGATGTTGATTTTCTCGTCTTCGGTGTAGCCCGGCAGGCGAATCACTTCCATCCGGTCCAGCAAGGCTGGCGGAATGTTCATGGAGTTCGAGGTGCACAGGAACATCACATCGGACAGGTCGTAGTCGACTTCCAGGTAGTGATCGTTGAAGTTGTGGTTCTGCTCGGGATCGAGCACTTCCAGCAACGCCGACGCCGGATCGCCACGCATGTCGCTGCCCATTTTGTCGATTTCATCGAGCAGGAACAGCGGGTTGCGAACGCCCACCTTTGTCATCTTTTGAATCAATCTTCCTGGCATCGAACCGATATAAGTACGGCGATGCCCACGGATTTCGGCTTCGTCACGCACGCCACCGAGGGCCATGCGCACGAATTTGCGGTTGGTGGCGTGGGCAATCGACTCCGCCAGCGAGGTTTTACCCACGCCAGGAGGACCTACCAGGCACAACACCGGGCCACGAATTTTCTTCACGCGCTTTTGCACGGCGAGGTATTCGAGGATCCGCTCTTTGACTTCTTCCAGACCGTAGTGGTCTGCATCGAGAATGTCTTCAGCGCGCGCAAGGTCCAGGCGCACTTTGCTCTGAGCCTTCCAAGGCACCTGAACCAGCCAGTCGATGTACGAACGCACCACGGTCGCTTCTGCGGACATTGGCGACATTTGTTTCAGCTTGTTCAGCTCACCCTGGGCCTTGGCCAAGGCATCTTTCGGCAGGCCGGCAGCATCGATGCGCTTTTTCAGCTCTTCGATTTCGTTGTGGCCTTCGTCGCTGTCGCCGAGCTCTTTCTGAATGGCCTTCATCTGCTCATTCAGGTAGTACTCGCGCTGGCTGCGCTCCATTTGTTTCTTGACGCGACCGCGAATGCGTTTTTCGACTTGCAGCAGATCGATCTCGGCATCCAGCAACGCCAGAACGTGCTCGACCCGGGCCGACAAATCGATGATTTCGAGGATTTCCTGCTTCTGTTCGATCTTCAGGGCCATGTGCGCGGCCATGGTGTCGACCAGGCGGCCTGGCTCGTCGATGCTGTTGAGCGACGACAGGACTTCAGCGGGGACTTTCTTGCCCAACTGCACATATTGTTCGAACTGAGCCAGCAGGCTGCGCACAAACACTTCCGACTCGCGCTCTGGCGCGTCGACTTCATCGATCAACGAGACTTCGGCACGGCAGTGGCCGTCCACTTCGCTGAAGCGCTCCACGGCGCCCCGCTGCTCGCCTTCGACCAGAACCTTTACAGTGCCGTCAGGCAGCTTGAGCAGCTGCAGAACGGTCGCAATCGTACCTACGCGATAAAGTGCATCTTCACCGGGATCATCGTCAGCAGGGTTTCTCTGAGCCAGCAGAAGGATCTGCTTGTCGCCCGTCATCGCGGCCTCGAGGGCTTCGATGGATTTCTCGCGCCCCACGAACAGCGGGATAACCATGTGCGGATAAACCACAACATCACGCAATGGCAGGAGAGGCAATTCGATGGTTGTCTTCATGATTTCGCCTCTACGGCGGCCGTAAGGCCGGAAACAGATGGAAGTAAGCTTGAAACCAAGATGGGGGCTGCCTTCAAAAAAAACAAGCGCAAAGACAGTGATAAAACGCAGTAAAAGCAAAGGGGCCCGAAGGCCCCTTCTTTGTACCCGCTGCGTGACGCTTAAGCGTCTGGCGCGGCCTTGGCAGCAGGCTCACTGTTTTCGTAGATATACAGTGGCTTGGACTTGCCTTCTATAACGCTTTCGTCGATCACTACTTTGCTCACCTCGGACTGCGAGGGGATTTCATACATAGTGTCGAGCAATACACCTTCGAGAATCGAGCGCAGTCCACGGGCACCGGTCTTGCGTTCCAGGGCACGTTTGGCGACCGATTTCAGTGCGTCGGCCCGGAATTCCAGGTCCACGCCTTCCATCTCGAACAACTTGGCATATTGCTTGGTCAGCGCATTTTTCGGCTCGGTGAGAATCTGCATCAACGCAGCCTCATCAAGCTCGTCCAGCGTGGCAAGTACCGGCAGACGACCGACGAATTCCGGGATCAGACCGAACTTGACCAGATCGTCAGGCTCGACTTCACGCAGGGACTCACCGACTTTCTTGCCTTCTTCCTTGCTGCGCACTTCCGCGTTGAAACCGATGCCGCCCTTGGTGGAACGGTTTTGAATAACCTTTTCCAGACCGGAGAACGCACCACCGCAGATGAACAGGATGTTACGGGTGTCGACCTGAAGGAATTCCTGCTGCGGATGCTTGCGACCACCTTGAGGTGGAACGGAAGCGACCGTGCCTTCGATCAACTTGAGCAGGGCCTGCTGCACGCCTTCACCGGAAACGTCCCGGGTGATCGACGGGTTGTCAGACTTGCGCGAAATCTTGTCGATTTCGTCGATGTAGACAATGCCCATCTGGGCTTTTTCTACGTCGTAATCGCACTTCTGCAGCAGCTTCTGAATGATGTTCTCGACATCTTCACCCACGTAACCCGCCTCGGTGAGGGTGGTTGCGTCGGCAATGGTGAACGGAACGTTCAGCAAACGAGCCAGTGTTTCGGCAAGCAGGGTTTTACCCGAGCCTGTCGGGCCGATCAGCAAGATGTTGCTCTTGCCGAGTTCGACGTCGTCATTCTTTTTGTCACGCTGATTCAGGCGTTTGTAGTGGTTGTACACCGCTACGGCCAGAACCTTTTTCGCACGCTCCTGACCAATCACGTACTGATCAAGGATGCCGCTGATTTCTTTAGGCGAAGGCAATTTATGCGCGCTGCTTTCGGCCTGGGCTTCCTGCACCTCCTCTCGGATGATGTCATTGCACAGGTCGACGCACTCGTCGCAGATAAAGACCGAGGGGCCGGCAATCAACTTGCGTACTTCATGCTGGCTTTTGCCACAGAAGGAGCAATAGAGCAGCTTGCCGTTGTCCTCGCCGTTGCGGGTGTCAGTCATTCGTTCGATCCAAATCCGATAGGCTTGCAACACAAGATGAAGGCTATTGCGGGCTTTTTCAAGCCCACAGGTGGTCGGACCTGCCGACCAACCTTATTTTGAGCTGCTTATTTTAAGCGGGGCGCTGGCTGATCACTTCATCGATCAACCCGTAATCACGCGCAGCTTCTGCACTCATGAAATTATCGCGGTTGGTGTCGCGCTCGATTTCTTCAAGAGTGCGCCCGCTATGCTTGGCCATCAGCGTGTTGAGACGCTCGCGAATGAAGAGGATTTCCTTGGCATGGATTTCGATATCCGAAGCCTGGCCCTGGAAACCGCCCAGTGGCTGGTGAATCATCACACGCGAGTTCGGCAGGCAGTAACGCTTGCCCTGCGCACCGGCCGTCAACAGGAACGCGCCCATGCTGCACGCTTGACCGATACAGGTGGTCGACACGTTTGGCTTGATGAACTGCATGGTGTCGTAGATCGACATGCCCGCAGTCACCGAACCGCCCGGCGAGTTGATGTAGAGATGGATGTCCTTGTCCGGGTTTTCCGCTTCAAGGAACAGCAATTGCGCACAGATCAGGTTGGCCATGTAGTCCTCTACCGGACCAACCAGAAAGATCACTCGTTCCTTGAGAAGGCGCGAGTAGATGTCATAGGCGCGCTCGCCACGAGCAGACTGCTCGACAACCATCGGGACCAGGCCGCCTGCGGCCTGGATATCAGAGTTCTGCTGAATATACGAATTACGGAACATGCTCTGCAGTCACTCCCAAATAGTTATGTCTTGAATACGCATAAGCCAGCACGAAGGCTGGCTTATGGTGTGTGCTTCTTACCGCAAAAACGATCAGTCGGCTTGTGGAGCTTCTACCGGCTTGACTGCTTCTTCGTAAGAGACCGATTTGTCGGTCACGCTAGCTTTCTGCAGAACAGTATCCACAACTTGTTCTTCCAGCACAACCGAACGAACTTCGTTCAGTTGCTGGTCGTTCTTGTAGTACCAGGACACAACCTGCTCAGGCTCTTGGTAGGCCGAGGCCATTTCCTGAATCATTTCGCGAACGCGGGTTTCGTCAGGCTTGAGGTCGAATTGCTTGACCACTTCAGCCACGATCAGACCCAGTACAACGCGGCGCTTGGCTTGCTCTTCGAACAACTCGGCCGGCAGTTGGTCAGGCTTGATATTGCCGCCGAACTGCTGAACAGCCTGCACGCGCAGACGGTCAACTTCGTTGGACAGCAGAGCCTTAGGCACTTCGATCGGGTTGGTGGTCAGCAGACCATCCATTACCTGATTCTTGACCTTGGATTTGATCGCCTGACGCAGTTCGCGCTCCATGTTCTTGCGAACTTCGGTGCGGAAGCCATCCAGGCCAGTTTCCTTGATGCCGAATTGAGCGAAGAATTCTTCGTTCAGCTCTGGCAGTTTTGGCTCCGAAACAGTGTTCACGGTGACGGTGAACTCGGCAGTTTTACCAGCCAGATCCAGGTTCTGGTAGTCAGCTGGGAAAGTCAGGTTCAGAACACGCTCTTCGCCAGCTTTAGCGCCAACCAGACCGTCTTCGAAGCCAGGGATCATGCGGCCGGAACCCAGCACCAGCTGAGTGCCTTTGGCGGAACCGCCAGCGAACACTTCACCGTCAACCTTGCCGACGAAATCGATGTTCAGCTGGTCTTCGTTCTGGGCAGCGCGATCGGCCACTTCGAAACGGGTGTTCTGCTTGCGCAGGATGTCCAGCATTTTGTCCAGATCGGCATCAGCCACGTCAGCGCTCAGGCGCTCTACGGTGATACCTTCGAAACCGGCAACGGTGAACTCAGGGAACACTTCGAAAATAGCGACGTATTCCAGGTCCTTGCCCGCTTCGATCGACTTAGGCTCGATCGAAGGTGCGCCAGCCGGGTTCAGCTTTTGCTCAACAACAGCTTCGTAGAAAGAAGACTGGATCACATCGCCCACGGCTTCTTGACGCGCATCAGCACCGAAACGGCGCTTGATTTCGCTCATTGGCACTTTGCCTGGACGGAAGCCAGCAATCTTGGCCTTTTGGGCAGTCTGCTGCAGACGCTTGTTGACCTGAGTCTCGATGCGCTCAGCCGGCACGGTGATGCTCATGCGGCGCTCAAGAGCAGAAGTATTTTCAACAGAAACTTGCATGGATATTCCTCGTTGCACAGACGTTAGCCGGCCGTTTCCGACCCCAGAATCAAGGGCATGCATTCTAGTGGGTCAAACTCAAGAAGTCACCCTACTGAAAACGGGTAAAAACGCAGCAGGCAATTTATAGGTGCGAATGCACGAATGCACCTCGCTCCAATGGCAAACACAACCGATCACGCCAGGGCCCTGCGCCAACCCTCCTATATATAGAAGAGGTTGCCAATCATCTCCCTGACAGCCGATCTTGCGAACAAGGCCGGCGAGCAGCGCGGCATCATCGAGCAACACAAATACGACGAAACGCCCTGCCCCTGCGACTCAGAACCTGCAGTCGCTGAACCCGCCAAAACAAAAAAGGCGCCAGACTGTTAAATCTGGCGCCTTTCGAAATATGGGGTGGACGAAGGGGATCGAACCCTCGACAACGGGAGTCACAATCCCGTGCTCTACCAACTGAGCTACGCCCACCATATTGCGTGACAAAGAAGTAAAACAACTTCCCTGCTGACCCCAACCAAGCCAATCGGCATGAATGAAGCTTTATTTGGTGCGGATGAAGAGACTCGAACTCTTACGCCTCGCGGCGCTGGAACCTAAATCCAGTGTGTCTACCAATTCCACCACATCCGCGGGTTGAAGCTGTTAAAGCAAAGGCGCCAGACTGTTAATCTGGCGCCTTTCGAAATATGGGGTGGACGAAGGGGATCGAACCCTCGACAACGGGAGTCACAATCCCGTGCTCTACCAACTGAGCTACGCCCACCATATTGCGCTACTTGTGCCAAAGCTGCCTAATGGCGCACCCGGCAGGACTCGAACCTGCGACCATCCGCTTAGAAGGCGGATGCTCTATCCAGCTGAGCTACGGGCGCCTTGTAATTTGTACTCTTGGAGGACTACAAACTAAGTGCTTTCCAGCCTTGCGAAACCGCAGTCCCGCTTGACCTTCTTAACCAGTGCTAGGCTGTGCCCGACAAGTGCGACGAATAGTATAGAGCCCCCTGAGGGTCGTCAAATCCTTTTTAAAAAAAATTCATTTAATTAAAGGAGTTAGAGGAATTTGCAGACCAAGCGCCTTTGCCCTCACCTCATGACATGCGAGAATGCGTTCTCTTTTTTTCCCCTCTCGATGGTTAATCACGCGCAATGACTGCACAACTAATCGACGGCAAATCGATCGCCGCCAGCCTGCGCCAGCAGATCGCCAAACGAGTTGCCGAGCGTCGCGAGCAAGGCTTGCGTACACCTGGCCTCGCGGTGATCCTGGTCGGCAGCGATCCCGCCTCTCAGGTTTATGTCTCGCACAAGCGTAAAGACTGTGAAGAGGTCGGCTTTATATCCCAAGCCTATGACCTGCCTTCCGAAACCACTCAAGAAGCGCTGACCGATCTGATCGATCGTTTGAACGACGACCCGGCAATCGACGGCGTTCTGCTTCAGCTTCCTCTGCCTGAACACCTGGACGCCTCCAAATTGCTGGAGCGTATTCGCCCGGATAAAGACGTCGACGGTTTCCACCCTTATAACGTCGGTCGCCTGGCGCAGCGTATTCCGCTGCTGCGCCCCTGCACCCCTAAAGGCATCATGACCCTGCTGGAAAGCACCGGTGCCGATCTTTACGGGATGGATGCAGTGATTGTCGGGGCATCCAACATTGTCGGTCGCCCGATGGCGATGGAATTGTTGCTGGCCGGTTGCACCGTGACCGTCACCCACCGCTTTACAAAGGATCTGGCGGGCCACGTGGGCCGTGCCGATCTGGTGGTGGTGGCCGCGGGCAAACCGGGCCTGGTCAAGGGTGAGTGGATCAAGGAAGGCGCGATCGTGATCGACGTCGGGATCAACCGCCAGGAAGACGGCAAACTGGTCGGCGACGTGATCTACGAAACCGCCCTGCCCCGCGCCGGCTGGATCACTCCGGTACCGGGCGGCGTTGGCCCGATGACCCGTGCCTGCCTGCTGGAAAACACACTGTACGCGGCAGAAACCCTGCACAGCTGAGTTCCAAAGCAGATATAAAACGACCCCGCCCATGGCGGGGTTCTTTTTGCCCGAAGAAAAAGCCCTACCACCCGCCTGAAAATGACATTTTTTTCATGTTTCACAGGACTTTCACCTGTTACTTGAACAACCATCGACAGTTATTCAGCCATACTCCAGAATGTCGCGCTTTTACGAAATAGCCCGTTACAAAACGGCTTATCAACACATAATGAGTCTGCCAGCGTGAAAATCCGTCTTTCCATCCTGAGCCTATTTTTTGCAGTTACAGGGACTTTCATCACGCCAATCGCCAACGCTGGCGATACCACCGCTGCGCCGCGAGATGCACAACATCTCAAACTTGCTTCGGGCAGCTCATTAGTCATGGATATGCAGACGAACAAAATCATCTACGCCAGCAACCCTGACGTGGTGGTGCCGATTGCATCTGTCAGCAAACTGATGACCGGCCTGGTCATCGTTGAAGCCCGACAGAACATGGACGAGTACATCAACATCAACATCAGCGACACCCCGGAAATGAAGGGTGTGTTTTCCCGGGTCAAACTCAACAGCGAAATGCCCCGCAAGGAAATGCTGCTGATTGCCCTGATGTCTTCTGAAAACCGCGCCGCAGCGAGCCTGGCCCACCACTATCCGGGCGGCTATGCAGCCTTCATCGCCGCGATGAACGCCAAGGCCAAGGCGCTGGGCATGGTCAACACCCACTTCGTCGAACCGACCGGCCTGTCCCCGCGTAACGTGTCCACTGCCCGTGACCTGAGCAAACTGCTGGTGGCTGCGCACAAGTACCCGCTGTTGACCGAACTGAGTACCACCAAGGAAAAAACCGTGTCGTTCCGTAAACCCAACTACAGCCTGGGTTTCCGCAATACTGACCATTTGGTACGCAAACCGGACTGGGACATCCAGTTGACGAAAACCGGCTTCACCAACGAAGCGGGCCACTGCCTGGTGCTGGTGACCAGCATGGGTAATCGCCAGGTTGCGCTGGTCATCCTTGACGCTTATGGCAAGTACACCCACTTTGCCGACGCCACCCGTATCCGCAACTGGGTCGAGACCGGCAAGGGCGCAGACGTGCCATCCGTTGCCTTGCAATACAAATCCGACAAAAACCTCAAGCACCGCCAGAGCGGCGTGGTTGAAGCCTCGAAATAAAAGCACTTACAAAAAAGCCCCGGACCGTCGGGGCTTTTTTTTGTCTGGCATTCATCAGTCGTTGGGCAACGGCATCTGATCGTCATCCGGAATGCCGTCCCCTTTGCTCGGATCTCTCCAACCATGTGGATGCTCCGTCGGCACCACCACCGGTCTGGCCAGAGGATCGCGCAACGGGCTGTCCGGATCCATCACCGGGTCGATGTCTTCTTGGGGGGTTGTGGGAACGCTGTCAGGACGTTTGTCGTCGAAACTCGAATCGGTAGACATAAACACCTCATCAGGGCTCAGGGTTTCAGGTCTGCGAGGGGATCGTAGGGCTTCGCGGGTGCCTTGGGGTTATCGCCCGGCTTCACGTCCCTGGGCGCCTTGGCGGGACCGATGGGGTCGACCTGAGGGTCGGCAAGGTCCGGCGAATCGGGATCGAAACCCAACTCATCGCCCGAAGAGTGCTCAGATGAATGCGGGCCGACAGGGGTTGTGGAATGTGCCATGGGCGCCTCCTTGAATGTGGCCCGGAAAAAATCCGGGCACTGTCCATTAGAGAGCCGCCGCAGGCAGCAGTGCCTGCAGAATGACGAACGGACGCTTACTGCGTGCTCAGTGCCTTCTTGGCCCGAGCCGCCGCTTGCTCCTGGCCGGCCTGCCCCAGATCATTCGCGGCCTTGAGCCAACGCTGCTGATCGACGTTGGCCGGAATCTGGTTCGGCTTCTGGATCAGCACGGCCCAGCCGCCCGCGTCCTTGAACGACGATTCAAACGAACTGAAGCTCATCATGTTCCGGTGATTCATGCCTGCGCGCAGCAGCACGGTCTGCTTCTTGCGGTTGTACCCGGCGAGAATGGCGTAGCGCGGCTCAGCCCAGAGCGCGGTGCCTTCGGTGAAGCGCACCATCACCGGATAGCCGGCAGCGACCTGAGTCAACAATGCGGGCAACGTGCTGTCGAGTGGATAAACCACCATCCCGTATTCGCGGGCCAGGTTCTGCATATTCTGCTGTAGCTGGTCCTCGGCGCCCGGCACATGCAGGGGGTTTTCCAGCAAGCCTGGAGTAATCACGATGCCCTGCTGTGCCAACAGGCTGGCCAGCACTTGCGGTCCGCTTTGAAAGGCTTGCCCGCGATAGAACGTACCGCTGAGTTCCACCCGCTCCGGCAGACGCTTGATCTCAGGCGCAACGCTCCCGGCGCACCCCGCCAACCCGGCCACACAGCCCACAATCAGCGCCGCCATGCGAATTCGAGAAAATACCCGCTCCATCTTCACTCTCTTGTTCAGACGCCGGGCAACAGGCTCCCGGCTAGGCTGTCGATCATAGGATGCCCCGTGACGGCGGTATAGCCTTAACCGGCAGTTGCATGCATTCGATAGAGCGAACTGGTTAGTGACAGGCGACCTTTGGTCAATTGTCTGACACACAGCACCGACTAGACTGTCAGTTGCATAGCGTGTGTGCCCGATGCAGGGCAAAGAGGAGGCACGATGAGCCTGACAATGACGATCGTGATGTTGATTTCCGGCTGGCTGGCCGTTGCCGCCGCCATGTTGTGGGGAGTCCTGCGCATTACCCGGCGGCACCATCACCACCCGATTCAATCAACGCCTGAGGAAACCAGCGAAAAGTCCGCTGCCCGTCACGCCACCGTGCACTGAGTGGCATTTTCCGTCTTCAAAAAAAAGGCCGCCTGAACACTTTCGTAGTCAGGCGGCCTTTTCATTTACAGCCGATCAAGCATCAGCAGTGATGCGCTTCTGTTTGGCTCGACGCGACATCATGTTCAAGCACTCGATCGTTGCCGAGAACGCCATGGCCGCGTAGACGTAGCCTTTCGGTACGTGGGCGCCGAAGCCTTCGGCGATCAGCGTCATGCCGATCATGATCAGGAAGCCCAGCGCCAGCATCACCACCGTCGGGTTGTTGTTGATGAACCTGGCCAACGGATCAGCCGCCAGCAACATCACCAGTACCGACACCACCACCGCGATGATCATGATCGGCAAATGCTCGGTCATGCCGACCGCAGTGATAATACTGTCGATGGAAAACACCATATCCAGCATCAGGATCTGACCGATTGCAGCGGCAAAGCCCAAGGTCACGGTCGACGTCGCCGACTTCGGATCTTCCGGCGCCGGGTCCATGCTGTGATGGATCTCGGTGGTGGCTTTCCACAACAGGAACAGGCCGCCGGCAATCAGGATCATGTCCTTCCAGGAGAACGCGTGGCCGAGGATGTCGATCACAGGCGCCGTCAACTGGACGATAAACGCAATGGTGCTCAACAGACCCAAGCGCAGGATCAGCGCCATGCCGATACCGATGCGGCGGGCTTTCTGCCGATGCTGCTCGGGCAGCTTATTGGTCAGGATCGAGATGAAGATCAGGTTATCGATGCCAAGCACGATCTCCATGACAATCAACGTGGCCAGGGCGACCCAGGCGGTAGGGCTTGCAGCAAGTTCTAAAAGGTATTCCATGGGTCAGTCCTGACTCGTATTAGACGTTAGATTTCCTGGGACGAAGCTTCGGTTTTTTCTTTGTCTTCGCCCGCTGATTCTTTCTTGCTGATCAGGCCGCCGGTGGCGTCGCTGAGCGCTTGTTCGGCGGCTTTGTGCGTATCGTCGATGGCCTGTTTGGCGCTTTCAGCAGCCTTGCCCATCAGTTGCTGAGCGCTTTTTTCGGCCTGGTCGCAACCGGCCAGTACCAGTAAAGACGCGAACAGCACAGCCGCAGTGGTGATCTTCATGATGCTTCCCTCGTTAGAACAAACGGCACCGAGTTGATGGCCCGTTGATAGCGATGCATTCTAGGGAGGCAAACACTTCAGGAAAATTCGTATTTTTAGCGGTTATACTTCGGTTTTTACGAACTGTAGACTGTCATGCTCAACTATCGGCAATTGCATTACTTCTGGGTGGTGGCCAAGACCGGCAGCATCGTGCGCGCCTGCGAGCAGCTGAACCTGACACCCCAAACCATCAGCGGGCAGATTTCCCTGCTCGAGCAAACCTACGGCATCGAGTTATTTCGACGGGTGGGCCGGCAACTTGAACTCACCGAGGCGGGTCGTCAGGCCCTGCCCTACGCCGAGCAGATGTTCCAGCTAGGCGGAGAACTCGAATTGATGTTGCGAGCGCAACCCAACGAGCAGCAGATTCAGTTTCGGGTCGGTGTCGCCGACGTTGTGCCCAAGTCCATCGTTTATCGACTGATCGCGCCGACCATGGAATTGAGCGAGCCGCTGCGCATCACCTGTCGCGAAGACAAACTCGAACGGTTGCTCGCCGACCTGGCGATCCAGCGCCTGGACATGGTGATTTCCGACAGCCCGATGCCTTCGCACCTGGACATCAAGGGCTACAGCCAGAAACTCGGGGAATGCGGGATCAGCTTCTTCGCCACCGCGGAACTGGCTGCGCAGTACGGCCAGGATTTCCCGCGCAGCCTGCACGGCGCACCGCTGTTGATTCCGGGGCCGGAAACCGTGGTGCGCAACCGCTTGCAGCGCTGGTTCGCCGAGCAGCAGATCCAGCCGCGCATTGTCGGCGAGTTCGACGACAGCGCGTTGATGCAGGCGTTTGGTCAGTCCGGGAGCGGGATCTTCATCGGCCCGAGCGTGATCGCCGATGAAGTGAAACGCCAGTATGGCGTGGAGGTGATTGGCCAGACCGACGCCGTGACCGAGTCGTTCTACGCCATTTCAGTGGAACGCAAGGTCAAGCACCCCGGCATTGTCGCCATTACCGAAGGTGCCCGACGCGAGCTGTTCACCGAACTGTAGAACCTCAGGCGCAGATTTCACGTGGTTTGAAGGTCATCAGCGCAATCGCCAGCAGGATCGAGGCGAGAATAAAAGCGGCGGCCGCGAACCCAAGGCCTTGCAGACCGAAGTTGTCGATCACCCGCCCCCCGACCATCGCGCCCAGGCCGATGCCGAGGTTGGCCCCGGCAATGTTCAGCGAGGCGGCGAACGCTGGCGCTTCGGGCGCCGCTTTCATCAGGCGCACATGACTGACCAGGAACAGCGCCGCCTGCGTCACGCCCCAGATGCCCATCGCCGCCGCCAGACCGAGGGGCGAATGAATGTTCGGCACCAGCGCCACCAGGCCGGCAATCATGAACGCGCAAAACATCACCGAAGCAATCAGCGGATGACGGTCCACCGCGCGACCGCCCAGCGAGTTACCGATCAACCCGACCGCGCCGAAGCCCATCAGGCACCAACCGACCACCGTGCCGTTGAAACCGGCGAGGCGCTCAAGGATGTCCGCCAGGTAGGTGTACGCGGTAAACATGCCGCTGAAGACCACAATCGACAGCAGCACATGGCCGATCATCAGTGGGCTGCGCAGGATCTTGAATTGCGAACGGAAACTCACCTGATGCTGGTGCAGGTTGGTTTTCGGCAGGTAGATAAACAGCAGCAAGGCCTTGGCAAAGGCGATGACCGCCAGAATGCCAAACGCACTGCGCCAGCCGAACGCATCGGAAATCAGCGTTCCCACCGGAATGCCGAACACCGTGGCGCAGACAATGCCGAAACCAATCTTGGCAATGGCCCGCCCGGCGTAGTCCGGCCCGACAATGTCCACCGCCGTCTCGCTGGCCAAGGCCCAGAACACCGGCAAGCCGAGTGCGGGAATCAACCGGGCGAAGGCCATCACCCAGATATTCGGCGCAAACGCCGCGAGGGTGTTGGCCAGACCGAACATGATCAGCACCGAGATGAACAGCTTGCGGCGTTCAAAGCGGGCGAAGTACGCGGTCAGGAACGGCCCGAAAGCGGCGACGGTGAAGGCGAACAACGTCACCAGCAAACCCGCTTGCGGGATGCTGACTTCAAGGTCGCGGGCGATGGCCGGCAACAGGCCGACGATGACGAATTCCGTGGTCAGCACCGTAAAACCGGCGGCGGACAACAGAAGAATGGGCAACAGCATGCACAACTCCAGAAAACGACGACACCAGCGAATAGCCCGAAGGCCCACTGGCAGACTTGAAAATGAGGATGGCGAATCTTAACAGAGTGTGTCCAAAGCAGGTTGCACGAACCTGCTTATCTGGTGGATTGCGCGGGTGGCAGATCGTCACAGGTCTGAAGGATCCATCCTGCGCTGTGATAAAGTCCGCGCCCTGAAAAACGTACACCCTGTGGCTGACGCCGCTCAGTCAAGCCATCACGCACCTTTTTTAGCAGCTGGCAAAGCCTGCGTCCGGCTGCTACAGATCGTCTGATGGTTTAACTGATCGGCATTACACCCCTTTCCGGTTTCCCGCTTGCGGCCTGCCCTGTTTGTTGCTGCATACCTGCGAAACCCTGCTCCTATAAAAATCAGAGATGCTGTTTATGACTGCTTCATCCCCTTCTCTATTGCAACGCCTTAAACGCACCACCCTGGTCACGCAAATCATCATCGGCCTGATCGCCGGCATTGCCCTGGCCCTGTTTGCGCCTGAAGTGGCGAAGTCCACTGCGTTTATCGGCAAGGTGTTCGTCTCGGCGCTGAAAGCCGTCGCACCGATTCTGGTGTTCGTGCTGGTCATGGCGTCGATCGCCAACCATAAGCACGGCCAGGAAACCCATATCCGGCCGATTCTGTTTTTGTATTTGCTTGGCACGTTCGCGGCGGCGGTGGTCGCCGTGGTGGCCAGCATGATGTTCCCGTCAAATCTGGTGTTGTCCACGCAAGACGTCGCGGTCACCGCACCGGGCGGTATCGGCGAAGTGTTGCAAAGCCTGCTGCTGAGCGTGGTCGATAACCCAGTGAGTGCGCTGATGAACGCCAACTTCATCGGCATCCTCGCCTGGGCTATCGGCATGGGCATCGCCATTCGCCATGCCGGTGACACCACCCGGGAAGTGCTGGGCGACTTGTCCAACGGCGTGACCGTGATCGTGCGCCTTGTGATCCGTTTTGCCCCGCTGGGGATTTTTGGCCTGGTGGCCTCGACCCTCGCCACCTCCGGTTTCGGTGCCTTGATCGGCTACGCGCATCTGCTGGCTGTGCTGCTTGGTTGCATGCTGTTCGTGGCGCTGGTGATGAACCCGATCATCGTGTTCTGGAAACTGCGCCGCAACCCGTATCCGCTGGTGCTGATGTGCCTGCGAGAGAGCGGCATCACCGCATTTTTCACCCGCAGTTCGGCGGCGAACATTCCGGTCAATCTGGAATTGAGCAAGCGCCTGGGCCTGCATGAAGACACCTACTCGGTGTCGATCCCGCTCGGCGCGACCATCAACATGGCCGGCGCGGCAATCACCATCACCGTGCTGAGCCTGGCGGCGGTGCATACCTTGGGCATCGCCGTGGACATTCCGACCGCGATCCTGCTGAGCGTCGTCGCAGCGATTTGCGCCTGTGGCGCTTCGGGTGTGGCGGGTGGGTCGCTGTTACTGATTCCACTGGCGTGCAGCCTGTTCGGCATCCCGAGTGAAATCGCCATGCAGGTGGTGGCGGTCGGTTTCATCATCGGCGTGTTGCAGGACTCGGCGGAGACGGCGTTGAACTCGTCCACGGATGTGCTGTTCACGGCGGCGGCTTGCCAAGGTGAAGAGCGCAAAGCCGAACGCCTGGCCTGACCAACACCGCCGCCCCCTGTAGGAGCGAGCAGGCTCACTCCTACAGGGGGCGGCGGTGTTGTTGAGGAATGCGTACTTATGAAAAAGCCCCCGCAACCAACGGCTGCGGGGGCTTTTTTGTACCCGGGCGGTTTAGAACGCGCCCATGTAATCGCGCTTGCCCACTTCCACACCGTTATGACGCAGCAATGCATAAGCAGTGGTGACGTGGAAGAAGAACTGCGGCAGGCCGTAGCTCAGCAGGTAAGCCTGGCCACTGAAGCGCTTCTCTTTAGGGGTGCCCGGACGGGTCACGATCTCGATGCCTTCCTTGCCGTTGATCTGCTCCGGCTTGATCTCGGCGATGTAGGCCAGAACCTTGGTCAGCAGCGCTTGCAGCTCGGCGAAGGTGGTTTCGGTGTCTTCGTACTTCGGCACTTCAACTTCGGCCAGACGCGAAGAAACGCCTTTGGCGAAATCAACGGCGATTTGCACCTGACGCACCAGCGGGAACATGTCCGGGAACAGACGGGCTTGCAGGAATGCGTTCGGGTCGATGTTCTTGGCGGTCGCGTGGGCTTCGGCCTTGTTCAGCACATCGCTGAGAGCGGTGAGCATTTGCTTGAAAACAGGGACGGAGGCGTCGTACAGGGAAATGGTCATGGCAGTCTCGTGTGGTAACAGGAGGGGAAACGTCGGCCGATTATAGCCATGCCCGCCCCTCCTGCCATGGGTCTTTTTCAGCTGCCGCAGACCTTAATGGCACTCCCCCCCCATGCGCACCAGCAGCGCGGCGCGGTGTGGTTTCAGATAGGGTTCGACTTCGCCGACTTTGCACGACGCCAGGTTCTGCAATTGCGGGTCGAGGGGTTCTTGCACAAACAGCAGTCCCGTCGGGCGCTCATCCCCTTGCAACTGCGCAAGGGTCAGCGGCGCCACCGGCCGGCCCATGTAATAGACCAGACGGATATCCGGTTCACCGACGCTGTAGGCCTTCTGGCCCGGTTGCCCGGCAGCCAGCGTGGCGACCTGTTCCAGACCTCCAACGCGATGGGACAGCACCCGCGCTTCGACGAACACATAAAACACCACAAACCCGGCCAGCATCACGTAGGGAACCGTGGCCAGGCAGGTGCGCCAGCGTCCTTGCATACCTTCGAGCACGGCGGCCCAGTGCATGGCCAGCAGCAAGGCCATGGACGGGTAAACCGGCAACAGGTACTTGCCGTGCTTTTCGGTGAACAGGGAAAAAATCAGCAGCGGCAGCAGCGTGCAACACAGCAGCATGGCCGCTTCGCGGCGCGAGCGGATCATTGCCCAAAACTTGCGTGGCTGCACAAACACAATCAGCCAGAACGGAAAGAAGTCACCGGCCAGATACAACAAGTACGCGTACCAGGATTCGGCGCCCTGGCCGTCGATCTTGTTCATGATGTCTTCGCTGATGATCGACGACCAGATGCCCCAGCCCTGACTCAACGACACCGCCACGTACCACGAACTGCCCAGCACCACGGCAATCAGCCAGCCCCAGCCGTCACACAGGTAGGCTTTGGCCCGCGCATCGCGGTAGATCAAGGCGTACGTCAGGATCGGCGCCGTCACCCACAACAGGCAAACCGGCCCTTTGGTCAGCAGCGCGCAACCTAACAGCAGGTAGCTGAGCCGGCTCCACAGCACCCGGCCCTGCTGGAAGATGAACTGCCACGCCGCCAGCAATGCGCCGAAGCACAGCAGGGTCAACAGCATCTCGATTTCCGAGCGGCGGGCGAACAGGCTGAACGCGCCGTTCGCCGCCAGGAATACCACCGCGAACAAACCGACCTGGCGCCCGGCCTGCCGAACGCCGTACCAGTACGTGCCGATGCAGCACAAGGTCGCCGCCAGTGCCGAAGGCAACCGCACGCTCCACTCGGACACACTGCCCAGCAAGGCCGTCGACACCAGGCCGGCCCAATAGAAAAACGGCGGCTTGGACAGGTACAAATCGCCGTTCATGTAGGGCAGCAGCCAGCTCCCGGCTTCGTGCATTTCCCGTACGGTGACGGCACGGCGCGCCTCGTTGACGCTGAGAAACGGCACACTGCCCAATCCCCAGAAAAACAGCAGCGCCATGGCGACCGCCGCGAGCAACGTAATATTTCGGGTCGATAACGATCCGCGCATGACCTACTCCTTCAGGTTTTTGCTTTTGGCGATCAACTGTAAATTGCGGAAATAAACGAGGGTGCCGAAGGCCTGGCCGGCGATGAACACCGGGTCTTCCCGGTAAATGGCGTACGCGAGCAGGAGCGTGCTGCCGACGATGCTCAAGTACCAGAAGCTCGTCGGGATCACGCTGCGTTTTTTGTATTCGCTGTACAGCCACTGCAGGATAAAGCGCCCGGTAAAAGCGATCTGGCCGACAAAACCGACCACCAGCCACAGGGCTTCGCGGGACATGTTCATCCTTCAATCTCCTGCGCCTGGGTGTTCAGGCGTGTACGCTTGATCAGCCACCAGACCCCGACCAGGTCGAGGATGCCCACCAAGGCGCGGTCGAGGTTGCCGTACTTGGACACCCCGGCGGTGCGCGGGCGGTGGTTGACCGGGTGGACGATCATTCGGCCGTTGTGCCGCTGGATCAGTGCCGGAATAAAACGGTGCATGTGGTCGAAGTACGGCAGGCGCAAAAACGCCGTGCGTTCGATCAGCTTCAACCCACAGCCAGTGTCCGGCGTAGCGTCCTTGAGCAAGCGGCTGCGCAGACCGTTGGCGAAACGCGAAGCCCAGCGTTTGCTGGCAGTATCGCGGCGGTTGACCCGATGCCCGGCGACCAATTGCACATCCCCCGAGCCTGACTCGCCGCGCACCAGCGCCAGCATGCCGGGAATGTCCGCCGGGTCGTTTTGCCCATCGCCATCGAGGGTGGCCAGCCATTGTCCGCGCGCCTCGAACGCGGCGTGGTAAAGCGACGTGCTCTGCCCCAGCGAACGCTCATGGTGCAGGATGCGCAAGGTGCTCAGGCCGTTGTGCCGGATCTGCCGCAGTTCGTGCAGGGTGGCATCGGTGCTGCCATCGTCGACAACGATGATTTCGTAGGCCTCGTCGGCCAGGGCCACGCGGATTTCCTCAAGCAGCGGCTTGAGGTTGTTGGCTTCGTTTTTGGCGGGAATCAGTACGGATACAAAAATGTCTTGGCTCATGGAGTCTCTCTCGCCCTTTTTGTTTTTCAGTTATCAGGGGCGAATAAAGGTGACGCACACCGATTGACTCGATGCATGGATCAGTGGTTCGGAACGCTGCAGCCCGCGGCTACAGTGCCTTGAGTGCACACGCACTAGGTCGCGCGGGCCCGCCTACGGTGCCTGCCCGATTGTAAAAATGGCGTTAATATTTCATCTATGTTTCGTCATCACAGCCTAGCAGCTACGACGAATTCAGTTGCCATTGGCGCTTGCCAATCTAAAGTGCATCCACGCACGTGAAAAACATGAATCGGGTAAGGATGCAGACCATGAGCATTGAGCAAGAAACGACCTTCGACGAGCCACGACTTAACAGCACGGAAATCCGCATTCTGGGCTCGTTGATCGAAAAACAGGCCACCAGCCCGGAAACCTATCCGCTGACCCTCAATGCCCTGGTCATCGCGTGTAACCAGAAAACCAGCCGCGAACCGGTGATGAACCTGACCCAGGGCCAGGTCGGCCAGAGCCTGCGGGCGCTGGAAGGACGCGGTTTCGCCAAACTGGTGATGGGCAGCCGCGCGGATCGCTGGGAGCACAAGGTCGACAAGGCGCTGGAACTGGTGCCGGCCCAGGTGATTCTGACGGGGTTGTTGTTCCTGCGCGGTCCGCAGACGGTCAATGAATTGCTGACCCGCAGTGGGCGCATGCATGAATTTGAAGACACCGAACAGGTGGTGCATCAGCTGGAGCGTTTGATTGCCCGGGGGTTGGCGTTGTTGATCCCGAAGCAGGCCGGGCAGCGGGAAGACCGGTACATGCATGCGCTGGGTGACCCGGCGGATATCGAGGTTATCCTGGCGGCGCGGCAGAATCCGGTGGAACGTGGGGCTTCTGGTGGAGTATCGGTAGAAAGGATCGAAGAGCTCGAAGCGCGAATTGCCGCACTCGAAGAACGTCTGGCCCGCCTCGAATAACCCACCCGCTCCCTGTAGCAGCTGACGAGCAACGCGAGGCTGCGTCCGCGGTTTGCCTGATAAAACCCGATTGCCGGGTTTGCGACGGTTTCATCCGAACGCGGCCCGCACCGAACGCAGCCTCGCGCTGCTCGGCAGCTGCTACAGGATGCTCGTTAGCCTGAGTGTTACTCGCCGTCCCAGTAATCCACACCGTCGCCCGGTCGGGCGATGGCGACGAAGCCTGAGGCATTGCCCTCGGCATCTACGTGAAAGTCGTCCATCACCGCGTATTTGCCGGAATCGGGATATTCGCAAATCTCCGGCGATTGCTGGGTGCTGACCGCCAGATAGCGCAGTTCCCCGCGGCTGGTGTTGATAATCTGGTGCGCCGCCTCCGGACCTCCCGGCGGGCAGGCAATCACGTCGCCCGCGCGGATCGGGAAACGTTCGGCGCCGAGGCGTACCTCCCCTTCCCCGGCCACGACGTAAAACATCTCCTCATTGACCCGATGGCTGTGAAACGGACTGCCGCGCATGCCCGGTTCCAGCACGTACAGCCGATACCCCAGCTTCTGCGCGCCCAATTGCTGACCGACACGGGCCATTCGCTGCTGGTAACGGCCCGCCGTATCGCCGGTGGGCGCCATGGCTTCGGGCAACGGTTCAAGGTCGACCTGGCTCAGATTGAGAATGCGCGGATGCATGGGGATTCCTCCTGGCTGCGGGTCCTAGCTGCGGGCAAATTCCACGGCTTTGTGAAATTGCTCATCGGTCGGCCGGATGCCGGTGTACAGCACAAATTGCTCCAGTGCCTGGATGGCGACCACTTCCAGCCCGGTAATCACCCGTTTGCCTTCAGCACGACCGCGCACGATCAGCGGTGTTTCCGAGGGAATGGCTACCACATCGAAGACAGTCTCGGCAGCGGCAATGGTTTCAGCATCAAACGCCAGTTGATCGGCCTCCGGGCCACCCGTCATGCCAATTGGCGTGACGTTGATCAGCATTTGCGGACGCTGAGCCCCCAATTGCGCTTGCCACTGATAACCCAGCGACTCCGCCAGGGCACGGCCGGCGCGCTCATTGCGGGCGACGATCAAGCCGTTTTGGTACCCGCCGTCGCGCAATGCGCTGGCCACGGCCTTGGCCATGCCGCCGCTGCCGCGCAGGGCGAAGGTCGAATCCTTGGGCACTTCGTGGGTCTTGAGCAGTTGCTCGATGGCAATGTAATCGGTGTTGTAGGCCTTTAAGTGGCCGTCAGTGTTGACGATGGTATTGATCGACTGAATGGCCGCCGCCGAGGCATCCAACTCATCCACCAGCGCAATGCACGCTTCCTTGAATGGCATCGACACGCCGCAACCACGAATGCCCAAAGCGCGAATACCGCCCACGGCGCCGGGCAGATCCTGGCTGCTGAAGGCCTTGTAGTAGAAATTCAGGCCTAATTGTTCGTACAGATGATTGTGAAAGCGCAGGCCGAAGTTGCCTGGGCGCCCGGACAGCGACATGCACAGTTGGGTGTCTCGGTTGGGGTTCATCTGCATGAAACTTTCTCCTTCTAAAGCACTTTCAGATGGACGGGATTAGCCATTCCATCGGGTCTGTTCGATCATAACGGCATGGCGGTGGGCACGGGTGCGAACCGTCAGGAAACCGGTACAGACCTTACACAAAATTTACCTATTTGCTGTGCTGATTTTGGAAAAAATGCTGTCTTAGAAGTATCCCCGCGACAACGCTTGGGTCTATTGCAGACGCAAGCGCCGGGTCGAAGAACCGAGGAATTATCATGATCCGTAAAATCCCCACAGTTGCCTTGCTGATCGGCGCACTCGCTGTCGCAGGGCAGGCACAAGCCCATGGCGGTGGTTGTGGTAATTGCTGGCAAGGACCAGCGGTCTTTGGCGCGCTGGTGGGTACGGCCATCGTCGGTTCGGCCCTGATTAATGCCAATCGGCCGGTCTATGTACAACCTCAACCGGTTTACCAGCCAGCGCCGGTTTATGTACAACAACCACCACCGGTTTATTACCAGCCGGCACCGGTCTACGTGCAACAGCCGGTCTATTACGGGCCACCACCGGTTTACTATGGCCCGCCACGTGGTTACTACGCGCCGCGCGGTTACTACGGCCCTCCCCGCGGTTATGGCCACTGGTAACACCCTCACCAGGCCCTGCCTCAACAGCGGGGCTTTTTTGTGACCGTTCGTCGGCGAACGTCTGGATAAATCGCGTCAAGGTCGCTGTGGAGACAGCGTCGGCGGCGCAAGTTGGCAAGATTGACTCGACCCGCCCTCGCCTTGCGCCAAACGGTCATATTTATGTCATGTCAGGTCCGCAAGCTTGGACCTGTCCGCAAATAACAGGTTGATAACAACAAGGACGACCTTATGCCCACGCAAAACCCGCACCGCAATGTCGGTTTGTGCACTTCCAGCAAGGTGTATGACGCCTTGACCGAACTCAAGCACCTGGAAGGCCATCGCAGCGCCAAGTTCCTTTCGCTGCTGGCCGAAAACCTGGTGCGCAAAGGCCTGCTCAACGAGCAGGAAGTGATTCACATGCTGGATCTGGTGGTCGAGTGAGGCCGATACTCATCGGCATCAATGACGACTATCGAAAGCGTTGATTGTCCGTTTCAGCGCTGGGTCCGTAAGGTAACTCCATCGATTGATGGAGGTACTTATGTCTCAGGTTCAGATCATGTCCGTTGTTGGCAGCGCCGTTCCCGCACCGCTCAGAGAGCTGGGATTGCTCGCCTGTTGGTACCTGATGCAGGACGGTGAAGCGATCAGCGGCCCACTCACTTCGCTGCCCGCCGCCCAGGCCTTGTCGCACCGTATCGGCCAAGGCCGACTCAGCGCCTAAGGCAACTGCACTTTCGGTTTGGTTTCAATGAAGATGGCCCAGCTCGACATGAACAGGGCCGCGATCAGCGGCCCGATGACGAAGCCGTTGAGGCCAAAGATCGCGAGACCGCCGAGGGTCGAGATAAGGATCAGGTAATCCGGCATCTTGGTGTCCTTGCCCACCAGGATCGGTCGCAGCACGTTATCCACCAGGCCGATCACAAAAACCCCGTACAAGCCCAGCACCACGCCCTGCCACATCGCCCCGCTGAGCAGGAAAAACGCCGCTACCGGCGCCCAGATGATTCCCGCCCCCACCGCTGGCAACAGCGACAGAAACGCCATCAGCACCGCCCAGAGCAATGCGCTCGGGATGTCCAGAAACCAGAAAATCAAACCACCCAAGGCGCCCTGGGTGATCGCCACCAGCAGGTTGCCCTTCACCGTCGCCCGCACCACGCGATTGAACTTGAGTTGCAACCGACGCTTCTGGTGCTCCTCCAACGGCACGGCCGCGCGAACTTTGCGTGCCAGCTCGGCGCCGTCACGCAGAAAGAAATACAGCAGGTAGAGCATGATGAAAAAACTCACCACAAAATCAAACGTGCCCTGGCCGAAACTGAACACCTGAGTGGCGAAATACTCATTACCCGTCACCGCGCTCTTGATGATTTTCTCGCGCAGCCCGTCCAGCTCTCCTATGCCGAACCGGTCAAGCAGGTGCTGGAAGTACGGCGGCAAGCTGTGCTTGAAGTGCGACACGTACCCCGCAATGTCCAATTCTCCGCTTTCGATGTTTTTGTACAGCATCGCGCCTTCCTGAACGAGGAAGAAACTGAGGACGATCACCGGCAGGATCGCAATCAGCAGGCTGATACTCAGCGTCAGCAGCGACGTCAGGTTGCGCTCCCAGCCCAGCTTCAATTGCAGTCGACGTTGCATCGGCGCAAAGAGGATGCCGAGGATCACCGCCCAGAACACCGCGCCGTAGAACGGCAACAAAATCCAGATAAACGCGGCAGTCACCAGTCCCAGCAAGATCACCAGTGATTTGTTTTTTACGGTTTCTTCGTTCATGTCCGATCCGTGTCAGTGCGCAGGGACTCAGACTCCTGAAATGAAGAGCCGTCCTTATTGCTTAGTCCGCCACGGTTCGCGCGAGTGCCATCCGTTTGTTCATCAAGCATAGATCCAGATCAATGAACGCCGCCGGCAACGCGCTTACCCTCCACGGTTTTTGCGACTGCCCCCGCCATGACTCTTCTTGCCCCCGAACTGCTCGCCCCCGCCGGCACCCTGAAAAACATGCGTTATGCCTTCGCTTACGGCGCCGATGCGGTGTACGCCGGCCAACCGCGCTACAGCTTGCGGGTGCGCAATAACGAATTCGATCACGCCAACCTCGCCCTCGGCATCCAGGAAGCCCAGGCCCAGGGCAAGCGTTTTTACGTGGTGGTGAACATTGCGCCGCACAACGCCAAGCTCAAGACCTTCCTCAAGGACCTGGCGCCGGTGATCGCCATGGCGCCGGACGCGCTGATCATGTCCGATCCGGGCTTGATCATGCTGGTGCGCCGGCACTTCCCGCAGATGCCGATTCATCTCTCGGTGCAGGCCAACACAGTGAACTGGGCGAGTGTCGAGTTCTGGCAGCAACAGGGCTTGAGCCGGATCATCCTGTCGCGGGAACTGTCCCTGGAAGAAATCGGCGAAATCCGCCAGCAAGTGCCGGCGATGGAACTGGAGGTGTTTGTCCACGGCGCGTTGTGCATGGCGTATTCCGGGCGCTGCCTGCTGTCGGGCTACATGAACAAGCGCGATGCCAATCAAGGCAGTTGCACCAATGCCTGCCGCTGGAAATATTCGGCGCAGGAAGCCACGGAAAACCAGCTGGGCGAGATCGTCCAACAGTATCAGCCCGAACCGACCCTGGGCATCGGCGCGCCCACCGACCAGGTGTTCCTGTTGCAGGAGGCCAATCGGCCGGATGAGTTGATGCCCGCCTTCGAGGACGAGCACGGCACTTACATCATGAATGCCAAGGACCTGCGCGCCGTGCAGCATGTCGAGCGTCTGACGCACATGGGCGTGCATTCGCTGAAGATCGAGGGCCGGACCAAATCCCACTTCTATTGCGCACGCACCACGCAGGTGTATCGGCAGGCCATCGACGATGCCGTCGCCGGGCGTGAGTTCGACCGCAGCCTGATGACCGATCTGGAGTCATTGGCACAGCGTGGCTACACCGAAGGCTTTTTGCGTCGGCATGTGCATGACGAATACCAGAATTATCAGCACGGCAGTTCGGTGTCCGAGCGACAGCAGTTTGTCGGGGAGTTGACCGGTGAGCGGCGTGACCGGATGGCGGAGATCAAGGTGAAGAACCGGTTTGCGCTGGGGGATCATCTGGAACTGATGACGCCCAAGGGCAACTTTCATTTCGATTTGCATCAACTGCACAACGTCAGAGGTGAATCCATTGAAGTGGCACCGGGGGATGGGCATACGGTGTATGTGCCGATTCCGGATGCGGTGGATCTGAGGTTCGGGTTGTTGATGCGGGATGTCTGCGCAATCACCGCGTAACCCTGTGGATCACGCGAACTCCTCGCGCAACATCGCCACAAACGCCTCCCGCGCCGGGTGAACCCCGGCGTTTTCATGCCAGTAAAACAGGTTGTCGATGGCCGTCAGCTCCGGAAACTCAAACCCAGCACACCCTGCCCCTTTGGCGTACTGATCAAACACCCCTTTAGGCACCAGCGCGACGCCGGCTCCCGCGCTGACGCACCCGACAATCGCGCCATAACTGGCCAGGCTGACAATCGGCAGCGCCTGCCCCTGACGCAGCAACCAATGTTCCAGCGCCGCCCGGTACGGACAGCCCTGGGGCCACATGAATACGGTCTTGTCCTGCAAATCCGCGATGCCACGCACCGGCCCCAACGATGTCGAGGCAATCAGCAACAGCTCTTCGCGGTACATCGGCGTGCGCTTGAGTTGGGAGCGTTCGACATCCACCGCGACAATCGCACCGTCGAGCCGATGGTTAAGTGTGTCATCCAGTAGTTGGCCCCAGGTGCCGGTGGTCAGTTCCAGCGCAACCGCGGGATAGCGCTTGTGGAATTTCGCCAGCAGGCGCGGTAGCCGGCCGGTGGCCGAGGACTCGATGGCGCCGATGCGCAGCGGCCCGGAAGGGTCAGCGGACGGGTCCAGTGCGCGTTTGGCTTCAACGGTCAGCGCGAGGATTTTCGAGGCGTAAGACAAAAATGTCTGCCCCGCCGGGCTGATGCGCAGGCCCCGGCCCTCACGCAGAAACAGCGCCACGCCCAACTCCGTCTCCAGCGCCTTGATCCGCGCCGTGATATTGGACGGCACGCAATGCAGCAACTCGGCGGCCCGAGCGATGCTGCCGACGTCGGCCACAGTCTTGAACATGCGAATCTGCGCCAGCTCCATAATCATCACCAAAAGTGAACCGTCGACGCAGTATAAGTCAGTTGTGGTGAGCTGTTCGGCTTCAGATACTCGGCACATACACCCAAGGTGCCCCACCATGAAGCCACTCACCCGCCCCGCCCACTCGCCACTCAAAATCATCCTGGCGATGGCCTTTGTCATCGCCTGCTGGGGTTATTCGCCAACGGGCATTCATATCGGATTGCAGGCCTACGACCCCGGCCATCTGGCCCTGCTGAGGTTTCTGATTGCCTCGGCGTTCATGGCGGTCATTGCCGCGTTCAAAGGTATCAGTCTGCCCAGGCTTCGCGACCTGCCGCTGCTGATGGTGCTCGGTTTTTTCGCGGTGAGCCTGCATCACGTCGTGCTCAACATCGGGCAACAGCATGTCAGCGCTGGCGCCTCCAGCGTGCTGGCGCAATCGACGCCGTTGTTCAGCACGTTACTGGCGCGCTTTGTGTTCAAGGACCGGGTCAGCTTCTGGCGCTGGGGTTGCATCGTGGCGGGACTGGTCGGCGTGGTGATTGTGGTGGCCGGTGATCGCGGACTGGGCAGCGTCGACGTTCACGGATGGCTGATCCTGCTGGCAGCGGTGTCGTGGAGTTTTTACTTCGCCTTGCAGAAGCATCAAACCGGGCGCTACGACGGTCTGACGCTGGTGTGTTACACGGTGTGGTCGGGCACGGCGCTGCTCCTGATCTACCTGCCGGGACTGGCCAGCGAGGTCGTCGGCGCACCGGCACATGTGCAGTGGGCGGTGATGGCGTTGGGCGTGTTTCCCAGTGCGCTGGCTTATCTGGCCTGGGCGTTTGTGCTGGCGCACGTGGACTTGAGCCGCGCCAGCATGACGCTGTACCTGATCCCGCCGACGGCGATGGCCATGGCGGCCTATGCCTTGGGCGAACAGCCAACGCTGACGGTCGGCGTCGGTGCCCTCGTGGTGTTGATCAGTGTGCTGGCGCTGAATCTGGAGCGCCGGCCTACGGGAATCGCGGCGAGTCCCGCCCGGTCATGACCCAAGCGGCGACTCAGGCGCCGCCTGCGGAAAAGCGGTCGCGGCTGTTGGTCAGGTGCAACCACATCGCCGCCCGCGCCGCGTCCGGATCCTGACGCTTGATGGCGTTGAGAATCGCCTCGTGTTCGAGGTTGGCGAGTTGCCCCAGCTTGCTCAGATCCGCCGCTCCGCGCTCGGCGGCATTGAGGCGGGTGCGCGGGATCATCGCACTGCCCAAGTGCTGCATGATGTCGGTGAAACACACATTGCCGGTGGCTTCGGCGATCAACAGGTGGAAGCGCTTGTCCGCCTCGACGCAACTGTCGTTGTTGGCCAGCAAGCTCTGATAATCGTCCAGCGCTTCACGCATCTGTGCCAATTGCAGCTCCGTACGACGCGTCGCCGCCAGCGCCGCGGCCTGGGTTTCCAGGCCCATGCGCAACTCCAGAATGCTGCGCACTCCCAATGCTGTATCGACATTCAGCCGCAAGCCTTGCTCCGGCGCGCGTTCGATGACAAACGTGCCGATGCCGTGACGGGTTTCCACCAGCCCCGACGCCTGCAATTTCGAGATCGCCTCACGCACCACGGTGCGACTGACGCCGTGTGCCTGAACGATCGAGTTTTCCGACGGCAGCTTGTCCCCCGGCAACATCTGGCCCAGCAAGATGCTCTGGGTCAGCTTGGCGACCAGGTCGTGAGCGAGGTTGTGGCTGCGCCTTGGGGCTGGCGTATCGAGGTCAGGTTGCATGGCGATGATCCGGAAACGGGGCTAACGGAATCGTAGCACCGCGCGGGATTGGGATCTTCAGAAAACAGCGCCCTACTTGTATGACAACACTCAACAACCGTGCCCATTCCAGGTAAGAAGCCCGCCAGGCGACACCAAAAAAAGCATAACAAATCGCTTAAATCTCACCATTTCGTTGGACATTACCCCTTGCGCATTAAAAAAACGCAGTTGTATGATGTCTATCAACAACGCAACACCCCGCATAAAAATAATCAGTGGGAGAAACCAAGTGAATACATCCGTATCAGGGATGCACGACGGTGCCGATTCGGTCCTGAAGTCCGCCATCTCAAAAGTGAAACGCCATGTCCTGCCGCTGTTCGTCATCATGTTCATCGTCAACTACATCGACCGTGTGAACATCGGCTTCGTCCGCGCCCATATGGAACACGACCTGGGGATCGGCGCTGCCGCCTACGGTCTCGGGGCCGGGCTGTTCTTCATCGGTTACGCGCTGTTCGAAGTCCCTTCCAACATCCTCCTGCAAAAAGTCGGCGCACGAATCTGGCTGACCCGCATCATGCTGACCTGGGGCCTGGTGGCCGCCGGCATGGCGTTCATCCAGAACGAAACCCACTTCTACATCCTGCGATTCCTGCTGGGCGTGGCCGAGGCCGGGTTCTTTCCGGGGGTGATTTATTACTTCACGCGGTGGTTGCCAGGGGTTGAGCGCGGCAAGGCGATCGCGATCTTTCTCAGTGGCTCGGCAGTGGCCTCGCTGATCTCCGGCCCGCTGTCCGGGTTGCTTCTGCAACTCGACGGTTTCGGGTTGCACGGCTGGCAGTGGATGTACTTCATTGAAGGGATGTTTTCCGTCGGGCTGTGCGTGTTCGTCTGGTTCTGGCTGGACTCCAAACCCCACGACGCCAAATGGCTGAGCCGCGAAGAACAGGATGCGCTGGTCAACGCCATCGAAAACGAACAGCTGGCCCGCGAAGCCGCGACGCCGATCAAACCGTCGTTGGGCAAACTGCTCAAGGATCGCCAGATCATTCTGTTCTGCCTGATCTACTTCTTCATTCAGCTGACCATCTATGCCGCGACCTTCTGGCTGCCGAGCATCATCAAGAAGATGGGCGACCTCAGCGACATTCAGGTCGGGCTGTTCAACTCGATCCCTTGGCTGCTGTCGATTATCGGCATGTATGCCTTCGCTTCGCTGTCCGCCAAATGGAAACACCAGCAAGCCTGGGTGGCTGCTGCGCTGTTGATTGCCGCCGCCGGGATGTTCATGTCGACCACGGGCGGGCCGATCTTTGCCTTTGTTGCAATCTGCTTTGCGGCACTGGGTTTCAAGTCCGCTTCGTCGCTGTTCTGGCCGATCCCCCAGGCGTATCTGGATGCGCGGATCGCCGCTGGCGTGATCGCGTTGATCAACTCGGTGGGCAACCTCGGCGGGTTCGTGGCGCCGACCACCTTCGGTCTGCTGGAGGAGCACACCGGTTCGATTCAGGGCGGCCTGTACGGGTTGGCCGCGACCTCGATCATCGCCGCAATCATTGTCTTTGCCGCACGCAACACACCCAAAACCGCACCGGCCGCTGCGCTGGGCAAACCAACGCCCAACCACGCCTGATCCGTTGTTTATAAGGACAAGAAAATGCACCCACAAGACTGCGCAAAAGCCCCGATCATCACCAGCATGGAGGTGGTTCCAGTGGCCGGCCACGATGGCATGCTGCTCAACCTGAGCGGCGCCCATGGTCCGTTTTTCACCCGCAATATCGTGATCCTCAAGGACAACGCCGGTCACACCGGGGTCGGTGAAGTACCGGGTGGCGAGCGTATTCGCCAGACACTGGAAGACGCCCGCGCGCTGGTGGTTGGCAGCCCGATCGGCACGTATCAGAAGATTCTCAACCAGGTGCGCCAGACCTTTGCCGATCGCGACGCCGGCGGGCGCGGTTTGCAGACGTTTGACCTGCGGATCACCATTCACGCCGTTACGGGGCTTGAGGCCGCCCTGCTCGACTTGCTCGGCCAGCATCTGGACGTACCGGTCGCCGCCCTGCTCGGCGAAGGCCAGCAACGTGACGAAGTGAAGATGCTCGGTTACCTGTTTTACGTGGGTGATCGCCAGCAGACAGACCTGGCCTACCGCAGCGAACCGGACGCCGATAACGACTGGTTCCGTGTGCGCCACGAGCAAGCCATGACCGCTGACGCGGTGGTTCGTCTGGCTGAGGCCGCTCACGCCCGCTACGGTTTCAAAGACTTTAAACTCAAGGGCGGCGTGCTCGGTGGTGATGAAGAAATCGAAGCCGTCACCGCACTGGCCGAACGCTTTCCGGATGCGCGCATCACGCTCGATCCGAATGGCGCGTGGTCACTCAAGGAAGCCATTCGCTTGTGCCGCGATCAGCATCATGTTCTGGCCTACGCCGAAGACCCGTGCGGCGCGGAAAACGGTTACTCCGGCCGGGAGGTCATGGCCGAGTTCCGCCGTGCCACCGGACTGAAAACCGCGACCAACATGATCGCCACCGACTGGCGGGAAATGGGCCACGCCATTCAGTTGCAATCGGTGGACATTCCGCTGGCAGACCCGCATTTCTGGACCATGCAAGGTTCGGTTCGCGTGGCGCAGATGTGCCATGAATGGGGCCTGACCTGGGGTTCGCACTCGAACAACCACTTCGATATTTCCCTGGCCATGTTCACCCACGTCGCGGCGGCTGCGCCGGGCGACATCACCGCCATCGACACTCACTGGATCTGGCAGGATGGCCAGCGCTTGACCAAAGCCCCACTGCAAATCGTCGGTGGTTGTGTGCAGGTGCCGAAGAAGCCGGGGCTAGGGGTTGAACTGGACATGGACCAATTGGCCAAGGCCCATGAACTGTACAAAGGCATGGGACTGGGGGCGCGAGATGACAGCGTGGCGATGCAGTTTCTGATCCCCGGCTGGAAATTCGATAACAAACGGCCGTGCCTGGTGCGCTGACTTCTGCCGCTGTACTCCTTGCAGGAGTGAGCCTGCTCCGGGCGGCGTTCCGACGAAGAGGCCGGCACATTCAACATTGATGCCGCCTGACATTCCGTTATCGCGAGCAGGCTCACTCCTACAAGGGTGGCGTTTCGCACGCTTGCAGTAGCCACTCCTTGAACGCCGACATCGCCGCCGTTTCGGGGCGGGATTGCAAGCGGGTGAGCCAGTAGCTGCCAGTGGTGATGCCGATGGCGAACGGTTGCTCGATGGCACCCGCCGCCAGTTGACGGGAAAACATCAGCGGCGGCGCCAATGCAATGCCGGCACCTTGAAGCGCGGCTTCCATCATCGCCAGCGAAGAGTCGAACACAATATTCCTGGTGGGTGCCGTATTGGGCGGTAACCCGCAAGCCAGAAACCACTCAGGCCACTCGTCTGTCCGGTAGGAACGTAACAACGTTTGTTTCAAAAGATCCTGAGGCTCGCTTAACTGTCGGGCCAGTTCGGGAACGCACAGCACCGACAGCGGCGCTTCGATCAACCGCAGCGCGTCAATCCCGTGCCAGGCGCCAGCGCCAAAGCGAATCGCGTAATCCAGCCCTTCAGCGGCCACGTCCACCCGATTGTTATGGGTCGACAGCCGTAAATCTATGAACGGATGTTTCTCCTGGAAGTCCGCCAGCCGCGGCAATAACCACCCGACCGCGAACGTACCCACCGCCCCGACAGTCAACACATCCCGATAGTGCCCGCCTTCGAACCGCTCAAGCGTTTCGGCGATTCGGTCAAAAGACTCGCGCAGGACCGGCAGCAAGGTTTCACCCTCACTGGTCAGCATTAACCCGCGTGGCAAGCGTTTGAACAGTGTTACGTTGAGTTGGGCTTCAAGGCTTTTGACTTGATGACTCACCGCCGCAGGCGTAACGAACAACTCCACCGCCGCCCGAGTAAAACTCAAATGGCGTGCGGAGGCCTCGAAAGCGCGCAACGCATTCAGCGGCAAGTGAGGACGAATCATGCCAACTCCATAGTTTTTCTAATGGCTCACCCGAAATATCGTCGTTTGTCGACGCTAGGCGTACTGCCTAGATTTGGCTCGCCTATCAGGCAACCCGATTTGCAAGAGCGCATGGAGTGTAGCGGGTTACCATCGACACAACTCATGAAGAGTAGATCTGACATGTACACAAACAAATTGCCAAGGCTTGCATCCTATGGTGCTTTCGCCCTTATCCTCGGCGCGGCATCCTGTATTGCCGCGCCCCCGTCCGACCAACAACTCGAATCTGTGGTCAACGCCGCCGTCGGCCCCGTGATTCAGCAACAGAACATCGCCGGCCTTGCCGTCGCGATCACCCAGAACGGTCAGCAGCATTACTTTAATTACGGCGTGGCCTCTAAAGAGAATCGCAAACCGGTCAGCCAGGACACCTTGTTCGAAATCGGTTCGGTCAGTAAAACCTTCGCCGCCACGCTGGCCGGGTATGCGCAGGCCAACGGCAAACTGTCCCTGTCCGATACTGCCAGCACCGTTTTGCCGGCATTGCGAGGCAGTGCGTTCGATCGCATCAGTGTGTTGCAATTGGGCACTTACACCGCTGGCGGGTTGCCGCTGCAATTCCCCGACGACGCTGACCATGCCGACACGATGCTCGATTACTTCAAGCGATGGACACCGGTTTACCCTGCTGGCACCCATCGCCTGTATTCGAACCCAAGCATAGGGCTGTTCGGTTATCTTGCCGCCCACAGCATGGGCCAGCCGTTCGATGACCTGATGGAAAAAACCTTGCTGCCAAAACTGGGCCTCAAGCACACCTACCTCAAGGTCCCGCCAGCGCAGATGGGGCTTTACGCTCAGGGTTACAACAAGGACGACAAGCCGGTACGTGTCGAGCCGGGGGCGCTGGATTCCGAAGCCTACGGCGTGAAAACCAGTGCCTCGGACCTGATTCGATATGTTGAAGCGAACATGAAACCGGCAGGACTGGAAAAGCCATTGCAGCAAGCCATCGCCACCACTCACACCGGTTATTACACGGTGGGTCAAATGACACAGGGGCTGGGTTGGGAGTTCTACCCTTATCCGGTCACGCTGGATCGGCTGCTCGCCGGCAACTCGACCGAGATGGCAATGGAAGCTCACGAGGTCAAGTGGTTGAACCCGCCGCAGCAGCCACCGCAAAACGTGCTGCTCAACAAAACCGGCTCCACGGGCGGCTTCGGTGCCTACGTTGCGTTTGTGCCCTCGAAGGACATCGGCATCGTGATCCTGGCCAACAAAAACTACCCGAACCCGGAACGGATCAAAATCGCCCACACGATATTGAATGCCCTGAGCGAATAACCGGAAGCAACACGAGCCCTCTGTAGCCGCTGTCGAGCTCCAGCGAGGCTGCGTTCGGCTCTGTAGCAGTCGTAAACCCTGCACACGCGGTCTTTCTGAAACACCGCGTTGCCTGATTTTACGACTGCTTCGCAGCCGAACGCAGCCTCGCCGGAGCTCGACAGCGGCTACAAAACAAAAAATGGGTGACCCTTTGAGGTCACCCATTTTCGTTCTTACGCCTGCTTAATGCCGGGTCTCTGGCTCACCGGCAGACGCCTCCCTGTCCGTCGCAAGGTTGTCCCGCACCTGGTTCACCAACAACTCGGCGACCATCGCCAACTGCTGGATCGAAAATATTTCACCGCGGTTCGGCCCTTCCAGTTTGGCGGCAAAGTTCTCAAGCAGGGCCGTCAACGACGCGAGGGTATCGCAAGCTTGTTTCAGTAGCGTCCGCGTGTCGACGCCGGGGGCAATGGTGAATATAGGCTGGGGCGAGGAAACAGGCCTGGGGCGTGGAATGACCGCCACGTCGGCGGTGCCACACAGCTTCACAGACGCGGGATGATTGGTATTGTCAGGGGTGTCTCCTTGAGGCTTGCTGAACTTTTTCACAGGCGAGGCTCCTTTTTCACGGGTGTTTTCATCCTTGGGTCCTTCAATGTCGCGGACTTCCACGAAGGCTAGCGGTGCGGGCTGACAGACACCAGTTCATCAAGTGCGACACAACTTGAAGGAATTTTCCGATGCCATTGAAGGAAATGCGCGCACCCGGAACCATTACATCCCCCTCCAAACCCGGTAGGATCGCCCCCTTTTTGAACCCGCCTCGCCACGCATCCGCCCTGCACGCTGTTTTTCAGTGCCCGGACTATGCTGAATCAGGGCATGAGGGCTGACCTATGAAAGTGCTGCTGGTCGATGATCACGCTGTAGTGCGCATGGCAATCGGGATGATTCTGGCCCGTGAAGGCCATGAGATCGTCGGCGAGTGCGACAACGGTGTAGAGGCCCTGAGCAAGGCGTTCGAGCTCAAGCCGGACGTGATCGTGCTCGACTTGGACATCCCGCAACTCGACGGCATGGCGGTCATCGACCGGTTGCGCATCGCCGGCAGCCCGGCTCATGTGCTGGTACACACCGGTTTGAAAAGCCAGGCCTACGCGGCGCAATGCCTGCGTGCCGGCGCTTCGGGCTTTTTGTCGAAAATCGATGACCCGGAGGAAATCCTCACGGCGCTCAAAGCCGTCGCCAGCGGCAAGTCCTGGTTTCCGGTGAGCACCTTCGATTCGGTGCGCAAAAGCGATTTCGCCCAGAACGATGCGCAACTGCTGAGTGCCATCACCCGGCGCGAACTCAAGGTGTTGCATGGCCTGGCACTGGGCAAAAGCAACAAGGAAATCGCCGACGACATGCTGCTCAGCAACAAGACCGTCAGCACCTACAAAACCCGCCTGATGCAGAAACTCAACGCCTCGACGCTGCTGGAACTGATCGAGTTCGCCAAACGCAATGATCTGGCCTGATTCATGAAAACCCTGCGGCAGGTGCTGCTGGGCGTGCTGATGTTCCTGTCACTGCAAGCCTTGGCAGAACCGCTGGCCCTGCTCAGCCGTGCGGCGGACAGCCGCGTCGCCGTGACGCTCAATGCGGCGCAACGCCAATGGCTGAATCACAAAGCCGTGCTGCGGGTGGGCGTCTATTTGCCCGACCGGCCACCGCTGGACATCACCGCCAATCAAAAGGATTACGAAGGCCTGTCCGCCGATTACCTCGATGTGGTGGCCCGTGGTTTGGGCGTGCGTTTGCAGGTCAGTCGTTATGCCAGCCAGGAACAGGCCCTGGCGGCGTTGAGCCAAGGTGAAGTGGATCTCGTCCCGCGGATCAACCATCTGGAAGCGATCCATGCCGATCTGTTGCTGAGTGCACCTTACGCCTACGACCAGGCGGTGTTGATCAGCAAGTTCGGCACGCACTGGCCCAACGACCGGCCTACCGCCGGCATCACCGTATTGTTCGACCCTGACTGGATTCAACAGGAACGGGTGGCCGCCCTGTTTCCACCGTTGCGGGTGGAATCGGTGCCCTCCACCGAACAAGGTCTGGGGCGGGTGGCCTATGGCGAAGGCATGGTGCTGCTGACGGACGCCATTTCCGCGCAATACCTTGTAGAACACAGCTATCAGCAAAGCCTGAAGCAGACGATTCAGCGAGATTCCGAGGGACTGGGATTCAGCTTTGCGGTACAGCGTCAGGACAGTCAGCTGCGAACCTTGCTCAACAGCGCCCTGGCGAATATTTCACCTCAGGAACGTGCAGTGATTGCCCGGCGCTGGGGCATCGGGGCCAATCCAGGGTTGGGTTACAGCCGCCTGCAACTGACTGCGGCGGAACAGCAATGGATCAAGGATCATCCTCAGATAGACGTCCTGGCCAACGACTTGTACTCGCCTTTCAGCTTTTTCAATGCCCAAGGCCAATTGCGTGGCATGGCGGCGGATGTGCTTGAGTTGATCAACGACCGCACCGGGCTGGTGTTCCAGCCGAGCAAAATCACCTCTATTGACGCCATGGTCAGCCGCGCGCAACGGGACCCGCCCAGCATTATTGCCGCGTTGACATACAGCGAGTTGCGCGAACCCAACGTGCTGTTCTCCCGGCCCTACGTAGTCAACCCCTTTGTGCTGGTGACGCGTACTCAACCGGAGCACCCAGGCCTGACCGGTTTGAACGGCCAGCGGGTGGCAATCGTCAAGGACTCGGCCGCCGCCAACTGGCTAGCGCGCGAATGGCCGGACATCGCCTGGCTGGAAGTCGATGCCCCCATCGAGTCCTATGAGTTGCTGGCCGAAGGTCGGGTTGAAGGCGTCATCCAGCCGCAGCTGGGCGCGACGTACTTGATCGACCGTTTTTTCCGCGGTCGCCTGCAAATCGATTCGGTCATTGGTTCTCAACCGGCGCTGATCGGTTTTGCCACCGGGCATCAGAACACTGAACTGGTCTCGATCCTGAACAAGGCGCTGCTCGACATTCGTCCCGACGAGCTCAGCGACCTGGCCAATCGCTGGCAAAACCCGCAGGAAAGCGAGGGTGGCTGGAACGCCTACAAAAGCTGGTTCTACAAAGCGGTGCTGGGTCTGTTGGCGGTACTGTTGGTGATTGTGGCGTGGAACCTGGGGCTGCGCCGGCAAATCGCCGAGCGCCAGAAAGCCCAGAAGGCCTTGAACGATCAGCTGGAGTTCATGAAAGTGCTGGTCGACGGTACGCCGCACCCGATCTACGTGCGTAACCGCGAAGGCCGGTTGTTGACCTGCAATCGTGCCTATCTGCAGGTGATGGAAGTCGAACTGGATCAGGTCCTGAACAAAGGCTTGATCGAGGCGAACGTCCTGCCCCTCGACGACGCGCACCACTACAAACGCATCCACCGCGCGACCCTCGCCAGCGGCGAACCGTCGTTCGACAATTTCGCCCTGACCATTAACGGCAAGCCCTACCACATCTACCACTGGGCCCTGCCCTACCGCGACTCCGACGGCACCATGACGGGTGTCATCGGCGGCTGGATCGACCTCACCGAACAGCAGCATCTGCAACATGCCCTGCAGCAAGCCAAGGATCTGGCGGAAGCAGCCAACCGTGGCAAAAGTCACTTTCTGGCGGTGATGAGCCACGAAATCCGCACGCCCATGAGCGCGTTGATCGGGGTCCTGGAACTGATGCACGACAAGCGTCCCGCCCCTGAACTGATCAACATCGCCCAGAAGTCCGCCAGCGGCATGATGGAGCTGATCGGCGAGATTCTCGACCTGTCGAAAATCGAATCCGGCAAATTCGAACTGCGCACCGGCATCTGCCATCCCGAGCGTCTGGTCAGCACCGTGATCCAGAGTTTCGCCAGCCTCGCCCAACAGAAAAACGTCGCTCTGGAGTTTGTCGGTCCTACGGCGGACATCGCGGTAGAACTGGACTCACTGCGGTTCCGGCAGATCGCGTCCAACCTGATCAGCAATGCGATCAAGTTCACCCCGCAAGGGTCGGTGATGGTTCAGCTGTTGACCGAACCCGAGGGCGACATCGCTCGCGTACGCCTGCGGATTCAGGACACCGGCATCGGCCTGGATGAACAGCAGCGCGAACGGCTGTTTCAGCCATACACCCAGTTCGACTCCGGTCACTCCGAATTGCAGATCGGGACCGGCCTCGGCCTTTCGATCTGTCAGCAGTTGACGCAATTGATGGGTGGCCGGTTGAGCTGTGTTAGCGAGCCGGGACACGGTTCCTGCTTTACCCTGGAACTGGATGCCGCCCTCGCGCCCGATGAAGAAACTGCGCCCTTGATCGACGCTGAATACCTACCGCCCTTGCCGATGCGCAATGTGCTGATCGTCGAGGATCACGAGTTCAACCGCGTGGTGCTGCAGCGTCAACTGGAATCGCTGGGTATGCGCGTGACCTGCGCCGAGAACGGGGTCGAGGGGTTACAGCGCTGGGAGCGGGAACCCTTCGACTATGTGATCACCGACTGCAACATGCCGCAGATGTGCGGTGATCAAATGACCCGCCAACTCAGGGCGACCGAGGCCCGGGAAGGACGCGCCGCCACCCATGTGGTCGGGCTCACGGCCAACGCACAGCCTGAGGAAATCCACCGCTGTCTTGAAGCGGGCATGAACGATTGCCTGTTCAAACCCGTCACCCGCTCGGTGCTTGAACGCTATCTTCATCAAGCCGAAAAGACGCAACTGGCCGCGCCGCCGTGCTTCGATATCTCAAAGCTCAGCGCTATCACCGCCGGCGACGCGGCAATGACTCGCCAACTGCTGGCCACGGTGTTGCGCACCAATCAGGAAGATTTCGACGCCATGCAAGCGCTGTATTCGGCCGGTGACCTCAATGCCATGGGCCGGCGCTGCCACAAGATCCTCGGCAGTGCGCGGATTATCCACGCCATGCGCTTGATCAGTGCGTGCGAGCAGCTGGAGCAGGGTTGTCATGGGGACCTGCCGCTCGACGAGTTGAATCGGCTGCATCTGGCCTTCGTGGAAACCATGCAACGCCTGCAAGACAGCCTTCAAGCCCACCTCAGCAACCCACCTTTGTAGGACGCATCCTACAAAAAAACGGGAACCGCCTGCGTTACCTACCACGGTCCTCTCCGCAGAATTCGCGCCTTCATTACAGGCAGTCGGCGGGTGTTTTCCATGGTTACGTTTGGTGCGCGGTTTTCTCGTGTTTCGATGTCGGGGGCTTTGTTGATGCTGGGTGCCCTGCCCGCGGTGTCGAACGCTGCCAGCTGCGACTCGATCACTTGCCTGACAACACGTCAGGAAAATGTGCTGGTGAACGATGGTTCCTCGTTCGATGTCGGCTCCGGCGGCACGCTCGTCAACAGCACCGTCAGCCATGGAAACATTCACATCTGGGACGCGGGGGTCTCGGTGGACACCACGGTTAATGGCGACGGCTGGCTGCAAATTCAGGACAGCGGCCGTGCTTTTGACAGCGTTGTGGAAAGCGGCGGAACGATGGTGGTCGTCGGTTCGGCCACGGCCCTGAGCACCACCGTTACCGGCGGCAACCTGGAGGTTGCCCAGAACGCAGTGGTCAGCGACACGCTGCTCAACAGTGGAACTATGTACGTGTACATGGACGCAACGGCCAAGAACACTCGCGTGAACAACAGTCAGATGACTGTTTATCAAAACGGCTACGCCGACCAGACAACCATCTATGACGGAGGGCTCCTGTCCGTCAGCGACACGGCTTCGGCCATCGACACCACGGTGAATCGGGGTGGGCAGATGGAGAGCGTGTCGGGCACCCATGTGCACTTCACCACCGTCAATCAGGGTGGCTTGATGGTGCTCGGTGATCGGGCGGATGCCAGCGACACGACCATTAACGCTGGCGGCGTTTTGCAGCTCAAGGGCGATGCGATTCTTGGCGGTGCGAGTGCTATCAACGGTCAGGTGGCCTTCGCCGACCCTGCGGTCAACGGCTTCCACATCCTGATGGTCAAAGGTCCGCTGACGGGTAACGGCACGTTCCTAATGAACACCGACCTGGCCTCGGCGAAGGGTGACCAAATCAGGGTGCAAGGCCCGATCAGCGACAGCCACACCTTGGTGGTCGCCGACTCCGGGACCGCACCGAGCGGTGCGCAACAACCGCTGATGCTGGTCAATGGCAACGGTGGAAGCGGTGATTTCAAACTCTACGGCCAGACGGTTGATGCCGGCGCTTATCGCTACACGCTGCGACAGCAAGGCAATGATTGGTATCTGGCTAAACCTGACGTCAACACGCCAGACCAGGATCCTCAGGATCCAGTGAACCCGCCGCCGGATGAAAACCCGCAGCAGCCAGTGAATCCGCCAGTGGTAGACAATCCGCAGGTGCCGCCGATTTCTCAGCCACCGACCACTTCCAAACCGGCTAACCGCCCTCAGATTCCTCAATCACACACCCTGAGCAAAGGCGCCAACGCCGCCGTTGCCACCCAGACCGCCAGCGCCGCTTTGATCGGCGCGCAGATGAACGCCACAACTCAACACTTGGGCGAACTGCGCTCGGGCAAGGATCAGGGCGGTCTCTGGACCCGAGGCTATGGCACCGAGCAACGGCTGGATACCGGCACCAGTCGCGCGTTCCAGCAGCAGGTCAACGGCATGGAGATCGGTGCCGATACCGCCCTGCCCTTCGCCGACGGCACGCTGTATGTCGGTGGTTTGCTCGGCAAGGGACAAGCTCGACAAGACTTCGGCGAAGCCAGCAAGGGCACGATCGACAGTGCCACACTCGGGGGTTATGCCAGCTACCTGGACCGCAGCGGTGTGTACGTCGATGGCGCGGTGAAATACAGCCGCCTGGACAATGAAGTCAACATCACCAGCAACCTGGGTGACAAGGTCAAGGCGCGCTACAAAAACCACGCGGTCAGTGCTGATGTTCAAGTCGGCAAGACACTCGATCTGGGTCAGGGTTGGTTTGTCGAACCGCAGGCGGGATTGCAAGTGGCGCGCATCAGCGGTGGACGCTACACCGCCAGCAATGGCCTGGAGGTCGAACAGGACGCGATGATGTCCGTGCAAAGTCGCGTTGGTGCGATGGCTGGACGCAATCTGCAACTGGACAATGGCGTGGCCGTGAAGCCATACGCCAAGGCCGCGTGGATCACCGAACATGCCGGCGATAGCCATGTGAAAGTCAACGGCGCGAAGCTGGACAGCCGTTTGCCGGGTTCACGCGCCGAGATTGGCGCGGGCGTTGCGGTGAAGGCGACGGACAAACACAGCTTCTTTGCGGAAGCGGGCTACACCCATGGCAGCGACATCGAGCAGCCGTGGGCGGTGACGGTCGGGTATCGCTATAACTGGTAACCACACCCTGCAGCTGGCGCAGCCTGCGTCCGGCTGCGAAGCAGTCGTGAAATCAAGCGGTGCGGTGTTTCAGGAAGACCGCGTACTCAGGGTTTACGACTGCTGCGCAGCCGGACGCAGGCTGCGCCAGCTGCTACAGGGTCGGTGGGGTGTCAGTCATCCGGCATTTCAGGGGGCTTGGTTGGTTTGGCCGGTTTGCCATTTTTGGTGGCCTTGGCGCCTTTAGCGCCTTTGACCGGCTCAGCCTCGGCAGGTGGGGTCACTACCGGCGGCGCGGTGGCTTCTTTTTCGGCTGCTGGCAAGGCATCGATGGTGTCGAACACTTTCTTCAAATCGACCGATTTTGACTCAGCCCCCGAACTCTCAAGCTTCTTCTCGCCGTCCTTGCCGATCAGGATCACTTTGGGCAACGCCCCCGCACCGAGTTTCAGGGAGCGAATCAGCGCCATGGTGTCCTGCTGACCGAGGTCCTTGCCGTCGAGCTGGCCGAACATATTCAGCACGCTATACACCCGGATATTGCGTTGGGCGATCCCCTCCTTGTTGGCCGGATCGTCCAGTGACTTTTTCAGCCCGACCCAGACCGGATCGACGGTGCTGGGTGCAATGACAATCAAGGGCCGGGACCGGCCTTTGTCGATATCCAGCGGTGAATCACTTTCGGTTGCGAATAAGGGACCGGCGAAAGCCAGCAAGGTTGTCAGGGTCAAAAACCTGATGAGCATGCGCATCTCCTTTTGATAACCACGCTCTAATGATTGCGCATCGCGGCGTTCGTTCCGGGTGACGCACCGCAATTGTGTTTCGCCTTGACCCAAGCTTAGGTCAGGGCGGTCATTGCGCAACAGACGGGGCTAATCTCATCGCAGATAAGCAGCGGGGTGATTCAATCGGAATCAGAACGCCAGTTTGTAACCGATCAGCATCAACATCGTCGCCAGGCAAGGGCGCAGCACTTCATCGGAAATCTTGCCGGTCAAATGACTGCCCAACCAGATCCCCGGCAGCGAGCCGATCAACAAGAATCCCAGCACGTGCCAGTCCATGTTGCCCATGCTCGCATGGCCAAGCCCGGCGACCAGTGTCAACGGCACCGCGTGGGCGATTTCGGTCCCGACGAGGCGACGGGTCGGCAGCAGCGGATACAGGATAAACAGGGCCACGGTGCCCAGGGCGCCCGCACCGATGGACGTCAGCGCAACCATGGTGCCCAGCACCAGGCCGGTGATCACCGTCATGCCGTTGAGGCGTTTGCCACTGGGGTTGTAGTTGCCACCGGCGCGTTTGTGCGCGAAATCGAGCAGGCGCTTCTTGAACAGAATCGCCAATGCAGTGGCAAACAGGACGAACCCCAGTGCCTGCTTGATGACGGCATTCATGGTTTCAGGCGCGGTGTGCAAGCTGCTCAGGAACCACAGCGTCAACGCCACCGCCGGCACGCTGCCAAGGGTCAGCCAGCCGGTAATCGCCCAGTCGATGTTGTTGTTTTTCCGGTGGACCAGCACGCCACTGGATTTGGTGATCGCCGCGTAGAGCAAATCGGTACCGACCGCTGTCGCGGGGTTGATGCCGAACCACAGCAGAATCGGGGTCATCAACGACCCACCACCGACGCCCGTCATGCCGACAATAAAGCCAACCACCAACCCGGCAACGATCAACCCGATGTTCACTAAATCCATTGAGACGTCCACAAAGACCGCAGAAGAAATCTGGCCCGCAGCATAGCGATTTTTCTTATAACCACTTATATCGATGCGAACTATCGTTATATCCAAGACATAACAACATCCATTCCCCTGTAGGCGCTGTGTCGGGGTTTATTGCACCGGCAGGAAATTCAGGAACAGCAGGCTCTGCGCATAATTCAAGCCGATGCGCCGGTAGCGTTCGTCGAGCATCTGCGTCAGCAAATCCAGCCGGGCAACGATCTTGCCGAACTCCACGGCGAAACTCAGGTTGCTGCCCTCCTCCGAGATCTCGTTGGAGAACAGCAAGGGTTCGCCTTGTTTGTTTTGCCGCTGGCTGAGAATCCACGTGGCGATCTCGATGTTGCGCGCGGCGTTGTTGACGAACGTCGGGTTGATCGCGTCCGTCATGTAGAACTCCAGGCGATTGCCGTGAGCGGTTACCAGCATGCTGCCGATGGCATAGATGAAAGCACCGACCCGGTCACCGAGAAACTCCGGGCTCATGGCAAACCTGAGCGCCGCCAGGTCTTTTTTGCCACCGAGGGTGGGCAGTGGCTGTTGCTGCTCGATGGCCATGCGCACTTGCTTCCCGGCGGTTCGGGCATCGAGGAAGCCGGATTTTTTCAGCTCCTCGGGGTTGCGCAGGTAAAGCTTGCTCATCAGCAAATAGAGGCTGTCGAGGTTGTCACGCATCGTCAGCGTGGCCATGCGGTCGACGCTGGTCTGCAGAAATTCCTGGGGACGGCCTTCGCGGAACTGGCTGACAATGTCATTGCCCTGTTGCTGGCTGCAACCGCTGACAAAGAACATCGCCAAGCCAGCCAGAAACAAGCAGCGGCGGCGGATCGGTGGGGTGATGCGGGGTAACACTCGAGCCATGGGTTCTTGAACTTGGGCATGGGCCAGCGGTGGGGATCGCCGCCGGCTGCCCAAGGATAGAGCCGTCAATACCAAAAAAGTGCAGTGCCGGTGGTCCGTGAGCGAAGGCGCCTGCCTGCCCAAAGGTGATATCTCGTCATGTTCGCTTTTACCTGGAAGATGGCGCTGGAGGGAACCACCGGGTTATTTTGCTGCCAACTAGGTATCCACCGTGTTGCACACAGGAGGTTTTCATGCGGTTCCTTGAACTGGCCGGCGTCAACGTACCGGTCATTGGCCAGGGCACCTGGCACATGGGTGAAGATCATTCGGCGCGCGCTAAAGAAGTCTCGGCCCTGCGCCAGGGCATCGAGCTGGGCATGACGCTGATCGATACCGCGGAAATGTACGCTGAAGGCGGCGCCGAGGAGGTGGTCGCACAAGCCATCAGCGGTCTGCGTGACCAGGTCTTTGTGGTCAGCAAGGTCTACCCGCACAACGCCAGCTGCCAAGGCATTCCCCAGGCGTGCGAACGCAGCCTGCGGCGCTTGAAAACCGATTACATCGATCTGTACCTGCTGCACTGGCGCGGCCAGTACCCCTTGGAGGAAACCGTCGAAGCCTTCGAGCGCCTGCGTGAAGACGGCAAGATTGGCCGTTGGGGTGTGTCCAATTTCGACTTGGACGACCTGCACGAACTGCACTCATCAACCTGCGCCACCAATCAGGTGCTCTACAACCTGGAGGAGCGCGGCATCGAATTTGATTTGCTGCCCTGGAGCCAACAACACCAGCTGCCGTTGATGGCGTACTGCCCTATCGGCCAGGGCGGTGAAATGCTGACGCATCCGACGCTGGTAAAAATTGCCGCCCATCACGGGGTGACACCGGCTCAAGTGGCGCTGGCATGGATCCTGCGGCAGCCCGGCGTGATCGCCATCCCCAAAGCGGTCAAACCTGAACACGTGAAATTGAATGCGCAAGCCGCGCAAGTGCGGCTCGAACCCGGGGATCTGGAGGTGCTGGACCACGCGTTTCACGCGCCACAACACAAACAGCGATTGGCCATGGTCTGAGCCATCGCCGTATTGGCAGAGGGTTTCTGCATGCGAAGCACCGATCAGCTCGATGCTTTTAACTTGCCACGTTTCGTCCAGGCTCAAGACCCGGTCTTTGAGTGGGTTCAGGAAGAACTGAGTGCCGGTCAAAAACGCCGTCACTGGATGTGGTTCATCTTTCCGCAGCTTGCCGGGTTGGGGGGCAGCGAAATGTCCCGATACTTTGCCATTCGCTCCAAAGAGGAAGCCGCGGCGTATCTGGAGCATTCATTGCTGGGTCCACGATTGCGGACGTGCACGCAATTGGTCCTGAACATCAAACAGCGCTCGATCGCCGAGATTTTCGGTCATCCCGATGACCTCAAGTTCCACTCTTCAATGACGCTGTTTGCCCAGGTCGCTCCGGACAACAGCCTCTTTGACCAGGCCCTTGAACAGTATTTCCACGGCATACGGGATGACTGGACGCTTTCATTGCTGGACTTAAAACAGGCCCATTTGCCCACCAATCAGGGTTGAGAAGTCATCGTCGACAAACGGCAGGATCGCGTCCGCCACCGGTTGCAGTTGCCGGGTGACGTAATGGTCGTAGTCGATCGGGGCGCTGCGAATCTCCAGCGGTTCGGGCCCGGCAACGGTGATCACGTAGCTGATCCAGCCGCCGTTCTGGTACTGACGCGGACGGCCCTGGCGGTCGTTGAAGTCATCGGCGATGCGCGCGGCACGCACGTGGGGCGGCACGTTGCGCTCATAGTCGTCGAGGGTACGGCGCAGGCGCTTGCGGTAGATCAGGCGATCATCGAACTCGCCGGCCAGGGTCTTTTGCACGTAATCGCGCACGTAGTCCTGATACGGCTTGCGGTGGAAGATCCGCGAGTACAGCTCCTGCTGGAATTGCCGGGCCAGTGGCGACCAGTCGGTGCGCACGGTTTCCAGGCCTTTGTAGACCATTTCATCCGTGCCATCGGCGCGGGTCACCAGGCCGGCGTAACGCTTCTTGCTGCCCTCCTCCGCGCCACGGATGGTCGGCATCAGAAAGCGTTTGTAGTGGGTTTCAAACTGTAATTCCAGGGCACTTTCCAGCCCGTATTCCGCATGCACATGTTCGCGCCACCACTGGTTGACGTGGTCGACCAGCGCGTGGCCAATCTGCGCGGCCTCCTCCTGACCGTGGGCGCGGCGCAGCCAGACAAAGGTGGAGTCGGTGTCGCCGTAGATCACCGTGTGACCCTGGGCCTCGATCAGTTGCCGGGTACGCAGCATGATTTCGTGGCCACGCAAGGTAATCGACGACGCCAGCCGTGTGTCGAAGAAACGGCAGCCGCTGGAGCCGAGTACGCCGTAGAAGGCATTCATGATGATCTTCAGCGCCTGAGACAGTGGCGCGTTGTGTTCGCGTTTTGCGGTTTCGCGGCCTTCGGCGACCCGGGCGACGATGGCCGGCAGGCAATGCCGGGTTCGTGAAAAACGTGCCCCGCGAAAACCCGGCACAGAGTCGCTGTCGTCGGGATGCTGCAAGCCTTCGATCAGCCCCACCGGGTCGATCAGGAAGGTGCGGATGATCGACGGATAGAGGCTTTTGTAGTCGAGCACCAGCACCGATTCGTACAGGCCCGGCTGCGAGTCCATGACAAAACCGCCGGGACTGGCCCGTGGTGACTTGCCGCCCAGATTCGGCGCGACAAAGCCCTGACGGTGCATCAGCGGCATGTACAGGTGAGTGAACGCCGCCACCGAACCACCGCTGCGGTCCGCCGGCAAACCGGTGACGCTGGCACGCTCCAGCAAGAAGGTCAGCAGTTCGGTCTTGGCGAAAATCCGTGTGACCAGCTCACAGTCTTTGAGGTTGTAAGTGGCGAGGGCCGGTTTGTCCTCGGCGAACATGCGGTTGATTTCGTCCATGCGCTGGTACGGCGTGCTGATCGCCTTGCCCTCACCGAGCAAGGTTTGCGCGACGTTCTCCAGGCTGAACGAGGGGAAGTTCCAGGTTGCCGAGCGCAGGGATTCGATGCCGTCGATGATCAGGCGCCCCGCGGCTGACGCGAAGTAATGGTTGCGGCTGCCGTGTTCGCGCCACTGCATTTCTTCGCCGCCGCGCCCAAGCTTGAGCGGTACGCCCAGGCGTCGGGCGTGTTCGTGGAGGACGCGAAGGTCGAACTGCACGACGTTCCAGCCGATGATCGCGTCGGGGTCGTGGCGGGCAAACCATTCGTTGAGTTTTTTCAGCAGCACGGTTCGCGAGTCGCAGTATTCAAGCTGGAAATCCACCGCGCTGGCGTCACCATTGGGCGGCCCGAGCATGTACACCTGGCGTTCGCCGCAGCCTTCCAGGGCAATGGAATACAACTCGCCTTGTTCGGTGGTCTCGATATCCAGCGAGACCAGCCGCAGGTTGGGCCGGTATTTCGGGTCGGGTTTCATCTGCGCGTCGAGCAGCAGGCCTTGCGCATCGGGCGACCCACCAAAGATCACTGGCGCGGTGATGAACCGTTCCATCATGTAGCGCTCGGGCGGGCGAACGTCGCCCTCGAACATCTCGACGCCGGCCTTGCGCAGCGCGGTTTCCAGGCGCATCAACTGACCGTGCTGCTGGCAATACAGGCCGAGCACCGGACGATGCTCGAAATCCAGCAGGGCCAGGGGCTTTAGTTCGACGTCTTTCTCGCCGCGCAGCACCTCTTGCGCCTGTTCGCGCTGGGCGGCTGGAATGAACGCCACCGACGGCTGATGAGGCAGGCGGATGCGCCGGGGACCACTGTCGGTCGCCAGCCAGAACTCGACTTCCGTGCCGGCCGGGGTGTCGCGCCAATGCCGGGTCAGGACGAAGCCCTGCTGTAAATCCACCACTGCAACCTCTCGATTTGATTCAGGCGGCAATTCTACGCGTCATCAAGGGGCAGCGGGTCATGCGCGCCACTTTCGACTTTCTCATAGGGTTTAACCGCGGTTTACCGAAAAAATACCGCTGAATGGCGTTTTTTGAGTCTTATCTGCCGCTTTCACTCTTGCCCTCAGCGCTTGGGTCTACGATTCTTCAAGAACAACGACAACACCCGAGAAGCCACCATGAAAACCGTCGCCCAACTGCTCAAGCTCAAAGATCAGAAGAATCAGGAAGTGCACCAGATCAAACCTGATCACATGGTGCTGGAAGCGCTGATGAAGATGGCCGAGAAAAACGTCGGCGCCTTGCTGGTGGTGGAAAATGACGAGGTGCTGGGCATCATCAGTGAACGTGATTACGCACGCAAACTGGTGCTGCATGGCCGTTCTTCGGTGGGCACGCCGGTGCGCGACATCATGGTGTCCCCGGTGATCACCGTGGACACCCATCAAACCGTCGACACCTGCCTGGGCATCATGTCCGACCGACGCCTGCGTCACCTGCCGGTGGTGGAGAACGGCAAGTTGATTGGCTTGCTGTCGATCGGCGACCTGGTCAAGGAAGCGATTGCCGAACAGGCCGAACTGATTCGCCAGCTGGAGCAGTACATCCGCGGTGAGTAATCCGAAGACACCCTGGATCAAAATGTAGGAGTGAGCCTGCTCGCGATGGCGGTATGTCAGTTAATGAATAGGCTGACTGATACACCGCCATCGCGAGCAGGTTGTTATTCGGTGTTCACACTGGCCAATGCCGCGCGAAGACCGGGGCCAGTGTCGGGTGCCGGTCGATGCGCTCCAGCCACGCGAAAAAACCGGGACGGGTGTTGCGTAAATGCTCACGGCTGCCGGCCCACCGCGACACCACCGCCGCCAGCACATCCAGTGCGCCCGGCGTCTCATCCCCCAGATACAGCTCGCCGGAAAACTGATCGGCAAACACCTCCCAGCTCCAGTGCAATCGCGCGCGGGCGCCGGCCGTGAGGTTTTGCCTGGACGCCTCATCCGTCTCGGCCAGCCAGCGTTCGGGGTAATCGATGATGCCGATGGCTGCGTAGCAATTGCTGACGATGTACGTGAGGCCGCGGATCGCCTGATCGCGGTCGGCGGGCAGTGTCGGCAACAGGTTCGACTTGGGAAAGGTCAGCCCGAGATGAATCAGGATCGCCGCACTTTCGGTCAGGATGCTGCCATCGGGCAGCTGCAGCGTTGGAATCTGCTTGAGCCGGTTGAGCTTCTCCAGTGCCTGGGCTGCCTCCGAGGACAACTCGACGTCGATGAAGCGATAAGGAATTTCGCACAGCTCCAGCGCCGCTTCTATCGCCGCCGCGCCGGAATTCTGGTGTCCATAAAGTTGATACATGGTGCGGCCTCCTGGCGAGACGGGAATGGGGTCATGAGAGGCGTCACCTGCCGGTCGTGGTGATCCAGCTAATCAGTGTAGAAGCGTCGATCCGCCCTACCCGTACCATCCGACGACTGAACCATCACGCCCGCGTGGGGTGACTCACAGGGGCTATCAATACCGTCGATGTTCACCATCACATGAATGAAGTTCTCATAAAAAATCCTCGGCGTAACATCCGCTCCATACCAACCCATAAACACCCCGGAGCACACCATCATGAAACGCCAAACTATCCTCGCTATCGCTTTCTCGGTCTTTGCAGTTAACGCTTTTGCCGCAACCTCTGCTCAACCTGTGGTCGCTGAAGGCGGCTCGGATCGCCTGATTGAAAGCCGAGTGGCTGAAGGTGGTTCGGATCGTTTGATCGAGAATCGTGTGGCCGCTGATGGTTCGGATCGCTTGATCGAAAACCGTGTAGCCGCTGATGGTTCGGATCATCTGATGGAAAACCGCGTTGCTGCTGATGGTTCTGACCATCTGATCGAGAACCGCGTAGCCGCTGATGGCTCCGATCATCTGATGCAGAACCGCGTTGCCGAAGGTGGTTCCGACCGTCTGATCGAAAGCCGCGCGGCATAAATGCAGGGGTTTACCGCAGTACTCAATGAAAAACCCGGCCTGACCCGCCGGGTTTTTTTACGCCTCTGGTTCGATCAGGGTTACTGGCCAGCCCGCTTCATGCAACGCTGATAACGCTCATCGACGCGCTTGGCAAACCATGCCGTGGTGAGCTTGCGGGTGATTTTCGGGCTTTGCAGTTCGATCCCCGGCAACACGGCACGAGGCAATGCCCTGCCCTCGGCCTGATCGGCCAACGCAAACACTCGCCGGTAGAGTTCCGTCTCCTCGAATTTCAGGCTTTTGCCCTCCTCCAATTGATTGCGAATGGTCGTATTGCGCATCCCCAACGGCTTGCCAAGGCTGCGCACCGCCACTTCCGTGGTACCGGGCATGATCGAGTCATACCGGACCAAGTCGCCATCCAGCGCCAACGGGATGCCTGACACCCGGCTCAACGCGTTCTGAAACGCCGCATTGCGGCTGGCGTACCAACCGGCATTGAAATCAGCGAAGCGATACAACGGTTGCGTGTAGCTCACCGGATAACCGAGCAAATGGGCGATGCCGAAGTACATGCCGCCGCGCCGAGTGAATACCTCGTGGCGAATCGAGCCTTCCACCGGGTACGGATAGTTCTTCGCCTGCTGTTCGGCGAACTCGATACTGACCTGCATCGGCCCGGCGGTGTGTACCGGATTGAAGCCACCGAACAGGGTCTTGCCCAAGGGCACCATGCCAATGAAATCATCGAAAATCGCGCTGAGTTCCTTTTCACTGCGCGCCGCGTTGAGGCGGTCGCTGTAGCTTTTGCCGTTGGGTGACTTCACCTGCAGCGCGCCGCTGATCAACAGGCTGGGGATGTGGACTTTAGCGGCGCGACGGTCGATTTCGTCCCGGGCGATCTTGCCCAGGCCCGGCACAGGCGGGTCGACCTGGAAGGTGGATTCCTGCTCGGTCACGGCGAGCACCGAACACAGGTTTTGCGTGGACGGATAAATATTCTGGGCGGCGAAGGCGGCGTAGATGTCCGTGGCCCACCCTTGGCGATCCGTGGTTTTGGCCGGCAGCAAGCGCACGATTTCGGCCTTGACCTCGGCGGGCGGGCGCGCGGGCTGTTCCTGCGGGTGCTGAGTGCCGCAACCGGCCAGCAGCAACAGCGCCGCGCCGCCCATGATCAATCGATTGGCTTGCATGGTGCTCCATCAAATCCGTTGAGCCGGGTTAACCATACGACCAATGGCATGGCGCAGGCTATGACTCTTGCGGCCGCGCCCTGTTCCATCGTCATGTCAGCGGGGCCTTTTTCCGTTGGGCGGTCAGCCTTCCGGCCGACTGCGCCTGAACCATACTTGAGCCAGTCACCGAGGAGACAGGCTCATGCACCGTAGCGACGTACTGATCGTCGGCGCCGGCCCGACCGGGCTGGTCCTGGCGCTGTGGTTGAGCAAACTGGGGATCCGCGTGCGGATTATCGACAAGACGTCGGCGCCCGGCACCACGTCGCGTGCGCTGGCAGTCCAGGCGCGCACGCTGGAGCTGTATCGCCAGCTCGACCTCAGCGAAGCCGTGGTGCAAAACGGCCATCGCGTGGCGGCAGCAAATTTCTGGGTCAGCGGTGAATCGGTTGCACGATTGCCACTGAGCAACATCGGCGCAGGCCTGACACCCTATTCGTTCATGGAAATCTTTCCACAAGACCAGCACGAACGCTTACTGATCGAGCGTCTTGAAACCTTCGGCATCAAGGTGGAACGCGGCACCGAACTGGAGGACTTCGAGGAAACCGGCGATGGCATCACCGCCCACTTGCGCCTGCCCGATGGCCAACAGGAAACCTGCCAGGCGTGTTACCTGGCCGGTTGTGATGGTGCCCGTTCGATAGTGCGTAAAAAGCTGGACACCGGGTTTCCCGGTGGCACCTACCAACAGATTTTCTACGTGGCGGATGTGCAGGCCAGCGGGCCGGCACTCAACGGCGAACTGCACGTGGACCTTGATGAAGCGGACTTCCTCGCCGTGTTTCCGCTCGCCGGCAGCGGGCGCGCGCGGTTGATCGGCACCGTGCGCGACGAGCGCGCCGACCGGGCTGAAACCCTGCGTTTCGAGGACGTCAGCAGCCGGGCCATCGAACATCTGCAGGTGCAGATCGAGCAGGTGAACTGGTTCTCGACCTATCGCGTGCATCACCGGGTGGCCGATCACTTTCGCACCGGCCGCGCCTTTTTGTTGGGCGACGCGGCCCACGTTCACAGCCCGGCCGGTGGTCAGGGCATGAACACCGGGATTGGCGATGCGATCAACCTGGCGTGGAAATTCGCGGCGGTGTTGAGTGGCGGTGCCGAGGCCAAACTCCTCGACACCTACGAAACCGAGCGCATCGCCTTTGCGCGCAAACTCGTCGCGACCACCGACCGGGTGTTCAGTTTCGTCACCGCCGAGGGACGCGTGGCCGACGTGCTAAGGACACGGCTGGCACCGTTTTTGATCCCGAAGATGGCCTCGTTTGAAACGTCCCGCGAGTTCCTGTTTCGCACGGTCTCGCAGATCACTCTCAACTATCGTGGCATGCCGTTAAGCACCGGCGTTGCCGGGCACGTTCACGGCGGCGATCGCCTGCCTTGGGCGCATGACGGCGAAGGCGACAACTTTGAATCGCTGAGGAATCCGACCTGGCAGGTGCACGTGTATGGCGACACCAGCGACGAAATGATCGCCTGGTGTATCGAGCATCATCTGCCCTTGCATGTGTTTGACTGGCGACCGGCGTTTGAAGCAGCGGGGTTGGGGCGTAACGGGTTTTATCTGCTGCGCCCGGATACGTATGTGGCGATTGCCGAGACGTGTTCCGATCCGAAGGTGATTGAGCGGTACTTCAACCATCATGGAATCCGGCCGTACTTCGGCACGCCCTGAAGTCACCACCAATCAACGGTGGGAGCGAGCTTGCTCGCGATGGCGTTAGCACATTCAAAAGTGATGTGACTGACCGTCCGCTATCGCGAGCAAGCTCGCTCCCACAGGGTTATGTGGTGGGGTTTAGATCCCGGCCAGGGCCAGGTCCATTGCGAAGTAGGTGAAGATCAGATCCGCGCCCGCCCGCTTGATCGCTCCCAGGCTTTCACGCACCACACGGTCCTCATCAATCGCCCCCGCTTGCGCGGCGAATTTGATCATCGCGTACTCGCCGCTGACCTGATACGCCGACAGCGGCAAACGCGATACTTCGCGGATGTCGCGGATGATGTCGAGGTAGGCGCCGGCCGGCTTGACCATCAGTGCATCCGCGCCTTCCTGTTCGTCCATCAGCGATTCGCGCACTGCTTCGCGGCGGTTCATCGGGTTCATCTGATAGCTTTTGCGGTCGCCCTTGAGCGCGCTACCGCCGGCTTCACGGAACGGGCCGTAGAGCGCCGAGGCAAACTTGGTCGAATAGGCCATGATCGCCGTCTGGCTGAAACCGGCGGCGTCCAGCGCCCGGCGAATCGCCTGGACCTGCCCGTCCATGGCCGCCGACGGGGCAATCACATCGGCACCGGCCCGAGCAGCGGCGACAGCTTGCTTGCCAAGGTTGATCAGGGTCTGGTCGTTATCGACCTCGTGGTTGTGCATCACGCCACAATGGCCGTGGTCGGTGTATTCGCAGAAGCAGGTGTCGGACATCACGATCATTTCCGGCACGGCATCCTTGGCGATCCGCGACATGCGCGACACCAGCCCGTTATCGCTCCAGGTATCGCTGCCGCTGCTGTCCAGATGATGCGACACGCCGAAGGTCATGACCGACTTGATGCCGGCGCGGGCGTAGCGCTCGATTTCGCCGGCCAGTTTCGACTCCGGAATGCGCATGACGCCGGGCATGCTGTTGATCGGCACGAAGTCGTCGATTTCTTCCTCGACGAAAATCGGCAGCACCAGGTCGTTCAGGCTGAACTCGGTTTCCTGGAACAGGCTGCGCAGGCTCGCATTGCGGCGCAGACGGCGTGGACGTGCTTCGGGGAACTGGCTGGACATGGGCATTCCTGAAAAACAGAGGATGAGACTAACGTCGTAGGGGGTGAAGCTTATGCCCTGCAAGGCACAAGGCACAAACCTCAGGTGCAGAACAAACCCTTACCGGCTCGGCAATAATCCACCCGGATCGACACAGCCCCCTGTAGGAGTGAGCCTGCTCGCGATAGCGATAGCACATGCACCATCAATGTGACTGACACACCGCTATCGCGAGCAGGCTCACCCCGACAGGTTTAGAGCTTCAGGGTGCCGGAAATACAGGTCACCACCGCTCCACCAATCCAGATTTCATCACCGACCTGATCCACCTGAATGCGCCCCGCCCGTCCCATCGTCAGGCCCTGGCTCACCACATAGGAGGCTGGCGCCAGCCCCTCGGCAAGCAACCACTGCGCAATCCCGGCATTCAAACTGCCGGTCGCCGGGTCTTCCGGCATGCCGTCGCCGGAGATGAAGGCCCGTACTTCGAATTGCGCTTCATCCCCATCACGCTCGGGATTCCACGGTGCAATCACACCGACCGCCAGGCCCAACATTTGCGAGTGATCCGGTTGCAGCTCCAGCACCTGCTGGCGGTCCGCGACCATCACCGCCAGCCAGCCAGCGCCGTTATCCACCCACTGCGCCCGGACAATCGCCCCGACCTCCAGACCGAGCCCGCGTCGCACGCGCTCCACCAGTTCGGCGTCCACCGGCCCGGCGTTGATCAGGGGTGGCGCGAGAAAGGCCAGCTCCGCGCCTTGTCGACGGACCCGCACCAGCCCGACGCCGCACTCCTGAATGATCTCCTCGCCCTTGGGCACGCCACCAGCCTCAAGCCAGGCATGGCAAGTGCCCAGGGTCGGATGACCGGCGAAGGGCAACTCATTCAGGGTGGTAAAGATCCGCACGCGATAGTCGGCCCGCGGATCGCGCGGCTCCAGCACAAACGTGGTTTCACTGAGGTTGGTCCAGGTCGCGAACGCCGCCATGCGTTCATCACTGAGTGCGTCGGCCCCCAACACCACCGCCAACGGATTGCCCTTGAGGGCGACGCGGCTGAAGACATCTACTTGCTTGAAATCGAATGTACGCATGATCTTCCTTGTTCGTGAGGCACTCTATTTAGGGATTTCCAGCCCACGGATCACCGCCGGCCGCGACAGAAAGCGTTCCAGCACGCGCGTGACGTTCTTGAAATCCTTGATGCCCACCAGGTCGCCGGCCTCATAGAAACCGATCAGGTTGCGCACCCACGGGAACGTCGCGATATCGGCGATGGTGTAGCGTTCACCCATGATCCAGTCGCGCCCTTCAAGGCGTCCATCCAAAACTTTTAACAAACGTTTACTTTCCTCGACGTAACGGTCGCGGGGGCGTTTGTCCTCGTAGTCCTTGCCGGCAAACTTGTTGAAGAAACCTACCTGGCCGAACATCGGCCCGATGCCGCCCATCTGGAACATCAACCATTGAATCGTCTCGTAACGCGCGGCCGATTCCTGCGCCAGCAGTTGCCCGCTCTTGTCGGCGAGGTAAATCAGAATCGCCCCGGACTCGAACAATGGCAGGGGTTTGTCCTCGGGACCATGCGGGTCGAGGATCGCCGGGATCTTGTTGTTGGGGCTCAACGACAAAAACTCGGGGGACATCTGATCCTGGGTGTCGAAGCCCACCCGATGCGGCTCGTAGGGCAGTCCGATTTCTTCGAGCATGATCGAGACCTTGACGCCGTTGGGGGTCGGCAAGGAGTACAGCTGGATCCAGTCGGGGTATTGAGCCGGCCATTTTCGGGTAATCGGGAACGCAGACAGATCGGTCATCGGTAGCCTCCATCGCCAAATAAAGCGTTGAGCATAATCCAGGATTGGCGCCCGCAGGTTGCGATCTTTTCGCGTTATCGAAACCGCTGATGATGACGATCAAAAGATGTCAGCCTTTGCCAACGCGTCTACGTGTAGGGTGTCCATAATTTCGCAACATCTTGTCGATAACCTTGACTGCACCCTGTTCAAGGTTATCGATAAAGTGCCGCGCACCCGCCGGTATCGAACCAAACAGGCTCAGAGGACTCTGAGCAATGCCCTTTCGGACACGGACCGGCCCAACGACATGGAAAACACCCGAAGCTGGGAGCTGGCGGTGTAAAGGTTTGTCAGCCTTAACTGAATGCGCTGAAGATCCCTTATTCACATGATGAACCTGTCCAGATTCGCTAAACGCTTCAAACACCGTGCGTATATTTTCCTGCCGACGCTGCTGGCGGCGAGCGCATTGTTTTTGTCGCTGGAGTCCAGCGAAAGCCGCGCCCAGCCGGCGGACGGCACCCAGACCCTGGTGTTTCTGCGTCACGCAGAAAAACCCGCTGGCGGTCTGGGCCAGCTCAATTGCCAGGGCCTCAACCGCGCCATCGACCTGGCCACCTTGTTGCCGGAAAAATTCGGCAAGGCCAACTATGTGTTTGCCGCCAACCCGACGCGCAATGTCGAGGAAGGCGAACTGGACAATTCCTACAGCTACATCCGCCCCCTGATGACCATCAGCCCCAGCGCGATCAAGCTCGGCTTGCCGGTGAACATCGAGTTCTCGGCCAACGACACCAGCGATCTGGCGGACGAATTGCTCCACGACAAGTACCACAACTCCATCATCTACACCGCCTGGTCCCACGGCTACCTGCCCGAGTTGATCAACAAGGTCGCTGGAGAGGCGGTCGGCAAGAAACAGAACATCACCGAGGACTGGGAGTCCAGTGACTACGATTCGGTGTACGTACTGACCCTGACCTGGCACAACGGCAAGGCCAGCCTCGTCAGCCACAGTTACAAACAAGGGCTGGATAACGGCTCGCAGACGTGTCCGACCTAAGCGGTCGGCAACTTCCCACACGCAGTGAAGACCACGACAGACAAGTGGCGGGCTATCATGTACCCAACTCCCCTTTGTCTGGACTCTCTTCATGTCACTTTCTTCCGCAGCTGTCCCCGCCCGGGGTTGGTCGTTCTGGTGGAAACCCGCCCTGTTCGTTCTGGTCGCCTGCATTGGCCTCTATTACGTCAAGTGGTCGCCCTACTACCTGAAAGCCTTCATCGCCGCTGACAACCACAGCATCGGCGCCTCCATCCTCAACGACGAACAAACCGCCCCGCTGGCCGCTGCCCTGACGTATGCCAAGGTGTATTTCCTGGCGATCTGGAAAGCCGCCGTACTGGCGGTGATTCTGGGCTCTCTGCTGCAAGTGTTGATTCCACGGGACTGGCTGCTGCGCCTGTTCGGACGCGCCAGCTTCGCGTCGACCTTGCGCGGCGGCCTGTTCGCCCTGCCGGGGATGATGTGCTCGTGCTGCGCCGCGCCAGTGGCCGCGAGCATGCGTCGCTCAAACGTCTCGGTCGGCGCGGCGCTGGCCTTCTGGATCGGCAACCCGGTGCTCAACCCGGCAACCCTGGTGTTCATGGGGTTCGTGCTGGGTTGGGGGTTCACAGCGTTGCGCCTGGTCGCGGGGATTGTGCTGGTGTTCGGGGTGTCGATGGTCGCTCAGCGCATCAGCGGTCCGGAAACACTGCCTGAAGCGGCTGTCGAGGCGGTCGCCGAAGTCAGTGAAAAGGACACGCAACCGTTCCTGACGCGCTGGGGTAAAACCCTGTGGCAATTGTTCTGGAGCACCATTCCGATCTACATCCTGGCGGTCATGGTGCTGGGCGCGGTGCGGGTCTGGGTGTTTCCGCATATTGACGGGGCCATGGCCAACGGCCTGCTCTGGCTGGTGCCGCTGGCGATCATCGGCACGTTGTTTGTGATTCCCACCGCCGCGGAAATCCCGATCGTGCAAACCATGATGACCCTGGGCATGGGCACCGCTCCAGCCGTGGCGTTGCTGATGACACTGCCGAGCATCAGCCTGCCGTCGCTGCTGATGCTGCGCAAGGATTTCGATGCGCGGGTACTGGTGAGTGTGGCGCTGATGACCATGGGGGTCGGGGTGGTTAGCGGGTTGATCGGGGCTGCTTTGCTCTAAGATCTTTGGTGCCTGAAAGGGTCCTATCGCGAGCAAGCTCGCTCCCACATTTTGACCGTGTTTGATAAACATCTCGGTCTAATGTGGGAGCGAGCTTGCTCGCGATGGGGCCGGCCAAAACGACCTTAATGTTGCGGATTCACCCGCTCCCGCAGGTACTCAAGAACCGCCGCCTTCTCTCCCGCAAACTCAATCCGCACGCCTTTCTTCTCCCGCTGAAACGCATACATCGGGTCGTAATATTCACTCAGCAACCCTTCGATCCAGCCCCGGTGCAGGTCCACCGCGCCGCTTCGGCCCTGCTCCGCCAAGGCCTCCTCCATCAACACCAACATCCGCCGATGGCGTTCGCCACCCAGGCGTTTCTGCACGTTGTTGAGGCTTTCCAGCAAGCGCTCGGAAAACCGCGCAAACCCCTCATCGCCATGCACACCAATGAATTCGGCACACAGGTCCACCACGTAGTCGCGCAAAATCCGCTCGACGCGCCCTTCAAGGCTGTCTTCCAGCCAGACCATCGGAAACTGCTGCATGCCCTGATACAGCGGCAACGGCAAAGCGCAACTGCCGACCGCCCGGCTCTCGTCTTCCAGCACAAACTGCTCGATGCCATGGGCGCGCTTTTTCAGCACATCCACCGCCAGACGGTTCTCGAAATCAATGTTGGATGGCTGCCCGGTCGCGCGCTTGCCGAAGCTGGAGCCGCGATGATTGGCGTGGCCTTCAAGGTCCAGTCCATTGCTCAACTGCGTCAGCACCTCAGTCTTGCCGGTGCCGGTCATGCCGCCCAGCAAGACGAAATCGCATTGGGCAACGGCCTGATCGAGGGTGTCGAGCAAGAAGGTGCGCATCGCCTTGTAGCCGCCACCGACCCGTGGATAGTCAATGCCGGCCTCGTCCTTGAGCCACTGCTGGACGATCTGCGAGCGCAAACCGCCGCGAAAACAATACAGATACCCCTCAGGGTGCGCCCGGGCGAAATCGGCCCAGGCCTGGATGCGCTCAGCCTTGATCTCGCCGGACACCAGTTGATGCCCCAACGTGATGGCCGCCTGCTGCCCGTGTTGCTTGTAGCAAGTGCCGATGCGTTGGCGCTCGTTGTCATTCATCAGCGGCAGGTTGACCACGCCGGGGAATGAACCCTTGATGAACTCCACCGGCGCGCGCGCATCCATCATCGGCCGGTCGTTAAGAAAGATCTCGCGGTAATCGGTGAAGTCGATCGACATCAAAACACCTCAACCGCGTGCGTCTGTCGCTCAACCAGTTCACCGATCGGTTCCAGGTTCAGGCCCAGTTCGGCCGCCACCGCGAGGAACCGTTCATTGCCTTCGGGCGTGACCGCAATCAGCAGGCCACCGCTGGTCTGCGGATCGCACAGCACGCGTTTGTGCAGTTCCTGGAGTCGTCCCAGTTTGCTGGCGTAACTGTCGAAATTGCGCAGTGTCCCGCCCGGCACGCAGCCTTGCTCGAGGTAATACTCGACACCGGGCAGACGCGGCACGCGGTTGTATTCAATGCGGGCGGTCAGTTGGCTGCCGTCGGCCATTTCCACCAGGTGCCCCAGCAGACCAAACCCGGTGACGTCAGTCATCGCGGTCACGCCGTCGAGCTTGCCGAAACGGCTGCCGGGTTTGTTCAGGGTGCACATCCAGTCGCGGGCCAGACCGATGTCGGCGGTGCGCAACTTGCCCTTCTTCTCGGCGGTGGTAAGGATGCCGATGCCCAGCGGCTTGGTCAGGTAGAGCAGGCAGCCAGCGGTGGCCGTGTCATTGCGCTTCATGTGGCGCTTTTCCACCAGCCCGGTCACAGCCAGGCCAAAGATCGGCTCCGGTGCATCGATGGAGTGCCCACCAGCCAGCGGAATTCCGGCCTCGTCGCAGACCGAGCGGCCGCCGCGAATCACTTCCCGGGCAATCTCCGGCGCCAGCACATTCACCGGCCAGCCGAGGATCGCAATCGCCATCAGCGGATCGCCGCCCATGGCGTAGATGTCGCTGATGGCATTGGTGGCGGCGATGCGGCCGAAGTCGAACGGGTCGTCGACGATGGGCATAAAGAAATCCGTGGTCGAGACGACCCCGCGTTCTTCATCAATGGCGTACACCGCCGCGTCATCGCGCGACGCATTGCCGACCCAGAGTTTGGGGTCGAGGTTCTGCGCCCCGCTGCCGGCCAGAATCACTTCCAGAACCTGGGGCGAGATTTTGCAACCGCATCCTGCGCCGTGGCTGTATTGGGTCAGACGAATCGGCTCGCTCATGGGGTGCACCTTGTGGGATCAATGCGGCCGATTCTAGCAGAGCATGGCCGGAGCAAGGCGCGAGCATCGCAGGTACTGATAGACAGCCATCGCGAACAGGCTCACTCCTGCATTTGATCTTCAGTGAACACAAATCCAGTGTTCGACACAGATCCGTTGTAGGAATGAGCCTGCTCGCGAAGAGGCCGGCACAACCCGCATCAGTGCCGGTTATGGCAACAGAATCACCTTGTCACCGCTGCCCTGATTCACTTCCGCATACCGCTCCAGCCCTTCCGCCAGCGGTGATTCAAACAAGCCCTCGGGCAATGGCAACAAATCCTGATCAAAGAACTGACCGAATTGATCAAGCATTGCCGCGCACGCCTGAACCCCATACAGCAACGAGTTGATCCCCACCACCGAACCGCCCTTGCGATACAGCGCCAGGGCCGGCAGTTGCACCATGCCGTCCACCGGCGCGGCGATGATGGCGATGCGGCCGAAGGTTGCCAGGGCCGCGACCGAGGCCGGCAGCCAGAACCCGGTGGTGTCGAAAATCACGTCGGCGCCGCCGCGATACACGGCGTTCACCTGGGCGCCCAAGTCCTCCGGCTTATCCAGTTGCAGCGTCTGATAACCCTGAGCCTGCAATTCCTTGACCTGCTCCGGTCGCCGCGCCGCCGCCAGCACCTGGGCGCCGCGTACCTTGGCCAGCGCCAACGCCGCGCTGCCCACCGCCCCGCCACCGATCACTAACAAGCGCGTTTGCGCCGTCACCAGGCTGCGCTCCAACGCATCCCACGCCGTGGTGTAGGGCACGCCGAGGCTGGCGGCCTGGGCAAAACTCAGGTGGGTCGGTTTGAGCGCCACGCCGTTGGCCGGCAGCTTGACGAATTGCGCATGGGAGCCGTCGGCAAAGAACCCCAGTTCACGCCCGGTGCCCCAGACTGCCTGGCCGATCAGCGCCTGCGGGCCTTCAACCACGACACCGGCAAAATCCCGACCGGGAATCCGTGGCAGCGTGGTGTAGGGGAAACGTCCCAGCACGTTCTTCACGTCGCTGGGGTTGAGGCCGGCGGCCTTGATCTGCACCAGTACTTCATCGGCGCCGGGAACGGGCGTCGGCACGTCAACGTAGCGCAAGGCCGAGAGGTCGCCGGTTTTGTCGAACTGCAATGCTTTCATGAGCGTTTCCATGGAGTAAATGAACGGTTCAGGAGATCCAGCCAGCGACCAGTTGCCGGCCCATGGGCCACAACTTTTCACCGGCCAGCATGCCGAGCAGCCCGACCAGCGCGATGGCCGGTGGTGCGGGGGAACGAAAGTCCAGCGCGCCGTAGACCAAACCGACGCCCAGACCGATGACCAGCGAGATGAGGTAGCTCATGGCGGACTCCGGGGGCAATGAAGACAGGCCCAAAGTCTAGTGCGAGGTGACAGCGGGCACCGGCCAAGTGCTTCTGAATTTCGGCCAAAGCACCCATATCCCAGCTGCTACAAGGTTTGGATATGGCTGGAAAATTGTGAAGGCGCGATGCCCAGTTCCCGACGGAACATGTCGCTGAAGCTGCTCGGTGAATAGCCCAGCTCGCGGGCAATTGCGCTGACCGACACGCCCTGAATCAGCTCGGCCACCGCCGTCGCCAGTTGCACCTGTCGTCGCCATTCGGCGAAGCCCATGCCCAGCCCCTCCTTGAACAACCGCGCCAGGGTGCGCACGCTGGCACCGGCGTTTTCAGCGTGTTGTTCGAACGGGATGTCCAGCGAAGGCGCGACCATGACCGCCTGACAGAGGTTCATCAGGCGCCGGTCGGAATCATCCGGCAACGGGATTTTCAACAGAGAGCGCCTGGCTCGTCTAAGCTCCAACAGCGCCAGGCCGACCAGTGCTTCGTAATACTCGGGCGCACCATCGTTACCCTGTTCGACCAAGCCGACGATCAATTCACGCAGCAAGCCGCCGACTTCGATGACCTGGACCGTGTTGTCCAGCGTGGCGGCCAGGGACGGCCGCAGGTAGATGTTGCGCATCTGCAAGTCCGACACCACACGAATCCCGTGAGGCATGCCCGGCGGTAGCCATACCGCCCGCTGCGGCGGCACCACCAGCGCCTCATGGGGCGTTTCAACCCACATTACCCCGCTCATCGCATACAGCAATTGGCCCCAGACATGCTCGTGCGGCTCGATATACAGGCCGCGCGGATAAGTGCGCGCCAGCGGTTGCACGGGCACATCGGTGTCACTCAGGTCAGGGGGCGCGGCAAGGGCCATGGGGCAGCAATCATTGAGGTTTTCAGGTCTTGCATGGTAACCAGCCCGAGGCCTTGTCGCCACTGGCTGCCACCGTCTGACAATAAGACTGAATTTTCCGTAACCCCAATGATCCTTCTATTACCACAGGGAGGAATACGGGCTTTATGAACAACGCAAAACTATTCGTCATTGAATACACCCTTCATGGCGTCCCCAAGTCATTCATCATCCGCCTGGACAAGATGGACAACGCGGAAGCTTGGCATTGGGCAAGCTGCGACGCCGGAGTGGGCAGGATCCCGCGATTCGGCCGAGAGAAGGTGCAAAAGACCAGCAAACCGATGGCGGAGAAATTCGGGGTCGAGAATGTGAAGTGGCGGCCGGCGAGTTAATGAAGTGGGGGCCCGATCAAGCGACTGGAACCTTGTGGGAGTGAGCTTGCTCGCGATGGCGTCGGCACTTTCAACAGGTAAGTGACTGACAGTCCGCTATCGCTAGCAAGCTCGCTCCCACATTGATTCGGGTTGATTGGCCTTCCCGATCAGGCTCCACTTTTTTATGCACTACTTCTCGTGAGCACACTTGCAGCCCTTGCTGGAGCATTCTTCGCCGTGCTCATGGTGCTTGGCGCAGGCCTCGCAGCAATAGTGCTTACCGTGGCGCGCTATCGGATGCTCGCCCAGCTTGCACGAGCATTTGGGACAATCGCAGATACTGTCACTGCTGATCATGAGTCAGACTCCATTGGTGTGGTCGTCGGGATGCCGCAGACGCGGCCCGTCTTACCAGTGTAGGAGTTTGTGTCAGGCCTGCCGGGTGCTGCTGCGATACATGAACACCAGCGCCAGCCCCAGGCACACCATTGCCACGATCCGGCTGTTCGACAAATCGATGGCCGGATTGCCCAGCCAGCCGAAATTGTCGATCAGCATGCCCATGCCCAGTTGCCCGACGATCACCGCCACGGTCGCCACCGCTGTGCCGACCCTGGGCACCGCGCCGACCATGACCATCATGTACACCACACCGAACAGCGCGCCACTGAGCTGCCATTTCGGCACGTCCAGCAAACTCAAGGCCTGCGCCGGTTCGAAAAACAGGATCAGCAGACCGGTGACCACCGCGCCCACCACGAAGGTCAGCAAACTGCTGCGCAACACGCCCACCGTTTCGCCCAGACGGCCATTGATCGCCGCCTGCACACTCAGCACCGCACCCGCCGCGACGATCACGGCCAACAAAATAATCAGATTCATCATTAACCCCGAGCGATCAAAACAAGTGCCACGACAATCAGCAGCAACGCCAGCCAGCGTTCACCGTTGACCTTTTTGCGGCTCGTGCCGAACCAGCCGAAGTGATCGATCAGTACGCTTTTGCCGACCTGCCCGCAGAGAATCGCGATCATGGTCATCGCAATGCCGATGTGCGGCGTGGCCAGGGTCAGCACCACCACATAAATCGGCCCGAGAAAGCCGCCGATCAATTGCCAGCGCGGCAAAGTGTTCAACGCCGGGCCTTGTTGCGGGCCGCTGAACAACAGCAGCAAAAACAGAATCGCCGAGCCGACCCCGAAGATGCTCAACGTCGCCCATAAATGCCCAACCTGGACCCCGAGCGGCCCGAGTAACCCCGCCTCCACGGAAAGGCCCATGCCCGCGAGGATCACCAACGGCAACAGCAATAGCCGCAGCCCTGGTTTGGTCGCGGGTGTGACCGCGGTGTCGATTGAAGACGCTTGCATAAAGGAAACCTGCCTGTAGAAACAATGGCCGGCATTATCCGGTGGCAGAGCTTTGCGATAAATGGGAGCATTCTGACAACACTTTTGCGTAATCCGCACAGCAGGATGAACCATGCACGGTCTCAACGAACTCGGGTTCAAGGCGCTTCGGCTGTTTGTCGCTGTGCTCGACCACGGCAGTTTTTCAGAAGTGGCACGGCGCGAGGGTCTGGCGCCCTCTTCGATTTCCCGGCAGATCCAGCTAATGGAACAGGCCCTGAGCCAGCAATTGCTCTACCGCCACACTCGCGCCGTCACGCCCACCGAAGCCGGGCGCATGCTCGGTCATCATGCGCGGCGGGTGCTGGTGCAACTGGAAGAAGCCGAACAAGCCTTGCAGGAACAGCAAAGTGAACCCAGCGGACTGGTGCGGATCAACGCCCCCGTGGTGTTCGGCCAACGACACCTGACGCCGTGGCTGGGGCAATTGTGCGAGCGCTATCCGAAGCTGCAGCTGGATATCCAGCAAACCGACCATTACATCGACCCGCTGCAAGAAGGCGCCGACCTGCTGTTTCGCATCGGCCCGCTGCACGACTCCAGCATGCAGGCACGGATCCTCGCGCCGCACCGCTTTCAAGTCGCCGCCAGCCCGGCCTACCTCGAACGCCACGGCACGCCGCAACGCCCTGAAGACCTCGCGGCGCATCAATGCCTGGCTTACAAAGGCGCGACCGGCCTGCAACGCTGGTTTTTCCGCAAGGATCAGCAGGACTGGGCGCCCTACTCGGTCAAAGGGCCGATCACCGGCAACCACGCCGACACCTTGGTGCAAGCGGCTGAGCAAGGGTTGGGGCTGGTGATGTTTCCGTCATGGCTGATTGGTGAAGCAGTGCGCGAAGGCACGCTGGTGCCGGTGCTGGGGGAATTTCAGGTCTCCAACAGCCTGGAGCCGCAACAGATTGCGGTGCTGTGGCCGGGCAGCCGACGATTGTCGGTGAAGGTGCGGACGGTGATTGATTTCTTTGTCGAGTGCTTTGGGGTGGTGCCGTATTGGGACAGGCCGTAGCGACCTGCCCTGCAAGGGATGCAATTACTCCGGCATGGAACGAATGATATCGGCCAAATCATCTTTGGTGATTTCATTGGCCTTTATGGCCGCGGCGACATCTTCCTTGGATAGAGGAAAACGCTTAAACATTTTCTTTAAAGCATCCGCATCAACATTGGACATCCAAAGAGGCGCAACAAAGTTCCCCTTGTACTCGGGCTTCATCGGGACATCTTCATGTGCAATCACGCCCTTATGATTAAAGTAGACAATGTAGCGATCATGCCCTTCAGGGAAGCTTTTGTCGTAGTAAAGAGTTACACCGGTCGGTAACACATAGTAGTTTTCATCGCCTTCAGGACCTTCAATGAGCATTGGCTCTTTAGTTTTGATCATTTTCATACTTTGAGACCTCGATGAATCATTAAAAAAAACACACACCAAAAAGATCACACCAAGTAGCAATATTGCAATTAACCAAAGGCCCGTTTTTTTACTAATAGACATTTTTCTTGTCATAGCGCGCCTCCGTATTCCCCTCTAGCATTGCTTGAACGTCCATGGGCATAAAAATGCCGTCCGCCGTCCTCGACTGAGTTTTGGATGCTATTTTCTTCTCCCATGAAAGCCCTCTCAAATCCATATACTTGGAAGGTTCAGATACGATTTTCTTACCTGTTACTTTTGCCCCTTCCAGTGAAACTGTCGTGCAATTGTTAGTCGTTGGTAGATAGGAGCCGGGTAGCAAATACCGCACGTAGTTATCAGTTGTTTTTTTGATCTTTATTTTTGTTGACAGCAACTGATCATAATGAGCAATTACGGCTTCTGCTTTGGAGTTCTCCAAAAAATAGACGAAACCTGTAGTTGTCCGACCAAGGCTCTTCTCTGAAGCCACATAAGCCTTGAAATTGGACCATACGTTTAAAATGGCCTCGCCTTCACTATCGAAAGGCCCCCAGACGTCTCCGTACCGGCCAAAATCATAGGTGATATTTTTGTTACTCACCACAACATGAATTGCCGCATGTCCGAAGGGTTGATCAACTCCATTATGTGTATATGGACCACCGATCAGAATCTCCATATAAGCGCCAGACACTACCAAGGTATTTGTTTTTGTGGTTTTACCTGAGGCTCCCGTGTTTTTCGCAGCCTGCTTTGTACCAGATGTCTTCGTAGGCTGAACCATTAAAGATGTTCCGTATCTTCAAGTTTTGGAAATTTAATGCTGCAACTTCCGCGAGGAACATTTGCAACATGCACAAACCCTTCACCATCAAGAACACCAGTGACCACGACACCATCAGAAAGTGTCAACACATACTCTTCATGGGGAATCGGCTCTTCTTTTTCATTGAGCAGTTGAAACTCAACAAAGGTTCTTTCTTTCAGAAACTCAGAGAAAAAACTACTGGTACTACTGGAGCCAGCGTTACCAACAAATGTATCGGGGGAGCCGGCTGTGATTGTGGCCCCGCATGCCGTTTTCGACCCAACATGTGCCACTTCTTTCCCAAGGCCAAAAACGTGGGGAGCACCCGTTGTTATGGGATTGCTGCCGTGTATGGGGCATGAGTAGGTGTCGCCTACCAAGGCGATAGGTAGGGAATTGACAAAAATAGGGCTTGATCCGGTGGTAATTGCTCCGCCGTGACTGCCTGGATCTCCAAGTCTCGCTACTGGCTTTCCTGCCATGAATTCTCTCCTTTGAACATCGAGAAGCGCGAATAGTACATGATCCTGATCCAGTATTTCGCGCCGCTATCGGTTCCGGAAAATACCGACAAGCAAAGCGGCTGTTTCCGACCTACCTCCGGTTGACTGCCCTGGCCCCACTCCCTATCCTCGCACCTGTCACGACTCATTCGTGATCGGGTTTGACGGCCTGACATTCTTACGACGCGCATAGCCTTCCTTTGCTCGAGCACCTCTGTGCCCGCTCATTGCATATGGCGACTGTGCGTGGGGCACTTTCGGGTGCGCCGGGTTCGTGAGACCGGTCCGTCAACCCGCGCACAGTTGCCACCCTAATTCGTTTGACGGCGTTTTCGTGGCAGCTCTTCTGAACTTTCACGGAGCTTCACCTATGACGAATCCAACTACAAAATTTACCCCTTTCGCCCCCTGCGATCACGTCGACCACCACCTGTTCGCCGTTCAACCCGGCATCCCGCTACTCGACGCCCTCGAACACGCCTCGGTCTACCTCAGTTGCGCAGAAGCTCTCGCCCATCAAGCCCCTACCGCCACACGGCCGGAACATGGCGCTTCGCTACGCTGGGCCAGCCAGCAAATGCTCGGCACCGCACGCTCATTGGTTCAAGCCTCCATCGACGGCATGCACGCGGCAAAATCAGAAGGTGATGCATGAACCCGCATATGCCGATGACCAACAACGAGAGTGATGTTCCGGTTTTACTTGTTTCCACTCAGGCACCGCTGGATGTCTTGCACAGCAATGCCGCCTCACGATTTCTGACTGTGACGCAGATGATGGAAAGCTTGGCGAGTCTGGACATAACCCGGGCCAAAGGGGCTGATGTGCAGCAATTGGCGAAGGCTGCGGCGATGTTGTTGCGCGATGGTTGTGATGTGATGGATGTCTTGGGACGACAGATTCGGGCTGCGGTGGTTTAACCTCGTGGGAGCGAGCGTGCTCGCGATGAGGGCGGCACATCCAACATTGATGTTGGCTGACACTCTGCTATCGCGAGCAAGCTCCCTCCCACAGGTTATATGTGGTGTCAGATACGGAACTGGCCGACCAGTTTGCCCAGGCGCTGGCCGAGGTCTGCCAGGCTGCGTGAAGTCTGCGCGCCGAGCTGGGTTTCATCCGCCACGTTGTCCACGGCCACCGCAATCTGATGCACGCTGCGGTTGATCTCTTCGGCCACCGCCGTCTGCTCTTCCGCAGCGCTGGCGATCTGCGCGTTCATCGAGTTGATGGTGCCGATCAACTGCGCCATGGTGTCCAGCGAGGCGCCCGCCTCGTTGGCCTGGGCGGACGTGCCGTCACCGGCTTCGCTGGAACGGCGCATGGCTTCCACCGCCGATTGGGTGCCAGCCTGCAAGCGGTCGATCATGCTCTGGATTTCCTGGGTGCTGATCTGCGTACGACTGGCCAGCGCCCGCACTTCATCAGCCACCACCGCAAAACCACGGCCGGCTTCACCGGCGCGCGCTGCTTCGATGGCAGCGTTGAGCGCCAACAGGTTGGTCTGATCGGCAATCGAACGGATCACCCCAAGGACGCTGACAATCGACGACACGTCTTTTTGCAGGCTGTCCAGGGACACGCCGCTGCTGCGGATGTCGTCCACCAGTGCATGAATCTTGACGATGCTGCCCGCCACCACGCGCTTGGCCGCCTGACCTTCTTCGTCGGTCTGCTGCGCCGCCACTGCCGCGTTTTGTGCACTTTTCGCCACTTCCTGCGCCGCCGCCGACATTTCGTTGATCGCCGTGGCGACCTGATCGGTCTCGTGACGCTGACGCTCCATGGCCTGGTCCGAGCGCTGGGCCTGATCGGACACCTGATTCACCAGCCCGGTCAGTTGCGTGGTCATTTCGGTGATCTGGCGCACCAGGCTGTGGATCTTGTCAACAAAGCGGTTGAACGAGCCGGCCAGTTCACCGAGTTCGTCCTGGCTGGTGATGGTCAGGCGACGGGTCAGGTCACCCTCGCCTGCCGCGATGTCATCGAGGTTGGCTTTCATCATGTTCAGCGGGCGCAGGATGGTGTTGGCCAGTAGCAGGCCGACGGCCGCGATCACCAACAGCACCACCACGGCAATCCCGACGATGCTCAGCAGCACGCCTTCCATGCGCTCCTGAACCTTGGCTTCCACCAGCGCGACTTGCGCTTCGATGCCGTCTAGGTTGACCGACGTACCCACCGCCATGTCCCACTTCGACAGGTATTCGGTGTAGCCCAGTTTAGGCACCAGCACTTGGGTGTTGCCGGGCAGTGGCGAGCTGTATTGCAGGTAGTGCGTCCCGTCCTTGGCAACTTTCACCAGGTCGCGGTTGACGTAGACACCGTTCGGATCGCGGTTGTCCTTGAAGCTCTGGCCCACGCCTTCGGGGCTGTTGGCCTTGAACAGGCGAACCGTATTGGAGTCGTAGCCGAAGAAGTAGCCTTCCTTGCCGTAGGTGATACTCGACAGCAACTTGATCACCTGCGCCCGCGCGGCGTCATCGCCGGGGGCGGCGGCGTCGTAGAGCGGCTTGATGGTGGTCATGGCCACGGCCACGTAGCTTTGCAGGGTGGCCTTGGCGTCGTTGAGCAGGCGCTGGCGCGTTTCCTCGACTTCCTTGTGCGCCTGTTCCTGAAGCACGAACAGTGTGGTCAGGCTGATAACCAGGGCAAAGAGCAACACCGGGAGAACGGCAAGGGACAGGACTTTAGCCTTCAGGCTCATGCGCATGACGGTTCACTCTTTTGGTTTTGTTGGCGTGGTTAAAAGCTTTAACGGCACGCCGGGCCAAAAGTTGAGCTACCGGGGCAATGAGGTCCCTTATAGGAGTGAGCCTGCTCGCGATGACGGCAGCACATCCAACATCTATGTGACAGACATACCGCTATCGCGAGCAGGCTCACTCCTACAGTTGATCGGTGGTGTTTACAAAACCATCGCCGCCACCCAACCAAACGCCAGCAGCGGCAGGTTGTAGTGCAGGAACGTCGGGACCACGGTGTCCCAGATGTGGTGGTGCTGGCCGTCGATGTTCAAGCCCGAGGTCGGGCCCAGCGTCGAGTCCGAGGCTGGCGAGCCGGCATCACCCAAGGCGCCGGCCGTGCCAACGATGCAGACGATGGCCAGCGGGCTGAACCCCAGCTGCACACACAACGGCACGAAAATCGCTGCCAGGATCGGCACGGTGGAGAACGACGAACCGATGCCCATGGTCACCAGCAAGCCCACCAGCAACATCAGCAACGCGCCGATGCCCTTGCTGTGGTTGATCCACGAGGCCGAAGATTCCACCAGCGTCTGCACCTGGCCGGTGGCTTTCATCACTTCGGCAAAGCCTGACGCGGCGATCATGATGAAGCCGATCATCGCCATCATCTTCATGCCTTCGGTGAATAAATCGTCGGTTTCACGCCACTTAACAATGCCGGAGACCGAGAAGATCAGGAACCCGGCCAGGGCGCCGATGATCATCGAGTCCAGCAGTAACTGGATAATGAAGGCCGCCACGATGGCCACGCCGGCCACCATCAGGCTCAGCGGGTTGTACTGCACTGCGACCTGTTCGACTTGCTCGATTTTTGCCAGGTCGTAGACACGTTTCTTGCGGTAGCTGAAAAACGCCACTGCCAGGCCGAACACCATGCCCAGCGCCGGGATGCCCATGGCGTGGGTGACGTTGATGCCGCTAATGTCCACACCGCTGCGGGCGACGTTGGCCAGCAGAATCTCGTTGAGGAAGATGTTGCCGAACCCCACCGGCAGGAACATGTACGGGGTGATCAAACCAAAGGTCATCACGCAGGCAATCAACCGGCGATCCAGTTGCAGCTTGGTCAGCACGTATAAAAGCGGCGGCACCAGCAGCGGGATAAAGGCGATATGTATCGGCAGAATGTTCTGCGAAGCGATGGCCACCACCCACAGCAAACCAATCAGCAGCCACTTGACCTGCCCGCCGCCGCTGGCGTGCTGCCGATCGACCATCGCCAGGGCCTTGTCCGCCAGGGCATGGGCCATGCCGGACTTGGCAATCGCCACGGCGAACGCGCCGAGCAAGGCATAGGACAACGCCACCGTCGCCCCGCCGCCGAGGCCGCTGTTGAAGGCCTTGAGCGTGGCGTCGATGCCCAGGCCACCGGTCAGGCCACCCACCAGCGCACCGACAATCAGCGCGATCACTACGTGCACACGGGACAGGCTGAGGATCAGCATGATGCCGACCGCGGCGATTACAGCATTAATCATCGTTACCTCAAGGCAAGCGAAATGAGCTCAGCCGGCAGTCTGCGAAGAGCCGCCAGCGGATTAAGTAATGGGTTTTATTAGAGGGCGCGCACTGTGCCGCAGCACCGGCGCCTTGTCAAAGTGAACACCATCCCCGTAGCAAATTTTGTTTCGTGTCTTATTTGAGCGCATGGATAAAGAAAGCCGGATCACGGCCGTTACAGTGCAAAGTCTCAGATATTTATCGAATAAAGGACGTCTCCATGTCACTCAGACAACTTTCCATCCAATGGAAAATCACCCTGCTGGCCGGGCTTTGCCTGGCCGGCATCGTGACCCTGCTGGTGGGTCTTTCGCTGTACCGCATGGAGCACAGCTCCGCGATGGTGAAAGCCTCAAGCATGGAGATGCTCAACGAAGCCGCCCAGGCGCGGATCGAATCCCAGGGTGAAAACCAGGCGCTGCTGATTCGTCAGCAGTTCATGGACGCCTATCAATATGGCCATGGATTCTCGCGTCAGGTGTTGTTCCTGCGCGATCAGGCCGAAAAGCGCTTTCTCGACGCCTTCGACCTGCGTGAAGACCTGACCCGCCAGGTCAAGTCGGCGCTGCAAGCCAACCCCGAGCTGCTCGGCCTGTCGCTGGTGTTCGAAGCCAACGCACTGGACGGCAAGGACGAACTGTTCACCGGCCAGGCGGAGCTCGGCAGCAACGACAAGGGCCGTTTCGCCCTGTACTGGTCCCAGCCGACGCCGGGCAAAGTGAAATCCATGGCGCTGCCGGAAAGTGACATGGCCGACACCAGCACCGGCCCCAGCGGCGAACCGGCCAACGCCTGGTTCACCTGCCCGCGCACCTCGCTCAAGCCGTGCGTGATCGAACCGTACTTCTACGTGATCGACGGCCAGAACGTGCTGATGACCAGCATCGTGTTTCCGCTGATGGTCAACGGTAAAGTGATCGCTTCGCTGTCGGTGGACATCAACCTCAACAGCCTGCAGGCCATGAGTCAGAGCGCGAGCAAAAAGCTCTATGACGGCCAGACCAACGTCAGCATCCTCAGCCCGGTCGGTTTGCTCGCCGGCTACAGTGCCGACGCCAGCAAACTCAGCCAGCGCCTGGACACCGTGGACAAGGCCGACGGCGCCGAGCTGATCCGCATGCTCGCCAGCAGCAGCAAAACCGAAAGCCTGCACAACGATCACCAGTTGAAAGTGCTGGCGCCGTTCCAGCCGATTCCCGGCGGCAAATCCTGGGGCGTGCTGCTCGACGTGCCGGAAAAAGTCCTGGTCGGCCCGGCCGAGATCCTGAAAAAACAACTCGACGACAGCAACACCACCGGTACCCTGGTCGAGCTCAGCCTCGGCGTGCTGGCCGCGTTGATCGGCCTGTTGCTGGTGTGGCTGATGGCCCGCAGCGTGACCAAACCGATCCTCGGCGTGGCCCACATGCTGGAAGACATCGCCAGCGGCGAAGGCGACCTGACCCGGCGCCTGGCCTATGACAAAAAGGACGAACTGGGCCAGTTGGCCGGCTGGTTCAACCGCTTCCTCGACAAGCTGCAACCGATCATCGCCGAGGTCAAACGCTCGGTGCAGGACGCGCGCAGCACGGCGGACCAGTCGTCCGCCATCGCCACCCAGACCAGCGCCGGCATGGAGCAGCAATACCGTCAGGTCGATCAGGTCGCCACCGCGTCCCACGAAATGAGCGCCACCGCCCAGGACGTTGCCCGCAGCGCCGCCCAAGCCGCACAGGCAGCCAAGGACGCGGATCAGGCGACTCGCCGCGGTTTGACCGTGATCGACCAGACCACCACCAGCATCGACCACCTCGCCGCCGACATGAGCGCGGCCATGGTGCAAGTCGAAGGGCTGGCGGCGAACAGCGAGAAGATCGGTTCGGTGCTGGAAGTGATTCGCGCGATTGCCGAACAAACCAACCTGTTGGCCCTCAACGCCGCCATCGAAGCCGCCCGTGCGGGTGAGGCTGGACGCGGTTTTGCCGTGGTCGCCGATGAAGTGCGCAACCTGGCACGCCGCACTCAGGAGTCGGTCGAGGAAACCCGCCTGGTGATCGAGCAATTGCAGAGCGGCACCCAGGACGTTGTCGGTTCGATGAACAACAGCCATCGTCAGGCTCAGGGCAGTGTCGAGCAAGTCAGCCAGGCCGTGACTGCGTTGCGTCAGATCGGCGATGCGGTGACGGTGATCAGCGACATGAACCTGCAGATTGCTTCAGCGGCGGAAGAACAGAGTGCAGTGGCGGAAGAGATCAACAACAACGTGGCAACGATTCGCGACGTGACGGAGTCGCTGTCGGGGCAGGCCAATGAGTCGGCGCGGGTGAGCCAGTCGCTGAACAGCCTGGCGAATCAGCAGCAGAGTCTGATGGACCAGTTCCGGGTTTAACGCAGTTATTTCATCCGCAGAAGATCAAAATGTGGGAGCGGGCTTGCCCGCGATGAGGCCATAACATCCGACATCTATGTTGACTGTTACATCGCCATCGCGGGCAAGCCCGCTCCCACAGGTCACTCAACGTTTTGGGAGTTCGATCACGACCTTCAACCCGCCCCACTCACTCTCGTCCAGCCGCAGCACCCCGCTCCACGTGTCGACGATGTCGCGCACAATCCCCAATCCCAACCCGTGCCCATCCGTCTGTTCATCCAGCCGCGTACCGCGACTGAACACTTGCGCCCGCTGCTCCTCGGGAATCCCCGGCCCATCATCTTCTACACTCAACTCAAACCCGCCCGCTGTCTCGATCACGCTCAAACGAACCTCGGCATCCGCCCATTTACAGGCGTTATCGAGCACGTTACCGAGCAGTTCGAGCAAATCCTCACGGTCCCAAGGCAGCTGCAGCCCGGCCGGTGCGCGGTAGCTGAGCGCCAGGTGCTCGCCATGAATCATGTTCAGCGTCGCCAATAGCCCCGGCAGTTCTCCATCACAATCAAACAACGCCCCCGGCAGCGCGTCGCCGGACAACCGGGCGCGGTTGAGTTCGCGATTGAGGCGTTGCTGGACCTGTTCCAGCTGCGCCTTGAGGATCTTGCGCAACTCGGGATGAGCGTCGAGTTTTTCGCTGGAGGCCAGGCTCAACAGCACCGCCAACGGGGTTTTCAAGGCATGCCCGAGGTTGCCCAAGGCATTGCGTGAACGCTTGAGGCTGTCTTCGGTGTGCGCGAGTAGATGGTTGATCTGCGCCACCAGCGGCTCGAGTTCCACCGGGACCTGATCATCCAGTTGCGAACGCTGGCCTTGTTGCAACTGGGCGATCTGTTCGCGGGCCTTTTCCAGCGGGCGCAAGGCGCGGCGCACGGTGATGCGTTGCAACAGCAAAATCAGCAGCAACCCGGCCAGCCCCAATCCCAAGCCCACTTGCTGCATGCGTTTGAAGCTCTCGCGCACCGGTGTGTAATCCTGCGCGACGCTGATGGAGATGGACTGCCCAAGGCGTCGATAGTCGGAACGCAACACCAGCAACTGCTGCCCTTCCGGCCCCAATTGCAGGTTGCTGTGCAGGCCCGGATGCTCCAGCCGTGGCAACTCCTGATCCCACAGCGAACGGGAGCGCCAATGGCTGTCGGCAAAATCGATGCGGAAGTAATGCCCGGAGAACGGACGTTGATAGGCCGGTGACAGGTGCCGCTCATCCAGTTGCAAGCCTTGCGGCCCACGGACCAGCGCCACCAGCAAATTTTCGCTGTCGTCGCGCAACCCGGCTTCGAGGTAGCGCTGCAAGCCCATTTCGAACAGCCACAGACTGGTTTGCGCCAGCACCAGGCCGACGACGACCATGACGCTGATCAGTCCCAGGCTCAAGCGGCGCTGGATCGACCTCACTGAGCAGCCCCGCCGAACAGGTAACCCTGACCGCGGCGGGTTTCGATCACGCTACGACCGAGTTTACGGCGCAGGTGGTTGACGTGAACTTCCAGCACATTGGAATCGCGCTCGGTTTCACCGTCGTAGAGGTGTTCGGCGAGGTGGCTTTTGGAGAGGATCTGTTCGGGGTGCAGCATGAAGTAGCGCAGCAGGCGAAACTCGGCGGCGGTCAGCTGAATGTCGGCACCATCGCGGGTCACGCACTGCCGGCCCTCATCAAGGTGCAGCCCGGCCGCCTTGAGCGTCGGCTGATTGGCCTGGCCGTGGGAACGACGCAGCAGCGCCTGAACCCGCAGGTGCAATTCTTCCGGGTGGAAAGGCTTGGTCAGGTAATCATCGGCGCCGGCCTTGAGGCCTTCGATGCGCTCGGCCCACGAATCGCGTGCGGTGAGAATCAGCACCGGCGTCGACAAACCGCCTTCTCGCCATTGCGTCAGCACCTCAAGCCCCGACAAACCTGGCAGGCCGAGGTCGAGGATGATCAAGTCGTAGGGCTCGCTGCTGCCCTGATAGACCGCATCGCGACCGTCGGCCAGCCAGTCCACCGCATACCCCTGACGATTGAGGCCGGCCATCAGTTCGTCGGCCAACGGCACGTGGTCTTCCACCAGCAGCAATCGCATCGATCAGTCTTCCTTGTCTTTGAGTAAACGGCCGCTGACGGCCTCGATGTCCAGCTCGCGGACCACGCCCTCGGCGGTCAGCAACTCGACTTCATAAATGTAGACGTCGTGCTTTTCTTCGAGCTCGGCTTCCAGCAGTTTGGAACCGGGATAGCGATCCAGCGCCTGCTGCAGCAGTTGCTCCAGCGGCAGGATTACCCCTTGCTGGCGCAGGCGCAGGGCTTCGTCCTGGTCGAGGTCGCGGGCCAAAACCGCCGAGCAAAACGCCAGCAGCACCAGCGCCATGCGTGAAAATGAACGCACCTTCATTACGTATCCTGATGATCCTTGAGAACCTGGCCGCTGACGGCGTCTAATTCCAGGTCCCACTCGATGCCCTGTGGGTCGCGCAGCTCAACCTGATAGATGTACTTGCCATACTCTTCTTCCAGTTCGGTCTGGGTCACCGTCGAACCGGGGTGTTTGGTCAGAGCCGTGGCGTTGAGCTTCTCGAAAGACACAATGGTACCAGCGTCACGCAGCCTCAGGGCTTCGTCGGGACCGAGGTCACGGGCGTGGGCGAGGCTGGCGGTCATGGCAATGATCGAGGCGGCGGACAGGGCAGTCAGGATTTTCATGGGTGTCTCCGTATTTTTTATGTGTTGCCTACGAAGGTCACCTTAGCGAGCTGAACTTAATTGAAACTGAATTGCCATCATGAAAGATGGCAACACGACATTACAGACCTGCTCAAAAACCCTGTGGGAGCGCGCTTGCTCGCGATAGCGGTGTATCAGTCACCGTCAGTGTTGAATTTGAGACTGCTATCGCGAGCAGACTCACTCCTACAATGACCGTGCTGCCTGTTTATAATCTTGCGCTTGCCAACCATCGAGACCGGTATGACCGCCATCCACATCAAGTTCCCCTCCCTGACCCTCAAGGCCGGCCCGCGTGCGTTGGCGCGCATCCGTAAAGACGGCTTGAGCGCCGCCGACGTCGGCACGCTACCCGGTGCCGCCGGTGGCCCGAAGGCGTTGGGGATTCAAGGGCTGGACCTGGCGTTGTTTGGCGAATGGCTGCCGGCCGCCCCCCGCGAACGCTCGCTGATTGGCGCCTCGGTCGGTTCCTGGCGCTTCGCCAGTGCCTGCCTGCCGGACGCTGCCGAAGGCATCCGGCGTCTCGGGCATTTGTACACCGAGCAGAATTTCGCCAAGGGCGTGACCATGGCGCAGATCAGCCAGAGCTCGCAGCGCATGCTCGATGAATTGCTCGACGGCCGCGACGCCTCGATCCTGAACAACGCGAATTACCGACTGAACATCATGGTGGTCAAAAGTCACGGTAACCTGGCCGACGATCATCGCGGTCGGTTGGGGCTGGCGTTGGGATCAGTGATCGCCGACAACCTGCGCGGTCGCGCGCGGCTGTCGCGGCATTTCGAACGGCTGATCATCCACGACCCGCGCCTGGCCCCGCCGGTCAATGCGCTGAATGACTTCCCCTCGCGCTTTGTTGCGCTGAACGCCGGCAACCTGCGCCAGGCGCTGCTGGCGTCGGGTTCAATCCCGATGGTGATGGAAGGCGTGCGCGACTTGCCCGGCGCCGGCGCGGGGACATTCCGCGACGGCGGACTGCTCGACTATCACCTCGACCTGCCCTACAGCGGCAACGACATCGTGCTGTACCCGCATTTCACCGACCGGGTGATTCCCGGGTGGTTCGACAAGACTTTGCCTTGGCGCCGCGCCTGCCCTGCGCGCCTGCAGGATGTTCTGCTGCTGGCGCCGTCGAAAGAGTATCTGACGCGCCTGCCCTACGGAAAACTGCCGGACCGTAACGATTTCAAGCGTTTCATGGGCGATGCGCCGGCGCGGCAGAAATACTGGCGCGCCGCCATGGAAGAAAGCCGACGCCTGGGTGACGAGTTCCTCGAACTGGCCGCCAATGGTCGCCTCGGCGAGCGCTTGCTGACCCTTTAGTCAGTGTTTCGCCTGCAGCTCTGGTAAACTCGCCGCCTGCCCACATCGCCGCGGCGATCGCCACCTGACAGAGCTGAAATCACTGTGGAAATCTTCAAAGAGTTTACGTTCGAATCCGCCCACCGCCTGCCCCACGTGCCGGAAGGCCACAAGTGCGGTCGCCTGCACGGTCACTCGTTCAAAGTGGCGATCCACTTGAGTGGCGACCTCGACCCGCACACCGGCTGGATCCGTGACTTCTCGGAAATCAAGGCGATCTTCAAGCCGCTCTACGAGCGCCTGGACCACAACTACCTGAACGACATTCCCGGCCTGGAAAACCCGACCAGCGAAGTGCTGGCCAAATTCATCTGGAATGAATTGAAGCCCCTGTTGCCGGAACTCAGCGCGATCCGCATCCACGAAACCTGCACCAGCGGCTGCATCTATCACGGCGAGTAACCCACTCCAACAGCCAACACGAATCCCTGTGGGAGCGGGCTTGTCCGCGATAACGGTGTACCAGTTAGCTCATGTACTGACTGACACACCGCTATCGCGGGCAAGCCCGCTGCCACAATGGGCACTGCGTTTCGTCAGTGAATGATCAAGCCACCTTCATCGGTGGCTTTTTTATGCCTATGCTTTTTGCCTCGCCCCAGAGGACACGCACATGGCTGACTGGCTGCTGGACCGCCAATACCGCTTCAACGGGCACCGCATTCACTACGCCGTGCACGGCGACGGCCCGCCGCTGGTGTTCGTGCATGGCACGCCCTTCTCTTCCTACGTGTGGCACCGCATCGCCCCGCACTTCATTGCCTCCCACCGGGTGTACTACTTCGACCTGTTGGGCTATGGCCAATCGGAGAAAATCGACGGTGACGTGTCGCTGGGCGTGCAGAACGAGTTGCTGGCGCGCTTGCTCGATCACTGGGCCATCGAGCAGCCCGACGTGGTGGCTCACGATTTCGGCGGCGCCACCGCACTGCGCACGCACCTGCTGAACGGCAAGGATTACCGCAGCCTGACATTGATCGACCCCGTGGCGCTGACCCCGTGGGGCTCACCGTTCGTGCAGCATGTGCGCCAGCATGAAGCGGCGTTCAGTGGCGTACCCGATTACATTCAACAAGCCATCGTCCCGGCCTACATTCGCGGGGCGATCAAACGCGACATCCCCGAAGCAGAACTCGCGCCCTACGTGCGGCCGTGGCTGGGGGAGCCGGGGCAAGCGGCGTTCTACCGGCAGATTGCGCAGATGGATGAGCGCTATACCCGCGAGGCTCAAGGGTTGTACCCGAGCATTCGGTGCCCGGTGCAGATTCTGTGGGGCGAGGACGACCAGTGGATCCCCATCGAACGCGGCCGGGCGCTGCATCAGCTGATACCGGGGTCGCAGTTTCATCCGATTCCCAATGCCGGGCATCTGGTGCAGGAGGATGCGCCCGAGGCCATCGTCGCGGCGTTGCTGCGGTTCCTGCCCCTGACTCAATGACCCCACTCCTACAAGGGCTGTGTTGTGTTTCGTCACGCGGCACTGGCAAGGATCGCCACTGCCGCGCTAATTTAGAGTCATCAACCCAAAGGACTCGCCTCATGCACATCATCAACGCCCGCCTGCGCAACCAAGATGGCCTGCATGAGTTGTACCTGGAAGACGGCCTGATCCGCACCATCGCCCGACAGACCGAAGCCCCGACCCTGGGGGCCGACGATCTGGATGCCGGTGGCAACCTGGTGGTGCCGCCCTTCGTCGAACCGCACATTCACCTCGACGCCACCCTGACCGCCGGCGAGCCGCGCTGGAACATGAGCGGCACGCTGTTCGAAGGGATCGAGTGCTGGGGCGAGCGCAAGGTCACGATCACCGAGGAAGACACCAGGACACGCGCCAGGAAAACCATCCAGACCCTCGCCGCCCACGGCATCCAGCATGTGCGCACCCACGTCGATGTCACCGACCCGCAGCTGACCGCGCTCAAGGCGATGCTCGAGGTGCGCGAGGAAAGCCGTCACCTGATCGACATGCAAATCGTCGCGTTCCCGCAGGAAGGCATCGAGTCGTACCGCAATGGCCGCGAGCTGATGGAGGAAGCCATCCGTATGGGCGCCGATGTGGTCGGCGGCATTCCGCATTTCGAGTACACCCGTGATCAGGGCGTCAGTTCAGTGAAATTCCTGATGGACCTGGCCGAGCGCACCGGTTGCCTGGTGGACGTGCATTGCGACGAAACCGACGACCCGCATTCACGCTTCCTCGAAGTACTGGCCGAAGAGGCGCGCAGCCGCGGCATGGGTTCGCGGGTCACCGCCAGCCACACCACGGCGATGGGTTCTTACGACAACGCCTACTGCGCCAAACTGTTCCGCTTGCTCGGGCATTCGGGGATCAGCTTTGTCTCCTGCCCCACGGAAAGCATTCACCTGCAAGGACGATTCGACACTTTCCCGAAACGTCGTGGCGTGACGCGGGTCAACGAGTTGCTCGAAGCCGGAATGAACGTGTGTTTCGGCCAGGACTCGATCGTGGACCCGTGGTATCCGCTGGGTAACGGCAACATCCTGCGAGTGCTCGAAGCCGGGCTGCACATTTGCCACATGCTCGGGTATCGCAACCTGCAAAGTGCGCTGGACCTGGTGACGGACAACAGCGCCAAGGCGATGAACCTCGGTGATCGTTATGGCCTGGAAGCGGGCCGTCCGGCGAACTTGCTGGTGCTCTCGGCGGACAGTGACTACGAGGTGATTCGCAGCCAGGGCTTGCCGCTGTATTCGGTGCGCGGGGGCAAGTTGCTGATGAAGCGGACGATGCCGGTGGTGGAGTTCAGTGGTCTGAGCTGAAAACCGCGTCGACTTTGATGGCCTCATCGCGGGCAAGCCACGCTCCCACAGTGGAATGCATTCCAAATGTGGGAGCGTGGCTCCCGCGATAGCTTTCTTGAGTTCACCGCTTCAACCGAGCCGTACCAAACAGCCTGACCCGACTCAATTCCCCCGCCACTTCCTCCAGCAAAATCGGCGCCGTGCCGCCCGGCATCACCACGTCCACCTCCCCCGCCGAAACCCAACCGACCCGCCACGCCGCACACGCCACCGCACTGGCGCTGGTGCCCGAAGATGCCGTCGGCCCCTCCCCGCGCTCAAACACTCGCGCGGCGACCCGGCCTTCGGATTCAAGCATCGCCCACTGCACATTCACCCCCGCCGGACACGGCTGACCGGCCCCGGCCGGCATGGCGTAAGCAATCCGCAGCAACCCTTCAGCCAAGGGTGATTCACGCATCTGCGCATTGCTCGGCAACGCAGCAGCGTCCTCTAACAGCGTCACGCAATGTGGATTGCCGACGCGCACAAACTGGCTGCGGTTCCAGGCAGGATCCAACGCCGCCAAGGGCGCGACATGGCTGACGTCCCGACCGTTCAACAGCCCATCCTCAACCCCCTGCGCGCCCACGGCTTGCGGCCCGAACGTCGGCTTTCCCAGGTCCAGCCAAAACCCTTGCACGCCATCGACTTCCGCCGGTTTCACGGATGTCTCCCCCGGCGAAACCGTGTCCGTCTTGTCGTGATGAACCCGCAGCAGGCACGCCCCCTCCTCCGGCATCAAGCCCTGCTCACTGAGCGACTGGGAGAAAATCGTCAGCCCATTGCCACTGCGTTCGGCCAAGGTGCCGTCGGTATTGACGATCAGCAGGTCATACGGCGGCGCCGATTGAAACGGCCCGACCAGCAAACCGTCGCTGCGATGGTCCTTGCTGCCGGGGGGCTGAGTGCCGGGGGCCCAGCCACAAAATGCCTTGATGGCCGCAACCGCCCACTGCTCGCGGGTTTGCGCGGCAAGGTCAGCCCGTTGAGGCAGATCGATCCCGCTATCGCGCACAGCCTCGGGCGCCACGACGATATAAATATTGCCCCGTGCATCGTAAATCCGCGTCATGTCGCCTCCTGTCGGAACAATCAATGGGTCGACGATATCGCGAAACCGCGACAGCCTGTGCAAGGATGTGAACCTGCCTCACCGCGAATTGCTGCGGACACTGATAGAACCCGCGGGATCAGTCAGTGTCCTTTGGGGACGCGACGTTTTTTGCCAAGGATTGATATGACCAGCCTCAAGACCCCAACCTCATTTGTTCCTGGCCGTCTGGAGCAGATGTCCACCCGCATCGCCTTCTTCATCGCCGGTCTCGGCATCGCCGCCTGGGCGCCGCTGGTGCCGTACGCCAAGGCGCGGGCCGGGCTGGATGAAGGCACGCTCGGCCTGCTGCTGTTGTGCCTCGGGGTCGGGTCGATTCTGGCGATGCCGATGGCCGGATTGCTGGCGTCACGCTTCGGCTGCCGGCGCGTGGCGGCGGGCGGGACGTTGCTGATCTGTGCGGCCTTGCCGTTGCTGGCGACGGTGTCGTCAGTGCCGGCGTTGATCGCCACGTTGTTCATGTTTGGCGCCGGGCTGGGCACGGTGGATTCGACGGTGAACCTGCAAGCGGTGATCGTCGAACGGGCCAGCGGCAAGAACATGATGTCGGGGTTTCACGGGATGTTCAGCCTCGGCGGGATCGTCGGCGCCGCGGGGGTCAGCGGCTTGCTCGGCCTCGGGATTTCACCGTTGGGCGCGATGTTGGTGGTGATTGCAGTGCTGCTGCTGGCCCTGCTGAAAGCGGCGCCGCACCTGTTGCCTTACGGCAGCGAAAGCACCGGCCCGGCGTTTGCGGTGCCCCATGGCATCGTGCTGTTTATTGGCGGAATGTGCTTCATCGTATTCCTCGCCGAAGGCGCGGCGCTCGACTGGAGTGCGGTGTTTTTGACGCAGGAACGCGGGATCGATACCGCGTACGCGGGGCTGGGGTATGCGGCGTTTGCGTTGACCATGACGGCCGGGCGCTTGACCGGCGACCGGATTGTCCGGCATCTGGGTTCCACGCGGGTGATGGTGTTCGGTGGACTGACGGCCGCAGCGGGCCTGGCGTTGGCCACGTTCGCACCGACCTGGGAGATGGCGCTGGTGGGGTATGCATTGTTGGGTGCGGGGTGTTCGAACATTGTGCCGGTGCTGTACACCGCTGTCGGCAAACAGACCGTCATGCCCGAACACATCGCCGTGCCGGCCATTACCACGTTGGGTTATGCGGGGATCCTCGCCGGTCCGGCGTTAATCGGGTTTATCGCCCATGGCAGCAGTTTGAGTTTTGCCTTTGGGTTGATGGCGCTGCTGCTGGTGGCGGTGGCCATTGGCGGCAAAGTGTTAAAAGCCTGAATTGTCGTGAGAGGGCTTGCTATGGCGAGGAGGCAAGCCCCCTCGCCACAGGTTTGTTTTTAGAACCCCACACTAGCCTGCACAAAGAACGTCCGCGGCGCCCCCACATACATCCCCGAGTTGTTGTCGCTGGACCGGGTGAAATACTGCTTGTCGAAGATGTTCTTCACCCCGGCGCCCAGCTTCAGGTTCGACAACTGCGAACCAAAGTCATAGCCACCGCGCGCGTTCCACGTCACGTAACCCGGAATATCGCCAAACTGCCCGTCCGCCGAACCTTCGGTGATGTAGTTGCCGTTGAAGCTGCCATCGGCGTTCACACCGGTGCCCGGCGAACGCTGCTTGGACTGGGCAAACGCATCGAGGTTGTAGGTCCAGCGATTGATGTCGTAACGCAGCCCGGCGGTGGCCACCTGACGCGAGTAGAACGGCAGGTCACGGCCCTTGAAGCCGGGAATCTCACCCTCATAAGTCGCGCGAGTGTAGGTAAAACCGGCGTTGGCAGTCAGGCCATCGAGCATCGGGTTCAGCGCGGCCAAGTCGTAATGCATCGACGCTTCCAGCCCCTGGTGCTTGGTCGCGCCAAGGTTGGTCCAGCCCACGTCATTGCTGATGTATTGCAGTTCGTCATCGAAGTCGATGTAGAACAGCGTCACTTCCCCGCCCCACGCGCCATCGTTGTAACGCGTGCCGACCTCGTAGGTCTTGGCTTTTTCCGGCTCCAGGCCATTGGCGGTGTTGTCGCCGATGCCGCCTTGGCCGAGCTGGAAATACTGCAGGCTGCCAAACGAAGTTTCGTAGTTGGCGAACAGCTTCCACTCTTCGGATACGTGATACATCACACTCAGCGCCGGCAGCGGCTCGTTGCTTTCGATGCTGCGGTTTTTCTCCGGTACACGCTTGCCGGCGGTGTCGAGCACCGCACGGTCGTGCCAGTCAGTGCTGATGTGTTCGAAGCGGATCCCCGGGGTCACGGTCCAGTTGCCGACGTCAATCTTGTTGTCGATGTACACCGAGTTGGCTTCAGTGCCGCCAGTCCGATCCTGGAACACATGGCCGTCAGAGGACGGCGTCAACACCGGCTGATTGTTCACCAGCGCAACACGGCTCGACTCTTCGTGCATCGCTTCTTTGAGGTAGCGATAACCGACGCTGACTTCCTGCGTGGTCGGACCCACATCAAACACGTGGGACACCCGTGGCTCGATGCCGAAGGTGTAGTAAGTGCGCGGGTACGAGCTGAGGGTTTTCTGGTCGCGGGCGGCGATGTTGCTGCCGCGAAAACTGTCGGTGTAGTAGGTCAGTACCTCGGCCTGGGTGCGGTCGTCGATCTGCCGCGCCCACTTGAACGACACGTCCTTGCGGCGGCCGCTGAAGTTGTCATAGTCGCGCACCGACTGGAACGGGTCGGCGTCGTATTGCGCCTGCGTCAGGCCGCCGGGCATGTCGGCACTGGCGTCGTAGTAGTGAAAGTTGAGGCTGAAATCGTCGACATCGGTCGGCGCCCAATGGGTCTTGAGGATCACGTCGTCGATGTCGTTGCCGTTGTTGCTTTCGCGGTAACCGTTGCCGTTGACGCCGGAATACAACAGCGCCATGCCGATGCCGTTGTCAGCGGTGCCGCCGACAAACGCGGTGTCGATGTGTTTCCAGCCACCGTGCTGCGAAGTTTCAAGGGTGGTGCCGATTTCACCGGTGGCTTTTTCCGGGATCGCGCGCGTCACGAAGTTGATCACGCCACCGACGTTTTGCGGCCCGTAACGCACGGAACCGGCGCCGCGCACCACATCGATGCTGTCGAGGTTGCCCGAGGAAATCGGCGCCATCGACAATTGCGGCTGGCCGTACGGCGCAAACGCGGCCGGCACGCCGTCGATCAACACGGTGGAGCGCGGCGACAGGCGCGAAGTCAGGCCGCGCACGCCGACGTTCAGGGAAATATCGCTGCCGCCGGTGCCGTTGGCGTCCTGCACTTGCACGCCCGGCACACGCTTGAGCACATCACCGACGTTCATCGCGCCCTGCTCGATCATAGCTTCGCGACGAATCACCGTTCGCGCGCCGGGATGGTTCTGCACCACGGCGGCGTCGGCATCACCGAGCCAGTTGCCGACCACTTTGATGTCGGTCATGCCCAGTTCAAGCGGGCCGTTGGCGGCGGCAGTGGCTGCCGGCGTCAGGGTCACCGAGCCTTCATTGATCTGGTAGTCCAGACCGCTGCCTTGCAGCAATTGGCGCAAAGCCTGTTCCGGCGAGATGTCGCCGTCGACGGCCGGAGCCTGTTTGCCGGCGACCAGATCAGGACTGAAAAAAACCTGCAACGAAGACTGCTGGCCCAACTCACTCAAAGCCTCGCCCAATGGCTGCGCCGGAATATGAATGCCACCGGCGGCGAACGCCTGAGGCAGCGCAGCGTTGACCGCCAAGGCGAGCGCCAGCGGCAACCAATGGGATTTCTTGTTTTTGGCAGAGGTGTTATTCACGTCGAACAATGTCCTGTGGATCGCAAACATATGCGTTTGTTAATGCAAACCAGTTGCAGTTGGACAAGAAGACGATGAACTCGAAAAAAACCTGAATTTATTTTGAGATTATTTCCTGACTGCCGTCGTCGAGGGTGCGCACAGCCACCGGCAGGATGCTCGGCAGGGCCTTGAGCAGTGCGTCGGTGTTGTCGGATTTGAACACGCTGGTCAGGCGCAGATTGCCAACTTTGTCGTTCCCGACGGTGAGCGGCTTCTCGCGATAACGCGACACTTGCGCCGCCACCTCGCTGAGGCTGGCGTTGTTGAACACCAGTTTGCCGCTGCGCCACGCGGTCAGTTCTGCCGGGTTGACGGCGTAGGCTGTCGCGACAGTCCCTTGGGCATCAATGCGCGTGCCGAGGCCGGCGGTCAGGTTGACGAAATCGACGCCCTGCCCCTGAACCTTGACCGTGCCCTGCTCCACCGCCACCCGGGTTTCGCTGAGATCGCGGCGCACATCGAAACGCGTGCCGGTGACCGTCACCTGGCCGTTGCCAGCATCAACCACAAACGGCCGGCGGGTGTCGTGCTCGACGCTGAACATCGCTTCGCCTTCAATCAACTCGATGCCGCGCCGGTCTTTTTCAAAGCGCACCTGAACGCGGCTGCGGCTGTTCAGGTCGATCACCGAGCCGTCAGGCAATGCCACATGACGACGTTCGCCCAACGCAGTGGAATATTCGGCGGTGTAAGTCGCCGGGTGATTCAAACCACTGAACAAGCCCAGACCCAGCGCCACAGCCACCACACTCGCGGCCACCGCGTAACGCATCCACGACTGACGTGCGCGTCGCGCCGGCGGGGTTTCACACAACGCTTGCAAACGTGCGGCCGGCAGCAGGTCAGCCGCCGTCCACACGCCTTGAAGGGCTTCGAATTCTTCTCGATGTTGAGGGTGTTCGCCGAGCCACGCCTCGAAGCGCCGGTATTCAACGACGTCCACCGCCGGTTCCTGCATCCGCACAAACCAGCGCGCCGCGTCGTCCCGAACGGTTGTATGCCCGCACGCGCAATCACGAGTATCCATCATGGAAGGTCCTGTTGGCCTGGGGATGAGAAGGCGCTGCCAATCATGGTTGCAACCCGTCAAGGCGGTCGCGCAGGTGCCGCAACGTGCGGATCATATACTTCTCCACCATGTTCTTTGACAGGCCCAGGCGTTCGGCGATTTCGGCCTGGGTCAGGCCTTCGATCTTCTGCCACACAAACACTTTGCGGCAATTGAGCGGCAACTCGGTGAGCGCCCGCTCGATGGAATCAGCCAACTGGATCGCCTGCATGTACTGCTCCGGGTCGCCGGTCGACGACACACTGAGATCATTCGCCTGCGACTCCATGGCGCCCCTTCGATCCTCCCGCCGATAACCGTCCACCGCGATGTTGCGCGCGGTCTGGTGCAAATAGGCCCGAGGTTGCTCCACCGCCGCCGAATTCGACTCAAGCACCCGCACGAAGGTGTCGTGGGCCAGATCCTCGGCCTGCTGACGATTTCTCAGGCGACGGGTCCAGGTGCCAACCAACTCTTCGTAATGCTCGAAAAAGCCGTGTCTGCGGGGCAGCTTGGGGGTCATTGCGGTGTGCTGTGGGGATGGGGTGCGAATAGTAATGCTTCCTATTAACTGGAGGCAATGGATTACACGTCGAACTAACGGCAGGTGGATCGGCTGGTTGGGGAGCTTCCGGATCTGAGAGTGATGTTGTCTGGCATGCCGCCATCGCGAGCGGGCTCGCTCCCACAGTGGATTGCATTCCCCTGTGGGAGCAAGCCTGCTCGCGAAGAACGATAACGCGGTCTCTGATGGTTACGTCGGCACCTCAACGTTATCCATCATCCGGTTCGCCGCCAGTTCGGCCAGCATGATGATCTGCTGGATCGCCATGGCCGTATGCCGATGCGGCCCTTCCAGGTACCCCGCGAAGTCGCTGGTCATGACACTGGCCTGGGCCAATGTTTCACAGGTGTGGGCCAACAGGTCTTCGTCCCGCAGATTCGGTGCGAGCATGAACATCGTGCTGGGTTTGCGGGTCGCCGGGGATTTGATGGCGCCTGGGTTGAGGTAGTGATCGAGGGCGCGTTCGGCGGCTTCGTGGAGCTTCTTTGAATCGAGTGATTCGTAGGGGGATGCCGGATCTGTGTCTGGCGGATTTGGCGTTACCTTGAACATATTTACCTTCGTCCTTATCGGGCAGCCACGCCTCGCTACTAATACGAGGGGTGGCGGCTGTACGCAGGTTAGTAGACCGGAGAACGAAGGAAAAGCCGGCGCGTCCGAGGACGCCCTGCGCACAGCCACCATCAAATACAGGCATGGAAATACCTGTCTGACAGACGCTTGTGCAGCCTTCATATCCTCGGGCTACTAAACCCGATCACTGGGAATCAGTGACGGGAATCAAGTTACCGAGGGCGTCCAAAGCACACAAGCCGGCGGATTCTGGCGTAGTCGTAGGGAATGGCGCAAGGCGTTGTAGCTTTCAGGAAGTATCCTTAAACACCTTTAAACAGCACTCCGATTTGAGGCCGCCATCGCGGGCAAGCCACGCTCCCACAGGGTCGGCAATGATCACAAAATTTGTAAACCGGGCAGATTGGCGCCTGACTGGGAACGAGTGGCATTTCGGCCATTTTCTACGCTTTTTTTGCAGCCACACTGCCTGCTGCCAGCCGCCTTCTAGACTCATCGAATCAAGTGGAGCCACGCTCTGTGCGCTTTTCACTATGCTGATGAAAAACAAGGAAAAATCACCTTGAAGGTTTCGGCAATCAGTTTCGCCGGCGGCGTACTGTTTTCGGTGGGCGCTTCGGCCACCGGGATCATTCCTGTCTTCGACCTGGATTTCACCCGGTCAGCCGATCAGACACTGAAGAAGCTCAATATCAACGACGCGTGCATCGTGGCGGCGCCTGACCCCGTCGCGTTCACCTATTGCCGGGAAGGCTCGACCACCCTGTGGAAGTATCAGGCTGTTGAACTGGAACAACCGTCGGCAATTCACGTGGGTGCCCGGCAACCCAATATGCAGACCGGGCAAATCAGCGTTCTGGAAGTCAACAGCGCGGCGTGCCTGCAGGAAATGGAGTCCGGCGCTATTCCTGTCCTGATGTGCAGGGCAATACTCAGCATGATTGTGCTGATGCTGCTGATTGGCTTGCGATACACCTACAAGGTCATTCGCCACCACTACGATCAACGCACAGCGTTATCGGATCCCTTCTGGCAGCCCCCGCTCGAGCCTGTGCCGCCGGCGCACCATGCCATGGCCAAGGCGTTAGGCGCGTTTGCCGTCGCCGCTTTGCTGGCCCTCGCTTATTGCTGCTGCGCCGTTATCTGACCTCGACTCCCCCGCTGAATCCGCGCCCCGCAGGATGAAAATCCGCCTCTCCCAATTTCAAAAACAACGACAACCCGTACCTCTGTGCGACAAGCCTTATCCCTCCACGAAAATTACTTTCGTCTCGTTTGAAAATCACCTCTCGAAATGTTTTAAGAGTTTCACAATCCATTCGACGTGACCCTTTCGAGGAGTACCGCATGACCCTGTCCTTCGGCTATTGGCTGCTGGTGTATGCCGCCATCGCCATCATTGCGCTGATCGTGCTGATCGCCCGTTACCGACTCAATCCCTTCATCGTCATCACCCTGGTGTCCATCGGCCTGGCCTTGCTGGCCGGGATGCCGGCGTCCGGCGTGGTCGGCGCTTACGAGGCGGGCGTCGGCAAAACCCTGGGGCATATCGCGCTGGTGGTGGCGCTGGGCACCATGCTCGGCAAGATGATGGCCGAGTCCGGCGGCGCCGAGCAGGTGGCGCGGACCTTGATCGACCGTTTCGGCGAGAAGAACGCGCACTGGGCGATGGTCTGCATTGCGTTCCTGGTCGGGTTGCCGCTGTTTTTCGAAGTCGGTTTTGTATTGCTGGTGCCGATTGCCTTTACCGTGGCGCGCCGCGTCGGCGTGTCGATCCTGATGGTCGGTTTGCCGATGGTCGCCGGCCTCTCCGTGGTTCACGCCCTGGTGCCGCCGCACCCCGCGGCGATGCTGGCGGTGCAGGTGTATGGGGCGTCGGTCGGGCAGACCTTGATGTACGCGATTTTGATCGGCATTCCGACGGCGATCATTGCTGGGCCGCTGTATGCGAAATTCATCGTGCCACGCATTCAATTGCCGGCGGAAAACCCGCTGGAGCGCCAGTTCCTCGACCGCGAACCGCGCGACAGCCTGCCGGGCTTCGGCATCACCATGGCGACTATTTTGCTGCCGGTGGTGTTGATGCTGATCGGTGGCTGGGCCAACCTGATTTCCACGCCGGGCAGCGGCTTCAACCAGTTCTTGCTGTTCATCGGCAACTCGGTGATCGCCCTGTTGCTGGCGACCTTGCTGAGCTTCTGGACCCTGGGTATTGCCCAAGGCTTCAGCCGTGAATCGATTCTAAAATTCACCAATGAATGCCTGGCACCCACGGCGAGCATCACCTTGCTGGTCGGCGCCGGCGGCGGCCTGAACCGGATTCTGGTGGACGCCGGCGTCACCGACCAGATTGTCAGCCTGGCCCACGAGTTTCACTTGTCGCCGTTGATCATGGGCTGGCTGTTCGCCGCGTTGATGCGCATTGCCACCGGTTCCGCGACGGTGGCGATGACCACGGCTTCGGGGATTGTTGCGCCGGTGGCGATTGGGCTGGGTTATCCGCACCCGGAATTGCTGGTGCTGGCGACCGGTGCCGGCTCGGTGATTTTTTCCCACGTCAACGACGGCGGCTTCTGGTTGATCAAGGAATACTTCAACATGACCGTGGCCCAGACCTTCAAGACCTGGACGGTGCTGGAGACCATTATTTCCGTGGTCGCTTTCGGCCTGACCGTGGGCCTTTCCTACCTGATTTAACCGCGCGCCAATCGACTCAAAAAATACGTCACCCCGACGGCCTGATGCTCAGGTCGTTCATCGGGCGCGCCCTTCTGCGCGCCGGTTTCGGGGTGGCGGCGACTCTCCAAAAATCATAAGAAATCATCAGGAGCACCGTATGTACAACCGAACCGTCCCCACCGCCCTCTTGCTGGCCGCCAGCTCCCTGTGCGCGCAGGCCGCAGACACCGCCGCGCACGGCTTTCTGGAAGACAGCAAAGCCACCCTGTCGATGCGCACCTTGTATTTCAACAGCGACAACCGCGACGGCACCGCCGCGCCTTCGAAAACCGAGGAGACCGCCCAGGGTTTTGTGCTGCGTTACGAGTCGGGGTTTACCCAAGGTCCGGTAGGGTTCGGCCTGGATGCGCAGGCGCTGCTCGGTATCACACTGGACAGCGGCGATGGTCGCCACGTCGGCAGCGGCATGATCCCCACCGATGGCGACGGTGCAGTGGGCGCCTGGAGCAGCTTCGGCCCGACGGCGAAAATGCGCATCTCCAAGACAGAGTTTCGCTACGGCACTTTGCTGCCCAAGTTACCGATCCTCATCGCCAACGATGCGCGCGTATTGCCGCAGTCATTCACGGGTGCCCAAATCACTTCGAACGACATTGAAAATCTGACGCTGACCAGCGGCGTGCTTGAACACGCGGTCGGCCGAGCTTCGACAGACCGGACCGGCCTGTCGGTCCCCGGCGCCACGCAGGACAGTAACAAGTTCTACTACGCTGGCGGTGATTACAACATCACCAAGGATTTGAAGGCCCAGTACTACTTCGCGCAGCTGGAAGAGTTCTACAACCAGAACTTCCTCGGGCTGGTCCACGTTCTGCCGATTGACGGCAAAAGCTCCCTCACCACTGACCTGCGCTACTTCAACACCACGTCGACCGGCGCCAACAGCAGCGCCGCCGGCCGGGCCCGAGGCTACGGCATGTCGGGTTACACCGAGGACAACAACGGCGAGATCGACAACAACACCTGGGCGGCGATGATCACCTACGTGAACGGCGGCCACTCGGTGTCGCTGGGGCATCAACAGGTGAGCGATGGCAGCAACTTCGTCCAGCCCAACCAGGGCAGTCTGGTGGACAAGGGCGCCGGTGGCGGCAGCGTTTACCTGCCCACGGACAAGATGATCCAGAACTTTGCCCGCGCCGGTGAACAGACCAACTTCGGTCAGTACACCTATGACTTCGCGCCCTTGGGCGTGCCGGGGTTGAAGGCGTCGGTGGTGTACCTCAAGGGCACGGACATCAAGGCCCGCAACGCCAGCGATCAGTCCGAGTGGGAGCGCGACATGACCCTGGACTACGTGCTGCAATCGGGCACGCTCAAGGGGCTCGGTTTCACCGTGCGCAACGCCAAGTCCAACACCGATGCCGGGCGCAACGTCGATCAAAACCGCTTTATCGTCAACTACACGATCTCGCTGTTGTAACCACCGCCGGTTGAGAAACAAACGCCCCCTGTAGCAGCCGGACGCAGGCTTCGCCAGCTGCTACAGGGGGTCGCGTTTCGGTCGTTGATTGGAGGGCGGTGGGCTGGCGAGTGGATATCTGCACGAAGCTGATTATGCTTCAAGTATTCCGGCAGAAATGCCGGCGCCCTGCTTCGTGCAATTTGCAATCCGACGACATCAGCCCCAGGGCCTGGGTGCGGCAATTGATGAGAGGTACTCCGGCCTATAACAAGAGCAAGACGGAGAACACCATGGCCGCAATCGACAGTACAACCACAGGCAGTACGCCCGGACACGGCATCACCAAGGAGGAGCGCAAAGTCATTTTCGCGTCGTCCCTGGGTACCGTATTCGAATGGTATGACTTCTACCTTTACGGCTCTCTCGCCGCGATCATCGCCAAGCATTTCTTCGCCGGCGTCAACGAGACCACGGCGTTCATCTTCGCCCTGCTCGCCTTCGCCGCGGGTTTCGCCGTGAGGCCTTTCGGCGCCATTGTGTTCGGCCGGTTGGGCGACATGATCGGGCGCAAGCACACCTTCCTCATTACCATTGTCATCATGGGCATCTCCACCGCCATCGTCGGCTTCCTGCCCGGCTACGCCACCATTGGCGTGGCGGCGCCGGTCATCCTGATCACCCTGCGCCTGTTGCAAGGCCTGGCACTGGGCGGTGAATACGGCGGCGCGGCGACGTACGTGGCCGAACATGCGCCGCCCGGCAGACGCGGTTACTTCACCTCGTGGATCCAGACCACCGCGACCCTCGGCCTGTTTCTGTCGCTGCTGGTGATCCTCGCCTGCCGCACCCTACTCGGCACCGAAGCGTTCGAAGCCTGGGGCTGGCGGGTTCCGTTCCTGCTGTCGATCCTGCTGCTGATTGTCTCGGTGTACATCCGCCTGCAACTCAGCGAGTCGCCGGTGTTCAAGAAAATGAAGGAAGAAGGCAAGGCGTCGAAGGCGCCGCTGACCGAATCCTTCGCCCGTTGGGGCAACCTGAAAATCGTGATCATGGCGTTGCTCGGCGGGACGGCCGGTCAGGCGGTGGTCTGGTACACCGGGCAGTTCTATGCACTGTTTTTCCTGCTGCAAACCCTGAAGATCGACCCGCAAACCGCCAACCTGCTAATCGCCGGTTCGCTGCTGATCGGTACGCCGTTCTTCGTGATTTTCGGCAGCCTGTCCGACCGCATCGGCCGCAAGGGCATCATCATGGCCGGCTGCATCCTCGCGGCGCTGACCTACTTTCCGATTTTCCACGCGTTGACCCAATACGGTAACCCCGACGTATTCGTTGCGCAGGAGAAGAACCCGGTCACGGTGATCGCCGATCCGGGCCAGTGCTCGTTCCAGTTCGACCCGGTGGGCAAGGCCCGATTCACCAGTTCCTGCGACCTCGCCAAGAGCCTGCTGGCGAAGCGGGCCATCCCCTACAAAAACGAGAAGGCGGAACCGGGCACCGTCGCCCAAGTGCGCATCGGCGACAAGGTCATCCAGAGTTTCGAGGGCACCAGCCTGCCGGCCGCCGACTTCAAGACCCGCAACGACGCCTTCACCGCCACCCTCACCCTGGCCCTGAAGGAGGCCGGTTACCCCGAAAAGGCTGACCCGGCGAAGACCAACTACCCGATGGTATTGCTGCTGCTGACCCTCCTCGTGATCTACGTGACCATGGTCTACGGGCCTATCGCCGCGTGGCTGGTGGAACTGTTCCCGGCGCGCATCCGCTACACCTCGATGTCGCTGCCGTACCACATCGGCAACGGCTGGTTCGGCGGGTTTCTGCCAACAGTGGCGTTCGCCATGGTCGCGGCCACCGGGGATATCTATTACGGGTTGTGGTATCCGATCGTGATCGCGGTGATGACAGCGATTCTCGGCACGTTCTTCCTGCCGGAAACCAAGGACCGCGAGCTTCATCACACCTGAAATGCGCAGCCGCCCTCTCCTGCCGGGAGAGGGCGTGGCGGGTTCATTTGACCAGCCGTTTTTCCTTGGACGGCCGGTAGCCGAAGTACGAGCTGTAGCACTTGCTGAAATGGCTCGGCGAAACAAACCCGCACGCCACCAGCACGTCCACCTGGGACAGCTCGGTGTGCTGCAACAGCCGACGCGCCTCAGTGATGCGCAGCTCCATGTAATAGCGTTGCGGCGTGGTGCCCAGTTGCTCCTTGAACAGGCGCTCCAGTTGCCGACGTGAACGTCCGGCGTAGACCGCCAGTTGTTCCAGCTCCAGCGGTTCTTCGAGGTTGGCGTCCATCAGCTTGACCACCTCGCGCAACGGCGCGCTGACGCAGATGTTTTCCGCCGGTTTGATCCGCCGGTAACGCGACTCTTCAAACGCCAGAATGTCCTCGATGCCCTCGACCAGGGCTTTGTCGTGCAGCCCTTTGATCCAGTCCAGCGCCATATGGAAAGCCCCCGAAGGACTCGACGCCGTGAGTCGGTCACGGTCAATCACATAGGGTTCGCTGGTGACCTGTGCCGCTTTGGACACTTCCGCCAGTGCCGGTCGATGCTCGGGGTGAATGGCACAACGATAACCGTCCAGCAGGCCAGCGCTGCCGAGGAACCAGGCGCCATTCCACAGCCCGGCCAAGGTGACGCCGCGCTCTGCCGCCGCCCTGAGCAGGTGGACGAAGTCATCGGCGACTTTCAGCTCCGTGCGGTAGCCGCCACACACCACCAACAGGTCCAGTTGCTGAATCGCCGCGGCATCGAAACGCGCGTCAGGCCGGATCACCAGGCCCAGATCACTGACCACCTCACCGTCATGCAAGCCAAACGTTCGCGAGGCGAACAGGCCGGGACGCAACAGATTCGCGGTGACGATCGTATCCAGTGCCTGGGTGAATGCCGGCAGCGAGAAGTGTTCGAGCAGCAAAAAGCCTGTGCGCGTTATCGGCACAGGCTTGTCCGCAGGTTCGTTGAGATAGCGGAGGTTTTTACCCTTCATGCCGCCGCTGAATTGCCGTCGTTCGATCAATGTCCGACCCACTCGATTACGTTAACTACAGAAGTCAAAACCCGTGGAATCATTATGCGACAGATCCGGCGGGCTGGAAGCCGGTCGACGTCAGGTTGGCGAGACTGCGTGCTTTTCTGTCCGCTGATCGCAGCCTCGCCAAGGCTCGACAGCTGCTACGGGGAAAGTGTTGATCGTTCCCACGCTCTGCGTGGGAATGCCACCGGGGACGCTCTGCGTTGCGTCTTCAGAGATTGCGCGACAGCGCCCGGCGTACGCTGTCGCTGTTCAGCGCAGGGCTTTGTGCCGGAGCATCGACGCGGTTCTGAACCGCTTTCGCTTCGTCAACAGGGCTTTCCTCCTCAATCACGATGTCTGCCTCGACAAAGAGCTCTACCTGTGCAGAAGGTTGCACCACGTGGGCAGGACTTGGCGCCCGGCTGCGATTACCGGCCAAAGTGTCCAGCTTGTCGAGGTAGGCATTCAAATCGCTGACCAGCAGTTTCTTGCGCTGGGAGCCCTGGTACCACGCGTAGCAAAAATAGCCCGCCCCCGCCAGGATACCCAGCCCGCCTGTAGCCAGACCCGCGACACACAACCCGGACACGATCATCACGGTCTTCCAGTTGAAGGGCGCCAGCTCCAGCTCGGTATGCAGTGCGTTGGCGTCACGCAACACCCAACGTTTGGACGCCGTGTGATTCTGCAGAATGGTGTGCAAGGGCGAACCATCCTTTTTCAACGCACTGATCAACGAGACTTCCTGACCCGTGCGTAATGGAATGTCCACGCCACGCAGCTTTACATCGTGTTCGACGCCGTCCGGGGTCTTGACCCAGAACTCATGATTGATGATCGACACCGAACTGATACGCACCGGCGTTACTTCACTGTCCTTGCCGTTCACATGAACGCCACCGGTGGACGTCACGCGGGTTTCGCTGAGCTTTTCGCTGCCCACCACTTCACCGCTCAAGACTGTGAAAACAACGGTTGTATCGCCATGGGTGAAGGTGTGCATTTTCGATTCCTTGAAAGGTCCGCATCGGTCGACGTACAGGAGAAAGATACGTATGCGGCGGATGCTACTAAGCAGCCATCAGGCTGTCCAGAAATCGCCGCCGCTGGTGACGCGGACAGAACGGCGATTATGCCGTCACGACTCTCAAGAAATTTCTAAGAACTGGTGGCCAGTGACGACATTTTGACCCTGGTCGTTAAACGCGAAGACTGACCACAAAGATTGTGCTCAACCCCTCTCCCACAGGGGTTTGGGGGTGGGTTGTAGATTTGGGTTCAGTGCTGGCGCAACCACTCGATAAACAGCGCAAACAACTCTGACTGCGACCCGACTTCCAGCTTCAAATACAGATTCTTGCGGTGCATGCGCACCGTCTCCGGCGAGATGCTCATCTGGCTGGCCGTGGATTTCACCGAATGCCCCCGAAGCACCATGTGCGCCACTTCCCGCTCGCGCTCGGTCAACACGTCGCAGCCAAAGTTTTCGAAGGCGGACTGCACGCGTTGCTTCAGATCGTCACTTTCAGTGACTGCGCTTTGCACCAGGCCACGACGGCCAAACTCACTGACAAATTCCCGAACCAAAGGCTCCACCGCGCGCAACAGATTCAACTGCTCCGCCCGCAGGCTTTCCCCGCCAAATCCCTGAAACAGGCTGACCGAGACCTGGCTGTCATGCCCCGTATCGATCAGGTAAAAACTGTCCTCCGAACACCCGGTCTTCAAGTAATAAGTCTTGTAGTACTCGCTGTCGAAGAAGTTGTCCGGGGCGATTTCCTCCAGGTGATAAAACCCTTCGGCCAGGCCCTGCTCCACCGCCAGGCAAAACGGGTCGAGCAAGTAGCCACCGGAAAAATAGCGGTCGATGATCGAGTCCCGATACTGCTCCGGGATACCGCGCTGGTACAGCAACTGCGGCGCACGGTCCTTGTGTTCGAGGCTGATCATCACCGATTCGATGGACACCAGATGCCCGAACGCCGACGCCAGGTAGTGCAGCGCATCAGGCGCGTCGACATGGGCGAATGCCTCGCGCATGTCGCCGTGCCATTTGTGCAAGGCCCCGAAGGGCAATGCGATCAGCGTATCGTCGTTGGGTTTGCTCATGCCCCGCAGTCTAGCGGGAGAACCGACGCCGGGTAACCGCCGATTGATCGAACTCATTGCCCGACGTACTGGCCGCTTTTCTCAAGCTCGGCCGCCACTTCAAGAATGCACACCCGCAGGATCTCGACGATTTCATCGACCTGGGCGCACGTCAGGATCAACGGCGGCGACATTACGTTGAGGTGCATGATCGGCCGCACCAGCAAGCCTCGGGCCTGAGCCCGGGAGTGAATCATCTCGCCGATGTTGATCTCATCGGCGAACAACGCCTTGGTGCGTTTGTCAGCCACGAACTCCACGCAGGCCATGAACTTCTGGCAGCGCACATCGCCCACCAGCGGCAAGTCGCTGAGGGTTGCCAGGCGTTCTTCGAGATAGGCGCCGACCACCTCGACATGCTCCAGCAGGTGTTCGCGCTCGATGATCTCGATGTTTTTCAGCGCCGCCGTGCAGCACACCGGGTGGCCGCTGTAGGTGAAGCCGTGGGTAAAGCAGCGACCCTTGCCGGGCTCGGCGATGACTTTCCAGATACGGTCGGAAAAGATGCACGCGCCCAACGGCAAATAAGCCGACGTCAGGCCTTTGGCCGTGGTGATGATGTCTGGCTGCACATCGAACAGATCATAAGAAGCGAAAAATTTGCCCAGACGCCCGAACGACGTCACCACTTCATCGGCGACAAACAGAATGTCGTAGCGCTGGCAGACTTCCCACATGCGTTTCAGGTAACCCTTGGGCGGAATGATCACCCCGCCCGAGCCCATGATCGGCTCGGCAAAGAAGCCCGCAACCTTGTCCGCGCCGATGGCCAGGATCTTGTCCTCGAACTCCTTGATCAGGAACTCGAGAAACTGCGCCTCGTCCATACCGTCCGGTGCGCGGTAAGGATTCGGGTTGGAGACGTGGTGGATCTTGTCGTTGGCATAATCGAATTCCGGCACGCGGTCGGCGGCTTTGTTGCCAATCGACATCGTCAGCGTGGTGGAGCCGTGATACGCGTTAAACCGGGCGATGACGTGCTTCTTCTGCGGTTTGCCACGGCAGTTCTGGTAGTACTGAATCAGCCTGTACGCGGTGTCGACGGCGGTGGAGCCGCCGGTGGTCAGGAACACATGATCGAGATCGCCCGGCGCCAGGCTGGCGAGCTTTTCGCACAACTGGATGGCGACGTTGTTGGACATGTCGGAAAACGGATTCGAATACGCCAGTTGCCGTACCTGATCGGCAATCGCCAGAGCCATTTCCTCGCGGCCCAAACCGATGTTGGTGCACCACATGCCGCCGACTGCATCGAGAAAACGGTTGCCGTGAGCGTCGTAAATATAGGCGCCGTCACCGGCCACAATGTTCAGCGCGCCCTGTTCGGCGTGTTCGTCGAACACGTGGTAGCCGTGCATGTAGTGGGCTTTGTCAGCCTTGATCAACTGGGCGTCATCAACGGCCGGCAGTGCTTTCAACGTTGGAGTAGCCATACAAAAACCTCAAACCGAAGGGTTAAACGATCAGATCCCGCTCTTCACCGTGCTCCAGACGCGGGTGATGGCGCGCATTTCCTTGGCGTCCTGGGTCTTCTGCGGAAACAGGCGCTGACGGGTTTCTTCATCGGGGTAGATCGCCGGATTGCTGCGCACATCGGCGTTGAGCAACGGCGTGGCCGCCGCGTTGCTGTTGGCGTAGTGGATGTAGTCGGTCACGTCCGCCATCACTTGGGGTTGCATCAAGTACTCAAGGAACTTGTGCGCGTTGGCCACGTGCGGCGCATCGGCGGGGATGTACATGTTGTCGAACCAGATCAGCGAACCTTCCTTGGGAATGAAGTACGCCAGTTTGATCTTCAGCTTGGCCTCTTCGGCGCGGGCCATGGCGGTGGCGTAGTCGCCGGACCAGGTCATGGCCATGCAGACATCGCCGTTGGGCAGGCTGGTCAGGTAGTTCACCGAATCGAACTTCTTGATGTACGGCCGCACGGACAGCAACAAGTCCTGTGCGGCTTTCAAGTCTTCCGGCGACGCACTTCGCGGGTCTCGTCCGAGGTACTTCAAGGCCAGCGGAATCACTTCGGTGGGCGCATCGACCAGGGTGACGCCGCAGTCAGCGAAGCGCGAGACGATTTTGGGATCGAAGATCATCGCCAGCGAACCAATCGGCGCGTCCGGCATGCGTTGCTTGATCTTGTCGACGTTGTAGGTGATGCCGTTGCTGCCCCAGGTGTACGGCGCGGAATACACGGTGCCGGCATCGAAGCCCTGCAAGTCCTGCAAGACTTTCGGGTCAAGGTTGGTCCAGCCCGGCAGCAACTTCTTGTCCAGCGGCTGGAACACTTTGGCCTTGATCAAGGGCGGCGCAAGGGAGGCATTCAATACCACCAGATCGTAACCGGAGTGCCCGGTCAGCAACTTCGCCTGGACGGTTTCGTAGGCATCAAAGGTGTCGTAAATCACCTTGATACCAGAGGCTTTCTCAAAGTCGGCGATGGTCTTTTCGCCGATGTAATCCGCCCAGTTATACAGCCGGAGCGTATTGTTTTCGTTCACGTCAGTGGCGGCGTGCACATTGAGTGTCAGCGGAACTAGCAACAGACTGGAAATCACCATGAGGGCCTTGCGCATAGCAAATTCACCTTATCAAGCGAAGTCGGTTCTGGACGACCGGTTGATGCCACTATTGAGTGATCGGGCCAACGGCACCATACCCCGAATGGGTGTGTGAACCTTTTTGCCGGCCAGCGCTGCGCGAAAACATGGCAAAAAGCAGCAGTTTCGTTGACTCGTTTTGTCATAGCTCCCGCGCCCGTCGGGCGCTTAGAGTGGCTGCCGGACAAAACGGGCGGGGCATTCCATGACTGAGCTGATCAAACAACAACGCAACGACGGCGTTTTGACGCTCACGCTCGACCGCCCCGACAAGCTCAACGCGCTGAACAACAGCCTGTACACGCAGTTGGCCGACCAGTTGCTGGCGGCAGATGAAGACGCTGACATCGGCGTGATCGTGATCACCGGCGGCACCACGTGCTTTACCAGTGGCAACGATCTGGCGGATTTTCTCGAGCACCCGCCGACGCATCTGGACAGTCCTGCGTTTCGCCTGATGAACGTCGTCATTCACCTGAAAACCCCGTTGATCGCCGCCGTGTGTGGCGCGGCCATCGGCATTGGCACCACCCTGTTGCTGCATTGCGATCAGGTGCTGGTGACGCGAAACGCCAAGCTGCGCGTGCCATTCGTCAACCTGGGCCTGTGCCCCGAGTTCGGTGCCAGCCTATTGTTGCCACGCCTGATCGGTCACGCCCGCGCCGCGCGTCTGCTGCTGTGGGGCGACAGCCTCGACGGCGCAGCGGCGGTTGCCTGTGGCCTGGCCAACGAGCTGTTCGACGACGGCCAACAATGCCTGGACGCCGCGCAGAATCTGGCCCGACGCCTGCTGGCCTTGCCGCAGGATTCACTGCGCCAGACCCGCCAACTGCTCAAACAGCCGTCGCTGCCGGAGCTGCAAGCCACTATTCGTCAGGAAAACCTGTTGTTCATCGAGCGCCTCAAGACACCTGAAGCGCAAACAGCGTTGACCGCCCTACTCAATCGCAGTACAGAAAAGCATTCACCAAGAGGAAAGCCGTAATGAACACCCCGGATATTTTTGTTGTCAGCGCCGCGCGTACCGCCATCGGCACCTTTGGCGGTTCGCTCAAAGACGTTCCGCTGGCCGACCTCGCGACCACGGCCGTCAAGGCCGCCCTGCAACGCTCCGGCGTCGACCCGGCGCAAGTTGGCCATCTGGTGATGGGCAGCGTGATCCCGACCGAAACCCGCGACGCCTACATCTCCCGCGTGGCCGCGATGAACGCCGGCATCCCGAAAGAAACCCCGGCCTACAACGTCAACCGCCTGTGCGGTTCCGGCCTGCAAGCGATCATCAATGCCGCGCAAACCCTGATGCTGGGCGATGCCGAGATCGTCGTCGGTGCCGGTGCCGAATCCATGAGCCGTGGGCCTTACATCATGCCGGCCGCCCGTTGGGGCGCGCGCATGGGCAACATCCAGGCCATCGACTACATGCTGGGCATCCTGCATGACCCGTTCCACGGCATCCACATGGGCATCACCGCCGAAAACGTCGCCGAGCGCAACGGCATCACCCGTGAAATGCAAGACGCCCTGGCCCTGGAAGACCAGAAGCGCGCGGCCTTCGCCATCGCCAATGGCTACTTCAGCGAGCAAATCGTTGGCGTGGAAATCCGTGATCGCAAGGAAACCAAGCTGTTCAGCGTCGACGAACACCCTCGCGCCACCTCGCTGGAACAACTGGCGGGCATGAAGCCAGCGTTCAAGAAAGACGGCTCGGTCACGGCCGGCAACGCTTCCGGCCTGAACGACGGCGCCGCTGCGCTGGTCATGGCCACCGGCGCTGCCGTGCAGGCCAACAACCTGCGCCCGCTGGCCCGCCTGGTCAGCTACGCCCACGCCGGTGTTGAACCGGAACTGATGGGCCTCGGCCCGGTGCCGGCCACCCGCCTGGCGCTCAAGCGTGCCGGCCTGACCGTCGCCGACATGGACGTGATCGAAGCCAACATCGCCTTCGCCGCCCAGGCCTGTGCGGTCAGCCAGGAACTGGACCTCGACCCGGCCAAGGTCAACCCGAACGGCTCGGGTATTTCCCTGGGTCACCCGGTCGGCGCAACCGGCGCGATCATCGCCACCAAAGCCATCCACGAACTGCACCGCACCAACGGCCGTTATGCGCTGGTGACCATGTGCATCGGCGGCGGCCAAGGGATTGCAGCGATTTTCGAACGCGTTTAAGCGTCAACGCGGTGCCCGGTGCAACGCCGGGCATCGCAGCCGTTTGATGATTTCCTTCGACAACGGGTCGCAATCCATCAATCCCGCCCCTCCCTCGCGCCCTGGATTAACGCCCTGAGCCAGTTGCGGTGCCGTGCGGTTAGCCCTTGGGGAGATCGCCCCATGCAAAACTTCCAACCCCGCAAACAGCAAAGCCCCGTCGAGGGCCGGGATCATCAGGACCTGGAAGAAATTTTCACCCTGCTGGCAATGTAGAGAGACGCGCTGTGCGTACTTGACGGGAAGCGACATGGGTTGCCGTTATGCCGCGCAAAATGTTCAGCCGGCTATCACTAGGATTTTTCCTACATTTCAGTGGCTTCATGCCTACAAACCATGGGTCATTGGTGCGGCACTATTCAACTTTTTCAGGCCATTGGGCTATCAAAGGGCAATGGTTCTTTTACGATATTTTTGGATAGAAGATCATTGGCGATGAATAGCTTTCCGCTCCGTGCACTGGTTCTTGAGGACCATCCATTTCAGCGAGCGTTTGCAGTGAAGGTGCTGCAATATTTGGGGTGTACCGAGATCTTCGAAGCCGAAGACGGAGAGCAGGCGCTGGCGTTATTACAGCAGGTTGGCGGCGTGGATATCACGCTGTGCGATCTGCGCATGAATGGCATGGATGGCCTGGAATTCCTGCAGCAGGCGAGCCACTCCAATTTGGTGGGTGCGATCATCATCAGCAGCTCGATGTCTTCGGATCTGCGGTGCTCGGTACAGAAAATTGTTTCTTTGCTGGGCATGCAGCTATTGGGCGATGCCGGTAAACCCTTGCGACCGGAAGCATTGGCGCCGTTACTGGCGAAGTATTCGGCAAACACGCATAAACCCTCGCGTCGTGCCCCGGATCCGGGCCTTGAACTGCCGGACAGCCAGGAAGTCGCCCATGCCCTGCATGACCGGCAGGTGAAGGCGTATTACCAACCTAAAATCAATCTGCACACAGGCCAGGTTTATGGCGTCGAGGTGCTGGCCCGGTGGCTACACCCCATCAAGGGAGTTTTGTCACCGGCGTTCTTCATCCCGACACTTGAACATTGCGGGCTGATGGACAAGCTGTTGTTCGATCAGATGAACCAGGCCTTGGCGCTGCAAAAGCAAGTGGGCGAAAAGAACATTGACCTGAATTTTGCATTCAACCTGCAAACGTCTCAACTGGCCGGTGGTCAACTCACGCAGCGAATCAAATCGATACTCGATCACTTCGACCTCCCAGGTGCTGGCCTGACGTTTGAGTTGACCGAGAGCGGATTACTGGAAGCGACAGCGGCCAGCCTTGAAACACTGGTACGTCTTCGCATGATGGGTTGCCAATTGTCCATCGATGACTTTGGCGCGGGGTTTTCTTCGATCCAGCGTTTATGTCAGCTGCCGTTCAATGAAATCAAACTGGACACCGAGTTCGTGCATACCTTGCAGGAACAACGCTGCCAGACGGTGATCAGCAGCATCCTCGCACTGGGTGACTCGTTGGGCATGTCAGTGGTTGTTGAAGGAATCGAAACGCTAGAGCAACGTGACAAACTGTTGGAGCTGGGCTGCTCGAGAGGACAAGGCTATTTCTATGCTCGCCCGATGAGCGGCGCCGATTTGTTGTCGTGGCTGACTCCTGCGTCTTTGGGCTGACTGAATCTCCCTCCCTGTTTCGTAGACACTTCCAAATCCTAAAATGACGAAGGCCCCATAGGGGCCTTCTTCTTTGCAGCAGCGTTTCAGAGTGCAGTGACGCGAACCTCTACACGACAGTAGGCAGACAGGCACCAAAATCAAAAGCAGCATCGCTTTGCAACGTCACGTGCGTGAGCTACCGCTTTGGCAGGACAGGCGTCGCGCTTTACTCTGCATTGAGGTCAAGCACCCGAGCACAGGACTGCGGTAAAAACACATACGACTGTGCGACTTTGTTGTCGTCGAACATCACCTTGTACTGGCAGACCCGAGGCTCGTGGGTGCCGGGCTGTTGGAACTTGAAGATGTAATCCCACTCACGGACGTTGAACATGGCTTCGGAGAAGTGCGGCAAGCCAATCAGCTCGTAGAGTTGTGGCTTGGTCAGACCTGGCACGACCTTGCGCAAATTCTCCACGTTCACATAACTGCCTTCGGTACGGCTGGCATCCTTGAGCGCCGGAAACACCGGGTTGCTGGACTTGCCACTCGCATTGACATGGCTTGGGTTGGTACCACAAGCCGCCAGTGTTGCGGCCACGCCGCCGCTCAGCAGCAGACGCACCATTAATTTATTGAGCTTTTGCATAACATTCTCGACACGATAAAAAGGGAGAAGAGCCCGGCATACGCCGGGCCTGGATCAACGTGAAAGGCTTACCACTGATAACCCACACCCACCGATGCGCCGAATTCGCGCTGGGTGTTGGTCGTGGCTTGCAATTTGGTGACCCAGCGGCCGTTATCCGAGATCCGCGACACGCCCAAGGCCATCGCCGATTCACCGCGATAGGTACCCATGGAGCCGGAGGTCATGCTGGCACCCGCGGCATACGGCTGAGGCAGCGCGGCCATGGCCATTGCACCGGCGACACCGGCGCTCAAGTCGTCATCCAACTGTTTGATGTCTTTGTTCAACGCACTGTAGACCGAGTTGGTGTAGGCATTGGCATTGTTGGTCGCGTCAGTCACGCCCTTGTTCAACTGGCTCAGGTTGACTGCGTCTGTCGGCGCCGTACCGGCGGCCACGTTGGTAATCTGGCGCTCGCTGCCTGCTGCACCTACCGAAACACTGTTGGCACGATCAGCCACCGAGTTGGCACCCAGCGCTACCGAGTTGTCCGCCTTGGCGTTTGAGCCATTACCCGTCGCCGTCGAGTTGTTGCCCGCGGCGATGGCGTTGGTGCCGACGGCCGAGCTGTTCTTGCCCGATGCCTTGGCACCCGCACCGCCCGCCATCGAGTCCTCTCCCGTCGCTGACGGTTTTGGCAGGTTGCTGGTGTTGTTGACCTGGAACATGCCATCGGTGCCGTTTTGCAGATGAGTGACATTCGTCACCGCCTGGGTCACACGGTTGTCGACACTGGAAATTCGCTTGTCCTGATTCACAACGGAGGTATTGATCGTGCTGATCGAGTCATCGGTGTACTTCTTCGACTCGGCCACAGCACCGTCCAGCTGACGCAGGTTAACCGCATCGGTGGCGTCCTTACCGTCCGCGACATTGCTGAGTGTGCGGGTTTCGCCCGTTGCCGCGTTGCCAACGGACACTGTTCCTGATGTAACGTTATCGGCGCCAGAGTACTTGCCGGTATAGGTTTCAGCTCCACGACCGCCATCGCTGGACCCGCTGCCCAATGCAACGCTGCCATCAGCAGACGCCTTGGCCCCGTTGCCCACCGCAATCGCATTAGCGCCCGAAGCATTTGCACCGTTACCCGAAGCCACGGAACCAGCGCCCGACGCTAGGGCATTCGGTCCGATGGCAACCGACTCGGCCCCACTGGCCACGGAGTCAGCACCCGACGAGTTGGCATGGAAATACTTGATGCCCCCACCGTTGGTGATGCTGTTGATATTGCCTTCGATATTCGTCACCCGATTATCGATGCCGGTAACTTGCTGGCCCAAAGCAAAAAGCTGCGAACCGTTGACTGCATCCTTGGAGTTGGCGCTGAGATCACCCGCCCCCACGTTGGTAATTTTGTTGACGGTGTTACCGCCATGGCTCGCACTGAAAGCACCCAGGCTGGAATCCCACAACAACGCGTCATTCGCCAGGTTGTTGATGTTGGTGGTGTTGGTGGCCACCTGAGTGTTGGTCTGGTTGAGCTGCGACATGTTCACCGCATCGCTGTCAGCGACACCATTGGCCACGTTGGTGATTTTGGTGCCACCGACGTGGGTGCTGTTGTCGTAGGTATCGCCACCCAGGGTGATGGTGTTGTGGGTGCTGTCGTCGTACTTGACCGCATCGGCCACAGAGGCCGCGGCGCCTGCTTCGACGGCTTTCAATTGCTTGACGTTGACCGCGTCCGCATCAGCGGCACCGGCCGACAGCCCGGTCATACGACGATCACCGATGTTGACTTCGCCTGTCGAGGTGCCGCCGACCCGGTAAGCCTGTTGACCCAGGGTGCTGCCATCCGCGACCGAGCCTGCGCCCAGTGCAACACTGCCGTCGTGGCTAGCCACTGCGCCCATACCGATCGCGACTGCATCCTGACCCGAAGCAACCGAATCCGTGCCGGTGGAGTTGGCGTGGAAGTACTTGGTGCCCGTCTCATAGAGGTTGGTCAGCGAGTTGCCAAGGTTGGTGATACTGCTGTTGGTTTCGGTCAATTGCGAATAATTCACCGCATCACTTGGCGCCTTGCCATCGGCCACGTTGGTGATGCGGGTGCCGCCGGTGTGGGTGCTGTTGTCGTAAGTATTGCCACCCAGGGTGATGGTGTTATGGGTGCTGTCGTCGTACTTGACGGCACCGGCATCGACCGCAGAGAGGGCCTGATTGGTCGCGTTCAGCTGGCTGCCGTTGATGGCGTCGGTACTGCTGGAATTGACCTGTCCCGCCGCTACGTTGATGATCTGGCGTTCCCCGTTGACGGAACCCACGCTCACCACACCTGACGGCGCGCCGCCCGCGTAGTTGTAGGTCGTGCCATTGATGACGCCTGTGGGCGTGGCCAATGCAGCTCGGTCGGTGCTGTTGTTGCCCAGCACCACACCGTTGTCCTGTGTGGTAGTGATGTTATTGCCCACCACAAATATGTTGTTATTCGCGACAGTGTTACCGTTACCCAAGGCGTAGCTGTTGTTGCCGGATACTCCTTTGAAATTGGAAGTAAGTCCGGTACCGATAGAACCGGAGCCACTGCCGGTCACCACGTTATCGGCGCCGATGGCAATGCTGGAACTGCCCTCGGCATGAGCAGACGTGCCCAACGCGATGGCGCTAAGCGCAGATGCTTTAGCTCTGTCGCCTACCGCCGTGGCACTCGAATCGCTCGCCACCGCCAGGTTACCGATACCCGTGCTGTTAATGCCCGATGCGATGGTCCAGGTACCTACCGCGATTCCGTTCGCACCCGAAGCAATCGGAGCATTACCGATACTGACTGAACTGTAGCCGGTGGCTTTGGTACCTGAACCAATGCCCACTGTGTAGCCTTCAGTGGCCTGAGCCCCGAAACCCAGCGCCAGAGACTTAACAATACTGGTGTTGCCACTCACCCCCGACACCGCGCCTTGACCCAGCGCCATGGTCTGCGATCCATAGGCCGCCGCGCCAGTACCGAGCGCGATGGCGTTGAACAATTGCGCCTTTGAGTTCGTACCAATGGCGATCGCGCCGCCCACGTGCCCATCAGCATCTACTGCGCCATCTGCTTTCGCAGTAGTGCCAAGCGCCAGGTCATTGACTTGCGCTGCGCTGGCTCCCTCACCGCATGCGAGCGCCTTATCCCCTGGCGCCGAGGGGGCCGTAACCCACGTCCCGTTAACCAGGCAGGTATTACCTGGCGCAGCCGAAGCAACGTTGATGGAACCGGCACCAAACAACAGTGCCGCCGTGGCGAGCTTAGTGGCCGAACTCATCTTCTTGAAGCCGCTGTCCAACGTTGAAGACTTGGTTTTGGAAGTTGCAAGTTCGGAAGCAACAACCCAGGTACTAAGTGTCGCATTCCAAACCAACTTGAATATCTTGTTCATTGCGTTTCCTGCTGAGCGTGTCGAGTGCCCCCAGATGAACTACCCGAGGCCGTAATGGCGACTTTAGATAGGTTGATTTGTATTTAATGTAGGAAATTTCCCAGCGCGCTTTCCTAACAAACACATTTCGACACGCTTTTGCGCTACGCCCTTTCGGTAGGAAATTTCCTACAAAAGCAGGGGCTTAGTCCTACATTTCCACCACTCTATTTGGTGAAGCATTCAGACACCCACGCAAAGGGATAACGATCTGCAGAGTTTCTCTGCTACAACCAAAACCACAAGATTTGAAGTGCCCCCAACCACTAAAGTCTGGAGTGAATAATTCATGCCTAATGAGACACAGTCTTCCAGTCCAATGCCTAGTGTTTTGCGCCCGGCGACACCCAACAATCCGCCAAGCCATCAAAAATCAAAACAAGGCGCAATACTTGGCCAAGGGGAAAACACTGCACTTACTTCCCCCTTCATTCCGCCAACCGGCTCGGTGAAACCGGCGCCGCCCCCTGTAAAATCGAAACCGACCGCCTTTCAAGTGCCTAAAATCTGCCCTCTGTGCAGGACCCATCACACCGGTGCTTGCGCGACTAAACAGTCGACTCCACCCTCTTCCGACGCCGGAAAACCTGCTACCGCTCAAGAGATCCTCGACAAATATAAGAGCGGTTATGCTGCAACAGATAGAGTACTGCCCTTCACCCTCATGAAAGATGTAACAAACGACTCACTGAGCTTTTCTGAAAAGAAAGCCAGTCAAAAACATCTAGATAAAGTATCGAACAAGAAATTCGCCCTCCGACACTACACAAAATCAGTCGATGGACCACCGACTTACAACACCATCAACCCGAACTTTGAGCTGGTGAACACAGGTGTTAAAACACTTAACAGAACTCAAGGGAGCAATACAAACGAAGACGACTGGAATCGCCTTGGCAATACCGCATTTACGTTCTTTTTGTTAGCCATTGACGGAAAGGTTTCTGAACGGAGGTTTTTGGCCTCCATGACACATTATGCAGAATTTGATTTGGAAGACCCTGCACTGTTGTCCAGCCTGGGACTCGACACCGCCGAGTTTTTTGCATCTCCAGATTTACTGCATGAGAAAAACTTGTCCGCAGTCAAGGCTGTTAAAGGTCCGTTAAGTGAGCTGAAGTCTTTAATGATTGCCAGCTCAGAGCTTCAGCCTATTCAGTTGGGTATTATGCACGCCGCCCCTTTGCTTGAAGTCATTGACACCAAGTTCCAGGGAAGCCTGGAAATTAAAATTCCAGGTTCGGTTCCTGTGCCCCGATGGATTCCGGTCTAAGGAGCGATGACCCGCCAGCCTCTACGTTTAAGCCACGTAGAGGCTCAGCTTATCGGCCAATTGCTCCATCTCCCGCTGCAGCTCATCCACCGCTTCGGCCAATCGGGAAGTGTCCCGCCCCGTGCAGACGACTTCAAGATGCTCACAGCACTGAATCAGTCGCTGAGCCCTGATGATGCGCGCTCCCCCCTTCACCCGGTGCGCCAGGCCCGACAATGCATTCAGGTCGTGCTTGGTGAACAACTGAATCAACCGTGCCATGTCTTCTTCATTCGCCGTGGACAGATCACCAATCAGACTATTGATCGACGCTTTGTCGCCCCGAGTCAGTTGCTCAAGGCTGCTCAGGTCAATCTCATTGCTGCCGTGCACCGAGGTCTGCTCCTCACTTCGTTCCATCGGCGCTACAGCCTCCAGGCACGCCTTCAATTCCTCAAGCCCGATGGGCTTGAACAGACAATCGTCCATGCCTGCTTCGATGCAACGAACCCGCTCCTCCTGTTGGGCGTTTGCTGTATACCCCAGGATCAAACACGGTACACGACCTTGGGTACGCTCCTCTTCGCGGATGACCTGGGTTAACTCGTAGCCACTCATCATTGGCATGTTGCAGTCTGTGATCACTACATCGAACCATTGACTGCGCCAGGCTTGCAGCCCTCGCGCACCGTCTTCGGCATCGCTCACCCGGTGTCCGAGGTGGCTTAGCTGCTGAGACAGCAACAGACGATTGGCGGGATAGTCGTCAATAACCAGCACATTCAGCACATGATGTTGCAGGGCAGCGTCGAACGGCATCATCCCGGGCAATTCAGCCAGTGGCTCCAGCGCCGGCAAACTCAGATGGACTTCAACCTTTGTTCCCTTGCCGAAAACGCTGCTCATGAGCAAACGCCCGCCCATCATTTCGCAGAGCGTGCGACTGATTACCAACCCCAACCCAGAACCACTGCGCGCGGACTGGGTGTTATTGCTTGCCTGGGTAAACGGGCTGAACAAGCTCTGCTGATCTTCATCCGAAATGCCAATACCAGTGTCCTCAATGACTAGGGCGACGGTCATAAACTGCGAGTTTTTGGCGGGACGGGCCTGCAGGCTCAATCGAACCTGACCGTCCTGGGTGAACTTGATCGCGTTACTCAGCAGATTGGAAACAATCTGTTTGAAGCGTAAAGGGTCAACGAGCACATCACTTGGCATCTGGAAGTCCAGATCCAGTAGCAGGCTCAGACGTTTTTGCCGGGCGACACCTTCGAAAACCCGTAACACCGACTCAAGAAGTTCACGCAAATTGGCCCTTTCTGGCGACAGGGACAACCGCCCGGACTCGATTCGGGCAATGTCCAGAATATCGCCGATCAGGTCCAGCAGGCCATGAGCCGCGCCAGACGCAACCTCAATGGCAAACCGATCCGTGACGCCTTGATCAGCCTTTTTCATCGCAATTTCGAGCATGCCGATGACGGCATTCATGGGCGTGCGGATTTCATGACTCATGGTGGCCAAAAACAGACTCTTGGCCCGGTTGGCATCATCGGCATGTTCCTTGGCCTCGTCGGCGACCAGCTTTGCTTCACGTAACTGCTCGACAAGCGCCTGGCGTTCGCTGATGTCGATCCAACCGGCAATCACGCCACCCACTTCGCCATTACTGTCGCGGTACGGCAGCATCCAGTGATAAATCTGCAGTTCACGGTCATCCAACAACCTGATTACACGATCTTCAACCATAGACATGCCGGTACTGGTGATCCGCTGAAACTCCTCCTCATAACGGCTCGCGTCCTCGGGGTGAAGCAACTTCACTTTGCCCTTCCCAATCACCGCCTCGCGCTCTACCCCAAAGACCTTGAGGTAACTGGAGTTGCAGATCAGCAAAATTCCATTGCGGTCCCGGATGTAAATCGGATGGGGGGTGCCATCAATCAAGACCCGCATAAACTCCAGTTGCTCATTGAGTGCATGCTCAGCCTCATCACGCCTGCGCAACGCCACCTTCATATAAGCGATCCATACCAGCGCCAGCGCCAACAGCACCAAAAACCCACAAACCACTTCGACGATAAATGCTCTATTGCGCGCCCAATAGCTGTCTTCGACCATCACGTCGTTACGCCAGCGATTCCTTATTTCATCCATTTCCTCGGGGGGGATACTCAACAGTGCCTTGTCGAGAATGGAATGGAGTTCCAACGCCCCACGACTTGTCGCAAAGGCCATCTGCGCGAAGTCATTACCGACGGTGCTGACGATTCGCAACTGACCTTCAAAACGATGATTGATCATGTGACTGCTGAGGATCAGCGTACCGACCATCGCGTCTACTTCCCCGCGGATGACCATACTCATAGCGTGTTCTGAGTCGTCAGCCTCCACCAAGCGGATTTTTGGATAGTTGCTCATCAGCCATTCGTGCATATTATTATTACGAGTCAGCACCAATCGCTTACCTGCCAGTTGCTCGAGTGCAATGGGAATATCGGCATCTGCCTTGGCTATCAGCACATAAGGCGAAGCCAGGTAAGGTCGTGTGAAATGCAGCACACGCTCACGAACCGGACTCGGAGTGAGCGTTGCCAAGAATTCAGAATCACTGTTGCCAACCGCCTCCACCATCGCAGAAACCGACGGCACCACCTGAATATCAAACTTCAGCCCTGTGCGAAGCGATACTTTGCTCAACACATCATTGGCAATGCCGACAAACTCGCCACTTTTGTTAACAAAAGACAAAGGTGGATAGCCGCCCACTACATTGACCCGAACACTCGGATGCTCATCCAGCCATCGTTGCTCGCTGCTACTGAAATTCAGACGCCGCTTGCCTGGCATGTTCTCCCCACCCGCCCCCCAGCGGTTCATGATTTCCATGCGCGCACTCACTGGAATCGCTGCGATGGCCGCATTAACGACACGAATCAGGGTTTGGTTGTCGCTGTTCATGACGAAACTGAAGTCGCGAACTTCCATGCGCGAGAAGTCCGCCAACTCGACATTATTTATAAAGTTATTATTAATCAGGTAATTGGCGCTGACCGAATCACCAAGATAAACATCCGCCTGCCCAAACGCTACGGCACCAATGGCGCTCAGCATGGAGGGGTAAACTTGCAGGGTCGCTTTAGGGTAAAAAGCCCGTACGGCATCAGGGGAAATGTAGTGGTACAGCATGGCAATGGTCTTGCCGTTCAGGTCAACCGGCAAATCACCGCCGTCACCCTTGCGAGTGATTAATGTAGGTTTGTCATTGGCATAAGGATGGCTGAGCACCATGTTCGGAAACTGCGACTCGTATTCATTGGCCGTTCCGACAAAATCCACGTCTCCTTTTCTGACCGCGTCCACAACCTCACCGCGACTGTCATAGCGGCGAATTTCAACTTTGAGCCCTAGAAGCTCGCCAATCAACTGCGCATAGTCAATCGTCACCCCTTCCATCTGATCATGATTGATCGTCATATCGAACGATGCGTAATCGGGAGTGGAGGCCCCCAAAAGCAAAATGCTCTTGGAGCGCAACCAACGCCAATCCCGCTCATCGAGCGTTACGTGATAACCACCGTTAACGTTCGATCGCCCCAACAGCCCAAGCGTTTTCGGCTCGGCCTCAACCGTGGAGCTGAAGTGGGCAGCAAGAACAAGCACGACCAGCGACAGACAGATCTGAAGTGACTTCATCATTTAAAGCAGATCATTGCGTTTGGCGAAATCGGCCAGATAAACAACCGAGGTCACATTGAGCTTCTCAATCAGCCTTGCCTTGTAGGTACTAACGGTCTTGTTACTCAAGAGCATGAGGTCACCAATTTCCTTATTACTGAGCCCGTTCGCCAGTTGTTTGAGAATCGCCAGTTCTCTATTCGAGAGCGAACGAATCAGCTCGTCATCCGTGGCGCTTCCATCGCTTCGGCGAACAGATTGAGCCTGTATGTCTGGAAAGTAGCTATAACCCGACATGATGACCTTGACGCCCCTGGCCAGTTCATCAAGACCATCGGTTTTGGAGATATACCCGGCCGCACCTGCACTCATGCACCTCATGGAATAAAATTTTGCAGGCAAAGAGGTCAATACCAGGATCTTGGTCGGGATATCCAAAGCCCGAATACGCCGAATAGCTTCCAGACCGTCAAGCTTCGGAATAGTGATATCCAGTACAAGCATGTCAGGTCTATGTGCAATGACCAGTTGAACGGCATCGGCACCATTATCGGTTTCCGCTACGATTTCAAAATTTTCATTCGCCAACAGCATTTTGACCGACGAACGTATGAACGGATGATCATCTACAACGATTGCATTTAACATTTGAGTTCCTTGTTACTCCCAAGATAACCACGGTGCTGGAGGCCATTTACGGGTTCCTTTCGCGCAGCCAGTGCCGAAGCCCTTCCGCACACATTGGACGTCCCAGAAAAAAACCTTGCCCTTCTTCACAGCCCATTTGCAATAACGAATCCCGAACCCATTCGCTGCCGATGCCTTCGATAACGAGGCTCATGTTTAACGACTGGGCCAGCGCCAGCGTGCTGATGACCATGGTTTTACTGATGGGATGATGGAGTGTATTTACAAATTTCTTATCAAGTTTTATCTGGCTGAAAGGGAGACGACAGAGCAGTTGCAGTGAGGAAAACCCCAAACCAAAATCATCAATGGCCAGACCACAACCCAGCATACGCAAGCGCAAAAGGTTGTCTCGCACCTTCGGCTCGAGATCAAGCAAACCGCTTTCCGCCACCTCGAAAATCAATAACGAGCCTGGGAGTTCATAACGCTTCAGGGCGCCCTGTATGTAATCAGCGAAATCGTCCGAAGCCATTTGAGAGGCATGCAAGTTGAACGCAATCTCGATATTGGTGTTTTGTCTGCGCATGTCCCTTAAAAAGGTCAGGCCCTGCACCAGAACCTGCTCGAACATTTGGTGAATCAGATTGCTCGCCAGCACCTCGGTCAGAAAGTCACGAGGCAATAACAAACCCCGCGTCGGGTGATTCCAACGGACCAGCGCTTCCACGCCTGTCAAGGAGCCTTCGCGCAAAGCGAGTTTGGGCTGAAACCAGGCCTGAAACTCACCTTGCGCCAATCCCCTGCGGATATCGTTGGCGCACGTCGCCTGTTTCAATATCTCGGGTTGCACCTTGGACTCCCCCCTGCGTTGCCGGTACTGCTGAATCATCCGATGCAAGGGTCTCATCCGCATGGGCTGACTCATTACTCCGAGCAACTCCAGGCCAACTAAAAGAGCGGTTCTCTCCAGTGCACGACTCACCGCTGGCTCCAGGGTACTGCACAGCGCTACGGCCCTGACCAATCCTGCCCTCGCTGCCTGTTGAAGAAACTCCAGATGATCAAGGTCTCTGCCAACCAGGTCACACAATACGATGTCAACGCCACCTGAGACCTGTAACTCTCGCAATGCCTGCCGGGTATCTGAGGCTTGAAGAATATCTGTTACGCCCAATCGCCGGAGCATCATTACGTGAATACTGCGCGTAAACGCGTAGTCATCCAGCACCAAAACCCTCGGGTAATCCATTTTGGGTCAATCGCTCTTCTACCTTTATGAAGCGCTGAATACTGGGTAAAAAGCAGAACACTCGCCGTAGGAAATAGCCCCCTAGCTTGTAGGGAATTTCCTAGAGACCCACCAACAGCCCAACTGCGATTCGTCCGCTTCGTACGTGCAAGCAGACTCGCAGCAAGAACGCCAAGGAGGCGCCGTTGGGAAAAAACCCCCAGGCCAGTCGTGGCAGTCATTGGAAATCCTTTGGTTTTACCGAACGCATCCTTATGCGCTCGCTAAAAGGTTAACGGCCGCAGAGTCAGAACATAAATAGAATGACGACAAGAGAGCGATAGAAAAAAACATCTGGTCGAATCAACGCCACCAGATGCCGACTAAGCCGGATCACAACGTGGCTCCCCCTCTTTTCAACCAAACAACCACCTGACGACCGGCAAAAAAAATCAATTGCCACTAAATATTACATACGTCATATTACCTGCGTAATAAACACCCGTTTTCTACAGGTAACCCCCATGACCAGCATGCCCAGCCTTGAAACCGACCAAGCTGTCCCGGTGAGCACGCCCAAGCCTCCCCTGCTCAAACGGTTGATTCTGCTGACAGCGGTTGTCGCTGCCCTGGTTGCGGGCGGGCTGTATGCCTCGCACTGGTGGACAACCGGTCGTTTCATCGAAGAAACCGACGATGCCTACATCGGCGGCGACGTCACGGTGATCGGCCCGAAAGTCGCCGGGTACATCGAAGAAGTGCTGGTGACCGACAACCAGGCAGTCAAGGCCGGCGATGTCCTGATTCGTCTCGACTCCCGCGATTACCGCGCCAACCTGGCCAAGGCCGAAGGTGCAGTGGCTGCTGAAGAGGCGCTGCTGGCGAATCTCGACGCTACCGAACAACTGCAGTACGCCGTGATCGGCCAGGCCCGTGCCGGGATCGATGCTGCGGGCGCGGAAACCTCCCGCTCCCGGGATGACAATGCCCGCTACAAAAAACTGGTGAGCACCAACGCGGTCTCGGTGGAAAGCGCTCAGCGCGCTGATGCTACGTTCAAAACCGCCCAGGCGATCAGCTCGCGGGCCCAGGCCGAATTGTTGGCCGCGCAACGTCAGTTGAACGTGATCGCCACCCAGAAACAGCAAGCCCGCGCCGCGTTGATGCAGGCCCGCGCCGAACGGGATCTGGCGCAATTGAATGTCGGTTACACCGAACTCAAGGCGCCGGTGGATGGCGTGATCGGCAATCGCCGGGCGCGGGTCGGCGCGTATGCGCAGGCCGGTTCGCAGTTGCTGTCGGTGGTGCCGTCCAGTGGTTTGTGGGTCGATGCCAACTTCAAGGAAGATCAACTGGCGCGGATGATTCCGGGCCAACGCGTGGTCATCCATGCGGACGTGCTGTCAGGGCAGGAATTCCACGGTCATCTGGGCAGTCTTGCGCCGGCCAGCGGCTCGCAGTTCAGCGTGTTGCCACCGGAAAACGCCACGGGCAACTTCACCAAGATCGTCCAGCGGGTGCCGGTACGCGTCATCCTCGATCCGGCTGACGGAGTGCTCGGTCACTTGCGTCCGGGCCTGTCGGTGACGGCTGAAGTCGACACCCGCAAAAGCGCTGACATCCCAGCCGTGGCCAGCGCACCATGAGCCGCGCCCTCGCCGCCCCTGCGCAGCCGTTCAACCCCGCCAACATGGCGACGGCGACCAAGGTGTTCGCCTTCGCCAGCATGTGCATCGGCATGTTCATTGCGCTGCTGGATATCCAGATCGTTTCGGCCTCGTTGCGTGACATCGGCGGCGGCCTCTCCGCCGGCACTGATGAAACGGCGTGGGTGCAGACCAGCTACCTGATTGCCGAAATCATCGTGATTCCACTGTCGGGCTGGCTGTCGCGGGTATTTTCGACTCGTTGGTTGTTCTGCGCATCAGCGGTCGGCTTTACCTTGGCCAGCCTGCTCTGTGGCGCGGCCTGGAACATCCAGAGCATGATCGCCTTCCGCGCGCTGCAAGGCTTTCTCGGCGGTTCGATGATTCCGCTGGTGTTCACCACGGCGTTCTTTTTCTTCACCGGCAAACAACGGGTGATTGCCGCCGCAACCATCGGCGCGGTGGCCTCGCTGGCACCGACATTAGGGCCGGTAATCGGCGGCTGGATCACCGACATTTCGTCCTGGCACTGGCTGTTCTACATCAACCTGGTGCCGGGTATTTTCGTTGCCGTGGCCGTGCCGATGCTGGTGAAAATCGACCAGCCGGAACTGTCGCTGCTCAAGGGCGCCGACTACCTGAGCATGGTGTTCATGGCGCTGTTTCTCGGCTGCCTGGAATACACCCTCGAAGAAGGCCCACGCTGGAACTGGTTCAGCGACAGCACCATGCTCACCACTGCCTGGATCAGCGGCCTCGCCGGCCTGGCCTTTATCGGCCGGACCTTGCACGTCGCCAATCCGATTGTCGATCTGCGCGCCCTGAAAGACCGCAACTTCGCCCTCGGCTGTTTCTTCTCGTTCGTCACCGGGATCGGCCTGTTCGCCACCATTTACCTGACGCCGCTGTTTCTCGGCCGGGTGCGGGGCTACAGCGCGCTGGACATTGGACTGGCGGTTTTCTCCACCGGGGTGTTCCAGATCATGGCGATTCCGCTGTATGCCTTTCTGGCCAACCGCGTGGATCTGCGCTGGATCATGATGACCGGACTCGGCCTGTTCGCCTTGTCGATGTGGGATTTCAGCCCGATCACCCATGACTGGGGGGCCAGGGAGCTGATGCTGCCGCAAGCGTTGCGCGGGATTGCCCAGCAATTGGCGGTGCCACCGGCCGTGACGTTGACCTTGGGTGGTCTGGCGCCAGCGCGGCTCAAACATGCATCGGGGTTGTTTAATCTGATGCGCAACCTGGGCGGCGCCATCGGCATCGCCGCCTGTGCGACCATCCTCAACGACCGCACCAACCTGCATTTCACCCGGTTGGCGGAACACCTGAACAGCACCAACGAAGCACTGAACCAGTGGCTGTCGCAGGTCGGCAACAACTTCGCCACCCTCGGCCAGAGCGGTGACACGAGCGTCACTGCCAGCCTGCATCAGCTATGGCTATTGACCTACCGCGAAGCCCAGACACAAACCTATGGCGACGCGTTTTTGATGATCATGGTCTGCTTCATCATCGCCACGGCGATGGTGCCCTTGATGCGCAAGGTGCAACCACCGGCCGCGCCGTCAGCAGACGCACATTGATCAGGCTTGAGGCATTTTGCGGAAACCAATCGCCAGACGGTTCCAGGCGTTGATGGTGGTAATGGCCACGGTCAGGTCGACCATTTCTTTCGGGCTGAACTCGGCGGTGGCCAGCTCGTAGTCTTCATCCGGCGCGTGGGTCTGGCTCACCAGCGTCAGGGATTCGGTCCAGGCCAGTGCCGCACGTTCACGCGGGGTAAAGAACGGCGTTTCGCGCCAGGCCGACAACGTAGCCAGACGGCGCTCGTCCTCACCGCCCTTGCGGGCATCGGCGCTGTGCATGTCGAGGCAGAACGCGCAGCCGTTGATTTGCGAAGTGCGCAGCTTGACCAGTTCGATCAGGTTTTTTTCCAGCGGCAGCTTCGACACCGCGGTTTCCAGGGCGATCATGGCTTTGAGCGCATCAGGGGAAGCGGTGTAGAAATCGATACGAGGTTTCATGGTGGACTCCGGTAGCAAGTGGGGATGGAGCTACGTTAATCCCACCCGCCCTTCGGACAAATAGCCAATATTCCAGAAGTCGAGGAGGCCACTCACCCCAAACCGCTAAGCCCTATTACGCAACCACTGCAAAAACCCCTTACGCTCCACCACCTTCGGCACTTCCTGGGTCAACGTCTGCGCCTTGTTCAAGCGGAAATCCAGCAGCGCCTTCATCGACTCGCCAATGTCATGCCGCGCATCCAGGCACGGTTTGAGATAGTCCTTCTCAATCCGGTACAGGCTGCAAGCGGTCTTGGCGATGAAGTCGGCCGGCATCGCCGTATCCTGCAAGATCCCGCCCTCGCCGATCACCTCGCCCGGTCCCATGCGTCCCGACTCGAACTTGACCCCGGCACGGCTCAACGCCACCGAGACCACTCCGGATTCGATGATGAACAAATGATCGCTGACCTCTCCCGCCGGCAGGATCATGTCCCCGGCACGGAAGGTTTGCAGGGTCATGTGTTGGCTGAAGGTCTCTTTCTCATCCTGACGCAGGGTCGAGAAAATCGCCGAGCTTTCCAGCAAGGCCCGTGGCCGTGACAAACCGGCAGGCACATTCGACTCGATGGTCGACAACAGGCTGACACCCGCGGCCTGCAAATGACGATATGACAGATCGAACAGCAGATTGCGCACCATGCGTTTCTGATCCATCGAGACCACGAAACCACTGATTTCATATTCCACGCCTGCGGCACTGGAGCCCTTGAGGGCGACGCACGGTGCCGGTTTTTGCAACAAATGGCGGCAACCCTGCATGGCCCGTTCCAGTGCGTCGATGACTGTTTGCGGGCGTGTATGCGGGCTCAGTTGCAGGCTGATCGACACGCCAAAAATGTCGCTCGGCCGACTGAAGTTGATGATCTTGGCCTTGGCCGCCAGGGAGTTGGGGATCACCGCCATGCTGCCTTGGGCGGTTTGCATGCGCGTGGCGCGCCAGTCGATGTCGGTGACCCGGCCTTCGGTGCCATCGATGGAAATCCAGTCATCCAGTTGATAGGGTTTGGTGGTGTTGAGGACGATCCCGGAAAACACATCGCTGAGGGTGCTTTGCAAGGCCAGGCCGACGATGATCGCCAAGGCGCCGGAGGTGGCCAGCACGCCTTTGACGGGCAGGTCCAGCACGTACGCCAGCGCCGCAATGATCGCGATCAGGAAGATCACCGCACCGAGCAGATCCTGGAGCAACCGCCCCGTGTGCCCGACTCGCTGCATCATCACGGCGCCGATCAGCACCGTCAGGGTCCGAGCGCCGAACAGCCACCAGCCAATCTGCAAACCGGTGGCCGCTAGGTGCAATGGCACGTTGTCAGGCCAAGGGGCGACCTCCAGCGGGTTCAAGCCTTCGTTGAACAGCAGGACGCTGAACAACGAGAAAATCACCAGCCTGACCAGCAACTTCCAGTTACTGCCGGTGGCGCTGGCGCTGATCAACCGCCACAGCCCAAGATCAACCACGATCAGGACCATGGCGCAGACCAATGGATGATTGGTGAAAAAAGACAGCATCGAACGACTCCAACGAAGGCCAATGGCGCGAAGATCTCACACATTGGGCACAGTGTAGGAGGGTTTCATGCAAAACAAATGTGGGAGCGAACCTGCTCGCGATGGCGGTGTGACAGCCACTGCACACGTGTCTGTTATACCGCTTTCGCGAGCAGGCTCGCTCCCACCGGGGGTTTAGGTTGTCAGCCGTTATTTGCTGTTGGTCAATGTGTTGAAGCTGGTCATCAGGTTGCGATAGTCCGGAATATGGTTGGAGAACAAGGTGCCCAACCCTTCCACGTCGTTACGCCAGTCGCGATGCAGTTCACAGGCCAGGCCGAACCAGGTCATCAACTGCGCGCCGGAGGCCGACATGCGATCCCAGGCCGATTGTCGGGTCAGCTCGTTGAAGGTGCCGGAAGCGTCAGTCACCACGAACACCTCAAAGCCTTCGGCCAGCGCCGAGAGTGCCGGGAACGCCACACAGACTTCCGTCACGACGCCAGCGATGATCAGCTGTTTCTTGCCGGTCGCCTTGATCGCCTTGACGAAGTCTTCGTTGTCCCAGGCGTTGATCTGTCCAGGACGGGCGATGTAAGGCGCATCCGGAAACAGCGCTTTGAGCTCAGGCACCAGCGGGCCATTGGGACCGTTTTCGAAACTGGTGGTGAGGATGGTCGGCAACTTGAAGTACTTGGCCAGGTCGGCCAGGGCCAGCACATTGTTCTTGAAACGGTCCGGTTCGATGTCGCGCACCAGAGACAGCAGTCCCGCCTGGTGATCAACCATCAAAACCGCAGCGTTGTCCTTGTCGAGACGTTTATAAGAAGTCGTCATTGCAGTAGTCCTCGCGTGTTGTCGATGCCGAGTGGATATCGGCGTGGGGGAGTCGTTTAGCGCTGGGAGTCCAGCACTTCGTGTTCATTCGCCACTTGCTGAGCCTTGAGGTAGCTTTCGATCAACAATTGATAATGCGGCATGGCCTGGGCGTAGACAGCGGCCCACTGCTCGGCATCCGGACGGTTCCACGAGCCTTGCAGTTCAGACAGCGTAGCCATAATGTCGATCGGCACGACCCCGGCCTGCGCCAAACGGGCGATGGTCAGATCAGTGGCCAGTTTTGAGTGGTTGCCGGAGGCGTCGACCACCGCAAACACTTTGTAGCCTTCATGCACCGCCGCGATGGACGGGAACGCCAGGCAAACGCTGGTCAGCGTGCCGGCAATGACCAGGGTTTTCTTGCCGGTGGCTTTGACTGCCGCGTGAAACCCGGCGTTGTCCCAGGCATTGATTTCGCCCTTGCGTGCCCTGGCCTGGGAACCGGCCTACTCATCCTGTGCAGAGCGGGTTGTTGACGGAGTACGGGCTAACCGTGCATCCGGCCGAAGCGACCGGACTGGAAGTCGGCGAAGGCCTGGTGAATCTCTTGCTCGGTGTTCATCACGAACGGGCCGTGACCGACAATCGGCTCGTCGATCGGCTCGCCGCTGAGCAACAGCACCACCGCATCCTGGCTGGCTTCAAGGGTCAACTGATCACCCTTGCGATCGAACAGGGCCAACTGACCTTCGCCCACCGACTCCAGGCCATTGACCTGAACCGTGCCACGCAACACCACCAAGGCCGTGTTGCGACCGTCGTGCAGGTCCAGGGTCAGCAATTTGCCGCCCTTGAGACGCAGGTCCCAGACGTCAATCGGGGTGAAGGTGCGAGCCGGGCCGGTGTGGCCGTCAAACTCACCGGCGATCAAGCGCAAACTGCCGGCCTGGTCCTTGAGCGGGATGTTCGGGATGTCGCCATCGAGAATCGTCTGGTAACCGGCGTCGGCCATTTTGTCCTTGGCCGGCAGGTTGACCCACAGCTGCACCATTTCCAGGGTGCCGCCAGACCTGGCGAAACCTTCGGAGTGAAACTCCTCATGCACAATCCCTGAAGCGGCGGTCATCCATTGCACATCGCCAGGGCCGATCGTGCCGCCGCTGCCGGTGGAGTCACGGTGTTCCAGTTCGCCCTTGTAAACGATAGTCACGGTCTCGAAACCACGGTGCGGATGCTGACCAACGCCACGTCGTTCAGTGGTCGGGGTGAATTCGGCAGGCGCCGCGTGATCCAGCAGCAGGAACGGGCTGATGTGCTTGCCCAGGTTGTCGTAGGAAAACAGCGTCCGAACCGGAAAACCGTCGCCGACCCAATGGGTACGCGGGCTGGTGTAGATACCGATGATGTTTTTCATGGTGTCTCCTGATGAGGTGAGTGAAGCCATGGACAAAGCTTAAAACTCGAACCTTTGGTGCGCTAGACTGCAAAAACCAGCCTTTGCGTTCTATCTAAGGAACGATGATGGAAGACCTCAACACCCTTTACTACTTCACCCAAGTGGTGGAACACGGCGGTTTCGCCCCGGCTGGGCGGGCGTTGGACATGCCTAAATCGAAGCTCAGCCGACGCATCGCCGAGCTGGAAGAACGCCTCGGTGTCCGCCTGCTGCACCGCACCAGCCGGCATTGTTCACTGACCGAAATCGGCCAGGCCTATTACCAGCGTTGCCTGGCCATGCGCGTGGAAGCGGAAAGCGCCGCCGAACTGATCGAACGCAATCGCTCCGAGCCTCAAGGCCTGGTTCGCATCAGTTGCCCGACGGCGCTGCTCAACTCCTGGGTCGGGCCCATGCTGACGCGCTATATGCTTAAGTTCCCGCTGGTGGAATTATTTATCGAGAGCACCAATCGCCGGGTCGACCTGATCCACGAAGGGTTCGACATCGCCCTGCGCGTGCGCTTTCCGCCGCTGGAAAACACCGACATGGTGATGAAGGTTCTGGGCAACAGCACTCAGTGCGTGGTGGGCAGCCCGGCCTGGGCCGAACGCCTGTCCTCCCTGGCCTCCCCTGCCGACCTGAGCGGTTTGCCGAGCCTGCATTGGGGCTCCGCCCAGCGTGAATATCAGTGGGAATTGTTCGGTGCCGAAGGCGCCAGCGCACTGATTCGACATACACCCCGCATGGTCACCGATGACCTGCTGGCGTTGCGTCACGCGGTAGTGGCGGGAATTGGCATCGCGCACCTGCCGAGCGTCGTGGTGCGCGATGACCTGGCGGCCGGCCGCCTGGTGGATCTGGTGCCGGGTTGGGCACCGAAATGCGGCGTCATCCATGCCATCTTTCCATCGCGCCGTGGACTGCTGCCGTCGGTGCGCACATTGATCGACTTTCTGGGCGAGGAGTTCAACCACGCTGACATCGCTTGAAGAGGCCGGCACACACCATCACTCTTGGCATTCATGACTTGCGGTAAACAGTGCTTTGCCCAGCCAGCGGTTTTTCCCAAGGATCGCGACGGGGATACTCCTGCTCATTCCCACTGCAATCCCTGGAGTCACAGATGTCTATTCCCGCCTTCGGTCTCGGTACGTTTCGCCTGCAAGGCCAGGTGGTCATCGATTCGGTAAGCACAGGCCTGGAGCTCGGCTACCGAGTGATCGACACCGCGCAAATCTACGAAAACGAAGCCGACGTCGGCCTCGCCATCGCCACCAGCGGTATCACCCGTGACGAGTTGTTCATCACCAGCAAAATCTGGGTCGCCAACTTCGCCAAGGACCGTTTGGTCGACAGCCTCAAAGAGAGCCTGCGCAAACTGCAAACCGACTACCTCGACCTGACGCTGATCCACTGGCCGTCGCCGGAAGACCAGGTGCCGGTCGAGGAATTCATGGGAGCCCTGCTTGAAGCCAAACAGCTTGGCCTGACCCGACAGATCGTCGTCTCCAACTTCACCGTCGACCTGATGAAGCAGGCCATCGCCGCCGTCGGTGCCGACCACATCGCCACCAATCAGATCGAACTGCACCCGTACCTGCAAAATCGCAAAGTCGTCGAGTTCGCCCGCAGTCATGACATCCAGATCACGTCCTACATGACCCTGGCCTATGGCGAAGTGCTCAAAGACCCGATCATCCAGCAGATCGCCGAACGCCTTCACGCCACCCCGGCGCAAGTCACGCTGGCGTGGGCCATGCAGTCCGGTTACGCGGTGATCCCTTCCTCCACCCAACGCGCCAACCTGCAAAGCAACCTCAAAGCCTGCGACCTGACCTTGAGCGACGCCGACATGACATCAATCGCCAGCCTTGATCGCGGCCAGCGGCTGACCAGCCCTAAAGGCATCGCGCCGCAGTGGGATTAAGCGTCAGCCGCGTGAGAGGCTTTGGTCCAGTCGGATCATCGCATGCTGCAACTGATCGACGGCTTCATCGATCATCGCCACGCGACCTTCCGCGCAAGCGCGCTCAAGTTGCTCGCAGCATTCGATCAAACGCTCCGCGCGGACCATCCGCGCGCTGCCCTTGATACGGTGCGCCAGCTCGTGAAGACGCGGGTGATCGTCACCCGCGTGGGCTTGCAGCAGATGATTGAGGTCTTCGTGGTTGGCCTTGGCCAATTCACGCAGCAACTGGTTGATCAGCGTCCGGTCTTCGCCGACGTAAAGCTCCAGGCCGGTCAAGTCCATCTCCAGACTTGCTTGCGTGTCGGCCGGCAGGGCCGTTGGCCCACTGCCAAACCGCGAGGCCAGCCAGGCGCTCAAATCCGCCAGCAGAATGGGTTTGAACAGGCAGTCGTCCATGCCCGCTTCCAGGCACCGAATCCTTTCTTCAGGTTGCGCGTTGGCGGTAAACCCCAGAATCAGCGTGGGCGGCAATCCATAGGCGCGCTCTTCATCACGAATCGCACCCGCCAACTCATAACCACTGAACCGGGGCATGTTGCAGTCGCTGATGACCACATCGAACTCATGGATACGCCACAACTCAAGCGCTTGCAGGCCATCTTCGGCCTCCATGACCCGGTGCCCCAGATAGCTCAGTTGACGCGTCAGCAACAAGCGATTGGCCGGATAATCATCGACCACCAAAATCGTCAGGGGTCGGGTGGACAGCGCCAATCCACGGTCCATCGCCTCGCCGGCAGGCAAGGCTTTCAACGCCACCAAGGACAGACTGATGTCAGCCTGAGAGCCCCGCCCCAGGACACTATCGAGCGCCAACCGTCCGCCCATCATTTCGCACAGGGTGCGGCTGATGACCAGCCCCAGTCCAGAGCCTTTGCGTCCCGACTGCAGGTTGTTGCCGGCCTGGACGAACGGGCTGAACAACCGCTGCTGATCCATGGCGCTGATGCCGATGCCGCTGTCTTCAATGTGCACCGCGACGGCCAGATGACCCGGAATTCCCGGCACCACCCGCAGTGTCAGGCTCACTTCACCCGTCTGGGTAAACTTGATTGCATTGCTCAACAGATTGGACAGCACCTGCTTGAAACGCGTGGGGTCAATCAACACGTCACGGTCACTGCGTTCATCCAGATCAACCCGCCATGCCAGGCCTTTTCCCCGTGCCAGCCCTTCAAACACCCTGCACACCGATGCCACCAGCGCATGCAAATTGACACGCTCGGGGGTCAGGGACAGATGCCCGGATTCGATGCGCGCGATGTCCAGGATATCGCCGATCAACGCCAATAACTGCTGCGCCGCAGTGGAGGCTACCTCCAGGGCTGAACGATCGGCGATGCCCTCTTTCGCGCGCATCCCGGCCATTTCGAGCATGCCGATCAAGGCGTTCATCGGCGTACGGATTTCGTGGCTCAAGGTCGCCAGGAACGTGGTTTTCGCGCGATTGGCGTCGTCGGCCGCGTCTTTGGCGTCTTGCAATTGCTGCAACCATTGTTGGCGCTGGCGGATCTGCCGACGTTGCCAGGCGATCCAGCTCACCGCCAGCAGAAGCAACGCGGCGGCGGCGGCGAACGCCTGCAGGATGGCTGGCCGGTGACGCAGCCAATAACTGTCATCCACCACCACATCATTGCCCCAGCGGGTGACCAGACCGTCCATTTCAGCAGGCGAAATACTCAGCAACGCCTTGTTCAAGATCGATTGCAACTCCGGGTCTTCACCGTCCGTTGCCATCGCAATGCGCGCCGGTTCGTCACCCACGGTGCTGCTGATCCGTAAGCGTCCCGAGTAATACCGGGCAATCAGATAACGGGTCATGAACAATGAACTGACGGCCGCGTCGGCTTGTCCGTTCATCACTGACTCCAGCCCCTGCGCCGGGTTTTCAACATCCACCATGCGCACCCCAGGCACCCGCGCCTGAATGAAGGCACGCACCGGGTGGCTGTGGTAAATCGCCAGGCGCTTACCGGCCAGTTCGTCCAGTGTCTTGGGGCTATCGGGTGTGATTGCGCTGACGAGCGTGTACGGATTGGTCACATAGGGGCTGGTGAAGTGCAGATCGGCGACACCTTCGGTGGTCGGGATGATGGCGGGTATGACGTCGATCTCGCCCGCCTTGAGTTGCTGGATCTGTTGATCAAGGGATCGCTCCCGTAACACCTTGAAGTTCAAACCGCTGCGCTGGCTGATCAGCGACAGCAATTGCGCGGTCAACCCGCTGAATTGTCCCTCGGCATTGAAAAACGTCAAAGGCGCGAAGTTCTCGACTACCCCGACAGTGACGTGTGGATGACGCTCTAGCCACTGCTGCTCACTGGCGCTCAGATTGACTCGCGACTGTCCCTGCGTGTTGACCCTGCCGGCGCTCCAACGCTGTTCGATGAGCGCACGCTGGTTCATCGGGATCGCCGCCAGGGTCTTGTCGATGATGGCCTTGAGCGGCAGGTTGTCCCGCGACAGGGCAAAGCCGAACGGATTGGCGTCGAGACCGGACGGTCCCATCAACTGAACGTTATTGGGGTAATTATTGTTGATCAGGTAATTGGCGCTGATTAGGTCGCCGAGGTACACGTCATCTTTCCGATACGCCACCGCCCCCAGCGCATCGAGCGCAGACGGGTAGCGATACAGCCTGGCCTCGGGATAAAACGTTTCGACCGTCTGCGCCGGCAGATAGTCATCGACCATCGCAATGCGTTTGCCCGCCAGATCCTCGGGCATGCGTTCGTCCAGCCGGGTGGCCAGCATTGGCTGATCTTCAGCATAGGGGCTGGACAGGATCAACCCGGGATCGGCCGCTTCGAAGTTGTTCGAGGTTCCCAGCAGATCAAGCCGGTCGTATTTCAGGGCTTCCATGGCCGCTTCCCGCGTGCCATACCGCTGCACTTCAATCGGGATGTCCAGCAGTTGCGCAATCAGTCGGGCGTAATCGGCGGTGATGCCTTCCAGCTCATCATGATTGCGCGTGATTTCGAAGGGCGGGTAATCCGGCCCACTCACTCCGAGGCGCAGGACCCGTTTGCTGTGCAGCCATTGCCGATCCTTTTCATTCAGATGGACCGCGTAACCCTCCACCGTGGAACGCCCCAGCAGTTGCAAGTACTTCGTCTGCGCAGGCACGGCCGACAGGGCCGCTGGCGCCAGACACAGCATCAATACGCACAACAGGACACGCACGTTCAGGTGCCCTCAGATCAAGTGATTGCGGATGGCAAAGTCGCGCAGGTGCACAGCTGCCTGCACACCAAGCTTTTCGATCAAACGGGTCTTGTAGGTGCTGACTGTCTTGTGGCTCAAGTGCATCGCCTCGGCGATGGCCTTGTTTGCGGTACCCCGAGCCAGGTATTGGAGAATGGTCAGTTCGCGGTTGGAGAGTTTGTCGACCATTTGCTTTTCGCTTTGCTGCAGCGCGTCCATGGAGGCGCTGGGCAGTTGTGCGAAGTAGGTGTACCCGGCCATCAGCGCGTGTATGGCCTTGTGCAACTGACTCAGGTCGTTGGTCTTGGAGACGTACGCCAAAGCACCGGAGCGCATGCAACGCTCTTGAAAAAACAATGGGTCAAGGGACGTGAACACCAACACCACACACGACAAGTCGCTGTTTTTGATTCGCTCAAGTACATCCAGCCCGTTACCACCGGGCATCACCAGATCCAGAATCACCAGATCAACAGTGTGCTCACGAAGAATCGCCGACGCGTCACCCACGCTGGCCGCTTCATGAATCTGTTTAAATCCTTCCCGTTCAAGCACCAGTTTGACTGCGGCACGAACCACCGGATGATCGTCCACAATCAGCACTGACTTCATGGAAACTCCCTGTGCAAAAAATCGACGATGACGCCACGGATGCGCGCCGGAAAAGGCCAGAGTGCACGCAGCAACTGCGCGAAAACTCTTACATGGCGGAAGGATGAAAACTACCTGTCAGAAATGACAGTTCCGACGAACGGGCACCTCTATTCAGCCCGTTTTTTGCTGATAGTGCCCGACCAGATCATGACGGGTACTCACCAACGGATCGACACGGGACATCAAGTGCCGGATACACATCAAGTCGGGGAGCAGTACGGTGCTCGTCTGAATTGGCTGTTGCGTGCAAATCGAATTCTGCGCGCGTTCGTCGTTGAAAATCATGGCATGACGAACCTGGGGGTTATCGAGGAAAAACCCCCGCAGGTCCAACGAGCCCTTCGCCAGAGAAGCATTGATGACCACCAGGTCAAACGGCTCGCAACCGTATTCGACCAGCGTCAACAGCTCTTCAAGGTGTTGAACCGGTGCCACCCGGTAGTAACCCAGCTGGTTAAACACGCGCTCAACCTTCATACGGTGGAAGTGTTGCTCGTCGGCAATCAGGATTCGTAATGCTTTATTCATCATTCCGGGGCCTGCAGGGTGACCAAAGTGTGGCGCAAGGCTACGGAAGCTTGGTACCGGTTTATGTAGGACTTTTCCTAAATGCTCGCTCACACTTTCTGATTTTTACGAGGGTTCACGGCTGGATCCGCCCCCCTCGCCTCCGGGATAGCGTCACAACCAGACGATTTACTGCCAGCCAAACCGCCGAATGTAGAACCCTTTCACCGCCTGCGTCAGCGCCATGTACGCCAGCAGAATCACCGGCAGAAACACGAAGTACATCGATGGCAGTGCCTGGAGTTTGAAGTAGTGCGCCAGCGGCCCCATCGGCAGGAAAATGCCGACCGCCATGATGATCCCGGTCATCACCATCAACGGCATCGCGGCGCGGCTTTGCAGGAACGGGATTTTCGGGGTGCGGATCATGTGCACGATCAGCGTCTGGGTCAGCAGACCGACCACGAACCAGCCCGACTGGAACAACGTCTGGTGGTCCGGGGTATTGGCGTCGAACACGTACCACATCAAGGCAAACGTGGTGATGTCGAAGATCGAGCTGATCGGCCCGAAGAACAGCATGAAGCGCCCGACATCCGCCGGTTGCCAGCGCTGTGGTTGCTTGAGCATTTCTGCATCGACGTTATCGAACGGGATGGCGATCTGCGAAATGTCGTAGAGCAGGTTCTGCACCAGCAGGTGCATGGGCAGCATCGGCAGGAACGGGATGAACGCACTGGCCACCAGCACCGAGAACACGTTGCCGAAGTTCGAACTGGCGGTCATTTTGATGTACTTGAGCATGTTGGCGAAGGTGCGGCGCCCTTCCAGTACGCCCTCCTCCAGCACCATCAGGCTTTTTTCCAGCAAGATGATGTCGGCCGCTTCCTTGGCGATGTCGACGGCGCTGTCCACCGAAATACCGATGTCGGCGGTGCGCAGGGCCGGGGCGTCGTTGATGCCGTCACCCATGAACCCGACCACGTGGCCGTTGCCCTTGAGCAGGCGCACGATGCGCTCCTTGTGCGACGGCGTGAGTTTGGCGAAGACGTTGGTGGTCTCCACCGCCACGGCCAGTTGGGCGTCACTCATGCGCTCAATGTCGTTACCCATCAGCAGGCCCTGCTGTTCCAGACCGACTTCGCGGCAGATTTTCGCGGTCACCAGTTCGTTGTCACCGGTCAGTACTTTTACCGCCACACCGTGAGCCGCCAGCGCTTTGAGGGCCGGTGCGGTGCTTTCCTTGGGTGGGTCGAGAAACGCCACGTAACCGATCAGCGTCAGCTCCTGTTCATCGGCCAGGCTGTAAGTGTCACGGCCTTCGATCATTGGCCGCGCAGCCACCGCGACGACTCGCAGGCCTTCGGCGTTGAACGTCGCCGTCACCTGGCGAATCCGCGCCAGCAATTCATCGCTGAGCGCCTCATCAACGACGCCGTGGCGTACCCGCGTGCACACCGCCAGCACTTCCTCCACCGCGCCTTTACAGATCAGCAGATGAGCATGCTCGCGCTCGGCGACCACCACCGACATGCGCCGGCGGGTGAAGTCGAACGGGATCTCGTCGATCTTGCGAAACGCTGTGCCGACCTTGAGTTCACGGTGGATTTCCACGTGTTCGAGCACCGCAACGTCCAGCAGGTTTTTCAGGCCGGTCTGGTAGTAGCTGTTGAGGTACGCCATTTCCAGCACGTCATCGGAGTCATTGCCCCAGACGTCGACGTTGCGCGCGAGGAAGATTTTGTCCTGGGTCAGGGTGCCGGTCTTGTCGGTGCACAGCACGTCCATGGCGCCGAAGTTCTGGATCGCATCCAGACGCTTGACGATGACTTTTTTGCGCGACAGAAATACCGCGCCTTTGGCCAACGTCGAGGTGACGATCATGGGCAGCATTTCCGGGGTCAGGCCCACGGCAATCGACAACGCGAACAGCAGCGCCTGGGTCCAGTCGCCCTTGGTGAAACCGTTGATGAACAACACCAGCGGCGCCATCACGAACATGAAGCGGATCAGCAGCCAGCTGACTTTGTTGACCCCGGTCTGAAACGACGTCGGCGCACGATCAGTGGCACCCACTCGCTGCGCCAGCGCACCGAAATACGTGTCGTTGCCGGTGGTGAGAATCACCGCCATCGCCGTGCCGGACACCACGTTGGTGCCCATGAACAGAATGTTGTCGAGGTCCAGCGGGTTACGGGTGTCGTTATCTTGCTGGTGCGGAAATTTTTCCACCGGCATCGATTCGCCGGTCATCGCCGCCTGACTGACGAACAGGTCCTTGGCGCTGAGCACCCGGCAATCGGCGGGAATCATGTCGCCGGCCGAAAGCACGATCAGGTCGCCCGGCACCAACTGTTTGATCGGCAACTCGATGCGCTGTGCGTCGCGGCGCAGGACTGTCGCGGTGTTGCTCACCATCGCCTTCAGCGCGTCGGCGGCCTGGTTGGATTTGGTTTCCTGCCAGAACCGCAGCAATGTCGAGAGCACCACCATGGAGAAAATCACGATGGCGGCTTTCATGTCCTCGGTCAGCCACGAGATGACCGCGAGCAACGTCAGCAGCAGGTTGAACGGGTTTTTGTAGCAGTGCCACAGGTGCGTCCACCACGGCAGCGGTTGTTCATGCTCGACCTCGTTGAGGCCGAAACGCTCGCGCAGGGCGTCGGCTTCCTCCTCGCTCAGGCCATCGGTGTGCGTGCCGAGTCTTTCCAGCAATTGGCCGGTGTCGCTGTTGGCGGCGCCCACCAGGGTTTGCGCCAGCGTCGGCGGTACTTCACGGCTGACCGTGGTGTCGGTGAAGGTTTCCAGCAGCGCCAGACGACGGAAGTGCCGGGCGATGTGGCGGGTGCGCAGGAATCCGGCGAAGAATTCCTTGAGCAGGGTCAGGTTCATGGCGTTGCCCCCAGGGTCAGCCGGGAAACCTTCGAGCAGGCGTGTCGAGTCGCTGCGATGACGACCAGGCAGGCGCCATCACACGAGAGTGTGTCGATGAGAGGACATCGGGTCGTGCCAGGACTGGCTCGACCGGGAGGCCGCTGCTCGCTGTACGGCGAGACAACGGCACAAAAAAGCTGCGCGTTATCTTGCCGAGAAGGTGCCGGTTACTGAAACCGGCCGACTACTGTCACTCGAACAAGTACCCACTGTGGGTCTCCGCTATTGATGAAAACGCGCGAAGCTTACGCCGCGATTTATGCAGAGTAAACGAAGGAACAGTGTGCGGTGGGGGAATCGCGGGGTTCTTCAGGAAGGGTTCAGGATTGCTGCGCAGATCATTCCCACGCTCCGCGTGGGAACGATCGCAGTGAGAGTCAGCTGGCAGTCGCCAGTAGCAAATCCACCACCGACCGGCTGTGCCCGCGGTTCTTGCCATGCTCATACAACGAACCGGCAATCTCGTCCGCCCGAATTGGCAGGATCGACAACAGCGTGTCGCTCAACCCATGGCTCGCCTGGCAGAAGCCCTGCATATAGATGCCGGCCTTGCAGCGCTCGTCAGTGATCAGCTTATAGTTGCGATCCACTTCAAAATCACCCAGGTACTGCTCCAGCGGCGCCAGCAATTTGCGGTGCATCTGCCGCTCGTAACCGGTGGCCAAGACCACGGCGTCGTAGAGACGAACCGTGACTTCACCCGTGGCGTTGTTGCGCACGGCCAACTCGATACCGTGTTCAGTGGCCGTGGCTTTTTCAATCGTGGTCAATGTGCGGAACGCGTGACGGGCAATGCCCGATACTTTCTGGCGATAGAAGATGCCGTAGATGCGTTCGATCAGATCGATGTCCACCACCGAATAATTGGTGTTGTGGTACTCGTTGACCAGACGTTCACGCTCGCTGTGGGCTTGCTGGAACACCAGGTCGGTGAACTCCGGCGAGAACACTTCGTTGACGAACGGGCTGTCATCCGCCGGTTTCAGTGCCGAGCCGCGCAGGATCATGTCGACCTGCACCGAGGGGAAGCTGTCGTTCAGATCGATGAACGCTTCCGCCGCGCTCTGCCCGCCGCCGATGATGGCGATGCTCATAGGCTGGTTGTTCATGCACGGTTGCGTGGCCATTTGCGCCAGGTACTGCGAGTGGTGGAACACGCGTCCGTCATCCTTCAGCGCCTTGAACGCTTGCGGAATGCGCGGCGTACCGCCGGCGCTGACCACCACCGAACGGGTGGTGCGCACGTGCTGCTGACCTTGGGCGTCGCGCGAGATCACCCGCAGCGCTTCGACCTGCTGGCTGTGCACCACCGGTTCGATGGTCAGCACTTCTTCGCCGTAACGGCTCTGCGATTCAAATTGCGCAGCGACCCAGCGCAGGTAGTCGTTGTACTCCATGCGGCACGGATAAAACGTGCCCAGGTTGATGAAGTCCACCAGGCGACCGTGATGCTTGAGGTAGTTGACGAAGGAATACGGGCTGGTCGGATTGCGCAGCGTCACCAGGTCCTTGAGGAACGAGATCTGCAATTCGCTCTGAGTCACCAGGGTGTTGCCGTGCCAGCGGTAGTCCGCCTGCTTGTCGAGAAACAGAACATCCAGCTCGCCCTGGCGTGGCCCTCGCTCTTGCAAAGCGATGGCCAGCGCGAGGTTCGAAGGGCCGAAACCGACGCCGATCAGGTCGTGAACGATGGGCGATGCAATTGCCTGTGTCATTTCCAGTGTCCTCTGGATGAACCCCTCAACCGATGGGGAGTAAGCCTAAGTGACCTGACCGGCCTTGGGCAGGACAGCAGGTCGTCTGTTGAGTAGGAACGAGGACAGTGAAATAAAATTTAATCAGCGGGGATCAATGGGCGTCCCACTGACGCATCCGCACCCGGCAATGCTTCATCGCATTGACGATATGCTTTTCCACCAAGGCCCGCGAAATGCCCAGCTGTTCGGCGATCTCCGGGTGCGACAGGCCCTCGATCTTGCGCAACAGAAAACTCTCGCGACACAGCCGTGGCAGCTCCGCCAGGGCACGCTGGAGCATTTGCAGGCGCTGGCCGTGATCGAGGCAGTTGTGCGGAGATGGCGTGAAGTAGCGTTCTTCGGTGTCGAGCACGTCCAGCGACTCGACCTGACGCAGGGCATTGCGCCGATGGTCGTCGATCACCAGATTGAGCGCGGTGCGGTACAGAAACGCCCGGGGCTGTTCGATGGGCGTGTCGCTGGAGCGCTCCAGAACCCGCACATACGCGTCATGCACCACATCTTCGGCCACCTGACGGTTGCCTAGCTTGGCGTTCAGGAAACACACCAGCTCGCGATAGTAGTTTTCCAACATGACTCCCGGCCGCACGGGTGCGGTTTCTGTCCTTGAGCCCCCTCGTCGACCGCCGACATAGGCAGTGGCACGATAGTGGCAGTTCGAGATGCGTAATTTATAGTAATTCTCATATAGATTTAAAGTACTGCTTGTCCTTGCCGCACAAATAGTCCTGAGCTACAGGTGTAACCCTATGTGTCCGCACCTAAATTCCCCGCACCATTCCTCGTTTACAGGACAGCTCCCCGTCTCTGTCGGCTGTCGCTGTTAGCTGCGCGCAGGTTGAACGACGGGCCGATACCCATGGCCGGAACCCTGCATGAAACGTCCCCGACACACCCGACGCGCCCTGCTTGTAGCACTTAGTCTGATCCCCGTTATCGCCGTCGCCGCGTGGCAAATCATTCCGCCCGGCCGCGACAGGTTCGCCACCGTGTCCGTCAGCCGCGGCGACATCGAAAGCAGCGTCACCGCGTTGGGCACCCTGCAACCCCGGCGATATGTCGACGTCGGTGCCCAGGCCTCCGGGCAGATCCACAAGATTCATGTGGAGGTCGGCGACGTGGTCAAGGAAGGCCAGTTGCTGGTGGAAATCGATCCGTCCACGCAACAGGCCAAACTCGACGCAGGGCGTTTCTCCATCGAAAACCTCAAGGCTCAGCTCCAGGAGCAACGGGCCCTGCACGAACTCGCGCGGCAGAAATACCAGCGTCAGCAGAACCTCAAGGTCGGTGGCGCCACCCGCGAAGAAGACGTGCAAACCGCGCAAGCTGAACGGCGATCCACACAGGCGCGTATCGACATGTTCCAGGCGCAGATCCGTCAGGCCGAAGCCAGCCTGCGCAGCGATCAGGCCGAACTCGGTTACACGCGAATCTATGCGCCCATGTCCGGAACGATCGTCGCCCTCGACGCCCGGGTCGGCCAGACGCTGAACGCACAGCAACAAACGCCGCTGATTCTGCGCATCGCCAAACTGTCGCCGATGACCGTGTGGGCCGAAGTCTCGGAAGCCGATATCGGCCACGTCAAACCCGGCATGAATGCCTGGTTCACCACCTTAAGCGGTGGCAATCGTCGCTGGAGCAGCACGGTGCGGCAGATTCTGCCCGTACCGCCCAAGCCACTCGACCAGACCAGCCAGGGTGGCGGCAGCCCAGCCAGTTCGAGCAAAAGCGGCAGTGCCCGCGTGGTGTTGTACACCGTGTTGCTCGACGTCGATAACGCCGACAACGCGCTGATGGCCGAGATGACGACGCAGGTGTTTTTCGTGGCCGACCAGGCCAAAAACGTCCTCACCGCGCCCATTGCCGCGTTGCAAAGTGGCGCGGAACCGGACACCCAGACCGCACACGTCGTGGCCAAAAACGGCAGCATCGAGTCGCGTCAAGTGCGCACCGGCATCAGTGATCGCCTGCGCGTGCAAATCCTCGATGGCCTGCGCGAAGGCGATCACCTGCTGATCGGCCCGGCTGACGGGAGTGGCGGCTGAATGCAGACGCCCCTGATCGATCTGCACGAGATTCGCAAAGCCTACGGCGGCGGCGATTCTCCGGAAGTGCATGTGTTGCGCGGCATCGACCTGTCGATTCATGCCGGCGAGTTCGTGGCGATTGTCGGCGCCTCCGGGTCCGGCAAGTCGACACTGATGAACATCCTCGGCTGCCTCGACCGCCCGACGTCGGGCGAATACCGCTTCGCCGGGGAAAACGTCGCCGGGCTCGACAGTGACGAACTGGCCTGGTTGCGCCGTGAAGCCTTCGGTTTTGTGTTTCAGGGGTATCACCTGATCCCCTCCGGCTCGGCCCAGGAAAACGTCGAGATGCCGGCCATCTACGCCGGCTTGCCGGCCGCCGAGCGCCACGTCCGCGCCGCTGCCCTGCTCGACCGTCTCGGTCTGGCCTCGCGCACCGGCAATCGTCCGCATCAACTCTCCGGTGGCCAGCAACAACGGGTGTCTATCGCCCGCGCCTTGATGAACGGCGGTCATATCATCCTTGCCGACGAACCCACCGGCGCCCTCGACAGCCACAGCGGCGCCGAGGTCATGACCCTGCTCGATGAACTGGCGAGCCAGGGTCATGTGGTGATCCTGATCACCCACGACCGCGAAGTCGCGGCTCGGGCCAAGCGCATCATCGAAATCCGCGACGGCCTGATCATCAGCGACAGCGCCCGCGATAACCCTCAAGCCCAGACCTCAGCCAACCCCGGTGCGTTGCAAGCCGTGGACTTGCGCAAGCGTCTGAGCGAAGGTGCCGAAGCCACCGGCGCGTGGAAAGGCGAACTGATTGACGCGGTGCAAGCGGCGTGGCGGGTGATGTGGATCAACCGCTTCCGCACCGCGCTGACGCTGCTCGGGATCATCATCGGCGTGGCCTCGGTGGTGGTGATGCTCGCCGTCGGCGAAGGCAGCAAGCGCCAGGTCATGGCGCAGATGGGCGCCTTCGGTTCGAACATCATTTACCTCAGCGGCTCGGCGCCGAACCCGCGCACCGCGCCGGGCATCGTCACCCTCGATGACGTCGCGGCGGTGGCCAGCCTGCCGCAAGTGATGCGGATCATGCCGGTCAACGGCCAGGAAGCCGGGGTGCGCTTCGGCAACCTCGACCACTTGAGTTACGTCGGCGGCAACGACACCCACTTCCCGGCGATCTTCAACTGGCCGGTGGTCGAAGGCAGCTACTTCACCGAGGCCGATGAGCGAAACGCCGCGGCAGTCGCGGTAATCGGCCACAAGGTACGGAGCAAATTGCTCAAGGACGTGGCCAACCCGATTGGCCAATACATCCTGATCGAAAACGTGCCATTTCAGGTGGTCGGCGTGCTCGCGGAAAAAGGCGCCAGCTCCGGCGACTCCGACAGCGACGACCGCATCGCCATCCCCTACTCCGCCGCCAGCGTGCGGCTGTTCGGCACGCATAATCCGGAATACGTGGCCATCGCCGCCGCAGACGCGCGCAAGGTCAAAGATACCGAGAGAGCCATCGAGCAGTTGATGCTGCGCCTGCACAACGGCAAGAAGGATTTCGAACTGACCAACAACGCGGCGATGATCCAGGCCGAGGCGCGCACGCAAAACACCCTGTCGCTGATGCTCGGCTCGATTGCTGCGATTTCCTTGCTGGTGGGCGGCATCGGCGTGATGAACATCATGCTGATGACCGTGCGCGAACGCACACGGGAGATTGGTATCCGCATGGCCACCGGCGCCCGGCAGCGCGACATTTTGCGCCAGTTTCTGACCGAGGCCGTGATGCTCTCGGTAGTCGGCGGGCTGGCCGGGATTGCCCTGGCGCTGATCGTCGGCGGTGTGCTGATTCTCAGTGAAGTCGCTGTCGCGTTTTCCTTGATAGCGGTGCTCGGCGCCTTCGGCTGCGCCCTGGTCACCGGTGTTGTCTTCGGCTTCATGCCGGCCCGCAAAGCTGCCCGACTCGACCCGGTCACGGCCCTTACCAGTGAATGATTTCTCCATGAAGCCGCCATTAAGTCTGTTGACGCTCTGCCTGTTGCTCAGCGCGTGCGGCACACCCGCCCAACGCCCCGACGCCGGTATCGAGCCACCCGTTTCCTGGCAATCGCCGCACACCCAAGACGCCGCGCGCAGCAACCCGCAATGGTGGACGCAGTTCGGCAGCCCGCAGCTGGATCAACTGGTCGAACAGGCGCGGGTCGGCAGTTTCGATCTGGCCGCGGCCATCGCCCGCGTGCGTCAGGCCCAGGCCGAAACGGTGGTGGCCGGCGGTTCGCAACTGCCGGAGGTCAAGGCGGGTTTGAATGCCAACCGCCAGAAACTGCTGCGCGGCAGCGGCTACAGCCAACTGGATGCCGACAGCGACAACAGCGCCGTGGACTACTTCAACGCCAACCTCAGCGCCAGCTACGAAATCGATTTCTGGGGCGGCCAACGTGCGTCCCGCGACAGCGCGCAATTTGCTTTGCAGGCCAGCCAGTTCGATCAGGCAACGGTGGAACTGACGCTGCTCAGCAGTGTTGCCAGCGGCTACGCGCAAACCCTGTCGCTGCGTGAACAGAGCCGCATCGCCGAGTTGAACCTGGCGAATGCGCAAAACGTGTTGAAGCTGGTGCAGACGCGGTTTGACTCAGGCTCGGCGACCGCGCTGGAACTGGCTCAGCAGAAAAGCCTGGTCGCCGCGCAACAACGGCAATTGCCGCTGGTGCAGCAACAGGCGCAGGACGCGTCGATCAGTCTTGCCGCCCTGCTCGGCCGACCGGTTCAGGCGCTGGCATTGGGTCAGGAACACTTTGATCAACTGTCATGGCCGACCATCGGCGCCGGCCTGCCCAGCGAACTGATCAGCCGTCGCCCAGACATTGCCCGTGCCGAGGCGCAACTGGCGGCGGCGCAGGCGGACGTCACCGTGGCCCGCGCGGCGATGTTGCCCACCGTGACGTTGAGCGCCGAAATCGGCTCGGGCGCGGATCGCGCGTCGGACATTCTGCGCAGTCCGTTCTATAACCTCACCGCCGGGTTGCTGGCGCCCGTGTTCAACAACGGACGCTTGGGCGCCGAGCGCGACAAGGCCACGGCCCGCCAGGAGGAACTGCTGGAGACCTATCGCGGCGCGATCATCAACGGTTTCGCCGACGTGGAAAAAGCACTGAACAGCATTCGCGGGCTGGATGAACAGCGGCAATGGCAAGGTGAAGAACTGAAGCAGGCGCAGACCGCATTCGATATTGCGCAACGTCGCTATCAGGCTGGGGCCGAGGGTTTGCTGACGGTACTGGAGACGCAACGCACGCTGTATGCGGCGCAGGATTTGAATGTGCAACTGCGGTTGTCGCGGTTGCAGGCGAGTATTGCGCTGTACAAGGCGCTGGGTGGGGGGTGGCAGGTTTTGTGATGTTGAGTGTCAGTGAGTCCGCCATCGCGGGCAAGCCCGGCTCCCACAGATTTTATGTGTGCCGCATGTTTTGGACACGACGCATAACCTGTGGGAGCCGGGCTTGCCCGCGATGAACGATAACGCGGACTAACTGATTAACTGGTAACCGGCTTAGCCTTCAAATGCCGCGCATACCAGGGCCGCTGCGGCACTTTCCTGAACAAGTCCGCGAGCTTCGTCTCATCCTCGCCAAACGTTATCCGCAGCGCCATCTTCATGGTTTCCGGGTCCATCTCCAGCGACTTGCCCGCCTGCAACCCCGGCGTTGTATTGCAACCGTGAGTGCTCGGCCCCAGCCACGGGTCATCGACTTCCACCCAACGCCCTGGCGCAAACCACGCCACGCCGCTCACCTCGAGTCGTCTCACCTCCCCCGGATGAAAACGCTCGTGCGCGCGAAACCAGTCTTCCAGTCGATCATCGATCCAGCCATGGAAATGCCAGAACACCGGGTTCACATGGGACGAAAACGGATCGCCGAGAAAGTCGTTTTCCGGCGCAAACCAGCGTGCAGAGAAGTCTGATGGATCCCGGGCGAACGGTACCGGATGGCCGTTGGACGGATCACGCGGCACCGAGGCCCAGCGCATGTGCAGCCAGTCGTGCAGGCCCAATTCAACCTCTGAACCGAACTGACCCAGGGTCAGCTTCGACAGGTAACGCGGGTCGCGGTAGCGCGACTCCCAGACCTGGAAGTTGCTGTGATAGGTCTCGGCGGTCTTGATGTCACTGACCCATTGCGAATAGTCGGCATCGTCGTCGGCCAGCCAGGTCGGCGGCAGCGCGGTGCCGTCGTGGTTGTCGCAGTACTGGGCGAAGCCGATGCGGTCACGGGCCAGTTCCGGTTGCGGTAACGGGAAGTGCTGCCACGACGGCAGGTCCTGCATCGACCGCGCCGTACCGAGCATATGCCGGTGCATGAAGAAAAAATCCACGCCCGACCCGTTGCGATCCTTGCGCGCACCGCGAGCATCGCGCTCCTTGTCACGCGGACCTGGCTGCCAACCGAGGCCGCGCAAGGCATTGCGCTTGTCTTCGGCCAGGGTGTGCCATTTGTCCCGCGAGGCATGCCAGAGCTGGTGAAACAGCCGATGCTCGGGGGAGATCAGCCAAGCCAACAATGGCGCATTGAGCCCGGTGCGTTCGCGGGCTTCGGGGAAAACCCGTTTGACCGCGACGAAGCGGTTGTCCTGCGCGGTCATCATCAGCGGCCGATCGAGGTTCAATACGCGACCGCTGAGGGTGCCGCTGCCGGCATTGCCGAACCCGGCCCAGACTTCGTCCAGGGTCATGCTGAATTCGTAATCGGAGGTGCCGTTGGCTGCGTCGGCACTGACCAGCCGCCAACTCAATTGCGCCGCGTTGGCATCGGCCAGATCGCCGAGCACCCGGTAGCGCGGTGTTTCGTTTGAACGCAAACGCTCGGCCGTGTCGAGGAACCCGATCAGGCCGCGTCCTTTGTGGCCGACGTCAAGAAACACTTCCAGACCGTCGCGAGGCAACCCTTCGATCCCGGCGTCACGCCCTTCGAAACGAATCTGCCAGACGCCCCGCAGCGTGTCCGCCAGCCGCTGGCCGGCGACATCCGCCACCTCAAATGAGGCTTCGCCGGGGGTGATCGTCGGATCCGGTTTCGTCCATTCGCGATGCCCATAAAAAACCGCAGGCACGGCAGCGCCGGTCAGCACCAGGCCCGCCATGAACCCTCGTCGAGAAATCGTCATTGCCCTACCTGTGTCAGCCATGAAGCAGGCTTTATCCAAGCTAGAACGTTCGCCTCCTCCGAAAATTTAAAAGCATCGCGAGCAAGCTCGGTCCCACTGTGGTTCTGCGGTGTTCACAAAATCCCTGTGGGAGCGAGCTCGCTCGCGATGAGGCCATCAGCCGCCCTAAATTTCCAACGGCATCACTCGTCCATCCCAGATAGCAAAGCCCCCCACACCGGGGCAACGAACCTGACTGAGATGAACATGAAAAAACCACGTTCAAAAAAGGCGCTGTACCTCGGCTTGCCCCTGGCGCTGGCCATCAGCGCCGGTGGCGGCTATGCCGTCTGGGATCACTGGTTCAAGGACAACCCAGGCTACCCGGTCAAGGTGATGCAACAGGCCGATGAACTGCAAACGCGCATCCTCTCCTTCGACAGCCACGTCACCGTGCCGCTGGACTTCGGCACCGCCGGTAATGAAGCCGACAAGGATGGCAGCGGCCAATTCGACCTGGTCAAGACCGGACGCGGACGCCTGTCCGGCGCGGCCCTGACCATCTTCGGCTGGCCGGAAATCTGGAACGGCGCCAACGCCCCGCACCGCCCCACCGCCGGTTTCGTCGACGAAGCCCGGTTCGAGCAGGAAACCCGCTACAAAATCATCAGCGCCATGGTTCGCGATTTCCCCAACCAGGTCGCCATCGCCTACACCCCCGACGATTTCCGGCGCCTGCATGGCGAAGGCAAGTTCGCGGTGTTCATGAGCATGCTCAACGCCTACCCGCTGGGCAACGACCTCAATGCACTGGACACGTGGGCCGCCCGTGGCATGCGCATGTTCGGCTTCAGTTACGTGGGCAACAACGCCTGGGCCGACTCGTCACGACCGCTGCCGTTTTTCAATGATTCGCGCGATGCCCTCGGTGGCCTGTCGAACATCGGCAAACAAGCCGTGCACCGCCTCAACGACCTCGGCGTGATCATCGATGTCTCGCAGATGTCGACCAAGGCCCTGGAGCAAGTCGCGCAACTGAGCCGCACGCCGATGGTCGCCTCGCACTCGGCGCCACGTGCGCTGGTGGACATCCCGCGCAACCTCAGCGACCAGGAAATGCAGCTGATCAAGAACAGCGGCGGCGTGGTGCAGATTGTCGGCTTCCCGACCTACATCCGCCCCTTGAGCCAAACCACCCAGGACAAACTCAACGCCCTGCGCGCCCGCTTCGACCTGCAACCGTTGCAAGGCCTGGAAATGGCGCTGATGCCCGGCGACCCGGTGATCACTGTCTGGTCCGAGCAGCGCTTCGGCGAGTACGCCAGCCAGCTCTACGCGATTGTCGACGAAGAACCGAAAGCCACGCTCAAGGACTACGGCGATGCGATTGATTACGCGGTGAAGAAAATCGGCATCGACCATGTCGGCATCAGCTCCGACTTCAACGACGGCGGCGGCCTGGATGGCTGGAAGGATGTCAGCGAAGCGCGCAACGTCACGGCCGAGCTGATCAGTCGCGGCTACAGCGAGGCCGATATCGCCAAGCTGTGGGGCGGCAATTTCCTGCGGGTCTGGGACCAGGTGCAGAAGGCTTCCCGGCCGATGGCGAACAACTGAATCCCCTTTGCAAAAAAGCGAACCTTGCTGATGACCAACCGTCGTTCATTCCTCAAGCAGGCCGGGATTCTCGCGGCTGGCCTGCCCCTGAGCAGCGCTGTGATGTTGCCGGCACGGGCTGCCACGACGCAGCCGCTGGCCAAGGACAAGTGGGCGCAATTGCGCCAGCTGTTCGATCAGGACCCGGACTATTTGCACTTCGCCAACTTTCTGGTGACATCGCACCCGCGACCGGTGCGTGAGGCCATCGAACGACACCGCGCCAACCTCGACCGCAACCCCGGCCGGGCGATGGACTGGGACCTCGGTGAAACGGAAAAACGCGAACAGGACGTGCGCGTCTGGGCCGGGCGTTACCTCAAGTCCAAGCCTGAGCAGATCGCCCTCACCGGCAGCACCACCGAAGGCTTGTCGCTGATCTACGGTGGCATTCATGTGCGCGCGGATCAGGAAATCCTCACCACCGAGCACGAACATTACGCCACGAACTATGCGCTGGATTACCGCCAGCAAAAGGACGGGGTCAAGGTGCGCAAGCTCAAGCTGTTCGAGAACAGCCGCGACGTGTCCGTCGACGAAGTGCTCGGTTCCATCGCCAAAGGCATCCGCCCACACACTCGCGTGCTGGGCATGACCTGGGTGCAATCTGGCAGTGGTGTGAAACTGCCGATTGGCGAGATTGGCAAATTGGTGGAAGAACAGAACCGCAACCGCGACGACAAGGACCGCCTTCTGTATGTGGTCGACGGCGTGCACGGTTTTGGCGTCGAAGACCTCGACTTCCCCGACATGCACTGCGACTTCTTCATCGCCGGTACTCACAAATGGATGTTCGGCCCGCGCGGCACCGGGATCATTTGCGCCCGTTCCGCCGAGCTCAAGGACGTCACGCCGACCATTCCGACGTTCTCCGAAGCCACGACCTTCTCGACGATCATGACCCCCGGCGGTTATCACAGCTTTGAACACCGCTGGGCGCTGGACGAGGCGTTCAAGTTGCATCTGGAGCTGGGCAAGGCCGAGGTGCAGGCGCGGATTCATGCACTCAATACCTATGCGAAAAACCGCTTGCTGGAAAACCCGCAGATCGAACTGGTCACGCCAAAGAGCCCGGACCTGTCGGCCGGTTTCACCTTCTTCCGGATCAAGGACCGCGACTGCGAAAAAGTCGCCGCCTGGTTGATGGAAAACCGCGTGGTCTGCGACTCGGTGGAGCGCGATGTCGGCCCGGTGATCCGGATTGCGCCTGGTTTGCTCAACAGCGAAGACCAGATCGACCGTTTCATAACCCTGCTGAACAAAACCGCATGACGCCATGACTCCTACATTGGTCGTGGCGTGACACCCGTTTTTTATATCGAGACGACTCATGAACCGAGATCATTTGACCCTGCCGTTCAAGGCCCTGGCCCTGGCCGCACTTATGATCGGAGGCGCCCAGGCCGCCACCGCATCGCCACCTGGCAAAGTATTGCAGGACTGCCGCGACTGCCCGGAAATGGTGGTACTGCCCGCCGGCACCTTCACCATGGGCACACCGGACGATGAAATCGGCCGCGAACCCGACGAAGGCCCGATGCACGACGTGACCTTCGCCAAGCCGTTCGCCATGAGCCGCTTCCAGGTCACCGCCGGCGAATGGGACAGTTACGTGCGCGAGAGCGGCGTGATCATTGCCAATGGCGATAACCGGCCGGGCCGCGAGTGCGTGGCCAGCAAGCCGCGTTATCCGCAAACACCGCGCCAGCCGGCGGTATGCATGAACTTCGACGACGTTAAAAACTACGTCGCCTGGCTGTCGAAAAAAACCGGGCAGAACTACCACATGGTCAGCGAAGCCCAACGGGAATACGCCGCGCGGGGCGGCACCAAGGGCCCATTCCCCTTCCCGTTCGATGAGGGCAAGGCCTACAGCATCGCCAAACACGCCAACACCTACGGCCCGGCAGACGGTTACAGCTACAGCTCGCCCGTGGGCAGCTACCCGCCGAACACCTTTGGCATGTACGACATGCACGGCAACGTGTACGAATGGGTCGAAGACTGCGAACACCCGGACTACGTCGGTGCCCCCACCGATGGCAGCGCGTGGGTTGAGGCCAACTGCGAAGCCGTGCGCATACGCGGTAATGACTGGGGTGAAGCGCCAGTGTTCTCGCGCTCAGGCAACCGCAATAGCCAGTACCCGCAAGAGCGCGGGGACTGGATCGGCTTTCGCGTGGTGCGTGACCTCTAAGAGCCACTGAAATCCCCTGTAGGAGTGTGGAGGCCATCAGTCGGTGGTCGCTAAATTAAGCCTTCGATCAGACGTTCTACTGGGTATCTGCCTTTCCACCCAAGGAACCGTCCTCCATGACCCAGCCTCCCCGTGGCGCCATCGGCGAATTGTTCGCCCTGTTGAAACCCTTTCGGCTGATCGTCGCCGCGTCCATTTTCCTGGGCATGGTCGGCGGCTTGAGCGTCACGATCTTGCTGGCGACCATCAACAACGCCCTGCATTCGGACACCGGCCTGACTCAGGGCGTGGTCGCGCTGTTCGCCGGCCTGTGCCTGCTGGCGCTGCTGAGTTCGATCTGCTCCGACATCGGCACCAACTACGTTGGCCAGCACATCATCGCCAAGCTGCGTAAACAGCTGGGCGAAAAGGTCCTGTCGGCGCCCATCGAGCAGATCGAGCGCTACCGCAGCCACCGGCTGATCCCGGTGCTGACCCACGACGTCGACACCATCAGCGACTTCGCTTTCGCCTTCGCCCCGCTGGCGATTTCGGTGACCGTGACCCTCGGCTGCATGGGTTACCTGGCGATCCTGTCGTGGCCGATGTTCCTGATCATGGTCGCCGCCATCCTGATCGGCACGGCGATTCAGGCCTATGCCCAGAGCAAAGGCGTGCAGGGTTTCATGGCTGCCCGCGACGCTGAAGACGAACTGCAAAAGCACTACAACGCGATTGCCGAAGGCGCCAAGGAACTGCGCATCCATCGCCCGCGCCGCCAGCGCATGTTCGTCTCGGGCATCAAGGCCACCGCCGAGTTCATCTGCAACACCCAGGTGCGTTCGATCAACACCTTCGTGATCGCCAAGACCTTTGGCTCGATGCTGTTTTTCGTGGTGATCGGCCTGGCGCTGGCACTGCAAGCCTTCTGGCCGAGCGCCGATAAAACCGTGATGAGCGGTTTCGTGCTGGTGTTGCTGTACATGAAAGGCCCGCTGGAACACTTGATCAGCACCCTGCCGATTGTCAGCCGGGCGCAGATTGCTTTTCGCCGTATCGCCGAGTTGTCCGAGCAGTTTTCCACCCCGGAACCGCATCTGCTGCTGAGTGATCAGGGCCAGGTCAAACGAGCCGTGCACGAACTGAAGCTGGCCGATGTGCGTTTCGCTTTCCCGGCCGTTGAAGGGGCGGCGCCGTTCCAGCTCGGGCCGGTCAACCTGACGATCAAGCAAGGCGACATCACCTTTATCGTCGGCGAGAACGGTTGCGGCAAGACCACATTGATCAAGTTGCTGCTGGGTCTGTACACGCCGCAGCAGGGTGAAATCAGCGTCAACGGCGAGGCCATCGACGCGCAGAATCGCGATGACTATCGCCAGTTGTTCACCACGATTTTCGCCGACTACTACCTGTTCGATGACGTGGTCCAGGGCGATACGCACATCCCCGAAGACGCCAACCAATACCTGCAAAGGCTGGAGATCGCGCACAAGGTCAGCGTCAAGGACGGCAACTTCACCACCACCGACCTCTCCACCGGCCAGCGCAAACGCCTGGCACTGGTCAATGCGTGGCTGGAGGAACGTCCGGTGTTGGTGTTCGATGAATGGGCGGCGGATCAGGACCCGACCTTCCGCCGAATCTTCTACACCGAGCTGCTGCCGGACCTCAAACGCCTGGGCAAGACCATCATCGTGATTTCCCACGATGACCGTTATTTCGATGTCGCCGATCAACTGGTGCGCATGGATCGCGGCCGGGTGGTCACCGAACTCGCCCCTGCCTGAAAGCCCCCTAGAGACCACCCCAGCGGCTACAGACCGCATCGGAGCATGACGGGCGTTTTCGCCCAGTTTCATCCTTCTGACATTTATTTCTCAGGTTTCTTTCCGGTTTTACGTCCACGCCCCGTCTTAATAATCATTCTTATTAACAATAACTTTGCACCACACTTTTCAGGAGCTCAGGTAAGTAATGCGACCTCAACCACGCCGCACACCTCTCGCGCTGGCCGTACAGCGCCCGACTTTGCATCGCACCCTGTTTACAAGCGTATTGCTGACCGCCACCTTGCTGGGGAGCTCGATGGCCAATGCTGCACCTGTAAAAGTGAATATTGCCGTCCAGCCGCTTTCCAATGCGCTGACCGAACTGGGCATGCAGACCAATCTGCAGATCCTCTACAGCCCGGATCAGGTGGCCGGCATCAAGTCCCGTGCGGTGTCCGGTTCGCTGGAACCGTCTGATGCCCTGAAGGCATTGCTGCAAGGCTCCGGCATTTCGTTCCAGATCAACGGCAACACCGTGACCCTGATGTCCGGTGGCGGTTCGGGCCTGCAACTGGGCGCGACCACCATTTCCGGCCAGGCCCTGGGCATGACCACGGAAGACACCGGCTCGTACACCACCGGCGCCACCGCCTCCGCGACCGGGCTGCCGCTGAGCATTCGTGAAACCCCGCAATCGGTCACCGTGGTGACGCGTCAACAGATGGACGATCGCGGTGTACAGAGTGTGTCTGACGCCTTGCGCAACACCCCCGGCGTCACGATGCAGAAGTACGACAGTGACCGCACCGAGTTTTCCGCCCGTGGCTTTGCCATCACCAACTTCCAGTACGACGGCGTCAACATTCCCTACGACGGCGTGTACGGTGAAAACCCGAACAACGGCGACGACGCGGCCAGCCTCGACCGCATCGAAGTCGTCAAAGGCGCTACCGGCCTGATGACCGGCGCGGGCGACCCGTCGGCCACCGTCAACCTGATCCGCAAGAAACCGACCAAGGAATTCAAGGCCTCGGTCAGCGCCACCGCCGGCTCCTGGGACAATTACCGCACCGAGGGCGACATCTCCGGTTCACTGACCGATACCGGCAACGTACGGGGTCGCTTCGTCGGCGCCTACCAGGACAAAGACTCGTACATCGACCACTACAGCCAGAAAAAAGACCTCTTCTACGGCATCATCGAAGCCGATCTGACGGACGACACCTTGCTGACGTTTGGCATCGACAAGTCCAGTGTCACTCCACGCGGCAGCACCTGGACCGGTAACGCACCGTACTTCACCGACGGCAGCCGTACCGACTTCTCGCGCAGCTTCAACCCGGGTGCCGACTGGAGCCGCCGCGATTTCGACAGCACGACTTACTTCGCGTCGCTTGAACAAGCGCTGGCCAATGGCTGGAAATTCAAGGCCAGCTTCGACCAGAAAACCACCGATCACGACACCCAACTGGCCTCGGCCAGCGGTGGCTCCGCAGACCCTGTCACGGGCGAAGGCAACTTCCTGTACTGGGGTCGCTGGGAAGGTCATCGCGTGCAGAACTCCGGTGACGTGAACATCTCCGGCCCGTTCTCGCTGGGTGGTCGCGAGCATGAACTGGTCGCCGGTTTCATGGCGGCCCACTCGCGCCAGACCGGTGCGACCTACGACACCAGCGCGTTTGAACTGGTGCCGGGCAGCATCTTCGACTGGAACGGTCACCTGCCGAAACAGGAGTTCCCGAAAAACGGCAAGTACGAACGCACCCAAAGCCAGAACGGTATCTACATGGCCACGCGCCTGCGTCCGACCGACGACCTGTCGTTCATCCTCGGCGGCCGTTTGAGCACCTTCAAGTACAACGAAGACTACTCGTACTATCCGGGGGCAACCCTGACCGACACCCATGCCAGCTACAAGGAACATGGCGTTGTCACGCCGTACGCCGGTGTGGTCTATGACCTGAACGATACGTACTCGGTGTATGCCAGCTACACCAAGATCTACCAGCCACAAATCTACCTGGACGCAAGCGGTTCGACCCTCGACCCGGTTGAAGGCGACAGCTACGAGACGGGGCTGAAAGCGGCTTACTTCGAAGGCAAGCTGAACGCCACCTTTGCCTTGTTCCAGATCAATCAGGACAACGTTGCCCAGTATGTCACCACCGACGTCGGCACCGGTCGAGACGTCTATGAAGCCATCTCCGGCGCCACCACCAAAGGTGTCGAAATGGAACTGGCCGGCGAACTGGCCGAGGGCTGGAACCTGTCGGCCGGCTACACCTACGCCCGCACCCGCGACAAGGATGAGCAACGTATCTACGGGTTCCCGCTGGCCTCCAGCAAACCGGAACACGTCGTGCGCACCTTCACCACCTACCGCCTGCCGGGCGCGCTGGATCAGTTCACCGTCGGTGGTGGCATCAGCTGGCAAAGCGCGTTCTACGGCCAGAGCTACAGCCCGAACGTGGGTAATGGCGAAGGTGGCAACACCCTGCTCAAGCAAGGCGGCTACACCCTCGTCGACCTGATGACCCGCTACCAGTACGACGAGCACCTGAGCTTCACCGCCAATGCCAACAACGTCTTCGACAAGAAGTACATGTCTGGCCTGGGTAACTTCGGTACGACGTTCTACGGCGAGCCGCGCAACCTGCAGATCACGGCGAAGTATGATTTCTGAGGGGTGAGCTGAAATGAAAAATGCCCGTGTCGTGAGATGCGGGTATTTTTTTGGCCATGATTTATGGTGAGTCTGATGACGCTATCGCGAGCAAGCTCGCTCCCACAGTGGACCGGTGTGAACACAGATTATTTGTCCACTGAAGATCCCTGTGGGAGCGAGCTTGCTCTCGATGGCGATAGTCGCTTCACCAAAAAACCATCAAGCCCGACACAAAATATCAAACCCGGGAGCGCACCCACCCCGCCACTTCCGCATGAATCCCCTCAACCTCCCCCAACAACCCCGCCATGCGCATAAAGTCATGGGTCATCCCAGGCTGTTCCAGCAACGTCACCTCATTCCCCGCCGCACGCAACAGGTCGGCATAGGCCAGCCCTTCATCATGCAGCGGATCATGCCCGGCCAAGTACACCAGCGCCGGTGCCACGCCGGATAAATCCGCCGCCAGCAACGGCGAGCAGCGCCAGTCCGAAAGGTCCTGCGGCGTGCGCCCGTAATGCGCGTAGAACCAATCGAGTGTTGGCGTTTCCAGCAGATAACCCTCAGCGAAATCCCGATGCGAGGCACGCTGGGTCGTCGCCTCCGTCACCGGGTACAGCAACACCTGCGCCTTGGGTTTCAACGCCAGCTCCTCAGGCTCACGCACCGCCATGATCGCCAACACCGTGGCCAATGTCGCGCCCACGCTGTCACCGACCAATGCCACCCGATGGGCATCCAGCCCTCGTGCCGCGCCTTCACGCACCAGCCAGTTGCCAGCGTCGCAGGCATCCTGCACGGGCGTCGGAAAACGCCATTCCGGTGCCAGTCGATAATCCACGGTCAGCAACGCAAAACCGCCCTGGGAGGCCAGGCGTCGGCACAACGCATCATGGGAATCGAGACTGCCGACCACATAGCCGCCGCCATGGAAATACAACACCACCGGTTGCATGCCCTCGACCGTTTGCCCGTCGCGATACAAGCGCGCCGACAGGCTATGACCGTCGCGGGCAGGAATGGTGAAATTTTCACAGACCACGGTTTCCAGCGGCACGTCGAGAAACGCCGACGACGCTTCAAAATCGATCCGCGCCTGTTGTGCTGACAGCTCATGCATCGCGCGGCTTTTGCCGGTCATCCGGCCGAACTCGGCGAGTTCGAGAAATGCTTCAAGTTCTGGCAATACGGCCATGGAATGAGTCCTTTAAACAGAGAGATCAATAATCGAACCTGGACATGTAGGAGCATGGCTTGCCCGCGATAGCGCCCTTGAGATCGCCATCGCGGGCACGCCTTGCGCCTACAGAAACGTCATGCAATGACCCTGCGACGCTCCAACAGGTCTTCCAACTCATCCAGCAACCCGTCGCTACGCAGCAGTTCGTAATGTCCGCCGGCCAACAGGCGATCCACACCATGGCTGCCGACCTGCGCCTCGAACACTCGACGCTCCTCCTCGCGCTCGGCCACCCACCAGCGGTGCGCCGCTGCTTGAATCACCGGCAGTTGCCGATGCGCCAGCGCCAGTTGCTTGAGGCGTGAACCTGTCGCGAAGATCTGCGTGAGTTCCCCTGCGCCCAACGTGGCTTGTTCGTTGGAGCCGTGCATGACCGCCTCGATCACGGCGCTGGAACCTTCACGCTCGTTCAAGTCCGCGGCTTTCAGCGCGATCAATGCCTGTGCCTCATCGGCCGGCAACCCCAGCACAAACTTCAGGAAGTCCCCCAGATCCTCGCGCCAGTCCCCCGCTTCTGCCGTGCCCGCCACGTAACTGTCGATCAGCCCGGCAAACGCAACCGTTTCACCCCGGGATTCCAGTTCGTGAGCGACCAATTGCGTCAACGCACCGCCCAACGACCAGCCCAACACGTAATACGGCCCCTTGGCCTGCTGACCGCGAATCCGCTGCGCATAGGCTTGCGCCATGGCCAGCAGCGACTCGTCCTGCCACTGCGGATCAAGCAGCATGCGGCATTGCACGCCGTACACCGTGCGCCGTCCTTCCAGGCGTCGCGCCAGCGGTTCGTAGTCGAACACCGTGCCGAAACCGGCGTGCAGGCAGAACAACGCCGGCACGTTGGGGATCCGTGCATTCAACGCCAGCAACGGGTCCGGTGCGGTCGCCGGTTCAGCCAACTGATAGTCGCTGAGCTCAGCGATGCACGGTTTCTGCATCAGATCCCGCAGCTTCAATTCAAAGCCCAATTGCGGCTGACTGCGCACCCGCGAAATCACTTTGAGCACCTGCAACGAATCGCCGCCGAGTTCGAAGAAGTTGTCGTCGATGCCCACTTGCGGCACGCCAAGCACCTCTTGCCAGATCGCGGTCAGCGCCGTTTCCAGCGGGTTGCGCGGCGCGCGATAGCCGCCAAGCGCCCATTCCGGCGCAGGCAGTGCGCGACGATCAAGCTTGCCGTTGGCCGACAGCGGGAAGCACTCCAGGACCATGATCCGCGCCGGCACCATGTAATCCGGCAGTTGCGCTTGCAGTTCGGCCTTCAAGCGACGATCCAGACCGACTGCGCCGGCCGCCACCACATAACCGACCAATTGCTTGCCGCTCGGTGTGTCGTGGACCACCACGGCGGCATCCTGCACGCCCGCGCACTCACGCAGGCGCGCTTCGATCTCGCCCGGTTCGATACGGAAACCACGGATCTTCACTTGCTGGTCGAGCCGTCCCAGGTAGTCGATCAACCCGCATTCGCGCTGGCGCACCAGATCGCCGGTGCGGTACATGCGGCCACCGGCCTCGAACGGATCGGGGATGAAACGCTCGGCGCTCATGCCCGGACGCTGGTGATACCCCCGCGCCAGGCATTCGCCGCCCAGATACAGCTCGCCGCTGACGCCGACCGGCAACGGATTGAGGTCGGCATCAAGCACGTACACACCACGCCCGGCCACGCCTCGACCAATCGGCGCATACGCCGCGTCGCAGGTTTCGCTGGTCTCGGCACGCCACAACAGCGGCGTGACCACGGTTTCGGTCGGGCCATAGCCATTGACCAGACGCTGCGGACGCAAGGCGCGTTTGACCTGTTCGAAACTGGCGTCCGGCACCGCGTCACCGCCAAAGCAATACACCTCGACCGCTGGTGGATTGCCCAGACGCTCGGCGACTTCGGCCATCTGTTGCAGGTACGCCGGCGGGAAGCAGGCGACGGTGACGGCATGACGATGCAACACTTCCAGGGTCTGTTCCGGGGTCCACACAGTGTCCTCGCGGATCACCAGACTGCCGCCGGCCAACAGCACACTCAGCCAACGCTCCTGAGCGCCGTCGAAGGCGAACGACATGAAGTGCAATTCACGGCTGCGCGGTGCCAGTTCGTAGAGTTCGATAATGTCGCGGCAATGCCGGGCAATCGGCCCGCGTTCCACGGCCACGCCTTTGGGTTGGCCGGTGGAGCCGGAGGTGTAGATCAGGTACGCCAGATGCCCCGGCAACGAATTGGAAAGCGGGCACGCCGCGTTGTCGACGACGCGCAACTGATCGAACGGCAGGCGTGGTGGGCTATCCGCCAACGGCAGCCGTTCGCCCAGATCGCTGTCGCAGAGCAACAGACTCGCGGCCGAATCGCTCAACATATAAGCCAGTCGCTCGGCCGGGTACGCCAGGTCCAAAGGCAGGTAAGCCGCCCCCGCTTTAAGCACCGCGAGGAACGCAATGATGGTGCGTTCGGAACGCGGCAACGCTACCGCCACCAGACTTTCCGCGCCGATGCCCCGGTCGATCAACTGCTGCGCCAGCCCATTGGCTTGCGCCTCAAGCTGCGCATAGCTGACGTGCCGATCCTCACAGATCAAGGCGATTTTCTGTGGCTGCGTCTGTACATGCTGATTGAACGCGTGCAACACATCGGCGCTGTCGGTCGACGCTTGCGGCAGGCTGATACGCGATTCAGGCAGGCCAATGGTGCCGAGCAGACACGTCGCATCTTCCGGCAACGCACGCAGCAACCCTTCAAGCTGCGCACGAATACGCTCTACTTCCACGTCACTGAAGCGGTCCCGCAGGAACAGGTACTCGACTTCCAAACCTTCTTCGTTGGCACTGACCATCAAGTCCATCGGGAAGTTGGTCACGCCACCGCTGCCGACCTCGGCAAAACGTAGCTCACCTTCCTCACCCCCGCGCAGCGCGCGGTCCACCGGATGGTTTTCGAACACGATGATGCTGTCGAACAAACCCTGGCCACCCTGCCCGGCCCAACGCTGAATGTCCGACAACGGCGTGTGTTCGTAGTCGCGGACCATCAAGTTGTAGTCCTGCAACTCGCGCAACCACTCGCCCAACGGCTGTTGCGGATCAAGCGTCTGGATCACCGGCAAGGTGTTGATGAACAGGCCGAGCATGTCCTGCGCTCCGGCCAATCCGGTCGGACGCCCCGCCACCGTGGCGCCGAACGCGACGCTGCGCTGGCCGCTGTGGCGTTGCAACAGCAACAACCACGCACCTTGCACCAGGGTGTTCAGCGTCACGCGTTGACGCTTGGCAAAGGTGTGCAGTTTGCGCGTCGCCTCGCTGTCGAGGTTGCTGTACATCACGCCGTGCCCGGAGCCAGCGGCACCCGAGGCCTTGGCCAGAATGGTCGGTTCTTCGAGCAATGCCAGGCGCTCGCGCCAGAAGCCTTCGGCCTGCGCTCCGTCCTGACGCTGCAGCCAAGCGATGTAATCGGCGTAGCGACCGGTCAGGCTCGGCAAGGTGTCGTTGTGGTACAGGCGCAGCATGTCGCCCAACAGACGCGAGGCGCTCCAGCCGTCCAGCAGCAAGTGGTGGTAAATCCAGATCATCTGGTAACGGTCATCACCGAGGCGCACCAGGATGAAGCGCATCAGCGGCGGGCAGCTCAGGTCGAAGCCCTTGGCCTGTTCCGCGGCGGCCAGTTCCTGCAACGCATGCTCGGTGTCGCTGCGCTCACGCCAGTCGAGTTCTTCGATGGGCAACTCGACGTCGGCGAACACCGCTTGCAGCGGATCGGCCAAGCCGTCGCGCCAGCGGAACGCCGCCCGCAGCACTTCGTGACGCTCCACCAGAATCTGCCACGCCGCGCGGAAACGCGGCACCTGCAAACCGTCCACCGCCACGCTCAACTGGTTGACGTAAGGGTTGAGTTCCGGTGAATCGAGACAATGGAACAACATGCCTTGCTGCATCGGCGACAACGGATACAGGTCTTGCAGACCTTCACGGGCGGCAACGTCGATGTGCGGCACCAGCGCAAACGCCGGGACTGTCGGCACGTCAACCAACGCCGCTTCACGGCTGCTGGCCACCACGGCCAACGCACGAATCGTCTGTTGTTCGAACAGTTGCTTCGGACTGAACACCAACCCGCGCTGCCCGGCACGGCTCACCGCTTGCAGCGAGATGATCGAATCCCCGCCCAGTTCAAAGAAGTTCTCGGTGACGCCCACCGACTCCAGCCCCAGCAGTTCCTGCCAGATCTCCACCAGCAGCGCTTCGGCCGGCGACGCGGCGACGACGTGATCGTGCTGCTGCCGAGTGGCCTCAGGCGCCGGCAGTCCTTGGCGATCAAGCTTGCCATTCGGCGTCAGTGGCAACGCCGCCAGGCACATCAAATGCGCCGGCAGCATGTGTGCCGGCAAGCGGCTGCGCAGATGAGCCGTCAGCGCTTCACGCAGGTCCTGCTCATCGGCGAGCGGATCACGCGGCACCACGTAACCGACCAATTGGCGACTGACCGGGCCGTCGCGGTCGATCACAAAGGCTTCACGCACGCCTTTATGTTCAAGCAGGCAGGCTTCGATTTCGCCGAGTTCGATACGGAACCCGCGAATCTTCACTTGCTGGTCGATCCGGCCCAGGTACTCAACGACGCCATCGGCACGGAACCGCGCAAGGTCACCACTGCGGTACAAACGCGCACCCGGCACGAACGGATCCGGCACAAAACGTTCAGCCGTCAAATCGGGACGCTGATGGTAACCCCGGGCGACACCCTCGCCGCCCAGGTACAACTCGCCCGCGACGCCGACCGGCAGCGGCTGCAAACCGCCGTCCAGAATATAGGCGCTGCGATTGCCCACCGGCCGGCCTATCGGCATGAATGCCGAGTCGAATTCGGTATCCGGGTACGCCAGCCAGATCAGCGGCGTGATCACCGTTTCGGTCGGGCCGTAACCGTTGATCAGTCGTTTCGGTTGCAGCACCTGTTGCACTTCATCGAAGGCATGTTTGGCCATGCCTTCACCGCACGGGGTGTAGGAACGGATCGGCAGGTCACGCCCCGCTTCGCCCATGAAATCGGCGATCTGCGCCAGGTAACTCGGGGTGAAACAGGCGATGGTGATGCCGTGTTTTTCGATCTCGGCGCAGGTGCGCTCGACACTCCACAACTCATCGTCACGGGGCATCACCGCCGAACCGAACACCAGCGGCGTCAGCCAGCGCTCGTGGGCGCCGTCGAAGCTGATCGAGGCGAATTGCAGCTCGCGGTCGTCCGGGGTCATGCCGTACAACTCGCCAATCGACAGGCAATGCATGGCCAACGGACCGTGGGCCACGCTGACGCCTTTTGGCCGCCCGGTGGAGCCCGAGGTGTAGATTAGGTAGGCGAGGTTGTCGCCACAGGTGAGGTTGACCGGGTTGGTGTCAGCCATCGATTCCAGCGGTTCGCGGTCGACTTCCAGCACTGGCAGACCTGGCGGCAACGGCAGTTTTTCCCGCAGCCACGACTGGCTGATCAGCAGCGCAATGCCGCTGTCTTCCATCAGATAACGCAGACGTTCGGCCGGGTACGCCGGGTCCAGCGGCACGTAAGCACCGCCGGCCTTGAGGATCGCCAGCAGGCCGATGATCATTTCCGGCGAACGCTGCATCGCCAGGCCGACCCGCACTTCCGGGCCGATGCCCAGTGCGCGCAAGCGATAGGCCAGTTGATTGGCGCGACGGTTGAGCTGGTCGAAGCTCAGTTCCAGGTCGTTGAAGATCAACGCGGTGGCGTTCGGGCGGATAACCGCTTGGGCTTCGATCAATTGATGCACGCACAGCGGGTTTGCCGTGGCGGTGAACGCAGGGTTCCACTCGACCAATTGTTGCGCGCGTTCCGGCGCGGTCAGCAGCGCCAGTTCACTCAATGCGGCCTGAGGCGCGGCGACCATCGCTGACAGCAGCGCGGCCAAATGCTCGCTCATGCGGACAATCGCTTCGGCGCTGAAGTGAGCGCACTGATAGCTCCAGTTCAGGCTGAGCTGGCGCTCAGCAGTCGCCGCCAGGGTCAGCGGGAAGTTGGTGCGTTCATGGTTCTGCGGGACCGAGAAGCTCAACCCGGCCGGTGCGCCCCGTTGCAGCGCTTCGGCCACCGGGAAGTTTTCGAACACCAGCAGGCTGTCGAACAGCGGCTCGCCGGCCCGCCCGGCCCAGCGCTGAATGTCGCCCAAGGCGGTGAATTCATGCTCACGCAATTGGAGGTTCTGCGCCTGCAAGCGAGTCAACCAGTGGCCGACACTTTCAAGCGCATCTGGCGTGCTGATCACCGGCAAGGTGTTGATGAACAGCCCGAGCTGGCTTTCGGCCCCTGGCAAATCGACCGGCCGCCCCGCCACGGTCGCGCCAAACGCCACGCTACGCTGGCCACTGTAGCGTTGCAACAGCAGCGCCCACGCGCCTTGCACCAAAGTGTTGAGCGTAACTTTCTGCTGACGGGCGAACTCGCTGAAGCGTTGGCTGGTGCCAACATCGAACGTCTGGCGACGGTCGCCAAACCCTGCCGTCGACAGGTGTTTACCGCCGCCATGGGCCAGGCTCTGCGCCAACAGCGTCGGGTTGTCGAGGTTGGCCAGTTGCTCGCGCCAGAACAGTTCATCGGCCTGCGCGTCCTGACGTTGCAGCCAGCCGATGTAATCGGCGAAACGCCCGGTGGGCGCCTGCACCGCTTGCCCGGCATACCGCTGCAGGACTTCACTGAGTAACAGCGAATTGCTCCAGCCATCCAGCAACAGGTGATGGTGGGTGTAGATCAGTTGTTGGCGATCATCGTCGAGTCGCACCAACGTCAAGCGCATCAACGGCGCCCGGGTCGGGTCGAGTTGCAAGCGTTCGTTGTCAATCAATTGAATCAACGCTTCGGCCTGATCGCCACGACGACGCCAGTCTAGGCAGGTCATCGGCAAGTGCAGATGACGATGGACCAACTGCACCGGCGCTTCGAATCCCTCCGGGAAGTGGAAACTGCTGCGCAGGATCGGATGGGTGTCGAGCACCGCTTGCCATGCACGGCCCAATCGTTCGGCGTCGAGGCCACGGACTTCGACGCTGAGCTGGTTCACGTAGGCGCCAGACTCCCCCTCATACAGGCTGTGGAACAACAAACCGGCCTGCATCGGCGACAGCGGATACACGTCCTCGATCTGCGCCGGCGGCACCGGCAGATCATCGAGTTGCGCCTGGGTCAGCCGCGCCAGCGGGAAGTCCGCCGGGGTCACGCCGCCCGCGCCATCGCTCAGGCAATGGGCGATCAGCGCCAGCAGTTCGATACGGAAATCTGCCGCCAGGGCTTCGATTTCGCGCCGGTCGAAGCATTCGCGGCTGAAGGTCCAGTCGAGCTTCAGTTCGCCGCCATAGACCTGACCGTCCACCGACAGCCAGTTCGGCAACGGTGCCTCGGCCGATTGCGCGGCACCGCTGGATTCGCGGGCCGGGGTGAACAACGCGTCCTCGGCAAAGCTCTGGTCGAACTGGCCGAGGTAGTTGAACGTCACCCGCGCCTGCGGCAACGCGGCCAGTGCCGCTTGGGTCGACGCATCGCCCATGTAGCGCAACAGGCCGTAGCCCATGCCTTTGCCGGGGATTTCGCGCAGTTGCTGCTTGATCGCCTTGATCGAACCCGCCAGGTCGGCGGTCGGCGTCAGGCGCACCGGGAACAGGCTGGAGAACCAGCCGACGGTGCGGGTCAGGTCGATGTCGTCGAACAGTTCTTCGCGGCCATGGCCTTCGAGCTGAATCAGTGCCGATTGGTCGCCGGTCCAGCGGCTGAGGGTGCGGGCCAGTGCGGTCAGCAGCAGGTCGTTGACTTGCGTGCGGTAGATCGCCGGCGCCTGTTGCAGCAATTGGCGGGTTTGTTCACGGTCCAGACCGATGCTGACGCCCTGGCGCAGATGCCCGGCCTGACTGGCGTGGGCATTGGCAGCCGGCAACCAATCATTCGCCACGCTCAGCTGCGCCTGCCACCAACTCAGTTCATCAGTGGCTGCTTCGGAGCGTGCATAGGCGTCGAGTTTCTCGGCCCACGCCTGGAAAGCGCTGGTCTTCGGCGGCAGCGCTTGCTCAAGGTAGGCCGCCTGCAAATCTTCCAGCAACACCCGCCAGGACACACCGTCCACCGCCAAGTGGTGAATCACCAAGAGCAAACGCTGGGAGCCATCGGCTTGCGCAATCAACGCCACGCGCAGCAAGGGACCGTCTTGCAAACTGAGGCTGCGTTGCGCTTCATCGCACACCGATTCCAGCGAGGCATCACTGGCCACGCGAGCGGTCCAGAGCATGTCGATCACGTCCGCGCTGTCGGCCCCGACATAACGCGCCGACCATTGGACTTCGACCTGACTGAAGCGCAAACGCAGGGCATCGTGCTGCTTGAGCAGGCGTTGCAGCGCGGCTTGCAGGCGCGGCAGTTCGAGGGTTTCGCGCGGCGTCAGCAACACGGCCTGGTTCCAGTGCGCGCGTTGCGGGATGGGTTCGGCGAAGAACCAGCGCTGGATCGGCGTGAGTATTTGCACACCGTCCACTGGCCCTTGTTGTGCCAGCGGCGCGGCGTGCTCTTTGACCACCGCAGCCAGCGCTTGCAAGGTCTGCTGCTGGAACAAGTCGCGGGGTTGCAGGCTCAGGCCTGCACGACGCGCACGGCTGACCACTTGAATCGAGATGATCGAATCACCGCCCAATTCAAAGAAGTTGTCCTGACGCCCGACCTGCTCCACGCCCAACACGTCCTGCCAGATCTGCGCCAGCACTTGCTCGTGTTCGCTGCGCGGTGCTTCGAAGGCGCGTTGGCTGATGTGCGCGGTGGGCGCGGGCAGGCGTTTGCGGTCGAGCTTGCCGTTGGGACTCAAGGGCATTTGTTCGATCAGCACGGTCTGCGCCGGCACCATGTAATCCGGCAGGCTCGCGAGCAGATGGCTTTTCAGGGTTTCGCGCCACGCGCCTTGTTGATCGGCAGTGGCGTCCAGCAGTGCGCGATCCTGCGGCACGAGATACGCGACCAATTGCTTGCCGCTCGGACCGTCGAGGGCCAGTACCACGGCTTCCTGCACGTCGGCATGTTCTTGCAGGCGCGCTTCGATTTCGCCCAGTTCGATGCGCAAACCACGAATCTTCACTTGGTGGTCGATGCGCCCGCAGTAATCGATGGCGCCGTCGGTGCGATATCGCGCCAGGTCACCGGTACGGTACAGGCGCTCGCCGCTGCCGAACGGATCGACCACGAAACGCTCGGCGGTCAACGCGCCGCGACGGTGATAACCACGCGCCAGGCCGACACCACCGAGGTACAACTCGCCCACCGCGCCCAGTGGCAATGGTTGCAGTTCACTGTCGAGGATGCAGGCGCGCAGGTTGGCAATCGGGCGCCCAATCGGCACGCTGTCGCGGCCTTCTTCCACGCAGGTCCAGTGGGTCACGTCGATGGCCGCTTCGGTCGGGCCATAGAGGTTGTAGAGGTTGGCGTGCGGCAGACTTCGTAGCGTCTGGCGTTGCAGCTCCATTGGCAGCGCTTCGCCGCTGCAAATGATCCGTGTCAGCGAGGTGCAGGCCAACGATTCGTCAGCGCCGATGAACGCGGAAAGCATCGACGGCACGAAGTGCAGCGTGGTGATGGCTTGCTCGACGATCAACGCAGCGAGGCGTTGCGGATCGCGATGCTCACCCGGCGCGGCGATGACCAGCGTGGCGCCTTGCGTCAAAGGCCAGAAAAACTCCCACACCGACACGTCGAAACTGAACGGTGTTTTTTGCAGCACGCGGTCGGTCGGCAGCAGGTTGTAGGCGTCTTGCATCCACTCCAGACGGTTATGCAGCGCCACATGGCGGTTGCCCGCACCTTTGGGTTTGCCGGTGGAACCGGAGGTGTAGATCACGTAGGCGAGGTTTTCGCCGACGGCCCGACTCTTTAAATCAGAAGCAGGCAAATCAGTGCCGGGCAGATCGTTCAGCCAATCAGCCTCGGGGCGCAGGCACAAGGTCCGCACGTTATCGGGCGTCGGCAATTGCGCCAGCAGATGTTCCTGGGTCAGCAACAACGAAATACCGCTGTCTTCGATCATGTAGCTCAGGCGATCCCGCGGGTATTCCGGGTCCAGCGGCACATACGCGCCACCGGCCTTGAGAATCGCCAGCAGGCCGACCACCATTTCAAACGAACGCTCGCAGGCAATCCCGACAATCACTTCTGGGCCGACACCCTGGGCGCGCAGGTGATGGGCCAAGCGGTTGGCGCGCAGGTTCAGTTCGGCGTAACTCAGGGTCTGGCCCTGGAACACCAGCGCCGTCGCCGCGCCGTTTTCAGCCACGCGCGCTTCGAAATGGCGCTGTACGCAGACGTCGCCCGGATAAGCCTGAGCGGTGTCATTGAGTTCATCGAGAATGCGCAGACGCTCGTCGGCGTCCAGCAGCGGCAACTCGGCGAGCGGGCATTGCGGGTTCGCCAGCACGCCGGCCAACAGGTTGCGCCAGTGGCGGGCCAGATGCTCGATGCGCTCGGCGTCGAACAGATCGGTGGCATACGTCAGGCTGGCGAACAGCTTGTCGCCCTCCTCCTGCGTGTCCAGTTGCAGGTCGAATTGCGTGGTATGCGCCGTGGCGTTCAGCGCTTCGACCCGCAGGCCGGCGAGCAAGCCGCTGACCGCTGCCGGTTTGGCTTGCTGGTGGTTGAACATCACCTGGAACAGCGGGCTGTGGCTGAGGCTGCGTTCACCTTGCAGCGCCTGCACCAGACGTTCGAACGGCAAGTCCTGATAATCCTGGGCGTCCAGCGACGCGGTGCGGGTCTGGTCGAGCAATTGGCTGAACGGCAGGCGACCGTCCAGTTCGGCGCGCATCACCTGGGTGTTGACGAAGAAGCCGATCAGGCCACGGGTTTGCGCACGGTTACGATTGGCAATCGGCACGCCGATGCGCACGTCGGACTGGCCGCTGTAGCGATAGAGCAAGGCCTGAAAACTTGCCAGCAACAGCATGAACGGGGTAACGCCGCGCTGTTTGGCCAGGCTCATCAGGCCGCTGGCCAGGTTTGCATCGAGGGCGAAATCCAGACGTGCACCGCGCTGGCTCGGTTGTGCCGGGCGTGGGCGATCAGTCGGCAACTCCAGCAGCGGTTGTTCGCTGCCCAACGTGTCACGCCACCAGTTGAGCTGGCGTTCCAGCTCCCCCGCTTCCATCCAGCGACGCTGCCACACGGCGTAGTCGGAATACTGGATCGGCAGCGGTTCCAGCGCTGCGTTTTGCCCTTGGCAATGCGCGGCGTAGAGACGGGAGAACTCCTCCACCAACACGCCCATCGACCAGCCATCGGTGACAATGTGGTGCAGGGTCAACAGCAGCACATGGTCTTCGGCATCCAGTTGCAACAGGCTGACCCGCAACAGCGGCCCGTGTTGCAGATCGAATGGGCGAGCGATGTCCTGTTCGACGCTTTTCATCGCGAGATCGAGGCGATGTTCCTGAGGTTCGTCGCGCAGATCGATGTGTTCGATCGCCAGCGATGTGAACTCGGCCAGCGTCTGAACGACTTGACCGTCATCCTCGATAAAACGGCTGCGCAGGCTTTGATGCCGCTCCAACAACACATCAAAACTCTGCTGCAACGCCGCGACATTCAGCGGCCCGTGCAAGTGCAACGCCGCCGGGATGTTGTACGCAGCGCTCTGCGGGTCAAGCTGCCAGAGAAACCATTGGCGCTGCTGCGCGTATGACAGTTCAAAGCTCGTTTGCGGCTCGGCAGCCGGCGGAATCGGCAATTGGCCGAAGCTCACGCCCTGCTCTTGCATGCGGCTCAGAAACTCGCGGCGCTTGTCGGCGGGCAGGCCGGCGAAACGGCTGGCGATACGCTGGGCAGTGGTGTGTTCCATCAGTTGATCTCCATCTCGTCGAGAAGCGACTCAAGCGCATCAAGACGTGCATCGTTGTCAGCCGGGGCATGTTGCCCGGCCATGGCGGCATAAGCCTGCAGGTCGGTGGATTCGAACAGCGCGCGCAGCGGCAGCTCGATGCCCAGTTCCAGCTCCACACGGGCACTGGCCTGGGCGGCGAGCAACGAATGCCCGCCCAGTTCAAAGAAGTGGTCGCGCCGGCCGATCTGCGCCACGCCCAGCACGTCCGCCCAAATGGCCGCCAGTTGCGATTCGAGCTCGCCTTCGGGGGCTTCGAACGGGCGTTGCCAGTCCTCGGCATCCGGCGCGGGCAAGGCCTTGCGGTCGAGCTTGCCGTTGCCGGTCAGTGGCAAGGCGTCGAGCAACAACCAATGGCTCGGCACCATGTAATCCGGCAGATCGACCTTGAGCGCGGAGCGCAGGGTGTCGCGCCAGGCAATCGGGTCGTGCGGGGTGTGCTCGGCCACGACGTAGGCGCACAACTGCGGTCCGCCGTCGCCGTTGTGGACGTTTAATACCGCTTGGCGCACGCCCGGTTGGGCCAGCAGCGCGGCTTCGATTTCGCCGAGTTCGATGCGAAAACCGCGAATCTTCACTTGCTGGTCGATGCGGCCAAGGTAGTCAATGCTGCCATCGACACGCTGGCGCGCCAGGTCACCGCTGCGATAGAGGCGTTGCGAAGCGTCAAACGGGCTCGGCACAAAACGCTCGGCGGTCAGGCCGAACCGCCCGTGATAACCGCGCGCCAGGCCGGCGCCCGAGAGATACAACTCGCCTGCAACGCCCACCGGTACTGGCTGTAACTGACTGTCGAGCAAGTACCACCGCAGGTCGCGGATCGGCAGGCCAATCGGGCTTTGCGCCTTGCCGTGCAGGTCGGCCAGACGAATCGCACGGTAGGTCACGTGCACCGTGGTTTCGGTGATGCCGTACATGTTGACCAAGGTGGGTTGCTGGTCGCCAAAGCGTTCGAACCAGGGTCGCAGGCTCGCGACGTCGAGGGCCTCACCGCCGAAAATCACCTGCCGCAGGGCCATGCTGCGCGGGCTGGCGCAGGCAATCGGCATCAGTTGGCGGAACGCGCTCGGGGTCTGGTTCAGCACCGTCACGCCTTCATCGCAGAGCAAACGGTGAAACGCTTGCGGCTCGCGGCTGATGTCATGCGGCACGATCACCAGGCGTCCGCCGGTGCACAGCGAGCCAAACAGCTCCCACACCGAAAAGTCGAAGGCGTAGGAATGGAACAGCGTCCAGACATCGTTCGGGCCGAAGTTGAACTCGTCGGCGGTGGCGCTCAGCAGGCGCCCGACGTTGGCATGGCTGAGCAATGCGCCTTTGGGCCGCCCGGTAGAACCGGAGGTGTAGATCACGTACGCGAGGTTGTCAGCGGCCGCCAGCGACGGCAGGTTGTCGTCGCTGAAGGTGTCCAGCTCCAGCGATTCCAGGATCAGCACCTGCACGCCCTCGCAAGAGGGCAAACCGTCGATCAAATGCTGTTGGGTCAGCAGCAGCGTGAGGCCGCTGTCTTCGATCATGTAGCTCAGGCGCTCGGCCGGGTAGTGCGGATCGAGCGGCACGTAGGCACCGCCGGCCTTGAGAATCGCCAGCAAGCCGACCACCAGCGGCATCGCCCGCTCGGTGGCAATGCCGACCCGCACTTCCGGCCCGACACCCTGCTCCCGCAGCATACGCGCCAGTCGATTGGCCCGGGCGTTGAGCGCGGCGTAGGTCAGTTGCTTGCCTTCGCAGACCAGTGCAATGGCGTTCGGCTGTTGCGCGGTTTGAGCTTCGAACATCCGGTGCAAGGTTGGCGACAAGGGTTGCGCCTCGAACGCCGGGTTCCAGTACTGGATCAACGCGTCGGATTGCGGTGCATGCAGGAGGGGTAATTCGGCGACGCGTTGCTGTGGATCATTGACCACCGCGCGCAGCAGATTCAGCCACTGCTCGGCGAGGCGCTGCATCGACGCCTCGTCGTACAGATCCGTGGCGTAAGTCAGGCTGGCATCGAGCGCTTCGTTCTGCTCCTGGGTGTCGAGTACCAAATCAAACTGGGTGGTCTGCTGCTGCCAGTGCAAATGCTCGACCTGCAAACCGGCCATGCTGCGCTCGACGCTCGCGCCCAACTGCTGCTGATGGTTGTAGAGCACCTGGAACAACGGGCTGTGATTGAGGCTGCGGTCCGGTTGCAAGGCATCGACCAATTGCTCGAACGGCACGTCCTGATGGGCTTGCGCATCCAGGGCAACCTGCTTGACCTGTTGCAGCAACGCACTGAACGGCTGCTGCCCATCGAACTGTGTACGCAGCACCTGGGTGTTGATGAAAAAGCCGATCAGGCCTTCGGTTTCAATACGCGAACGTCCGGCGCTTGGCACGCCGACGCTGATGCTCGACTGCCCGCTCTGTCGATGCAGCAAGGTCTGGAAACTCGCCAGCAACAGCATGAACAAGGTCACTTGCTGCTCTTGGGCACGCTTGCGCAAACCGGCCAGCAACTCGCGATCAACGTTCAGCATCAGGCTGGCGCCACGCTCAGAGCGACGGGCCGGACGGGTCAGCTCACTCGGCAACTCCAGCGGAGTCTGGCTGCCGGCCAGTTGTTCGCTCCACCATGCCAGTTGCCGTGCGCCCTCGCCGGCTTCCAGCCAGTCGCGTTGCCAACGGGCGTAGTCGCTGTAGTTCACCGGCAGGCTGGCCAGATCGGCACCATGGCCGTCGACGGCCGCCTGATACAGCGCGCTGAACTCATCGACCATGACCTGCATCGACCAGCCATCGGCAGCGATGTGGTGCACGGTGAGTACCAGCACGTGTTCGTCGGCGTTCACTTGCAGCAGCAAGACGCGCCACAGCGGGCCGTTTCGCAGGTCGAACGGCCGGGCGATTTCTTCCGTCACCGCGCTGTCCACCGACAGCTGATCGAGCGTGCGCAGTTCCAGTTGCAGCGCCAGCGTCTCATGCAGCACCGGACGCGCCTGCTGGCCATTCTGATCGAAGGTGGTGCGCAGGGTTTGGTGACGGGCCTGCAATTGCGCGAACGCTTCGCGCAACGCAGTGAGGTTCAGCGACCCCTTGAGGCGCAATGCAGCGGGAATGTTGTAGGCTGGGCTTTGCGGGTCCAGCTGCCAGAGAATCCATTGGCGTTGCTGGGCGTACGACAGCATCGGCGGTTGATCGACTGGCGCAGATTGCAGGACCGGCTGACCACTGATGTTCGCCAGCGCCGCACGCTCGGCAAATTCCGCCAGAGTCGCGGCCGAGAACAGGCTGCTCACCGACAATTCGAGGTGCACTTGCTGGCGCACCCGCGATATCACTTGAAGCACCAGCAACGAGTGACCGCCCAGTTCGAAAAAGTTGTCGTTGCGCCCTACTCGCTCGACCTGCAACACGTCCTGCCAGATAAGCGCCAGCTGCGTTTCCAGCCCTCGGGCCGGGGCCACGAAGTCACGTTGTACGTCGCTGACTTCAACGCGGGGCAAGGCCCTTCGGTCGAGTTTTCCGTTGGTGTTGAGCGGCAACCTGGCCAGCAGGATCAGGTGGCTTGGCACCATGTATTCCGGCAACGACTGACGCAGAACCGCCTTGAGACCTTCCAGATAGTCAGTTTCAGAAACCACCGCATCGTTGGCCACAACATATGCCACCAACTGCACGCCGTCCTGAGCGATGACCGCCGCTTCACGCACGTCCTCGCGAGCTTGCAGACAGGCTTCGATCTCGCCCATTTCAATGCGGAAACCGCGGATCTTTACTTGATGATCGATACGGCCGACGTATTCCAGATTCCCGTCAGCGTTGTAGCGCGCCAGGTCGCCGCTGCGGTACAGCCGCGCGCCCGGCTCACGGGCAAACGGGTCCGGCAGGAAACGTTCGGCGGTCAGCGCCGGGCGATCGAAGTAGCTTTGTGCAAGGCAGGTCGGTGCGCCGATGCACAGCTCGCCGACGCCACCGTTGGGCAACAACTGAGCGGACGCATCCAGCACGTACAACGCACGACCGGCGACGGCGCGACCAATCGGAATGCCGAACGCATCGCAGGCATCCTCGAGACGGCATTCATGCACGCTGGACACCACGGTCGCCTCGGTCGGGCCGTAGGTGTTGAGCAGTCGCACGTGGCTCAATCCAGCTTGATGCCACAAGCGCAAACCTTCGACCGACATCGCTTCACCGCCGACATGCACCTGACGCAAATCGCCGAGATTGCTTATGTCGCCACTAGCACATTCGCGGGCGAGCAAATACCAATAGGCCGCTGGCAAGTCCGCCACGGTCACGCCTTGCTGGACGATTTCAGCCGCCAGTCGCCCGGCATCCCACAGCGCATCGCCACGCATGATCAACGCCGCGCCGACGCACAACGCCGGGAAGCATTGTTCGACGAAGCCGTCGAAACTGAAGGTCGCGAACTGCAACACGCGGTCCGCCGCCGACAGCACCGAATAGTCGGCGGCGCTTTGGCAGAACTCGCGTAATGCAGCGTGGGCGATGGCCACGCCTTTGGGTTGGCCGGTGGAGCCGGAGGTGTAGATGACGTAGGCCAGATCTTCGGCAACCGCATGGTTTTGCGGATCGTGTTCAGGGAAACCGACGTTGTCGTCGAGGCTGAGACGGCGCACGCCTTGACCACTTTCCAGCAGGCCGGATTCGCACAGCAGCACATCGAGGCGGCTGTCGTCGATCATGTAGGCCAGGCGTTCGGCCGGGTAGCTTGGGTCCAGCGGCACGTACGCCGCGCCGCTTTTCAGCACCGCCAGCAGGCTGACGATCAGTTGCGGCCCACGGTGCAGCGCCAGCCCGACACGCTTGCCGGGACCGGCACCGTTTTCAATCAGGCGATGGGCCAGGCGGTTGGCCTGGGTGTTCAGCTGGGCGTAGCTCAAGGATTGACCGTCAACCTGCAATGCCAGTGCATTCGGCGTATTGGCAGCCTGAGCGGCGATGTGTTCATGGACCAACAGGGTGGTGGATAACTGAACCGGGGCCGGCTGGCTGAGCGCAAGCAGCGCATTTTTGCCCTCGACATCGAGCAATTCCAGCGCGCCCAAAGCCGCGTCCGGCAGCGCCATCAACTGCATCAGCAGATGCGGCAGGTTGGCCGACAACTCAGCGATTTGCGCCGCACTGAACCGCGCCGCGTCGTAGCTGAAATCCAGGCTCAAACCCTCGCCCAGTTCGATGCCGAGGGTCAGTGGATAGTGCGTGCGCTCGTGGTTGTGCAGGTTGCCGAACGACAACCCGGCCGGTGCGCCCTGCTTCAGCGCTTCGGCGACCGGGAAATTTTCGAACACCAGCAGGCTGTCGAACAGCGCCGAACCCTGCTGCCCTGCCCAGCCCTGAATGTGGTAAAGCGGCACATGCTCGAACTCGCGCATGGCCAGGTTCAGCCCTTGCAGTTCGCCCAGCCATTGGCTGACGGTTTGCGCAGGCTTCATCGCGCAGACCAGTGGAAGCGTGTTGATGAACAATCCGAGCTGTTCTTCGATCCCCGGCAGCGGCGCCGAACGACCCGCGACGGTGGCCCCGAAGACCACGCAATCCTGACCGGTGTAGCGGTGCAGCAACAGGCTCCACGCCGCTTGCAGCACGGTGTTGAGGGTGACTTTCTGTTGCCGGGCGAAGTCGGCCAGACGCTGGGTGGCGCGGTGGTCGAAGGCCACTCGATAGGCTTCGCTGCCCTCGGCACCCACGGGCGGGCGCAAGGCTTCGGCGAGCAAGGTGGGCGCTTGCAGCGGCGCCAGCACGGCTTTCCAGAACTGCTCGCCAGCGACGGCGGATTGCTGCTGTAACCAGCCCAGATAATCGCGGTATTGCCCGGTCGGTGCCGACAGCGATTGCCCGCTGGCGTAATGCTGGATCACTTCGGCCAGTAACTGCGCGTTGCTCCAGCCGTCCATCAAAATGTGGTGGCTGGTGTAGATCAGGTGCCAGGCGTCAGTGTCGGTATGGACCAGCTTCAAGCGGAACAGCGGCGCGCGCCCCAATTCGAAACCGTGGGCGCGCTCGGCATCGGCCAGCGCCTCGGTGTCGGTCGCTTCCAGCACCTCGAGCGGCAATGCAACCTGACGGACGATCGCCTGATGCGCGGTGTCGAGTCCTTGCCAGTGGAAGCTGCTGCGCAGGATATCGTGGCGTTGCAGTGCGGTCTGCCAGGCACAGGCAAAGCGCTGCGGATCGAGGCCTTGAATGTCCAGGCGCAACTGACTGATGTACGCGCCGACGTGCGGTTCGTAGAGGGTGTGGAACAGCATGCCCTGTTGCATCGGCGACAGTGGATACAGGTCCTCAAGAGTTGCCACCGGCAATGCGTCGAGTTGCGTCTGGCTGAGGCGCGCCAGCGGGAAGTCGGACGGCGTGGCTTGCGGCACTTCAACGGCGCAGCAGTGATCGATCAGCGCTTTGAGTTCCTGCGCGTAGTCGTCCGCCAGACGCTGGATAGTCGCGGTGTCGAACATCTCGCGGCTGAAGCCCCAACTCAATGACAATTCGCCGCCGTAAACCTGGCCTTCAACTGTCAGCCAGTTGCCCAGCGGAGCCGACGGATCCTGCGCCACGCCGTTAGCTTCGGTGGCCGGCACGAACATTGCGCCGTCGTCGAACTGACGGTCGAATTGCCCCAGATAGTTGAAGGTAATGCGCGGTTGCGGCAACGCGGCAAGTTCGGCGCTCAACACCGAGCCGCCGAGATAACGCAATGCGCCATAGCCGAGTCCCTTGTCCGGCACGCCGCGCAGGTGTTCCTTGATGGTTTTGATCGAGGCGCCGAGATCACTCGACGGCACCAGATTGACCGGGAACAGACTGGTGAACCAGCCCACGGTGCGGGTCAGGTCGATGTCGTCGAACAGGTCTTCGCGGCCATGCCCTTCCAGTTGAATCAGTGCGCTGCCCTGCCCGCTCCAGCGACAAACCGCGCGCGCCAGTGCAGTCAGCAGCAGGTCGTTGACCTGGGTGCGATAGGCCGCCGGGGCGTGTTGCAGCAGTTTTCGGGTGTGTTCGGTATCGAGTTTGAGCTCGATTTTGTGCTCGAAACGGTTCTCCAGCGCGCCGTTCGGGCGGTCGCAGGGCAGACTATTCGCTGCGCTCTTCAGTTGGGTCAGCCAATAACCGAGGTTGTTTTCAAACGCTGGAAGATGATCTTGCAGACGGGCAACCCAGCGCTGATAGCCGCTGGTTTTAACCAACGACACCTTGTTGCCGCTGTAGAACTGCTGAAGATCTTCCAGCAGCACGCGCCAGGAGACACCGTCCACCGCCAGGTGATGAATCACCAACAGCAGGCGTTGTGTACCGTCAGCCATCGCCACCAGCAGCGCACGCATCAGCGGGCCATTTTGCAGATTGAGACTGCGTTGGGCTTCGTCGCACAGGGCGTTAAGTTCGTCGTCGGAGTGCGCCTGACGCCGCCACAGCACCGACTCCGTGGTCGGCGCGGCGTAGGTTTGCTGCCAGCCGTCAGCGGTCTGCTCGTAGCGCAGGCGCAAGCTGTCGTGGTGGGTCAGCAATTGCTCAAGGGCACGGTCCAGCGCCTCGGCGTTCAACACCTCGCGCGGCACTAGAAGCAGCGACTGGTTCCAGTGCTGACGCTCGGGGATTGCCTGTTCGAAGAACCACTGTTGCACCGGCGCCAACGCCAGCGCGCCGATTGCCGGGCCCTGGTCGATCAACACCTGTTCGCCGCTGCGGGCCGCTTGGGCGAGACTGCGAATGGTCTGGTGCTGGAACAGGTCCCTGGGGCTCAACACGATCCCGGCTTGGCGCGCGCGACTGACCACTTGCATCGACACGATGGAGTCGCCGCCCAGTTCGAAGAAGTTATCCTCCAGACCGACGTTATCGACAGCCAACACGTCCTGCCAGATCGCGGCGAGGGATTTTTCCAGTGCGCTGCGTGGCGCGACGTGTTCGCGTTGTTGTTGTGAACCCTCAACCGCCGGCAAGGCTTTGCGGTCGAGTTTGCCGTTGGGGGTCAGCGGCAAGTGATCGAGGAACAGCAGGAACGCCGGGACCATGTAATCCGGCAGATGCTGGCGCAGTGCGGCTTTCAAGGTTTCACGCTGAGTCGCTTGAGCGTCGGTGTCGCCCAGCAACACGGGATCGTTCGGCACGATATAGGCCACCAATTGCTGGCCGTTGACCCCGTCCTGCGCCAGCACCGCCAGTTCGCGCACGGCGTCCTGCTGCAACAGCCGCGCTTCGATTTCACCGAGCTCGATGCGAAAGCCCCGAACCTTGACCTGATGGTCGATGCGCCCGACGTATTGCAACGTGCCGTCGGCCTGATAACGGGTCAGGTCGCCGGTGCGGTACAGACGCTCGCCATTGCGGGCGAACGGGTTTGGCACATATTTTTCGGCGGTCATGCCCGGCCGCGCGAGGTAACCACGGGTGATCCCCGCACCGCTCAGGTAAAGCTCGGCAGAGACACCTTGCGGCACCGGTTGCAGCTCGGCATCCAGCAAATAGCTGGCGGTGTGTTTGAGCGGGCGACCGATGTTCGCGTGGCCACCGGCCTCGCGTCGGGTCCAGGTCGAATACGTGGTGTCTTCCGACGGGCCATACAGGTCGTAGACGTGTTCGACGGTCGGTTGCTGATACAGCGCGTCCACCAGACTCTGCTTCAGCGGTTCCCCGGCGAGGTTGATGATGCGCACACACGGCGGAATCTGCCCGTCGCGCTGCAATGCATTGATCGCCGACGGTACGGTGTTGATCAGGCGTACTTGATCCCGCGCCAGCAGTTGCGGCAATTCCAGGGCATTGCGGGCGATGATTATCGAGCCACCGTTGGCCAGGGTCACGAATAGCTCCCACACCGACAGGTCGAAGCACACCGAGGTCGAGGCCAGCACGCCCTGGATGTCTTCGCGGCTGTAGACCGATGCCGACCAGTCGATCAGCGCCAGCACATTGCGATGGGCGATGGCCACGCCTTTGGGGTTGCCAGTGGAGCCGGAGGTGTAGATCACGTAGGCGAGGTTGTCCGGTGTGACGCCGGTTTCGGGGGCGTTTTCCGGGTACTCGGTCCACGTTTTGTCGCCCAGCAGCAACACTTGCATATCGGCTGTCACGGTCAATGTCGTGGCGACCGATTGCTCCGTCAGCAACACCAAGGCGCGGCTGTCTTCGAGCATGTAGGCGACGCGTTCGGCCGGGTAGTCCGGGTCCAGCGGCACGTAGGCGCCGCCGGCCTTGAGTACCGCCAGCAACGCCACCAGCAGTTTTTCCGAACGCTGCATCGCTACGCCGACGCGGACTTCCGGGCCGACACCCAGTTCGATCAGTTTGTGCGCCAGGCGATTGGCCTGGATGTCGAGTTCTGCGTACGTCAGCTGCCGGGTGCCGAAGGTCACCGCCAATGCATTCGGACTGGCCGCGGCTTGCTGGCTGATCCGTTCATGAATGCACAGGTCTTGCGGGTAGTATGCGTCGGCGCGATTCCAGTCATGCACGATGCGCCGGTATTCCGCGCTTTCCAGCAGCGGCAAATCGCTGATGCGCTGCGTCGGATCGCTGACCATGCCTTGCAGCAGACGGGTCCAGTGCCGCGCCATGCGCGTGATGGTGTCGGCGTCGAACAAGTCGTTGGCGTAGGTCAACGCCGCATGCAACTTGCCACCTTTTTCGTAGGTGTCGAGGGTCAGGTCGAACTGCGTGGTGCGCCCTTCCCACTCGATCACGCCCAGCGCCAGGCCGGACGCCGTGCTGACCGTGGCAATATCCGCGACCTGTGGCTGGTGGTTGTACATCACCTGGAACAGCGGCGTATGGCTGAGGCTGCGTTCCAGTTTCAGCGCCTCGACCAGACGCTCGAACGGCAAATCCTGATGGGCCTGGGCACCGAGGGCAGTTTCCTTGATGGCGCGCAGCAAGTCGTCGACGCGGGTCTGGCCGTCGAGTTGCGTGCGCAATACTTGGGTGTTGACGAAGAACCCGATCAGGCCTTCGATCTCGGCGCGATTGCGGTTGGCAATCGGCACGCCGACGCGGATATCGGTCTGCCCGGTGTAACGATGCAACAGCGCGTTGAAGGCGCCGAGCAACAGCATGAACAAGGTAATGTTGTGTTTCTGCGCAGTGGCGCGCAGTTGTTCCGCCAGTTGTGCGTCAACGGCAAATTCGTAGCGAGTGCCGCGATAGCTGGGCATTGCCGGGCGCGAGTGGTCGGTGGGCAGTTCCAGCACCGGGTGTTCATTGCCCAACTGTGTTTGCCAGTAATCGAGTTGGCGCGCCTGCTCGCCCGCTTCCAGCCAGCGGCGTTGCCACAGGGCGTAGTCGCTGTACTGGATCGGCAATGGCGCGAGTTGTGGTTGTGTGCCCGCGTCGAACGCGTCGTAGCAGCGGATGAATTCGTCGATCAGCACGTTCATCGACCAGCCGTCAGACACGATGTGGTGCAGAGTCAGCAGCAGCACGTGTTCCAGATCGGCGAGTTTGAGCAAAGTGACGCGCAGCAACGGGCCGACTGACAGATCGAACGGCTGCACCGATTGCTGTTCGGCGGCTCGCGCAACGGCGAGTTCGCGCTCCGTGGCCGGGAGCGCGCTGAAATCCACATGATTGATGACCAGCGGCGCGCTGGCCGGTACTTGCAGCAAGCGGTCGTCGGTCTGGCGCTGGAACACCGTGCGCAGGGTTTCGTGACGTTCAACGAGGCTGGCGAACGCTTGCTCCAGCGCGGGCAGGTTAAGCCGCCCGGTCAGGCGCACCGCGCCCGGCAGGTTGTACGCGCCGCTGTGCGGGTCCAGTTGCCAGAGAAACCACATGCGTTGCTGTGCGTATGACAACACTTGGCGATCCTCGGCCTCGATGTCAGCCGGGATGGGAAACCGGGCGAAATCAACGCCCTCCTTGTGCAAGGCCGCAAGGAACATCTGGCGCTTTTCCAGGGGCAACCCGATAAACCGGCGAGCGAGTTTCAAGGAGTCTTCAGCATTCATTTCTAAGCATCCGGATCAGTGGCGGGAAGCACAAAGGCACGTCGTCCCTATAAAACGAATGCACACCGGAAAAATTAACGAATGAGAATAAGTATCAGGAAAGAGACAGAACGCGGAGTGTCGGGTTGGCGAAAGTCCAATGCAGGAGTGAGCTTGCTCGCGATAGCGGTCTGTCAGTCACATCCCTGTTGAATGTACCGACGCCATCGCGAGCAGGCTCACTCCTACAGGGGTTGGTTGTGTCAGGCGCTGGCGGCCATGGCATGCCGGCGATGGTGGATCTCGAGCTGATCCTTGATCACCCGCAGCACCTTGGCCTCGTGCTCATGGATGAAGAAGTGACCACCGCCAAGCATGTCCACGGAAAAACTGCCGTGGGTTTCCTTGCTCCAGCCGATCAGCTGTTCCGTGGTCGCGCGATCAGCCTTGCCGCCGAGCACGTGCACCGGGCAGTTGAGCAAGGGGCGCTGCTGTGGTTCGAAGCGTCCGCACAGCAGGAAGTCCGCGCGCAGGACCGGCAGCGTCAGGCTCATCAGTTCTTCGTTGGCCAACACTTCTTCGCGGGTGCCATTGAGCGTACGCAATTGCTCGATCAGCTCGGCATCGGTTTTCGGCTCGGCAAAACCGCGATCGTAGTCCGCACGCATCGTCGGCGCAGCGGTGCCTGAAGCGAACAGCGCCACCGGCTCCGGACCGCCCAGCGAGCGCAACGCATGGGCCATTTCACAGGCGAGCAAGGCACCCAGGCTATGGCCGAAAATCGCGTAAGGGGTTTTCAGCGTGGCGATGTGTTCTTGCGCGAGTTGCAGCGCCAGGCGCCGCATGTCGGTGTGCAACGGCTCGCCGAACCGTGCGCCACGGCCGGGCAGTTCCACCGGTTGCAGTGTGAGCCACTCCGGCAGTTTGCGCCGCCAGCGGCTGTAAACCATGGCGCTCGCGCCTGAATAGGGCAGGCACAGCAATGTCAGCTGGGTCACCGGGCATACCTCGAAAAGTTGTCTATCAAGGGAACGGATGAGCGCCGCGGAGAATTAGTCGTACACATCCCCTTGTAGGAGTGAGCCTGCTCGCGATAGCGGTATGTCAGTCAATTCAGATGGTGACTGTTACACCGCTATCGCGAGCAGGCTCACGCCTACAGGGGGGCTTTATTTCAAGTGGCGGAAGCTTTGGACAGCGGAAATGAGGACCACCAGGCCGGCAGCTATCGCCACCCAAAACCCGCTGCGCGCGCCGAACGCATCCACCAGCCACCCCGAACTCGCCGCACCAATCGCCACGCCAATACTCAACCCGGTCACCAGCCAGGTCAGGCCTTCCGTCAGCTTGGCCGGTGGCACGATGCGCTCCACCAGGGCCATGGCGACGATCAAGGTCGGCGCAAAAAACAGCCCGGCCACAAACACCGCCAACGACAACCCGAGAATGTTGCTCGCCAGCAACAACGGCAGCGTCGTCAACGCTGTCGCCACCCCGCCGTACAGGAACAATCGCGGCAACGGCAGTTTCGAGCGCAAGGCCCCGAACGCCAGCCCGGCCATGCATGAACCAATCGCATACACCGACAACACAATGCTCGCCGCCGCCGGTTGGCCCTGCTGCTGGGCGAACGCCACGCTGACCACATCGACCACGCCAACAATGGTGCCCATGGCGACCATCAACAACATCAGCAACTGAATCTCGACGGAACGAATGATCGAGCCTTGATGGTGTTCTTCATGGGGATGAATGGCCGGCTCAGTGTCGCGTTGCAGGACGAATGCCGTGACACCAATCGCCAGCATCAACAACGCCGCGAGCGGCCCGGCCTCGGGGAACGCCACCACGCACAAGCCCACCGACACTGGCGGCCCGACGATAAAGCAGACCTCGTCCAGCACCGACTCCAGGGCATAGGCGGTTTGCAGTTCGGGCTGGCCGCGATAGACCTCGGTCCAGCGTGCCCGCACCATCGCCGACATGCTGGGCATGCAACCGGCCAACGCGGCGAACAGGAACAGCGTCCAGTGCGGCGCCTGTAAACGGGTGCACAGCAACACCAGCAACAACGCCCCGCCGCCGATCAGCGCCGAAATCGGCAAGATCCGGCGTTGGCCATAGCGGTCGACCAATCGTGAGACCTGCGGCGCGCAAAAAGCTGTGGCCAAGGCAAAGGTTGCCGCCACGGCACCGGCCAGTCCGTAACCACCCTGCAGTTGCGAGAGCATGGTGATCAGGCCGATGCCGGTCATGGAAATCGGCATGCGCGCGATCATGCCGGCCAGCACGAAGGCTCGGCTGCCGGGGGCTTTGAACAGATCGCGGTAAGGGTTGGCCATGGGGTGCGGGTCTCGACAAGGGACTGCAAATTGCCATAAGGCTGATTGAGGGGAAAGCGCCCAATTGTTGGTGGAATGTGAAGGCCCCTTCGCGAGCAGGCTCGCTCCCACATTGGATGTGTCTACGACGCAAAACCCTGTGGGAGCGAGCCTGCTCGCGAAGGGGTCAGAACAATCACCACATCATTCCAGCAAATGAACTCCTGCCCCCAAAAACCAGTCAGCTAGGTAGGCCCTCACCGCAAGGCGCTAACCGTCATGCCGATTTCTCTCCAGCCGCTACTTCACGAACGACAAAGCGCCATCGACGCCCACGGCATCATCGGCGACATGCGCAGCGCCGCACTGGTCAACGACAAGGGCAGCGTGGACTTTTTCTGCTGGCCGGAATTCGACAGCCCGTCGATTTTCTGCTCGCTGCTTGATACGCCCCAGGCGGGTATCTTCCAGTTGTCGCCGGACTTGCCCGACGCCCGCCGCGAGCAGATTTACCTGCCGGACACCAACGTGCTGCAAACCCGTTGGCTGAGTGATCGCGCGGTGGTCGAAATCACCGACCTGCTGCCCATCGGTGACACCGAGGACGATCTGCCGCTGTTGATGCGCAGGGTTCGGGTGGTCAGCGGTGAGGCGACGTTTCACATGCGCTGCGCCGTGCGTCATGACTACGCTCGCGCCAGGACGCGCGCGCGGATGGATAAAAAAGACGTGACGTTCGAGGCCGCCGATCAACCGTCCATGCGCCTGTCTTCGGATCAGGGGTTGCAGGTTGATGGTGATGCAGCGGTGGCCGAATTCACCCTGAAGCAAGATGAGAGTGCACAGTTCCTGCTCGGCGGACTCGACGATCCGCGCTTCAAGGAGGGTGCCGCCGACCTGTGCCTGCAACGCACCCTGAAGTTCTGGCGCGACTGGATTGGCCAGTCCAACTATCGCGGCCGCTGGCGGGAAATGGTCAACCGCTCGGCCCTCGCCCTGAAGCTGCTGACATCACGCAAACACGGCGCGATTCTCGCCGCCGCCACCTTCGGCCTGCCGGAAACTCCGGGCGGCGAGCGCAATTGGGATTATCGCTACACCTGGATCCGCGACGCATCGTTTACCGTCTACGCGTTCATGCGCCTGGGGTTCGTCCAGGAAGCCAACGACTACATGCGCTGGCTGCGCGGGCGGGTCAGCGACTGTCATGGCCAGTCGAAGAAGCTCAACATTCTCTATGCCATGGACGGTCGACAGGAACTGCCGGAGGTCGAACTGACGCACCTGTCCGGACATGGCGGCGCGACACCAGTGCGCATCGGCAACGGTGCCTGCGATCAGATCCAGCTCGACATCTTCGGCGAGTTGATGGACGCGATCTACCTGGTCAACAAATATGGCGAGGCGATCTCCCATGAAGGCTGGAAACATACCGTGGAAGTGGTCGATCAGGTGTGCGAAACCTGGCAGCAGGCAGACGTCGGTATCTGGGAAATGCGTGGCGAGCAGCATCACTTCCTGCACTCGCGACTGATGTGCTGGGTCGCACTGGACCGCGCCATTCGCCTGGCCTCGAAACGCTCACTGCCCGCCCCGTTCGCCCGTTGGGACCAGATGCGCCAGGCTATCTACGCCGACATCTGGGGAAACTTCTGGAACGAAGAACGCGGACATTTCGTCCAGTACATCGGCGGCACCGCCCTCGACGGCTCGATGTTGCTGATGCCGCTGGTACGCTTCGTCAGCGCCAAGGACCCGCGCTGGCTCGCCACCCTCCAAGCCATCGAAAAAAACCTGGTGCGCGACGGCATGGTCTATCGCTATCGCAACGACGACACCCGCATCGACGGCCTCGACGGCACCGAAGGCGCGTTCGCCGCGTGCTCATTCTGGTACGTCGAATGCCTGGCGCGGGCCGGTCAGGTGGAAAAAGCCCATCTGGAGTTTGAACAGTTGCTGAGGTATGCCAACCCGCTCGGCCTGTATGCCGAAGAGCTGGACAATCATGCGCGGCATCTGGGGAATACGCCGCAAGCACTGACACATCTGGCGTTGATCAGTGCGGCGAGTTTTCTGGATCGGAAATTGAGTGGGGAGAAGAGTTTTTGGCAGCCTTGAGACTGAGGCGTAGCCATCAGCCACAACATCACTAGCCGACAAAGTCCGTCAGAAATTTCCCGTTTTGCGCTGCCGCTTGTAGGAACGAAGCTCACTCACACCAGGCTTAAACACACTCCCAGAACCTACCAACCCAACGTTGGCGAGCATTTGTGGGCTTTCAGGCCAAACCTCCTACAAAAATTGAACAAACATTCCCCTTTCACCCCGGCACCTCCCATTCCTACAGCCTGAAATACCTTGTTGCCAGTCGTTACATCCCCCCCTAACATCCAGCAACAACGGGTACAGCGGAGCTGTCCAACAAAACCCGAATTCAAGGAACCTGAATGAGCCAGCGCATCCACCGCAGCATCGACTCTCCCCTTCGCTCCGGCCTGAACCGCGACGAACTGTGGGAAGGCCCGGACAAAGGCCTGATCAAATGCTGGGAAATCGGCCGTCAACGCGCCGCCCGTTTCCCCAACCTCGCCCAACGCAGCCTTGCCGGAGAGCTACCGGTTCTGGGCTGGAAGGGGGGTGTCAGTCGCAGCCTGAAAAAACTCGAAAAGTACGGATCTCTCAAATACCTGGCGCAGTGGCAGGGTTTGCGCGGGGAGGATCTGGATGTTGATTTGGCTGAAGAGCGGGCGTTGGAATGCTCCCGGACCGGGATGGTGGTGACGTTTACGCCGGATCGGTCAAAGTATTTTAATCAGGTGGCGGAAGTGGAAGCCTGATAGAGAGCGGGCCCACTGACCGAAAACCGCTCGCGATACGCCTGTGGTGTCACGCCCATGGCCCTTAGAAAACTGCGCCGAAGCGTTTCTTCGCTGCCAAATCCGCATTGCACCGCCACCCGCTTGATCGGTACACCGGTGTCGCTGAGCAACCGTCGCGCCGTTTCGACCCGGATTAATTCAATGGCGCGCGCCGGAGTTTGCCCGGTGTCGGCGCGGTAGTGGCGGACAAAACTGCGTTCGCTCATGCCCGCCTGTAACGCCAGGGTGGGAATGCCGAGGTCCTTGGTCATATTTTCACTGATCCAGGCGTGAAGTTCGTCGAACCGGTCGCCTTCTTTCTGTAAGGACAAGGTCACGCTGAACTGTGACTGCCCGCCCGGACGCTTAAGAAACACCACCAGTTGCTGGGCGACTTCCAGCGCCATGTTGCGGCCGAGGTCCTCTTCGACCATGGCCAGGGCGAGGTCGATGCCAGCCGTGACCCCGGCCGAGGTCCAGACCGGGCCGTCGTTGATGAAGATCGGATTGGGCTCGACGTGGAGGCGCGGATGCTTCTGCGCCAACTGCTCGCAACGCGTCCAGTGCGTGACCACTCGCCGGCCATCCAGCCAGCCGCTGGCAGCCAGCAAAAACGCCCCGGTGCACACGGATGAAACCCGCCGGCAAGCTGCCGCATGTTCGCGCACCCAGGCCACCAGCGCCGGGTCTTCCGCCGCCGCGTAAACGCCCCAGCCACCGGCAATCACCAGCGTGTCGCTTTCGCCCTCGGGCAACGGCTCGGCCAATAGCCCCAAGCCCGCCGACGATATTACCGCCCCGCCGCCGCTGGCAATCAATGTCGGCGCATAGGGCGGCGGCAATCCTTTCTGGCGAGCCATGTCGTTGGCCGAGGCGAAAACCTGCAAGGGCCCGGTGACGTCGAGCAGTTGCACATTGGCAAACGCGAGTACGTGAATGATTTTCGGCATGTTGGCGTAATTCGTGGGGTGATTGGCGGATACGCCAAATCCTACGAGCCTACAGTGAAGACGTCCACCCACTTCAGGAGAAATACGCCATGACGTTGCAGATCGGTTTTCTGTTGTTTCCCCAGGTTCAGCAACTGGACCTGACCGGCCCTTACGATGTGTTGGCCTCACTGCCGGACGTGAAGGTGCATTTGATCTGGAAGGACCTGGTGCCGATTACCGCGAGCACTGGCCTGGTGCTGAAACCGACCGTGACGTTCGACGATTGCCCGGCGCTGGATGTGATCTGCGTTCCCGGCGGCGGTGGCGTCGGGCCGTTGATGGAAGATGAAGAAACGCTGGCGTTCATCAAGGCGCAAGCCGCCACCGCGCGGTATGTCACGTCGGTCTGCACCGGTGCGCTGGTGCTCGGCGCCGCAGGGTTGCTCAAGGGCAAGCGGGCGACGACGCACTGGGCCTATCACGAACTGCTCAAGCCACTGGGCGCGATCCCGGTGAAGGACCGGGTGGTGCGCGACGGCAATCTGCTGACCGGTGGCGGGATTACCGCAGGGATCGACTTTGCCCTGACCCTGGCGGCGGAACTGTTCGACAAGGACACCGCGCAGCTGGTGCAGTTGCAGTTGGAATATGCCCCGGCACCGCCGTTCCAGTCGGGCAGCCCTGAAGCGGCACCATCGAGTGTTCTGGCTGAAGCGCAACGCCGGGCAGCCGCCTCGCTTGAGCTGCGCACGCAAATCACCGAACGGGCAGCGGCCAGGCTCTAAGCGCTGCCAGACTTATCGACAGGCAAAAAAAAACCCGCCGAAGCGGGTTTTTCCCAAGACCATTGTCGACTCCCTGTCGGTAGCCAATCCTTGCTGATGGTCGATCATCCGTGATCCTGAAGCGCTTCCTGTGCTTCAGTTGATGGAGTTAGATTACGTGTCGGATCCAATCTGCGATAGACGACATAGCTACCATCACGTGTAAGACATTCGCTATACCCACCCTTCCGAAAACCCTTAGACGCCTCAGGCTTAATGGCTGGAGGCCTCGAATTCAGGGGACTGTAGCTTTAACCACCTTCACGCTCGTGGGCTTTGGCGCTTTTGGTCAGAAACTGTTCGATGTTGTTCATCTGCTCATCCCAGCCGCGGCTGTCCATACGGAACGCCTTGAGCCTTCGCGCTTGGGGAACATGATCGAAACCGGATTCGGTGACCTTCAACAAGGTGCCTTCATCCATGTCTTCAAGCTCGAACTTCACCAAAGTAGTGGGTTCCTGGGAATAGTCGACATCCGGTTCAACCGCATACGGGTGCCAACGAAACGAAAACACCCGCTCGGGCTCGACCCGCTCCACCAGCACATTCCACAGCAAGTGCTCATACCCGGGATAGGTGATCTGCCCCTGGGTCCACTCACCGGCGACGAAACGCTTGCCGTCCAGCGCAACGCCAAACCACTGCCCAAACGCTTCGGCATTGGCCAGCACACGCCAGACGTGCGAACGCTTCGCCTTGAGCAGGATTTTCCTTTCGATGCGATCTGATGCTGGGTTCATAAGTCACCTCCTGTACTGAACAGTAGGTCAGTAACAACCACAAGACCAACCCTAAAATTGGACCAATCGCTTGTCGCGATCAACCATGCTCGGGATATTCGGCCATTTTTGTGCGCATAAGTTCGGGTTTGCGGGCGAGACGGTTGCGGACAGCAAGGCGTGTTCTGTCGGCGCAGGTTCATAGTGATTCGCTAAACTGCCTCGCAATTTCCTCTGCCACAGCGAGTTTCCGCCATGTACTCACGCTTTTTCCTGGCACTGGCGCCAGTGTTGTTCACTTCGATGGCGTTCGCCGTGGATTGCGACAACGCCACCGACCAGGCCACGATGAACCAATGCGCCGCGCAGCAGAATGCGGCGGCCGACAAGGAGTTGAATGCGCTGTATCAGCAAATCACCACGCGCCTGAAAGCTGAGCCCGAGCGCAAGAAGTTGTTGGTGGGCGCGCAACGGGCGTGGGTTGCGTTTCGGGATGCCGAGTGCAAGTTTTCCGCTTCGGGGGTGGAAGGGGGCAGTGTGTATCCGTTGATCTACAGCAGTTGCACCACTGACTTGACCAAGGCGCGGATTCAGACGTTCAGGAATTATCTTAAGTGTCAGGAGGGGGATGTGGGGTGTCCGGTTCCGGGGGTTTGATTTGGCAGTATTTTTGAGGGCCTCATCGCGAGCAGGCTCACTCCTACAGGGGATCGGTGTTGCACCGCAGATCCAGTGTAGGAGTGAGCCTGCTCGCGATGGCGGCCGGTCAGGCGCCGCTACTACCGGACAAATATCTGCGCCGTGGTAATCGCCATATCCCCACCCGGCATTTTGATGCTGCCAATCTGCTTCAAGCTGTCGGCATCAAAAATCGCCACGTCGTTAAACGTCCCGGCCAGGTAGATCTTGCTGCCGTCCTTGTTGAAGGAAATGCAGTAGTAGGAATGATCCAGCGTCGCCGACTGAAGCATTTTCTTTTCCTTGATGTCGTACTTGGCCAAGCGGTTGAGCACCCCGAACATCAGGTTCGGGTCCTTCGGCGAGCGCATGCCGCTGAAGTAGATTTCCGTCAGGGGACCGAAGTCGGTGGTTTCGGTCTTGCCGGTTTTCAGGTCAATGCTGAACAGCCCGTAGAGGTATTCGGCGGTCAACGGGTCCTGCTTCTTGTCCTTGAATTTCGCGGTGGTATAGAGCAGCGAGAAATCATGGCGATACGTCTGCTGGTTCCATACGTAGAGCACGTCCGGCGCGCTGTAGTTCGGGCGTTTCCAGTGACGACTGGGAATCAGCACGTCGAACTTGCCGGTGTTCACATTGACCTTGTAGACGTCCGCCCCGGCCACGTACAGCGTGCCGTCGTCGCCGCTTTGCATGATGGTCAGTTGCCGCGGCGCCGGGAAACTGCGCACCGGTTTGGCGTCCATGCCGGCGTCAGTCTTGTACACATCGAGCCGCGGCTGCTGCACTTCGTAGCGGTCATTGAGCATCAATGTCGGGTTGGCAATGGCAAACAGTTCCTTGCCGTCGTGGCTGAGGGTGAAGGCGAACATCGACTTCGCTTTCTCCCCCGGTTTCTGGGTGATGCTGGCGTGGAACACCTGCTTGCAATTGTCCAGCTCGACGCCGTAGACATCGGCGTAGTGGTTGTTCAACACATAGGCGGTCTTGCGGTCCGGCGACAGTTGCACGGTGCCGGGGCCAAAGGCGTCGGGCATCTTGCAGGTCTTGAACAGCGTGTCGGTGGCCAGGTCGATCACGTTCAGGTTGTTCGGGTAGTTGGTGGTCAACATGTACTCGTGACCGTCTTGCAGTGCTGCATTTTCATCGGCCAGAACGTTGAGCGAACACGTGCTCAGGACGGCGAATGCGGCCAGGCCGCAGGCTTTGATGCTGTGCATGCTGGAATCCTTCTTCTTATCTGATCACTTGTCTTTGGGGAAGACAGTGCCGAGGTTGCGCCAGTTTTCGTTGGACGCCTGGGCATCCTTGTTCCAGTCCGGATAGGTGCTCATCATGTCGGGCACCTGGGCCGGCCACCAGCACGGGTCGGAACAGCCATACAAGTCGGCTTCCATCGGCTGGCACAGTGACGACACCCCGCCAAACGCATCGATCTCCCAACCCGGGTCGGTGGTCGAGGCGCAGCCCGCCACAGAGCTCATGGCCACCACTTCTTCGATGCGGTTTTCGGCCGCAGCCTCGTCCAGTTTCAGCGCTTTGTTATTGATTGCCTTGAGATGTTTCATATCAGTGAGCCTTGCGCGGAGTGATGTAGCTGCTGATAAACGCAGGGTTATGGGCCATGATCCGGGTGTAGACCTCGATGCCGAAGTCGACCCAGTCACGCATCAGTTCGCAGTAGTGATAGGTCGGGTGGGTCGGGTCGCCGTACCGGGCGTAGCTTTCGTGGTAGCAGCCGCCGGAGCACAGGTTGCGGATCTGGCAGTCCTCGCAACCGGTGTTGGTGCGGTCGAGGCGTTGGGACAGGAAGTCGTTCAACTCCACCTGTTTGACGCCGCTGTGCACGTTGCCGAAGGTCGGCAGTGACGAACCGGTAAAGCGGTGGCACAGGTTCAGTTCGCCTTTGTGATCCACCGCCAGCATCTTCAGGCCCGCGCCGCACGGCAGGGCTTTTTTGTGGCCTTCGTGGATGTCGGTGATCAATTGGTGCAGGTTGGAAAAACCGATGTTGCGGTGTTCCAGCGCCGCGTCCAGGTAACGCCGACCCAGCCTCTTCATGCTGGCGAAAACTTCGATCAACTCGTCGCTGGACAGGTTGAAGGTGCTGATGTCGCCAGAGGTCACCGGGGCAAACCCGACTTCGGCAAAACCCAGTTCATTGAACAGGTGATCCCAGATGGTTTCGACGTCGGTGACGCCGGTGGTCAACGTGACCCGCGCGCCCACCGGACGGCTGTTGTAGCGCGACAACAGCATCTCCGCCTTGCGCCGTACCACGTCATACGTGCCCTGCCCGCCCACGGTGATACGGTTGCGGTCGTGCACGGTTTTAGGCCCGTCGATGCTCACCGACAGCCCGAAACGGTGGGCATTGAGGTAGTCCACGGTTTCTTCAGTGAGCAGCGTGGCGTTGGTGGTCATGACGAACTCGACGAACTTGCCGGCCTCGCGGAAACGCTTCTCGCAATAGTCGACCATGTACTCGATCAGTTTGCGGTTGCTCAACGGCTCGCCACCGAAGAACACCACGGTGAAACGCTCTTCATCCGGGGATTCGCGCAGCAGCATTTCCACCGACGCGACCGCCGTTTCGACGTCCATTTTCTTGCCCGCCGACGGCTTGTCGAGGTCTTCCTTGTAGCAGTAGGTGCAGCTCAAGTTGCAGCCGGTGTTGACGTTGAGCACCACGGTATTGATCGCGGTGCGCTCGACCCGTTTGGTGCCGATGTCCGGGGTCAGTGGCGAGCCGTCGCTGACCAGTTCCAGGGACATCAACTCACGCAAGGTCTCGGTGATTTCCTCGCCGTTGAAGCGTGAGGACAAGCGCTGGATCAGGTCGTCCGACGAACAGCCGGGACCGCGCAAGGTATCGATGATGGTGCCGGTCAGTTCGTCGCTGGCGAACAGCGAACTGCTGGGGATGTGAAACAGCATGCGGTCGGCATCGACGTGCACTTCGTGCAGGTTCCGTTCGACCAGATTCAAAATAGCGCCCATTGCAACCTCCTATGCAAACCCCGTTTGACGGGGCCCGCGGTCATTCCGAAAAAGTGTCTGAAGCCGTAGGAATCAGCCAACTCATGGAATGGGTGGATTGTTCCAGCGTTGCACGGTGACGATCATGTGGCCTTCGCCGGTCAGGGATTTCCCTGCATCGTCGACGGCGGCGATCACCTTGAGGTTGCCGGCATTGTTGGTGGACATCTTGCGTTGCGGGTTCGGCCCGGCATCGCCCGGTGTGAACACGCCGCTGTCCGCCTGCATGGTGCCAGCGAACTTGACGTCTTCGTCTTCCTTGGCGCGGTCATCGAAGGCCTCGACCTTCCACTGCGCCGGGAACACGCCGATGCGATACAGCTTGCCGTCAGCGCCTTTGCCCCAGGCTTCGGCGTCGAAGCGGCCCTGGACTTTCGGCGTCGAACCACCGCCCTCGCCGATCCGCGCCACCGAGAATTCCGGCACCACTTTGACTTCGGCGATGGAGCTGTAGACCGACAGGCTCGGGCCTTTCAGTGTGCCGACGGTGACTGCACGCACGCCCGGTTGAGCATTGGCGGCGGCCTTGAGCTTGACCTTGATCCGCTCAGGGCTCTGCTCGACGATTTCGACCACTTCCACGCCTTTGCCGAAATTCGGTTTGCCGGTGAGACCGCTGCCGACCAGCGTCACTTCCGTTTCACTGCCAGTCTTCAGATAACCCGGCTGTACCGCCAGCAAACGGCTGGAACCCTGCTTGGCGGCGACGAAGTCCAGACCGCGCTCGTCGTGCTCGGCCTCGAACATCCGACCCTGCATCGCATTGCCTTGGGCGGCGAATACCTGACGCATGGTCACGCCGTCGATGGTCACGTTGCCGCGCCATTCGTAGCCGGTGTAGAGAATCGCGCTGCCGTCGCCATTGAACGGGCTGCCGTCAGCGTATTGGCCTTTGACGCCAACCTTGAAGGTATCGCTGCCATCGGCCGTGACGCTCATCACGCCGGCCAATTCACCCTTGCCTGGCAAGTGGCCGCTGAAACTCCAGTCGCCCACCAGGGCATCGCTTTTCGGCGCGGCGCTCTGCCATTTTTTCCAGGCCGGGTTGTCCAGCGGATAACGCTTGGCCAACATCGGCACCATGTCTTTGCGGGCAATGTCGAACCAGTCGCGGTCGCGGGCCAGGGCCTGGTATTCGAGGGACGGCCATTGGCCGAGGTGGAAGTTCACCAGGCGTTCCCATTCCTGGGCCGGACGGCGTTGCAGGGCGACCCGCGCACCGGAGTGGCAGCGGCCACACATCTGGCTGGTCTGGTCGTCGAATTTTTCGACGGTATTGAGTCGACGCTCCAGCGCATAACGCACGCCATCGGTCTCGCTCGGTGCCAGGCCCTGGGTGTCGGCCAGGTACTTGACGAGGGTGCGGCGGTCGTCATCGCTGATCTGCAAACCGTGCATGGTTTGCATCCGGGCGATGCTCATCAACCAGCCTTCCGGGGTCTTGCGCTGGTGGCTGATGCGGCTGAGGGTGTTATTGGCTTCAGGGGTGTGACAGCCCTGACACGTTTCCTTGAGGATGGTCTGGGCGTCGCGGGCTGCCAGGCTGTCGGGCGAATGCAGCGCCACGCAAGCGGCCACGGCCAGCAGGCTGGCGCTCAGGCCTGATCGGAGTTTTCTCTTCATCAACGTCGAACCTCGCACGGTGCGTTCTTATTGTTGTGGCTTATCGTTTTTATGGTTTCTGCCGCCGGCGGCGAACCGCTGACGGAGGCAAGAGAAACGTCTGCGATGAGCAATACACGGAGCGTGCCAGCTTGCCGATGTTGTTTTTTATCAATCAGTTGCGTGCAATCAAGGGCCTGGAACAGCCGTTGAAGGAGAGCGCCTGCGTCTAATATCGCGACAGGTGTTGCAGTCTGAGACAAGCATAGATGCCCAGCGGGAACAGCTCATCGCCCAACGATTGACGGCACGGGTAGGCCGGCGCGAAATAGTTGTTCACCGATTGCCAGCAAGGGGATAAAAAATGGCAAGCATCACTGTCTTGGCGGGGGACTTTCTGCAGGGTGATGGAGAGTACAGGGACGGCGTTTTCACCCTCAGGACATCGCTTCATCCATGGCCCGGCCTCACCCTCCCGATTTCAGCGTTCAAGCGTGTGGAAGTCGCCAACGAGGAGTCGATCAACAACATCAAGGATGCCATCGGGTTCGGCGTGGCGGGCGCCATGCTGCTGGGACCCATCGGCGCAATTGCCGGGTTCATGCTGGCCGGCAAGGAAACCGAAGTGACCTTTCTGGCCACGCTCAAGGATGACCGGACGCTACTAGCAGCCGTAGATAGCAGCACGTTCGAGGAGATTTCTAGCATAATCCCCTCATGAACACCTCAACGCAGGCCGCACCACACGCGGTGGTGCGGCTGACGCCGGTTCAGCTCAAGAACGTTGGGTGGACGTCTTTGTGTGCGTTGATCTGTTGCTGCATCTGCCCCACCAGCGTCGCAATCGCGTGGGCGGTGTCCAGCTCCCAGACGGGAACGTGACTCACCACCAGGTCCACTTTGCCGGTCATGCAATTGCAGACCCGGATCGTCAACGACTGATCCGGTGCCATGCTGCAGGTGCATACCGAAGGTAGAAAACTCCGTTCAATGATGCTTTGAATCTCCAGGGTTGAAAGGTTCATCACAACCCCCCTTGTGCGAGATGTGTGGCCGGGGAAATGTTCCGTCATTTCACCCACCGAGCCTGAAAATTCTAGACCCCAACACGGGGGCACTCAAGGTCGCAACCCGGTTGCTCGTCGTCTCAGCGGGTGTCGCAATTTGCGAAAAAATCGCTACCGCCCGCTATGTCGACGGGAGAAGAAATGCCGACGGCAACGCAATTTTTGTAGCCGCTGGCGAAGCCTGCATTCGGCTGCGCTAGCAGTCGTAATTCCTGAGTTTGCGGTCTGCCTGAAGCACCGTATCGTCTGATTTCACGACTGCTGCGCAGCCGAACGCAGGCTTCGCCAGCGGCTACATGGCATAACCTTCACCACCCTCCATTGGCGTCCGGCTAATCAACGTTGGCCTGACCTCCCGGCGACTTGGCACAACCATTGCGAAAGCCCTGTTCTCACGAACAATAAGAGGCTTCGCCATGACGCTCCCTAATGTGCTTCCCGCCACCTCCGCATTTATCCAGCGTGCCCCGCGCATGTTGATCGGCGGGGAATGGGTCGAGGCCGCCGATGGCCAGACCATGCCCCTGCACAACCCGGCCACCGGTGAAGTGTTGTGCGTGGTGCCACGGGCCACGCCGGAGGATGTCGACCGCGCGGTGTTGGCCGCGCGTCAGGCTTTCGATGATTCGGCCTGGACCCGCACCCGCCCACGCGAACGGCAGAATCTGTTGTGGAAACTCGCCGACCTGATGCAGCGCGATGCCGAGCTGCTGGCGCAACTGGAATGCCTGAACAACGGTAAAAGCGCGGCGGTCGCCCAAGTGATGGACGTGCAACTGGCCATCGATTTCCTGCGCTACATGGCCGGTTGGGCGACCAAGATTGAAGGTTCCAGCGTTGAGGTGTCGTTGCCGCTGATGCCCAACGATCAATTCCACAGTTTTATCCGTCGCGAAGCGGTGGGCGTGGTCGGCGCCATCGTCGCCTGGAACTTCCCGCTGCTACTGGCCTGCTGGAAGCTCGGCCCGGCCCTCGCCACCGGTTGCACGGTGGTGCTCAAACCCGCCGATGAAACCCCGCTGACCGCGCTGAAACTCGCTGAGCTGGTCCTCGAAGCCGGTTACCCCGAAGGCGTGTTCAACGTGGTCACCGGCACCGGCATCACCGCCGGTTCCGCGCTGACGCACAACCCGCTGGTGGACAAGCTGACCTTCACCGGCTCGACTGCCGTGGGCAAGCAGATAGGCAAGATCGCCATGGACTCCATGACCCGCGTGACCCTGGAGCTGGGCGGAAAATCACCGACCATCGTCATGGGCGACGCCGACCTGCCGAGCGCCGCCGCGGGTGCCGCCAGCGCGATCTTCTTCAACCAGGGCCAGGTCTGCTGCGCAGGTTCGCGCCTGTACGTGCAACGCAAGCATTTCGACAATGTGGTGGCGGACATCGCCGGTATTGCTAATGCCATGAAGCTCGGCAACGGCCTGGACCCAAGCGTCGAGATGGGTCCGTTGATTTCGGCGCGCCAGCAGGAACGGGTTTATGGGTACATCGAAAAGGGCCGGGAAAGTGGCGCGACCATCGCCTGCGGTGGCGAGCAATTCGGCCCGGGGTTTTTCGTCAAGCCGACGGTGATTGTCGACGTCGATCAGAAGCATTCGCTGGTGCAGGAAGAGATATTTGGTCCGGTGCTGGTGGCGATTCCGTTCGACGACGAAGCCGATGCGTTGCGCATGGCCAATGACAGTCCTTATGGGCTCGGGGCGAGTATCTGGTCGAATGATCTGGCGGCGGTGCACCGGATGATTCCGCGGATCAAATCGGGGTCGGTGTGGGTCAACTGCCACAGCGCCCTGGACCCGGCGTTGCCGTTTGGTGGGTACAAGATGTCGGGGGTCGGGCGGGAGATGGGGTATGCGGCGATTGAGCATTACACCGAGTTGAAGTCGGTGTTGATCAAGCTCTGATTTGCGGCGTTTTTTAGGCCGCCATCGCGGGCAAGCCCGGCTCCTACATTGGTTCTGTGTTGATCACAAATCCTCTGTGGGAGCCGGGCTTGACCGCGATGGCGTCCGAGAGGCCCCTACAAATCCCGGGGTTTGAAGCCTTGAGCCAACAACCACCCCCGAACCACCCGCCCCTGCTCCACCGTCAACCCCGCCAACACCTGTTCCGCCGGCTCAGTACGCAACCGCCGCACCAACGGCGCCACTTCAACCCCTTGCACATGCCAGATCCCCAACGGCTGATCCGCCGTGATCACCACCTCGGCTTCATCGACAAACCCCTCATTCAACACCGGCGCCCGCTCAATCCTCAACGCGGCAAAATCTGCCTCGGCATGGGCCACCTGAGCATCCGGCCACTGCCGCCGCGCCTGCCAGAATGGTTGGTCCCGCCATCGCTGTTCATCGGCGTAAAAGTCACGACCGATCCGCGCAAAGCGCAAAAACAGCTGTTCCACCCGCTGCCGATGAAAACGCTGTGCCAAGGCCGTTCGCTCGGGTTTTCGCAACAGCGTGTTGATCACCGTTGGCGCCTGCAGCGCTGAGGACAGCGATTGAAAAATCCCGTTGCCCGACAGCGGGTCAACCGCCATCGCTGCATCCCCAACCCGAATCCAGTTCGGACCGCACACCTGCGGACTGAGGATCGCGGTGCTGCTGCGGGCATGCAACTGCAGGTCGATTTCCGGCGAGGCACCGAAAAAAGCCTGAGCCAGCGCCGAGCCCTGGCGCCGCTGCCGACAATAGTCGAGCAACTGCGCCTTGCCCGGCAGGTTGGCGCTGGCCACGTCCACCGTCCACTGCCAATAGCACTGACCATCAGCCCGCCGCGCCATCCACGCCCAGCCATCCTCCAGGCTTTCCACTGCGCTGGCGGTGCTGCCCGGCGTGGCCTGCCAGCGATTGAGCAGGCTGACCGTCTCCGGCCCTCTCAGGCCTTTACCAAGCGCAGGTGCCTGACGCCCTCGGGCGTCCACCAGAAAGTCCGCGACCAGCGCTTCACGCCCTTCGATCTCGATTCGATGCGCCGTAGCGTTGGTCTGAACCGTCAGCATCCGACCTTCGATCACCTCGACTCCTGCCAGGCGCAGGTCTTCGCGCAAGCCTCGGTCAAAGACGGGACGGTCCAACAGGAATTCAATGTTCTGCGCATGCTGCTGACCGTTCCACGACACCTGCCGCTGGGAAGGCAACGCCGCTTCCGCCAGCGCCTGATGCAGGCCCGCGCCGCGCAGTGCGTCCAGCACTCGCACCGAAACACCTTCCAGCGCGGCAAACCGGCGCCACTCGCTGACCAGCGTCACGGGATAACCGAGCCGCCGTAACCCCAGGGCCACCGCCGCCCCTGCTGGCCCGGCGCCGAGTATCACGATCATGGGCCGAAGCGCCGTTCAGGGCCGCGATAACGCGCATGCTCGCGCAGCCATTCGACCACTTGCTGGTTGCTCGCCTCAGGATGTTCGACCAGAAAAGCGCCGATGTGCCCGCTCAACGCCGCACACCCCAGACTGGCGCCGGATTGTCCTGGATAGGTCCCATGCACACACGCGGCGAAATCCGCTTGCGCGCTGTTGAGCCACGACCATTGCTGTTCGGTGCAACGGGCGTCGCCGGTAACGCGCAGCACCTGCGGATAATTGGCCGGGAACACGCCCTCGCCTTGCGCGGGACTAGAGGCGCAGAGTAGAACCCCGCGTGCCACCGCCGCTGCGCAGGCTTCGCGCAACAGGCTGCGATCCTGTCGCAAGCCGAGGCTCAGATTGATCAGCCGAACGTCCTGCGCCACCAGCCAGTCAATAGCGCTGGCGATCTGCAAGGCGCTAGTGACGCCGCGCTGATCAAACACCTGCCCCACGCAAAACACCGCTGAAGGTGCCCGCCTGCCGATGGCTTCAATCACTGCGCTGCCATGGCCCAGCGGATCGTCGCGCAAGTCGCTTTCGGCCAGTCCATCGTCCAGCAACGAGAAGCGCCGACCCGCGACGACTTGCACCCGTTGCGCCGCCGAATGCCCACTGTCGACCACACCGATGCGCAGTTCAGGCTTCATGCAGCACCGTTTTTGAGGTGAGCACGCCGTCGAGCAATTCAAAACGCAGATCGGCATCGGCCAAGGTGGAGGGGCGATGGCTGATCAGGATGCGTGTACGTCCGGCAAACAGTCGGTCGATGGCCTCGATCACTTCGCGCTCAGTGGCTTCATCCACTGCCGAGGTGGCTTCGTCGAGCACCAGAATCAGCGGGTCCTGCAAGAGTGCCCGGGCAATGGCGATGCGTTGTTTCTGCCCGCCCGACAGCTGCTGGCCGCGCTCGCCCAACGGACTGTCGAGGCCTTCGGGCAACGACTCGATCAGGCTGTCGAGTTGCGCCAGTCGCGCGACTTCGGCAATCGCCTCGCGACTGGCGTGCGGTACGGCATAAGCGAGGTTGTCAGCGAGGCTGCCGCGAAACAACACGATGTCCTGACTGACCACGGCAATCCGCTGGCGCAACTGGAACAGATCCAGCTCCCGCAGGTCGACCTCCCCCAGCAATACGCGGCCGGACTGCGGATCATGATGGCGTTGCAACAGGTCGATCAGGGTTGATTTACCGACCCCGGAGCCGCCGCTGAGAGCGACTTTCAATCCGTAGGGAATGCGCGCTTCGATACCGCGCAAGGTGGTCGGGCGACCGGGATGACTGAAGTGCACATCGTCGAATCGCAGGTCACCCGAAGTCGGCATCGGTTGCGGCTGAACCGGCGTCAGGACGGTCGGCTCTTCGCCGCGCAATTCCATCACGCGCCCAAGACTGACGGTCATCCGTTGAATGGCGACGTAGAGCCCGAGCAGGCTCTGAACCGGCCCGACGGCCATGCCCAGATAAGTAGAAAACGCGATCAAGGCGCCCAACTGCCAGGTCCCCTGCACCACCCAGTACCCGCCAATCAAAAACGCACAGGCCCGGGACAACGACGTCAGTGTTCCCGGTACGGCCTGGGTAAAAAACTCGGTGACTTGCAGGCGCAGCAATTGGCTCATGTAGCCGTGGCCCAGCGTTTCCAGACGCAGTGCTTCACGCTGTTGCTGGCCGGCGGACTGGATGAATTTCATCACCGGCAGTGTCTCGACCATGAACGAGGACATGTCCGCCGAGCGCTCGCGCAATTGCCGCACATCGCGCTCGACCTTGCGCCGCATCCAGCGCAGCCAGAGCACGTCGAGGGGGATCAGCACCAATGCTAACAACGAGAGTTTCCAGGACAGGGTCAGCAGCATCGCCACCGCGCAGACCAGACCGATCACACTCGATACCGCCGAAAACAGCGAGTCCACGGCAAAGCGCTGAATCTCCGCGACGTCGCCATCGAGGCGCGACATCAGGTCGCCAATCCGCCGCTGACCGTAAAAGCTCGGAGAGAGCGTCTGCAAATGCCGATAAAGATCATCGCGCAGCGCAAACAAAATCCGCCCGGACAACCGCGTGTGCAAGTAGCGGTTGATGCCCGACAGCGCCGTGCCGAGAAGCCCGGCGACGATCATCAACCCGGCAATCAACACCAGCATCGCAAAGTTGCGCGCCAGCAGGCCATCGTCGATCAGTAGCTTGGTCAACCAGGGTTGCACCAACACCAGCAGCGAGGCACACACCGACAAACCGAGCAGCCCGGCGATGGCCAAGCGATGGGGGCGCACGAAGCTGTAGAGCCAGCGCAATGCCGCTTGCAGGGCTTCGGGGTTCTGGCTGTCGATCAGCCGGACGATCAGGCGCTGCATCACGAACGCAACTGTTTGAGCTTGCGATACAGGGTCGCGCGACTGATGCCCAACGCGTCGGCGGCGGCCGAGACGTTACCCTGGTGCGTGTCCAGGGACTGACGAATCAGTTCCAGTTCATTTTCACGAATGCTGCCGGACTGAGGGCGTTCGGTGGCGGTCAATTCGTCGAGCATGCTGTCGGGCAAGTGGTCGAGGGTGAGGACGCTCTCCCCCGGTTCGCGCATGGCCAGCGCGGTGCGCAACACCATCTCCAGTTGGCGGATGTTGCCCGGCCAGTGATAGCCGCTAAGCAGTCGGTTCAAATCGTCATGCAGGACGACGGTTGGTGCATCTAGCCTGGTCAGCAATCGCCCGACCAGTGCACTGAAATCGTCGCGTTCGCGCAGGGCCGGGAGCATCACGCTGATGCCGTTGACCCGGTAGAACAGGTCTTCGCGAAAGTGCTTTTCTTCCACCAGACGCTTGAGGTCGCGGTGCGTGGCGCAGATCAGCGCGACGTCGATGTCCTGTTCTTCGCCGGCACCCAGCGGCGCGACTTTGCGGTCTTGCAGCACCCGCAGCAAACGCGCTTGCAAGGCCAGCGGCATGTCGCCGATTTCATCGAGGAACAAGGTGCCGCCGTGGGCCTGTTGCAGACGACCGATCATGCCGCCACGACGGGAGCCGGTGAAGGCGCCTTCGCGGTAGCCGAACAGTTCCGATTCGATCAGGCCTTCGGGAATGGCCGCACAGTTCACCGCGATAAAGGGCTTGTCACGACGGGTTCCGGCCATGTGCAGGGCGCGGGCGATGACTTCTTTACCGGTGCCGGTTTCACCAAGCAGCAACACTGGCAACTCATTGGCCAAGCCTTGCCGGGCCATGCGCAGGGCGCGGGCATAACGCACGTTGCTACCGGCCAGGGACTCCAGGTCCGGCTGGGGTTTCGTGGTTTTGGCGGTCGTGCGCGTTGGGGTGCTGACATTGATTGACCGCTGCGGCGCGCGCAGGGTTTTGTAGAAGAATTCGCCCTTGGCGGTTTGCAGGCTGCCGACGCCGCCCTGGTGCAAACGCGATAACAGTTGCAGGCCATCGACGCCGAGGAATTCTTCGCAACGTCGACCGACCAGCGCCGAGCGCTCGGCATGGAGCAACTGACAGGCCTGGGCACTGACCGCGAGGATCTGACCGCCGAGGCTCACCGCCAACAAGCCTTGCCAAGGCGATTCGAGGTATTGGCGGCGACTGTGGAAGGCCAGGACGATTTCGTCGGGATAACTGGCGTTGAACACGCGGCTTTCAATCTGGCTGACCGCCATCGCCAGCAACGCGGTGCTGTCATGGACGCGGCCGAGCGGGCCTTCTCGGGTCAGGTCGAGCACGCCAAGAATGTCGCCTTGAGGGCAGTGGATCGGCACCGAGGTGCAGGAAAAATCCGTCAGGCGATCGAGGTAATGTTCGCCGCAATCGATCATCGTCGGCCGGGCTTCGACCAGTGCAGTGCCCAGAGCGTTAGTGCCGCGAGCGGCTTCGCTCCAGCAGGCGCCCAACGTAATGTCTTGCAGGCCGCTGCCCTTGAGGCGGTCGGCACGCCCTTCGACAGCGAGGATGGTGGCGTCGGAATTGGCGAGGATGATCAGGCCTTCCTTGCCTTGGCGTTCAGCCAGGTAATCAATCGCTGGCAATGCCGCGTCGATCAGCAGTCGGTTGCTCGACAGCAGCACATCGAGGCTGGCGCTCGATTCCAGCGCCAGTTCGTGCTTGCCATTGAAGTGCACGCCATGACTGAGGCTGCGCCGCCAGGACGCATCGATTTCCGCGCGCAAGACGCCATCGGGGACTTCGCCCTCCAGGTGGAGTCTTTCCCGGGCCAGCCGGGCTTCGCGGTGCAGTTTCGGTGGTGTTGTTTTTATTAGCGTCATCAAGCGCTCCGAATCGGTCCGCCCTGCGCTTTTTCAAGTTCAGCGCCCTGCCGCAATCTTTACGTTAACGTCAGGGCGATGGCAAGTGCCTTATGGCGCTTGTGATTGCGAAGTAACGACTTACACGTGAGGATCACCTGGCGCTTTGCTCGGGGCGGCGTATTGCGGCTTGAGATGACCGTCCTGATCAAGTAGCCAGGCGTCCATGATCTGCCGCACCACCGGACCGGCGACGCGACCACCGGCCTCGCCGTTTTCGATCATCACCGAGATGACGATCTTCGGGTGCTCAGCCGGAGCGAAGCCAACGAACAAGGCGTTATCGCGGTTACGCTCCAGGGTTTTCGCCCGGTTGTAGCGCTCGCCCTGCTTGATCGCAACAACTTGCGCGGTACCACTCTTGCCGGCAATCCGGTATTGAGCCCCGATCGCAGCCGCCCGGGCAATCCCGCGAGCATCGTGCATCACCATCTGCATGCCGTGGTTGACCTGTTCCCAGTCATGCGGATTCTTGAGCAGGATGTTCGGCATCGGGTGCTCATCCACCGGCGCGACGCCATCCACGGTCTTGGCCAGGTGCGGTCGATTCCACACCCCCTTATTCGCGATCAGCGCGGTGGCCTGGGCCAATTGCAGCGGAGTGACCTGCATGTAGCCCTGGCCAATGCCGAGGATCACCGTCTCACCAGGAAACCAGGCCTGACGACGTGTGGCGCGCTTCCAGGCTTGAGACGGCATCAAACCGGCAGACTCTTCGAACATGTCCAGCGAGACTTTCTCCCCGAGGCCGAACATCGCCATGTAGTCGTGCAGGCGGTCGATGCCCAGCTTATGGGCGAGGTCGTAGAAGTAGGTGTCGTTGGAGCGCATGATCGCGGCATCCATGTCCACCCAGCCGTCGCCGCTGTGGTTCCAGTTACGGTATTTGTGGTCGAAATCCGGGAGCTGGTAGTAACCCGGATCGAAGACACGGGTCTGTGGGGTGACGACACCGGCATCGAGGCCGGCGATGGCCACCTCAGGCTTGATGGTCGATCCCGGCGCGTAGAGGCCGCGCAGCACGCGGTTGAACAGCGGGCGGTCGATGGAGTCATGCAGCGCCGCGTATTCCTTGAAGCTGATCCCGGTGACGAACAGGTTCGGGTCGAAGCTTGGCTTGCTGACCATGGCCAGCACTTCACCGGTCGATGGGTCGAGTGCAACGACCGACCCACGACGATCACCCAAGGCTTCTTCGGCGGCTTCCTGAAGTTTGACGTCCAGGCTCAGGACGATGTTTTTACCGGGGACCGGATCGGTGTGCTTGAGCACGCGCAGCACGCGGCCTTGGGCATTGGTTTCGACTTCTTCGTAACCGACATGGCCATGCAACTCGGACTCATAGAATTTTTCGATGCCGGTTTTGCCGATGGATTGAGTGCCGCGGTATTCCACGTTGTCCAGGGCTTTGGATTCTTTCTCGTTGATACGACCGACATAGCCGATCGAATGCGCGAAGTGCGCTCCCATCGGGTAGTGACGCACGAACTGAGGCTCGACATCGATCCCTGGCAGGCGGTACTCGTTGACCGCCAATACAGCGATCTGCTCCTCGCTCAGTTCATAGAACAGCGTGACCGGCACGAACGGATGACGGGCCTGCTTCATGGCCTTGTCGAACAACGTTCGATCTTCTATCGGCAGGTGCAGGAGGTTGACCACCTCATCCAGCTCTTCTTTGACATCCGAAGTGCGTTCGCGGGTGATGGTCAGGTTGAAGCTCGGCCGGTTATCCGCCAGAACCACACCATTGCGGTCGTAGATCAACCCACGGGTGGGCGTGATCGGCAAGACGTGGACGCGGTTGTTTTCGGAGATGGTCGAGTGGTAGTCGAATTCGACCACTTGCAAGACGTACATGCGCACCACCAGCGCGCAGGTAATAGCGACGACGAACAAGCCGCAAGCCATCAGTCTTTTATTGACGAGGCGCGTCTCTTTTTCGTGGTCCTTGATCGGTATCGGTTCGGGCATTTCTGCAGCAACTCTGTGACGAAAGACGGGTGCCGATCCGTAGGCTTGAAATCAGTCCGTTAAAAAAACGAGCTGCACCATACCAAAAACTGCGCGGTTGCTTTAGTGCGATTTCCTCTAACGGTTGCCCTTGAGGGCCTAAATGACGGTCGGTGATGGCACTTTCCAGCAGGCAAAACAAAACCCCTACCTGCATACGCAGATAGGGGTTTCGGAATTTAATCTTGACGATGACCTACTCTCACATG
>NZ_JAWRXJ010000459.1:0-263 GCF_046535095.1 Pseudomonas sp. SIMBA_041
GTGGTTCTTTCAATATTTACGTGGGTCAGACAATGCCATTACACCTCTCAGCATCAGGTAAAACGATTTTGGCAATGCGATCACTTGAATTTCAGGCAAGTTATTTCCAAGCAGAGCTGAAGTTGAATCCCTCTCTTCAAGATAGTATGGAACAAATACAGGAAGATTTAGAACGAACTAGAAGATTAGGGTATGCCGTCACTCACGATGAGGTTGGCAGTCAAGTCAGCAGTATCGCCACGCCTATTCTCAATCTACGTAAT
>NZ_JAWRXJ010000460.1:0-263 GCF_046535095.1 Pseudomonas sp. SIMBA_041
CCGGCTACCTGGGCACCGAGATGAGCTCGGTGGAGTTCGTCGCCGTGGCCCACCCGGAACACGCCCTGCACCGCCTGCAGCGGGAACTGCATTTCCAGGACCTGGAAAGCCAGTTGCAAGTGGTGATCCGCGACTCCGGCCGCCAGCAACCGCGAGATGTCGGCTGGCTCGGCGCCGAACAACGCTGGACCGTGGGCAGCCTGGCCACTGCCGCGACCTTCGTCGGCAGCGGCCTGGGCTTTGCCTGGCTGCCCCGGCACCTG
>NZ_JAWRXJ010000461.1:0-263 GCF_046535095.1 Pseudomonas sp. SIMBA_041
GCGCCTTGCGCGCGATCGACGTAAACGTCTCGTCAATGCCGTTGTCGATCTGTACGACGCGCCCTTCGCCAAGGTTCAGCTTCGATACAGCGAACGCGCACTCGGTGTCGTTGAGCAGCATCGCGACATCGGCCCACTGGAACGATTTCGTACATTCCCACAGCCGAAGTCCACCGTGGTAGAGACTGTACTTCCACGATTTCGCCATGTTGCCGGACCGGCAGGCTTCAAGAAACATCTCATGCACGACAGGTTCCATGCCG
>NZ_JAWRXJ010000058.1:0-422 GCF_046535095.1 Pseudomonas sp. SIMBA_041
TGAGAGGGCCGCGGCAAAGCCGTTTTTCCATAGGCTCCGCCCCCCTGACAAGCATCACGAAATCTGACGCTCAAATCAGTGGTGGCGAAACCCGACAGGACTATAAAGATACCAGGCGTTTCCCCCTGGCGGCTCCCTCGTGCGCTCTCCTGTTCCTGCCTTTCGGTTTACCGGTGTCATTCCGCTGTTATGGCCGCGTTTGTCTCATTCCACGCCTGACACTCAGTTCCGGGTAGGCAGTTCGCTCCAAGCTGGACTGTATGCACGAACCCCCCGTTCAGTCCGACCGCTGCGCCTTATCCGGTAACTATCGTCTTGAGTCCAACCCGGAAAGACATGCAAAAGCACCACTGGCAGCAGCCACTGGTAATTGATTTAGAGGAGTTAGTCTTGAAGTCATGCGCCGGTTAAGGCTAAACTGA
>NZ_JAWRXJ010000462.1:0-263 GCF_046535095.1 Pseudomonas sp. SIMBA_041
CTGCGCCAGTCCGGCGGCTCGGCCGGCAGGATCGAGTCGCCCATGCTGCGCTCGGGCTGGCCCTGTGCGGCCCGCTCCAAGTGCAAGAAATCCGCGTCATATTCCAGGTCTTCGCCACAAGGCGAAGTTGCTGAAACCGCGGCGAGCAACATCGGTACATCCACCTGGTTTGATCTCCCTATCAGCCTGCAGGACAGTCAGGCAATTAATGCACTAGTTTGTTTGTGAACTCGCGCATATTTCTTGGTTTATATGGACTCGTT
>NZ_JAWRXJ010000463.1:0-263 GCF_046535095.1 Pseudomonas sp. SIMBA_041
GAGACAAAAAAGAAATCGGGACCGGGGCTCATAAGCGCCACAATATGCACCATGGCGACGGTGAGAAATAACATCAACATACATTTGACTCGCGGGGGAAACGTTTACGGAGTCTTCATCCTGGCACTTTTTTATGCTGCTGACTACTCTTCGTCGTCGCCATCGACATGCGCACGAATCAGCGCCATAAACGGTTTGCCAAAGCGTTCCAGCTTGCGCATCCCAACGCCGTTAACGCTGAGCATTTCGCTGGCAGTGATCGG
>NZ_JAWRXJ010000464.1:0-263 GCF_046535095.1 Pseudomonas sp. SIMBA_041
TGTCGCTGCCTGCAGCTTGCCTAGTGCAGACTTATCAGTGCTTACCATCAGCAATACCTTTCATAGAAGTAGTCAGATTAAAACCGCTGGTACATTTAGCGATATAGGCGCTACTCTAAGTAACGGCAGCCCGCAAGCACAACTATACCCAAATGTAAAAATAAGCGTTTATGGTAAAGACGGGCTTATTGGAGAGTTCATTGCGGATCCAAACGATTATTTATTAGGCAAGCAAAGTCAGTTAGCTGCCAATACAGATAGAC
>NZ_JAWRXJ010000465.1:0-263 GCF_046535095.1 Pseudomonas sp. SIMBA_041
AGGACAAATACGTCATTCGCATCCAATTGGCGATTGTCTAAGCGAAACTGTTGAAACGGAGTATGGGCAATAGATTGAGCTTGAGCTGACTCTGCCTGTCTTGATGTTTCCTGAATCGATGTTGCTATCATCGCTGTAAGCTGCTCAGCCAGTTTTTGCTGCTGGCTTTTATTGGCATCTATAAGCTGTTTTAAGGTAACAGTAGCGCTATCTAGCGATGATATAGTCATAGATAAATCCTAAACAGTTAAAACGTGTCAGCT
>NZ_JAWRXJ010000466.1:0-263 GCF_046535095.1 Pseudomonas sp. SIMBA_041
GTATATCAGATTGCTTAGAAAAACGACTGGATGGAGCTACAATGAGTGATTTGTTTGTTCTGAAAGGTACCGCCGTTAGCGGAAGTTCAGGAGTTCCTTCCAACGAAGTAAGGCTTACCGCCAATACAAACAGCCAAAGTGGCCAGATGTGGTCTATCTATAGAATTAATTTTAAAGATTCATTTACAATCAGATTTCAGGCTTATTTAGGAACTAAAGATGCGAATGGTGCTGATGGTGTTGCGTGCGTATTTCAAAATGAT
>NZ_JAWRXJ010000467.1:0-263 GCF_046535095.1 Pseudomonas sp. SIMBA_041
GCCGCCACGCCATGCGCCAGCACCAGTTTGTCGCCGAGCCGGTAGTGCAGCGCCTCGGCCACCTCGGCGCCGAGCACCACTTCGAACGGGTCGTCGGCGAACGCACGGCCCTGGCTCAGTTCCAGGTGCTGCCTGCGGCCATACTGGTAATGGCTGAAATAGTCGCCGGTGGTGCCCATCACGCGATAGCCGCGGTGCGAGTCGCCGAGCGAAATGGGGATCGCCCACTTTACCCGTGGGTCCTGGGCATAGTGCTGGTAGCT
>NZ_JAWRXJ010000468.1:0-263 GCF_046535095.1 Pseudomonas sp. SIMBA_041
TAGGCCTGGGCCAGGTCGCGAATCTCGGGGTGCGTGGCCTTGAGCAGCGCAGCGCATGCCACCCGGGGGAAATTCAGGTTGCCACCGGCCAGAGCCCGTTGCAGCCACGCCACGGCTTCGTCGATACGCCCGGCATCGGCCAGCACTGCCGCATGGCTGAACTGCCCGCGAAAATCCCCGCCTTCGGCCGAGCGCCGGTACCAGTCCCGCGCCGCTTCAAGGTCGGCCTGGCACACCAGCCCCTCCTCCAGGTAGCGCCCCAG
>NZ_JAWRXJ010000469.1:0-262 GCF_046535095.1 Pseudomonas sp. SIMBA_041
CCTTTCAGTATAATGGAAAAGGAGGTTATAGTGACGACGGAAAAACATATACAGGGGTAATTGCTCAGGAGATCGAGAAAGTTTTACCGGGAACTGTAACGAAAATAAAATCAAATGATTTTGACGACCAACGTAAATATGATTCTTCAGAAATTACATATACTTTAATTAATGCTATTAAAGAACAGCAAAAGCTCATTGAAGAGCAAAAAAAGCTTAATGAAGAACAAACCAAGCTGATAAAAGAGCTTCAGGCTGATGT
>NZ_JAWRXJ010000470.1:0-262 GCF_046535095.1 Pseudomonas sp. SIMBA_041
GCGCCTGATCGAGCAGGTGCCGGAGCTGGCGCGGGAGATCAAGACCCAGCAGCAGTTCATGTTCACCGCCTGCGAGCAGATCGCCGATTTCCGCACCGGCGAAGACATGGAAGGCCGCGAGCGGCCACGCCACCGTTTTGTCGGCGGGCTGATCCCCGAGCATATGCGCGAGATGGGCCTGGAGCTGAAAAAGGGCTTTTCCCGTCTCACCGACCTGTTCACCCGCCTGACCGAGTTGCTCAAGGAAGGCATGGATGGCGAG
>NZ_JAWRXJ010000471.1:0-262 GCF_046535095.1 Pseudomonas sp. SIMBA_041
GCAGTTCCGGCAGTTACTGTGGCGATACCGGATCAGGCAGAGTATGAGTCGGCGTGGAAACTGCTGGGATAACAGCCCCATGGAGCGCTTCTTCAGGAGTCTGAAGAACGAATGGGTGCCAGCGACGGGCTATGTAAGCTTCAGCGATGCAGCTCACGCAATAACGGACTATATCGTTGGATATTACAGCGCACTAAGACCGCACGAATATAATGGTGGGTTACCACCAAACGAATCAGAAAACCGATACTGGAAAAACTCT
>NZ_JAWRXJ010000472.1:0-262 GCF_046535095.1 Pseudomonas sp. SIMBA_041
AGGTGGACCTCTTAGTCCGCTGCTCTCCAACATCATGTTGCATGAATTGGACATGGAGCTAGAAAAACGAGGGCTCAGATTTGTCCGCTACGCGGACGACTGTAATGTCTACGTTTCTTCAAAGAAGGCTGGCGAACGGGTAATGGCATCTATTTCCTGGTTCATCGAGAATAAATTAAAACTTAAGGTGAACATTGAGAAAAGTGCAGTAGACCGGCCATGGAAACGAAAATTTTTAGGGTTTAGCTTTACCCACCAGTCT
>NZ_JAWRXJ010000473.1:0-262 GCF_046535095.1 Pseudomonas sp. SIMBA_041
GCGCCCGTTGATCGACGGGGATGTCCAGATCGACGGGGTGGATCCCGTGTTCATGCTGCAGGATCCGGAGGAGATCTTCTTTCGTGCATTCCGCCACGCCGACTACGACATTTGCGAGCTTTCGCTCAGCAGCTATTCGGTGAAGACGGCGGCGGGCACGTCGCCGTATATCGCCGTGCCCGTCTTCCCGTCGCGCGCGTTCCGCCACAGCTCGGTATACGTGCGCGCCGATCGTGGCATCAGCCGACCCGAAGATCTCAAG
>NZ_JAWRXJ010000474.1:0-262 GCF_046535095.1 Pseudomonas sp. SIMBA_041
CTAGGTTCAACGTACTTTTAATCGTTCAACAATGCTTGATTCAACCGAACCAATCTTCGGATTCCTTCCTCCGCATTGGGATCTTGCATGAGTGATGCCACTTCGTGTATAGAGATATAAAAGTTTTAGACAGATTAATAAAGTACTAGACTCGAAAATATAGTTTTAGACTGGGGCCGTTAAAATAACGGGCAGTTTAACGGAAGAATTACCCTCTATTTCCCTCATGTTTCAAGGAGTTCTCCTGATATTAGTATAAGAT
>NZ_JAWRXJ010000475.1:0-262 GCF_046535095.1 Pseudomonas sp. SIMBA_041
CTATGCGCGCCTCGACTTCTCCGAGCAGCGCGACCTCATGGAGAAAGGTGCCGATGCCGCAAAGGCCCGCATCCTCCACCTGATGGGCGAAGCATCGGTGGGCCTGCTACCAAACGGCGGCGGCTATACGCGCAAGATAATCAAGCGCGATGGCTACACCGTGGATTCATCGACCTACGTCGACTTCCGGTTTTCCTCCAAAAAAGGAGCCGCGTGATGAGCGATCTGGTTGAGTCGCCCTTCGGGCCACGCACGGAGATCG
>NZ_JAWRXJ010000476.1:0-262 GCF_046535095.1 Pseudomonas sp. SIMBA_041
GCGCCTGACCTTCGACGAACAAGGGCTCGCCGTCGAACAGGGTGGCCGGGTACAGGCCCGTGGTGGCCCCCACGTACAAGGGCTTGTCATCGGACGGGCGGTTCAGGTCGATGACAAAACGCGAATATTCGGCCGCCAGGGTACTGGCCCCCAGCTCCTGGGCGAACTGGTACAGCCGTGGAATGTGCCAGTCGGTGTCCGGCAGGCTCTGCGCCTGGGGCACCAGCCCGGCCGCCACCGCCGGGGTCAGGCGCGTACCGGC
>NZ_JAWRXJ010000477.1:0-262 GCF_046535095.1 Pseudomonas sp. SIMBA_041
GCTCCAGCTGCTCGAGCAGGAGCTGTTGCTCCAAACAGGGGATCAATACGAACTGTTCCGGTAAAATATTCCGACGGTCCCTTGCCGGAAGGTTGCGAGCCGATTCTTTTGATTTCCATTTCTCAAATACCTCCATTTTAAGTTATTTGGTCTAATAGCTGCTTCATAGATTCGTACGGGAAGAGGCACACCGTGGTTGGAGTGCCCCATATTGCTTTGCAAGGATGACTCTCTATTCATTGTTCATCGTGCTGATGTCGAT
>NZ_JAWRXJ010000478.1:0-262 GCF_046535095.1 Pseudomonas sp. SIMBA_041
CTGTGCGGGCCCCATCAAAGGTGCACGCGGCCCGATGATCCAGTGCATGGCAACGTCGCCCGCCCGTTTCTACCCTCAAGCGTAGCCGAGCGCCAGTGCGATACCAATCGGACCTTGGTCTTAGATCATCGACTCAGAGACTGACGAGGTGCCGGACGGCAAATACGACCTTGGTCCGCTTGCGCGCGGTATGACGGGAACGCAATGATAAAAGCCAACCTGCCGTGCTGCACACACATCGCCCAGCGCGAGATCCGGGCAG
>NZ_JAWRXJ010000479.1:0-262 GCF_046535095.1 Pseudomonas sp. SIMBA_041
GTTCAATCTTGCTCAAAGGCGACGAAGAGCTATTCGCCTTCGTAGCCATTCGTTCCATCTTGAACGTGCTTGCGCGTAGATCGCCACTGACAAATGCTGCGTCTATTGAAGCTGACGTTCCGGTGGCTGCGGACCTTGCCCTACCTGTGTCGTTGAACTTCGGAGAAGCACTCCATTCGTTGGACCCGATCAACGTGATCATCGGCGCGAATGGCCAAGGGAAGACACGCTTACTCAGCGGACTCGCGCAGGCTGCCCAGAG
>NZ_JAWRXJ010000480.1:0-262 GCF_046535095.1 Pseudomonas sp. SIMBA_041
TCAATTGCTCAATAACAAAGGCTATGTATGTCGATGACTGCGAACTCTCAACGCGGTGTTGCGCTGCTGACTATCTTATTACTGGTAGTGAGTATTACTGTGGTTGCAGGATCAATGCTTGCTAGCCAAAAAATTGCAATTAGGCGTAGTGGGCTGTTGTTCGATCAAAATCAGTTGCTGCAAGATATCGATGCAGGTCAGCAGTTGGCAGTGACGATGATTCGCGCTGATAGCAACCTCAATGATACTGATAGTGCGCAAG
>NZ_JAWRXJ010000481.1:0-261 GCF_046535095.1 Pseudomonas sp. SIMBA_041
TGGTAACTGTTAATCATAGGCTGAGCGTGTTTTTCTTAGCGTAAGGCATACGATCAGCCAACGGATAGGACAACAATGTTTTTACTATATTCAGATAACCTATATAAAGCCTCAGCTTAAATAGCTGTCATGAATTGGCTAGTAAAGATGTCGTCATACAACCGTTAATAGTAGGGCAATAAAAGTCATCAAAAAACAAAAACTTAAAAATGGCGACTTATTGTGAAATGGTATCATCAATGCTACTATCAAATGGCAATG
>NZ_JAWRXJ010000482.1:0-261 GCF_046535095.1 Pseudomonas sp. SIMBA_041
GCTTCGCGTGCTGTCTTGTCGGCCTTGGTGGTCGCTGCGTTTGCGAGCGCTGCCGTGATTTCATCAGCGGTCGCAATCTCGCCATAGACGCGCCATTGAACGCCGCGCAAGATGCACTCGGGTAGTCGCTTCGACGTGGTGCCGTTGTCGAAAACAATGTCGAATTCAGCACGGCCGCCGCGCATCACAACGCCCTCGCCGATCGACTTCACGCTATCCGGGCACTGCTCGCCGTGGATCTCGTACACGATGCCATTGCGG
>NZ_JAWRXJ010000483.1:0-261 GCF_046535095.1 Pseudomonas sp. SIMBA_041
CCAGCAGCGGGCCGGGTTCATCCCCCAGGAGAATCGCACACACACCGCGCGCGCTTTGCGCCACCAGTATTGCCCCCAGGGAACACTGGCCGAGGGCGAAGCGGATATCGGTGTTGGGGCCGCCGGCGCGGTAGTCGCTGGGCGTCATGCCCAGCAACTGGTCGGCCGCTTCGTAGAAACGGCTGTTGGAGTTGAAGCCGGCGTCATACAGGGCTTCGGTGACCGACTGGCCGCGTTCCAGGTGGGAGCGTACCTTGCGTG
>NZ_JAWRXJ010000484.1:0-261 GCF_046535095.1 Pseudomonas sp. SIMBA_041
GGTGTGCAACGAGTCCTTTACTTGAAAATTTGGGTGGAGTTTATTGTGAAAATTGCGATATTGCTGAAATTGATTTAGGGCAAATCGAGCACAGATATGATGATCCATCAACAATAAGAGGCGTTCAACCTTATTCCATAGACAAAGAAAATGCCGAGCGTTTATGGAAATTAAGTGAAGAAATGCTGGGAATTCAATTTGATGTAGAATAATTTGTTTTAAATAAATAATTTTGTCATTAGAAATTAATCAAAATGGATT
>NZ_JAWRXJ010000485.1:0-261 GCF_046535095.1 Pseudomonas sp. SIMBA_041
AGTTCATGGGGTTATTCCGCATGAAATGGGAACCATTGATGCCCCTATCGGTCGCGACCCGAAAAATAGACAGCAAATGGCCGTCGTATTTGAGAACAGCAAGCCAGCGATTACTCATTTTGTTGTGCTGGAACGCTTCAAGGAGCATACTCTTGTTGAGCTCAAGCTGGAAACGGGACGTACACACCAAATTCGTGTGCATATGAAATATATTGGCTATCCACTTGCAGGTGATCCCAAGTACGGACCAAAAGATACACT
>NZ_JAWRXJ010000486.1:0-261 GCF_046535095.1 Pseudomonas sp. SIMBA_041
TGGGCGTGAACCGCAACAAGGAAGGGCTCGCGCTCGACCTGTCCCGCGACGAAGGGCGCGCGATCCTGTGGCGCCTGCTCGCCGATGCCGACGTGCTCGTCGAGAACTTCAAGCCCGGCACGCTCGCGCGCTGGGGGATGGACTACGCGCGCGACCTGCGGCCGCGCTTCCCGCGCCTGATCCACTGCGCGGTGACCGGCTTCGGCGCAGACGGTCCGCTCGGCGGGCTGCCCGGCTACGACGCGGTGATCCAGGCGATGG
>NZ_JAWRXJ010000487.1:0-261 GCF_046535095.1 Pseudomonas sp. SIMBA_041
GAACTGATCTCAGGCTTTGACCTGGCCGCGATTGGTGTGGCGTGTGCGCTGGGGTATCTGGACTTGCGTCAGCCTGATTTTGGCTGGCGTGAGCGCCAGCCTGGGTTGGCGGCGTGGTATGCCGAGGTGGCCAAGCGGCCTTCGATGGTCGCCACAGCACCGACAGCCTGACAGCGCCATTCGCGGGGCAAGCCCGCTCCCACAGGTTTGGACTGCCCCCAAGAAGTTGGACAAAAAATCCAACCCTTGGGGGGACCGATG
>NZ_JAWRXJ010000014.1:0-178388 GCF_046535095.1 Pseudomonas sp. SIMBA_041
GTGTTCTAACGCTGTTGCGATAAGCTCCTCTCTATGTGCGCATATTTGCGGACAGCCCAGGCTGTCCGCTTTTTTTTGGGGGGGCGCGCGCCCCGGCAACAGATGATTTTCAGGACCGTGGCACATGCATGAGCATCCGCTACAACGCTTCTTCAAATCCTTGCGCGAACGTCCGGTGTTTGCGTGGGAGCGCTATCAGAAGCGCGACGTGTTGGTGATCGATCATCCGCTGTGTCAGGCGGTGTTCAGTCGCCAGGGCGCGCAGTTGCTGCATTTCCAGCCTGCGGGTCAAAAGCCCTGGCTCTGGTGCGCGGCGAAGTGGCCGCAGGTCGGTGCGATTCGTGGTGGCGTGCCTGTGTGCTGGCCTTGGTATGGCCGTCATCCAAGCGAAAACGCTTGGCCTTCCCATGGTTGGGCACGGCTGATCGACTGGAAGCTGCTCGACAGCAGCCACGATGACGATGGCGTGCGATTGCACTGGCAACTGCAGTTGTGTGACTGGCAGGTGGACCTGCACGCCCATTTGGGCGAACGCATGGATTTGCGCCTGAGCACCGAGCATCAAGACACCTTGCCGTGCCAATTGAGTCAGGCGTTGCACGCTTACTGGCGTATTGGTGACGTGGGTGAGGTAGCGCTGTCTGGGCTCGAGGGCGCGCAGGGGTATGATCACTTGAATCGCCAGGTTTGCCAGCAGGAGGGGGAGTTGCGGGTCGATGGCGGTTGCCAGCGCGTGTTCCAGCACGACGGCGAGTTGCAGCTCAAGGACCACGCTTGGCAACGTGAATTGTGCATCGATACCGGTGACCATTCGGACACGGTGGTCTGGCATCCCGGCTCGCGGCCATTGCTGGGGGTGAGCTGGAATGAGATTTCAGAATTCGTGTGTGTGGAAGCGGCGAGTGGCGGCGCCCATCGCCTGAGCCTGGCGCCAGGAGAGAGGGCGCATTTGAGTTTGCAGGCGCGGGTTGGCGTTTAGCTCAAGATTGCGGTGGTGCGGCTGGCCTCATCGCGAGCTTGCTCGCGATGAGGCCCTGTCAGGCTGCGGAGATGCCAGGTTAGTTGAACTCATCCCCAACCGGATACCGGCTCGCATTCAGGCTTTCTTTGATCTTGCGCAAATGCGGCTGGAAATCCACCCCGCGACGCAGCGTCATGCCGGTCGCCAGCACGTCCAGCACGGTCAGCTGGATGATGCGTGAAGTCATCGGCATGTAGATGTCGGTGTCTTCCGGCAGTGGAATATTCAGGCTCAGCGTACTGGCCTTGGCCAACGGCGAACCCTCGGCGGTCAGGCCCAGCACCGACGCACCGTTCTCACGGGCGATGCGCGCCACTTCCACCAGTTCGCGGGTGCGGCCGGTGTAGGAAATGATCACGAACAATTCGCCGGTGTGCGCCACCGACGCAATCATGCGTTGCATCAGTACGTCGGCGTGGGCGGTGACGGCCAGGTTGAAGCGGAAGAACTTGTGCTGCGCGTCCAGCGCCACCGGGGCCGAGGCGCCGAGGCCGAAGAAGTGGATCTGCCGGGCCTGGATCAACAAGTCGACGGCGCGGCTGATCAGGTTCGGGTCCAACGCCTGCAGGGCACTGTCCAGTGAGGCGATGGCGCTGCCGAAAATCTTCTTTGTATAGGCTTCAGGGTTGTCATCGGCCTCGACCGCGCGGCTGACATACGCCGCGCCACTGGCCAGGCTTTGGGCCAACTGAAGTTTGAGTTCCGGGTAGCCGCTGACGCCGAACGAGCGGCAGAAGCGGTTGACGGTCGGCTCGCTGACCTTGGAGGCCTGGGCGAGCGCAGCGATGCTGAACCGGGTGGCCTGCTCTGGGTTGAGCAGGATCACTTCGGCGACTTTACGTTCCGCCTTGTTCAGGTCTTCAAGGCGATTCTGGATCTGTTCCAGTAAATTTCGCACGCGGTCCATATGTGTTCCTTGGGTCAGCTGCGCAAATTAGAGTTCGGCTATGCCAAAAGGGCCTTGGATGCGGCCCCAAACGGTGGCCTATCCTACTGATGGCTCCGACCGGCTACCACTCGGATTCTGTATTTTGCGAAAATGTTGTGGTTATTACTACATTTTCTCTTGAGCGATGCCTTAAAAAAAGGTATTTGTAGCTTAACTTGATAAAAGAACAAACATCATGCCTTCGATTACGGTTGAACCGTGCACCTTTGCCTTGTTCGGCGCCCTCGGCGACCTGGCTTTGCGCAAGCTGTTTCCTGCCCTCTATCAACTCGATGGCGCAGGCCTTCTGCACGAGGATACGCGCATTATCGCGCTGGCCCGCGAGCCCGGCACCGAGCAGCAGCACCTGGCATTCATCGGCGCCGAACTGCGTCGTTATGTGGGCGCCAAAGAGCTGGACGAAGCCGTGGTCGAGCGCTTTCTGGCGCGGCTGACCTACCTGCACGTGGACTTCCTCAAGGCTGACGATTACATCGCCCTGGCCGATATGGCCGGCAGCGCCCAGCGTGTGATTGCCTACTTTGCCACGCCGGCCGCTGTGTACGGCGCGATTTGCGAGAACCTGGCCAAGGTCGGCCTCGCGGAAAACACCCGCGTGGTGCTGGAAAAACCGATCGGCTCGGACCTGGAATCCTCGCGCAAGGTCAACGACGCGGTGGCGCAGTTTTTCCCGGAAAACCGCACCTATCGCATCGACCACTACCTGGGCAAAGAGACGGTTCAAAACCTCATTGCCCTGCGTTTCGCCAACAGCCTGTTCGAAACCCAGTGGAACCAGAACTACATCTCCCACGTGGAAATCACCGTGGCCGAGAAGGTCGGGATCGAAGGCCGCTGGGGTTACTTCGACAAGGCCGGGCAGCTGCGGGACATGATCCAGAATCACCTGCTGCAACTGCTCTGCCTGATCGCCATGGACCCACCGGCCGACCTGTCCGCCGACAGCATCCGCGACGAGAAAGTCAAAGTCCTCAAGGCACTTGCGCCGATCAGCCCGGAAGGCCTGACCACTCAGGTGGTGCGCGGTCAATACATCGCCGGCTACAGCGAAGGCAAGCCGGTGCCGGGTTACCTGGAAGAGCCCAATTCGAACACCCAGAGCGACACCGAAACCTTCGTCGCCTTGCGTGCCGATATCCGCAACTGGCGTTGGGCCGGCGTACCGTTTTACCTGCGCACCGGCAAGCGCATGCCGCAGAAGCTGTCGCAGATCGTCATTCACTTCAAGGAACCGTCGCACTACATCTTCGCCCCCGAGCAGCGCCTGCAAATCAGCAACAAGCTGATTATCCGCCTGCAACCGGACGAAGGCATTTCCTTGCGCGTGATGACCAAAGAACAAGGCCTGGACAAGGGCATGCAGCTGCGCAGCGGTCCGTTGCAGCTGAATTTTTCCGACACCTATCGCAGCGCGCGGATTCCCGATGCCTACGAGCGGTTGTTGCTGGAAGTGATGCGCGGCAATCAGAACCTGTTTGTCCGTAAAGATGAAATCGAAGCCGCGTGGAAGTGGTGTGACCAGTTGATCGCCGGGTGGAAAAAATCCGGTGATGCGCCCAAGCCTTACGCGGCCGGGTCCTGGGGACCGATGAGCTCCATTGCTCTGATCACGCGGGACGGGAGGTCGTGGTATGGCGATATCTGATTTGAAACTGCCTCAGGGCGTCAGCGCCCATGAGTTCAAGAGCCCGGTGCTGTTAGCACAAGCGCTGGCACTGTCGGTGGCCAAGCAACTGAGCGAAGCGATCGAGGCCCAGGGCACCGCCACGCTGGTGGTGTCTGGCGGTCGCAGTCCGGTGGCGTTTTTCCAGCACCTGGCCAAGCAGGCACTGGACTGGTCGAACGTGGTGGTCAGCCTGGCTGACGAGCGTTGGGTGCCGGTGGAACATGCCGACAGCAATGCCGGTCTGCTCAAGCGTTATCTGTTGCAAGGCCCGGCGGCCAAGGCTCAGTTCCTGAGTCTGTACAGCGCCAGCGCCAACCTGGAACAGGCGGCCGAGCAGGCCGACCGTTTGTTGTCCGAACTGCCGGTGATCGACGTGCTGGTGCTGGGCATGGGCGACGACGGCCACACCGCCTCGTTGTTCCCGAACAGCCCGAACCTGGCCGACGCCTTGAAAGTCGACGGCACACGTCGCTGCTACCCGATGCTGGCGCCGACCGTGCCGCATCAGCGCCTGACCATGAGCCGTGCGCTGCTGGCCTCGGCCAAACACAAAGTGCTATCGATTTCCGGTCAATCCAAGCTGACCACCCTGAGTGCCGCATTGGCCGTCGACGATGTCGCCGCCATGCCGATTCGCGCGTTTTTGCAACCTACGTTAGAGATTTACTGGTGCCCATGAGCCAAGGAACAGCCGCTATGACAACCCCATCCCCGACCGTATCCATGGCGGACAAAGTTGCCCTGATCGACAGCCTCTGCGCCAAGGCGCGGATTCTGCCGGTGATCACCATCGCTCGCGAGCAGGACGTGCTGCCACTGGCCGACGCCCTGGCCGCCGGTGGCCTGACCGCCCTGGAAGTGACCCTGCGTTCGCAGTTCGGCCTCAAGGCCATCCAGATCCTGCGCGAACAGCGTCCGGAACTGATGACCGGTGCCGGCACCGTGCTCGATCGCCACATGCTCGCCGCCGCCGAAGCGGCCGGTTCGCAGTTCATCGTCACACCGGGCATCACCCGTGATTTGCTTGAAGCCAGCGTCAACAGCCCGATCCCGCTGTTGCCGGGGATCAGCAACGCCTCCGGCATCATGGAAGGCTATGGCCTGGGTTATCGCCGCTTCAAGCTGTTCCCGGCGGAAGTCAGCGGCGGCGTCGCGGCCATCAAGGCCCTCGGCGGTCCATTCGGCGAAGTGAAATTCTGCCCGACTGGTGGCGTCGGTCCGGCCAACATCAAGAGCTACATGGCGTTGAAAAACGTGATGTGCGTGGGCGGTAGCTGGATGCTTGATCCGGAGTGGATCAAGAACGGCGACTGGGCCCGCATTCAGGAATGCACCGCCGAGGCCTTGGCGCTGCTGGACTGATCCGCTTTACCTGACACTTCGTTGTGTGTTCTACGGCTTTACGGTGCGCTTGGTCGGTGCACCGTTTTTTTTTGCCCGCAAAAAACTGGCCATCGAAATTCCTTATAGCGGCCTTCGGCAGTTGCTACAGGTCTTCCTCGAGCGATACATAGTTACCGCATCTCACCACTCGCCCGACGTTAATCTGCACGCTTCTTATGGAAGAGAGAACGTCATGGACGACAACACCTCAGTTGCACCCGCATCACCGGTTTACCTGCTATCTCCTGAGCAGATCCCCGGCCCGTATTTCCGCAATCCGAAACTGATCCGGCGCAACATCAGCGAAGGCGCCGATGGTGTTCCCCTGGTGCTGCGCCTGCAAATCGTTGATGCCATGACCGGGCAACCTGTCACCGGCGCGCTGGTCGATATCTGGCATTGCAATGCGCGCGGGTTTTATTCGGGCTGGAGCAGGATTGATCCAGACAAGGAAGTGGACAACGGTGACATCGGCTCGGTCCCGCGCACCGACGACGACACCTACCTGCGAGGCGGGCAGTTCACCGACAGGCAAGGCGTCGTGCGGTTTACCACGGTCTATCCGGGGTTCTACGCCGGCCGTGCGCTGCACATTCACGTCGCCGTGCGCATCACCGCCGGCAACAATTACCTGGAAGAACGGCATGTCGCCTGGGTCGGTCAGTTGTACTTGCCCGAGGTGGCGTCGCGCTCGGTCCTCAACTCACGTGAGTACAGCGGTCGCAAGTCCTTGGCGCTGACCAACGATGAAGACGTTTACTACAAGCACCACAGCGGCGAAGCGTCGACCTTGAACGTGCACACCCTCAGCCGGGATTCGAATGAAGATGGCTTCTTCGGCGCCACGACCATAGGCATCGACACCTTCGCGGTGTCATCGCACATCAAGCCCGAGGATTTCGACAAGTACACCGTATGACCTCAGCGCAGTTCGCTCAGCGCCCGGGCCAGCAGTTGCATGTGTACGGCGGTGGTGGTCAGGCCCGGGGTGATGCGAATGCACGGACCACTCGCGGCACCGCTGCGCATGACGGTAAACAGGTTGTAGTCGTTGAGCAGTCGCTCGACCATCGGTTGTTGATCGGCTTGTCGGGTGAAACGCATCGACGTGATGCCGCAATACAAGCGAGGATCATCCGGCGTCATCACTTCGATCCCCGGGAGTTCGCGCACTTCGCGCACCCACAGATTGCGCAAGTAGTTGAGCCGGGCACTTTTGGCGGCGGACCCGCCCATGGCCTGATGTTCTTCGAACACCAGCGGCAAGGTCAGCAGCGCCGGAATATTGGGTGTGCTGTACGGCGTGCGTGCTCGAATATCGGTGACCGGGAAATGCACCTCGCCCATGTCCGGGTCGATATCGGCCAGGCGCTCGGGCGCGATGTAGATGAAGCCCAGGGTCAGCGGCGCACCGATCCATTTGTGCAGGTTGAAGCCGGCGAACGAGACACCGAGTTCATCGAGCTTGAAGTCAATCTGCCCCAGTGCGTGGGCGCCATCGAGGATCACATCGACGCCGTGTTCCTTGGCGGCGGCGGCAATCGCCTGCACCGGCATCACCAGGCCGGTGCGGTGGGTGACGTGAGTCAGGGCCATCAGTTTGAGTTTGGGATAACGCGCAAAAGCGTCGCGGTAACTGGCCAGCAAACTGTCGAAACTGGCGGGGTGGGCGTGATTGATTTCGATCACCTCGACCCCGCGATTGCGCGCCAGCCAACGCATCGCGCCTTTGACAGTGTCGTATTCCAGATCGCTGAACAGCACTTGATCGCCCGGTTGCAGGCGGTTGTAGTTGCGGATCAACGATTGCATGCCGTCCGAAGCGTTGCGGGTCAGGGCGACGGCTTCGGCGGGCACGTCCACCAACTCGGCCAGTTGCGCGCGGATCTGCAGGATTTCACCCTGTTCGAAGCGCTGGCGGACATACACCGAGTTGCTGCGATTGATGAGCTCGATGTTGCGCTGGTATTCCTCGACCACCGTTCGCGACATGCGCCCGAAGTAACCGTTTTCCAGGTTGATCGGGCCGGGTTCGACGGCGTAGCGGTCGGCAAAGGTCTTCCAGAAGGATTCATCACGGGCGCGGCGGGTGTTATCGGGCATGGGCTACTCGGGTCAGGATCAATGGCGGGGCGCAGGTTTGCCGTGTTTGGCGCGCAGGGGTTCTAGCAGTTCCGACAAGCCGTTGTGGTCGATTTCCTGCATCAAGGCCAGCAAGCCACCGAGTTCGCCATGGGGAAATCCTTCCCGGGCAAACCAGTTCAGGTACTGGCCGGGCAGGTCGGCAATGATCCGGCCCTTGTATTTGCCGAAGGGCATTTCGCGAGTGATCAGCAGTTCGAGTTTTTCAGGGTTCATCAGTGGGTCGTCTTGATTCTATGCGTCTGGAAAATACAGGCATTCTGCATGCAGGCCAATTGACAGATCATGCAAAAAAAACGGATACAGATTTTGCTGTTTTATATAACTGATTGAAAAATAACGAATAAATAATCAGTCAGAAGCTGGCATGCAGGGTGCAACAGTCATTGCATCTTTCATCAACCCGCAAGGAATTGAAAAATGACCGACATGAATAAAGAAGCCATCTCTGTACTCAACGACCTGATTGAAACCAGCAAAGACGGTCAGGAAGGGTTCAAGACTTGCGCTGAAGACATCAAGCACCCAGAACTCAAAACGCTGTTCGTTCAGCGTTCTGCCGATTGCGCCACCGCCGCTGCTGAACTGCAATCAGCCGTGCGTTCGATGGGGGGTGATCCAGAAACTTCTACCAGTGTCAGCGGCGACTTGCACCGTCGTTGGGTCGACGTGAAGTCGATGTTCACCGGCAAAGACGAAGAAGCCGTTCTGAACGAAGCCGAACGCGGTGAAGACCACGCGCTGAAGGCTTACCGCGAAGCCATGGAGAAAATCAACAAACACAACCTGGTGGGTATTCGTGATCTGGTTGAACGTCAGTACCACGGCGTGCAACGCAATCATGACCAGGTGAAAGCCCTGCGTAACCAGGCTCGCGCACGCTCGTAAGCGTTCGTTGCCTGCCAAAAAACGCCAGCCAGTCTGGCGTTTTTTATGCCTGGTCGATTAGCCGATGCTGATCGCCGGCAATGTCGGCAACGTCACGGTCTGCTGCTTGCGCGGTGCCAGGATCTCGGCTTCGCCGTCGACCACCAACTCATCGTTCTGGTTGAACACGCGAGTGGCAATGCGTACACGAAACTTCGGTAGTTTCTCGAGGATTTCCAGGCGTACGGTCAGGGTGTCGCCGATTTTCACCGGTTTCTGAAAGCTCATCTGCTGGCCAATATAGATCGTCCCCGGCCCAGGCAGCTCGCACGCCACGGCGGCGCTGATCAGCGCGCCACTGAACATGCCATGGGCGATGCGCTCCTTGAACATGGTGCCTGCCGCGAATTCGGCGTCCAGGTGCACCGGGTTGTGATCGCCGGACATTGCAGCGAACAACTGAATGTCGCGCTCCTCGACCTTTTTGCTGTAGCTGGCGGTCTGGCCGACTTCGAGGGCTTCGTAAGGGGTGTTGGTAACCTGGGTCATCTGTCTCGATTCCTGTGACGAATAAATGAATCCACAAAAAAACTATTCCGACCGGGGTGGCCGGCGGTGGCTGAGGGCCTGGGCAATCCACTGCAACACGTCGTTGATCACTTCCTCGCGGTTGCTCTCATTGAACAGTTCATGCCGCGCCTGCGGGTAAATCGTCAGGTGCAGGTTCTGGCTGCCTGCCGCACGCAAGGCGTCAGCCAGATCTTTCAGACGTTTGCCTTCGCTCACCGGATCACATTCGCCGCCAATCACCAGCAGCGGCAGGCCCGGATCGATCTGGGCGAGATTGGACGCTTTGCTGATTTGCTGCAACCCACCGAGCAAATCGATCCACAGCTGGTTGGTGCAACGGAAGCCGCAGAGCGGGTCGTTGGCGTACCTATCCACTTCTGCCGGGTCGCGACTGAGCCAGTCGAAACGGGTGCGCGCCGGTTTGAATTGTTTGTTGAACGAACCGAAGGACAGCCATTCAATCAGCGCACTACGGCCCTTGGGCCCCTGGCGCAACTTCTCCAGGCGGGCGATCTGCCGCGCCGCGCGATAGAGCGCCACGGGCTGGAAGTTCGAGCCGCTAAGCACCGCGCCGTGCAGGCTGGCGCTGTGATGCAGCAGATAAGCCTGGGCGATGTAGCTGCCCATGCTGTGACCGAGCAACACAATGGGCACGCCAGGATGATGCTGGCCGATGTGTTGGTTGAGGCTGGCGAGGTCGCCGACGACTTTGCACCAGCCATCGTCATCGGCGAAATGGCCCAGCGTGCCGTTTTCGGCAGTTTTGCCATGTCCACGCAGATCCGGTGCATACACGCCGTAGCCCTGCTCGCAGAATTTTTCCGCCAGCCGGGCGTAGCGAGCGCTGTGTTCGGCCATGCCATGGGCCAGCAGGATCACGGCTTTTAACGGCGAGGCGGGCAGCCACTGGTTGACGAAGAGGCGGCTGTGGTCACTCGCGGTCAGCCAGAACGTGTCGTGGATCATGGCGATTCCTTTGCATGGGGCTGCATGTGGCATGGGCGTGGTTGCATTGTATAGCGCATCCCGCGCTTGCCGTCTGATCAGGCCGCGCCACGGCAGGAAGATTCACGCGGTCAATGACGGCGTTGGCTGTATTTGCCTGAATCGCCATAACTGCTAGTGTCCGTGGAGCCCCGCCTTTCGCTTCAGGTTTTTTAGAAGTGACAGAAAAGCGGCCCGGATAGGCTCAGGTAAAGAGGACAAGAACAATGCAACCTGATTTCTGGAATGACAAACGCCCGGCCGGCGTGCCCCTGGACATCGATCTTGGGGCCTATAAGTCGGTGATTGAGGTGTTCGAGCGTTCCTGCAAGAAATTTGCTGATCGCCCGGCCTTCAGCAACATGGGCGTGACCCTGACCTACGCCGAACTGGAACGCCAGAGCCTGGCCTTCGCCGCGTACCTGCAAGCCCACACCGACCTGGTGCCGGGGGATCGCATCGCGGTGCAGATGCCTAACGTCCTGCATTACCCGATTGCCGTGTTCGGTGCCTTGCGCGCCGGGCTGATCGTGGTCAACACCAACCCGTTGTACACCGCGCGGGAGATGCGTCATCAGTTCAAGGATTCCGGCGCGCGGGCGCTGGTGTACCTGAACATGTTCGGGCAGAAGGTCCAGGAAGTGCTGCCCGACACTGACATCCAGTACCTGATCGAAGCGCGAATGGGCGACCTGATGCCTGCCGCCAAGGGCTGGCTGGTCAATACCATGGTCAGCAAGGTCAAGAAAATGGTCCCGGCGTATTCGTTGCCGCAGGCCATTTCGTTCAAGAACGCGCTGCACATGGGACGTGGCCTGGGGATCAAGCCGCTGAAAGTCAGCCTCGGCGACATCGCCGTGCTGCAATACACCGGCGGCACCACCGGTTTGGCCAAGGGCGCAATGCTGAGCCACGGCAACCTGGTGGCGAACATGCAACAGGCGCGGGCATGCCTTGGGCAGTTCGGCGCTGACGGTCAACCGCTGCTGCGCGAAGGGCAGGAGGTGATGATCGCGCCGCTGCCGCTGTACCACATCTATGCTTTCACGGCGAATTGCATGTGCATGATGGTGACCGGCAACCACAACGTGCTGATCACCAATCCGCGCGACATTGGCGGCTTCATCAAGGAGCTGAAGAACTGGCGGTTCTCGGCGTTGCTGGGGCTCAACACGCTGTTCGTTGCCTTGATGGATCACCCGGACTTCAAGACCCTGGATTTCTCCAGCCTCAAGCTGACCAACTCCGGCGGCACGGCGCTGGTCAAGGCCACCGCCGAGCGTTGGGAGCAGATGACCGGTTGCCGCATCACCGAAGGTTACGGCCTGACCGAAACGTCGCCAGTGGCCTGTACCAACCCGTACGGCGATCAATCGCGGATCGGCACGGTCGGCCTGCCGGTGCCGGGCACCACGCTCAAAGTGATCAACGATGACGGCGTCGAGCAGCCATTGGGCGAGCGCGGCGAACTGTGCATCAAGGGCCCGCAGATCATGAAGGGCTACTGGCAGAAACCGGAAGCCACCGCCGAAGTGCTGGATGCCGAGGGCTGGTTCAAGTCCGGCGACATTGCGGTAATCGACCCGGACGGTTTTGTGCGCATCGTCGATCGCAAGAAAGACATGATCATCGTCTCGGGTTTCAACGTGTACCCGAACGAGATTGAAGACGTGGTGATGGCTCACCCGAGAGTCGCCAACTGTGCGGTCATCGGTGTGCCGGACGAGCGTTCGGGGGAGGCGGTGAAGTTGTTTGTAGTGGCCCGTGAAGCGGGGGTCAGCCTTGAAGAGCTGAAGGCGTACTGCAAGGAAAACTTCACGGCGTACAAAGTGCCCAAGCACATCGTGTTGCGTGAGTCGTTGCCGATGACGCCGGTCGGGAAGATTCTGCGGCGGGAGTTGCGCGATATCGCTTAATCATTGAATGGCCGCGCTTTGCGCGGATCGCGGGCAAGCCACGCTCCCACAAGATCATCGCTGATCCTTGTAGGAGCATGGCTTGCCCGCGATGCTTTTAGGGGCTGGAAAGCTCCTGTTTTCGGGGCTTTCAAGGCTTTATAGGTTTTTTGCTCTAAAATGACTGCCGGTTATTCTTGAGTCACAATTGTGACCATAGAGGCCGCTTTTGGCTCTGGTCGACCCTTGGCAAAGCTGCTACTCTCGGCGCGCTTTGTGACTTCTCGGCCTAGTAAAAAGCCAGACTCACCGATAAAACACACACCAATAATAATCGCATCAAATGCGGTGCTGAATTCGCGTTGCTGAGGAGTGGGCTTCCATGATCGAAGACTTTTGGAAGGATAAGTACCCAGCTGGGATCGCTGCCGAGATCAATCCAGACGAGTACCCGAATATTCAGGCAGTGTTGAAGCAATCCTGCCAACGCTTCGCCAACAAGCCGGCATTCAGCAACCTGGGCAAGACACTCACCTACGGTGAACTGTACGAATTGTCCGGTGCCTTTGCCGCTTACCTGCAACAGCATACCGACTTGCAGCCGGGCGATCGAATCGCCGTGCAGTTGCCCAACGTGTTGCAGTACCCGGTCGCCGTCTTCGGTGCCATCCGCGCCGGGCTGATCGTGGTCAACACCAACCCGCTGTACACCGCGCGGGAAATGGAACACCAGTTCAACGATTCCGGTGCCAAAGCCCTGGTCTGCCTGGCCAACATGGCGCATCTGGCGGAAACCGTCGTGCCGAAAACCGGCGTCAAGCACGTGATCGTCACCGAAGTGGCCGACTTGCTGCCGCCGCTCAAGCGCCTGTTGATCAACAGCGTCATCAAGTACGTGAAGAAGATGGTCCCGGCGTATCACTTGCCCAAGGCCATCAAATTCAACGACGTGCTGAGCAAGGGCCATGGCCAGCCAGTGGCTGAAGCCAACCCGGCCAGCAGCGATGTCGCGGTGCTGCAATACACCGGCGGCACCACCGGCGTGGCAAAAGGGGCGATGCTGACCCACCGCAACCTCGTGGCAAACATGCTGCAATGCAAGGCGCTGATGGGCTCCAACCTTAATGAAGGTTGCGAGATCCTGATCACGCCGTTGCCGCTTTATCACATCTATGCGTTCACCTTTCATTGCATGGCGATGATGCTGATCGGCAACCACAACATCCTGATCAGCAACCCGCGCGACTTGCCGGCGATGGTCAAGGAACTGTCGAAGTGGAAGTTCAGCGGTTTTGTCGGCCTCAACACGTTGTTCGTGGCCCTGTGCAATAACGAAGGTTTCCGCAAGCTGGACTTCTCGGCGCTGAAAGTCACCCTGTCCGGTGGCATGGCCCTGCAACTGGCTGCCGCCGAACGCTGGAAAGCGGTCACCGGCTGCGCCATCTGCGAAGGTTATGGCATGACCGAAACCAGTCCAGTGGCCACCGTCAACCCGATCCAGCACATCCAGATCGGCACCATCGGTATTCCGGTCCCTTCGACCCGCTGCAAAGTCATCGACGATGCTGGCGTGGAGCAACCGTTGGGTGAAATCGGCGAACTGTGCGTCAAAGGTCCGCAGGTGATGAAAGGCTACTGGCAGCGCCAGGAAGCCACCGATGAAATCCTCGACAGCGAAGGCTGGTTGAAGACCGGTGACATCGCGCTGATCCAGCCGGACGGCTACATGCGTATTGTCGATCGCAAGAAAGACATGATCCTGGTTTCCGGTTTCAACGTGTACCCGAACGAACTGGAAGACGTGCTCGCGACCCTGCCGGGCGTGCTGCAATGTGCGGCCATAGGTGTGCCGGATGAGAAGTCGGGCGAGGCGATCAAGATCTTCATCGTCGCCAAACCGGGCGTGACGCTGACCAAAGAGCAAGTGATGGAGCACATGCGTGCGAACGTCACCGGCTACAAGGTGCCGCGTGCCGTCGAGTTCCGCGACGCGCTGCCGACCACTAACGTCGGCAAGATTCTGCGCCGCGAGTTGCGCGACGAAGAACTGAAGAAAATCGCCGCGAAAAAGGTCGGCGCGTAACAACAAAAAGCCCCGCAGATGCGGGGCTTTTTTTGTCTGCCAAATCTTCTTTGACTGTCAGACCGCTATCGCGAGCAGGCTTTCGCTTTCAGAGGCGGAACGGCGCGAAATTGACGTTGGTACCCGCCGGGCGCATGTCCTGCAGGAACGAGTCCTTGTCGGCACTCAGCTCCAGGCTCAAGGCCGCCTTGCGCTTGCCTTCATTGCGCACCACCAGGCCTTCAAGCTTCTCGCGCAGGAACACGGTCGGCACTTTCAGGTGCAGCAGCTCGTCGGTGTCCGGCGTGTGCATCAGCAAGTGAACCCATTCGTACTGACCAATGGCCAGGCGCGCGACCGGGATATCGAACCACCAGATGTTGCGGTTGCGGTTCAATTCGGTGAAATGGCAGTTATTGACGCCAAGCACGGCACCGCCAAGTTCCTGGTTTCTGCGGGCAATGGCCTGCTTTTTATCGAGTTTCATAACATTCCTACGGGATTGGATCTTCAGCGCCATGGCCTGAATACGTTGCGCATTCTCGAGGGTTGGTCGGCAAACATAAAGCCCAACCTGCCAAGATCGACGAAATGTGCCGTACAAAATAAATGAAACTCCCTGCAAACGCCCCCGGTCAATCCTTGTGTAACGACTTTTCTCATTGATTTGTTCACAGGAGCAACACCATGAGCAGCACTGGCGATAAAGTAAAAGGCATGGCCAACGAAGCCGTCGGCAACGTCAAGCAAGGTGTCGGTAAGGCCACTGACAACACCCGCCTGCAAGCTGAAGGCAAAGTGCAGGAAAAGAAAGGCGAGGCTCAGCAAGCTATAGGCAAAGCCAAAGACGCCATCAAGAAAGGCGTCGACAAGGCTTGATTCGGCCTTTGACGATGATCACGAACGGCCATCCTCGGATGGCCGTTTTTGTGTCAGCCTGAACTTGAGCGCGGAAATTGTTTCAAAGTCGCCAAGTAGGCTATTTTGATGTAGCAAACGGCCCCTGAGTCGCCACGACTTCAACCCCAATCTTGCGGCGAAAGGAGACGCTAATGATTTTCCCGGACATGAAAGGCCTGCCCCTGCACCGTGTGATGGTGCGCACGGTCACCGAGTTCATCGACGATGAAATGTCGACCTATGCCTCGGCGCTGGCCTATCAGATGTTGTTCTCGCTGTTTCCCTTCATTTTGTTCCTGATTGCCCTGATCGGTTTTCTGCACCTGCCGGACTTTTTCTCCTGGCTGCGCCTGCAATCGGAACTGGTCTTGCCGCCCCAGGCGCTGGAACAGGTCAACCCGGTCATTGACCAGCTCCAGCAATCCAAGGGTGGATTGCTCTCGGTGGGTATCGTGATTGCGCTGTACACCGCCTCCGCCGGTGTGCGGCTGATGATGAGCGCGATGAACGCGGCCTACGATGTGGTCGAAGGCCGGCCGGCGTGGAAGCGCTTCCCGTTGTCGATCATCTACACCGTCGGCATCGCCGGCATGCTGCTGGTCGCCGCCGCGCTGATGGTGCTCGGTCCGCAGTTGATGGGCTGGATCGCCGCGCAGGTCGGCCTCGAAGACTTCATCGTGACCCTCTGGACCATCGTGCGCTGGCCGGTGGTGGTGATTCTGCTGATGGTCGCGGTGGCCGTGATTTATTACGTCATGCCCGACGTCAAACAGGAGTTTCGCTTTATCACGCCGGGATCGGTACTGGCGGTGGTGGTGTGGATCTGTGCCTCTGTGGGCTTCGGTCTGTACGTCAAGGAGTTCGCCAACTACAACGCCATGTATGGCAGTATCGGCGCGATCATCGTGCTGTTGCTGTACTTCTACATTTCCGCCGCGGTGCTGTTGCTCGGCGCGGAGATGAACGCGGTCATCGAGCACATGTCGAGCGAAGGCAAGGACCCCGGCGAGAAGGTTCCTGGCGAACACGGCCACGACCATCAAAAACACCACGTTTCGGGATTGGGGCGCGATCACTCGGTCCATCCCTCCACTGACGAAGTCACCAAATGATCCGTGAAATTCTGAAAATGGGCGATGAGCGCCTGCTGCGCGTTGCCCCGCCGGTACCGGCCGAGATGTTCGACAGCCCCGAGTTGTGGCAGTTGATCGACGACATGTTCCAGACCATGGAAAGCGTTGGCGGCGTCGGCCTGGCTGCGCCGCAGATCGGGGTCGACCTGCAACTGGTGATCTTCGGTTTCGAGCACAGTGAACGGTACCCGGACGCCGAGGCGGTGCCGCAAACCATCCTGATCAATCCACTGATCACACCGTTGAGCCCGACGCTGGAAGAGGGGTTTGAAGGGTGCCTGTCCGTGCCGGGCCTGCGCGGCGCCGTGGACCGTTATCAGCAGATTCGCTACGAAGGTGTCGACCCCAAGGGCCAACCCATCGTGCGCATCGCCTCAGGCTTCCATGCGCGGGTGGTGCAGCATGAATGCGATCACCTGATCGGCCGTTTGTACCCGTCGCGCATTACCGACTTCAGCAAGTTCGGGTTTACCGAAGTCATGTTCCCGGACCTTGATCCGAACGCTGACGACTAAGACCACCACATTGGATTTTCACAAGTCTTGAATGAGCGGTTTGCCTAGCTCCAGCCCCATCGCAATCATCGGCTTGCTGCGCGCATAACGACTCAACCGCTCCACCATGGCGTACGGCATCTGCGGATCGAAGGTAAAGCCGCGACGTTCATAAAAGCCACGCAGATCCGGATGGCAAAACAGCCACACCGGAAGGTCGAGGTCCTTGACCGCTGCCGTAATCAACTCGCCGGCAATCCCCTGTTCGCGACAGGTCGGGTCAACAAACAACCCCGTCAACCAATACCCGCCCGCCACCGGTCGCAAACACAGCGCCGCCACAATCTCATTGCGTCGTGCCACCCATAACCGAGCATCGCGCACGGCTTTCATCGGCGATTGGTGCGCGCGATAAAATTTGTTCATCAGGGGCCATAACGGCTCGTCGAGCAGGGTGTACTGGGTGTCGGGCATGGGTCTGGACTGTCGGTGTGCAAAGCGGGCGATTATAAAAGAACGTACGCGCAGGGATAGGTGTATACCTGATCTCACATCCCGTATGAGTGGAGTACGTATCATGGCCAAAGGCATGGATTCAAAGAAAGCAGCGAAGAAAAAGCCGGCGAAAACCGCCGATGAAAAGCGCGCGGACAAGAAGGCCAAGAAGGTGGATGTGTTCGGTCACTGATCCCGCGACAAGGGAGCCCGGCAATCGGGCTCCTGCTGCAGGTTTAACGAAATAACCGAATAATCTGCAAGATTTCCCAAGGCAACTGCACAGAAGGGGACTGGTCCCCGATCTGAACAACGCCATGCCCCAGTACTTCGATACCGCCCACCGAGAAGAAATCGACACCCTGCGTCAACGCCTGACGGCCCGCACCGAATGGCCGACCTGGCTGTTGTTGATCGGCGTGTACGGCGGCTGGTTCAGTATTGTTCTGGCCAGTGACCGATTGGGGCTCTGGTTGAGCACTGTAGGCTCGCGGCATGTCGTCGATGCAATCAGACAGTTCAACTCGACCTTGCAATTGAACTGACCACGGTAAAAATGAAAAAGGGTCCCGGTAGAGGGACCCTTTTTTATGCTCGCGGGTTAAAGCGATGCCAGAAACTTGTCGACTACTTGAGTGCCGCTTTTTTCGCTACTGCTGGTTTCTTTCTCGGCCTGCGCCAGTTTCATCTTGTCTTGCATGCGATCGGCAATCTCTTGCGCGATGGCCTGTTGTTTCTCCGGCGGCATGGCTTTCAAGTCTTCTTCGGTAATGCCCATGTCTTTCAGAATACTGTCGCGCAGCCGCTGTTCCGGCGTTTTGCTCATGTAGTCCTTGAAGTCGGTCATTGCCGAACTGTCGGTGGAGTTGCCTTGAATGTCGGCCGGCACTTTCGACGGATCGGCTGCTTGCAGCGCCACGCGGGTCTTGGCAAAGGCTTCATCGATGTTGTCGCTGATCTTGCTCGCCTCGTTCACTTGCTGCGTGGTTTGTTGGGTCGCGGACGCCTGGACCTGCGCCTGAACATTGGTTTGCAGCGCTTGCAGCATCGCGCCCTGCATGCCGCTTTGCAGCCCGGCGGCGGCTTCAGCACTCGGGTCTTCGCCGGGACGCTTGGGCAGAGGGACCATTTGTGTTTGTTTTGCACTGACCAACATGATGAATAGCCTGTAGGTAATTGCTGACCGGAGGGCAGGAGCAATTAGCGTGCCGTCGCTTGATACCCATATTTACGGGGCTTGAGGGGGTAATAGCGGTCAGGAGTTGCCGTCAGGCGGCAGCGTTCGACCGCGCCGTCACGGCAAGCCGTTACAGCCGTGTTTCAGGAAACCCTGGCGTTGTGCCAGGCGTTGGAAATATTCGTCGATGGCGGGGAAGTCCGGCCGCTCCATCGGGGTCATCAGCCAGCGGTTGACCGACAGCCCGATGACAATGTCGGCCAGGGTAAAACGAGGCCCGGCGACATAGGCTTTGGTGGTCGCGAGTTGGTGTTCGAGGAGGGCCATTTTCTGGTTCCAGCCTCGCACGCCGACGGCAATCCGGTGCGGGTCCTGAAACTCCGGGTCCTTGCGCACCAACGCGGTAAACGCGTAGCTCCAGGAAGGGTTGAGCTCGGTGGCTTGCCAATCCATCCACTGCTCCACCCGCGCACGCGCCGCCGGGTCATGCGGCAGCAGATCGGTATTTTGGTGTTTGCCGGCCAGGTAGCGGCAGATGGTATTCGACTCCCACAACACGCCTGCCTCATCGATGATCACCGGCACCTGTGCATTGGGGTTCAGGCGCAGAAACTCCGGCGTGTGGGTCGACGCATAACCGCTGCCCCAGTCCTCACGCTCGTAGGTAACGCCCAGTTCCTCACAGGTCCACAGGACTTTTCTGACGTTGATCGACGACGCCTTACCGAGAATCTTCAGTGCATGTTCCATTGAGCTACTCCGTTTTCAAACCGGATCCGGCAGCGCCGACGTTGGCAAACCAAACGTGCGATCAAATAACCAGTTGAACGCAAAGGTGTAGCACGGGATGAAAATAATCAATGCCAAGTCCAGCAGGAACGCTTGCACCAGACTGATGTTCATCCACCAGGCAATCAACGGGATGAGAAACACTATCAAGGTTAGTTGAAAACCCACGGCATGGACGATGCGCCGTTTAACGGTGCGGGTGCGTGATAACTGGCGACTTTCCCAACGCTCGAACAGCGAGGTGTAGATGAAATTCCAGGTCACGGCGAGGGTGGTGATGATCACCGCCAAGGGGCCGGTGCTGCCTGGGGAAGTGCCGGACAACAGCGCCAGGCCGAGTGCCGAAAACGTCATGCCGATGACTTCATACAACGATACATAGACCAGTTTGCGTTTAACGCCTTGCATGGGGATTTGCCTCTTTCTTGCGAACTTGAAACCAGCAGCACTGGCGAAGGCGGCGAAAGATAGCTTCAATAGTCGTGACAGAAAAAGTCAGTAGCTTTCAGTTTTATTGATAGGACGGTGGATGAATTTCAACAGCGACAGCATCGAGTTGTTTCTTGCGGTGATCGAACGCGGCTCGTTTTCAGCCGCTGCCCGGGCGCTGGGGAAAGTCCCGTCGGCCGTGAGCATGGGCATCGCCAACCTGGAGGCTGAACTGGGTTATCCGCTGTTTGACCGCAGTCATCGCGAACCGGTGCCCACCGCCATGGCCAGTGCACTGGTGCCGCACGCACGACTGATCGCCGAGCAACTCAAACACCTGCAAGTGCATGCGATCGAGTTATCGCTGGGGCTGGAGAGCAAGTTGTCGATCGGCGTGGTGGCGGACATCGACAAGGGGCGTTTGATGGCGGCGATCAAGGTGATTGCCGAGCGTCATCCACTGCTGGAAGTCGAAGTGCTCAGTGCGCCGCAGGATGATGTGTTGGCCATGCTGCACAGCGGCCGGGTCAGCGTGTGCCTGGCCTTCGCCGGGCTCAGCATGAATGCGCTGGAGCGGTTTCAGTTTGTCGGCACGGAGCGGATGGTCGCCACGCTCGCGGCGAACAACCCGATGTTTCAAGGGCGGGATTTGTTTCTCGAGGATCTGGTCAATGTCCGGCAAATTATCGTCGCCAGCCGCGATCTGCCGATCAGCGAAACCCGGCCCTTGGTGGGCGAGTCTTACTGGCGCACCGACACGTTGGCGATGGCGCTGGAGATGGTCGAAGCGGGATTGGGTTGGGGTAACTTTCCGGTGTCTGTGGTCCAGCCGCTACTCGATGCCGGAAGGCTCAAGCGCCTGAACTTTCGCAACATCGAGAATGGTCTGGAGTTGCCGGTGCATGCCGTTTGGCTCAAGAGCCAGCCGTTGCAGAAAGGCGCGTTGGCGTTTGTCGAATCGCTGTGCCAACGCTGATCCCCTGTAGGAGAGAGCCTGCTCGCGATAACGGTCTCTCCGTCAAATCCCTGTTGATTGACACTCCGCCATCGCGAGCAGGCTCACTCCTACAGGGGGGTTATGTGCTTTCCCGGATTTTTAGTTCAAACCCCATATCCTGCACCGGTTTAGCCACCGAATTCCCCGCCAGCAACGTCAACATCAACTCCGCCGAACGTCGGCCAATGGCCTCGCGCGGCGTATTGATGCTGCTCAGGCGCGGCACCATGTGCGCCGAGGCGGGCAGGTCGTTGAAACCGAGGATGGCGACTTGTTCCGGGATCTTGATGCCATGGCGCAGGGCTTCAAGCAGTGCGCCCTGGGCCAGGTCGTCGTTGCCGAAGAAGATCGCATCGACATCGGGGTGACTGGCCAGTAGTTGCAGAAACAGCTCGCCGCCCAATCCGACGGAGGAGGCACGCGGGGTCAGCACTTCCAGACCCGGGTCGTACAACCCGGCCTTCTGCAGGGCTTTGCGGAACCCTTCGCCGCGTAGCAAGGTGCGCTGGTCCAGTTGCGCGCCAATGTAGGCCAGGCGCTTGCGACCACGGGACAGCAAATGTTCGGCCGCCGTTTCGCCGGCGGCCAGTTGCGAGAAACCCACGCAATTCACACCCGCCGCGCTGTCCAGTTCCATCATGTACACACAGGGAATGTTGCTGGCTTCAATCATCCGTCGCGAACTTTCAGTGCGGTCGAAACCGGTCAGCAGCAAGCCGCGAGGTTGATAGGCCATGTAGTTGCGCAGCAGGTTTTCTTCTTCATCGCGTGAATAATGGAAGTTGCCGATCAGCACTTCGAAGCCCTTGGGGCGAAGCACCTGATGAATGGCTTCCAGTGTGTCGATGAACAACAGGTTGGACAGCGATGGCACCAAAACCACCACCGAATGGCTCTGCGCCGAGGCCAGGGCGCGGGCGGCGGGGTTGACCACGTAGTTGAGTTCGAGCGCGGCTTTCTGGACTTTTTCTACCAGTTCGGCGGCCACGGTGCTGACGCCGCGCAACGCACGGGAGGCGGTAATCGGGCTGACCCCGGCCAGTCGGGCTACTTCATTGAGGGTAGGGCGGCCAGTGGTGCGGGTATTTTTATCGTTTTTAGGGGAGGTCATCGGGCGGCTTGCCAAACAAAATTCAAGGCACTAAGGTAGCGCTGTCCCGAAGCGGCTGCAAATGCGTAAGCGAGTTTTGCCTGAACCTCGCTTTTTGGCACTGGGACGAAAATGCTGCAACCCACAAAAATGACAAGAAGGCGTCGGCAACTTCTACTTTTGATCGAGTGTCATAGCTGTCAAAGGTAGCGCTGTCTGCGCGCTGAGGTGTTACATGAATCATCCCATCACCGCCCTGGTCATCATGGGCGTTGCCGGTTGCGGCAAGACATGCGTCAGCGAGGCCTTGTGCCAACTCAGCGGCGCCACTGCCATTGAAGGCGATACTTTCCACCCTGCCGCCAATATCGAAAAGATGAGCGCGGGTATCCCCCTGAACGACCAGGACCGTGCCGGCTGGCTCGACAGCCTGTGCGATGAACTGCGCCGCGTCGACGCCAAGGGCGAACGCCCGGTGCTGACCTGCTCGGCCCTCAAACACAGCTACCGCGAAGTGTTGCGCAGCGCTTTGCCGGGCCTGGGCTTCGTGTTTCTTGAGCTGACCCCTGAAGTCGCCGCCGAGCGTGTGTCGCACCGGCCCGGGCACTTCATGCCTTCGACCCTGATCGACAGCCAGTTCGCCACCCTCGAATCCCCCGTGGGCGAGCCGTTGACCCTGGCGCTGGATGCATCGACCTACAGCGTCGAGCAACTGGCGTCGCAGGCGCATGTCTGGTGGCAGGCACACGGCCTGAAACAGGCCGTATGAGTGTTGCCAAAAAAGATAGCGCTGTCCTGATGGCTCGCGAATTACCCGCTTTAATAACAACAACAACCAGGAGACACCCCTAATGTTTGGCATGTCCCACGAGACGTTCCTGCTGCTTGATGCAGTGGTCACGGTGATCGGGCTTATATTCCTGATTACCAAGTTCAAGTTCCACCCGTTCATTGCCCTGATCATCGCCGCTGCCTTTCTCGGGCTGACCTCCGGCATGCCGATCGGTACCGTTATCAAAGCGTTCCAGGACGGTTTCGGTGGCGTGCTCGGTTTTGTCGGGATCATCCTCGCGCTGGGCACCATGCTCGGCAAAATGATGGCCGAGTCGGGCGGGGCGGATCAGATTGCCCAGACGCTGATTCGCGCGTTCGGCAAAGACAAAGTGCAGTGGGCGATGATGTTCGCGGCGTTCCTGGTCGGCATTCCGCTGTTCTTCGAAATCGGTTTCGTGCTGCTGATCCCGCTGGTGTTCATCGTTGCGCGCCGTACCGGCGTGTCGATCATCAAGATCGGTATCCCGCTGCTGGCCGGTCTGTCCGCCGTGCACGGCCTGGTTCCGCCGCACCCGGGGCCGTTGCTGGCCATTGGCGTGTTCGGTGCCGACATCGGTAAAACCATTCTCTACGGTCTGATTGTGGCGCTGCCAACGGCCATCATTGCCGGCCCGATCTTCGGTACATTCATTGCCAAATACATCCCCGGCCATCCTAACCAGGAACTGGTGGATCAACTGGCGCGCGAGCCTGACTCGGCCGACCTGCCAAGCTTCAGCATCACGCTGATCACCGTGCTGCTGCCAGTGTTCCTGATGTTGCTCAAGACCTTTGCCGATGTGGTACTGCCAGAAGGCAATTTCGCCCGCTCCTTCATGGACCTGATCGGCCACCCGATCTCGGCGCTGTTGCTGGCGTTGCTGCTGTCGCTGTACACCTTCGGTCACCGTCAGGGCATCGACTCGAAACGCATTCTGAAATGGCTCGATTCGAGCCTCGCGCCGACTGCCGCGATCATTCTGATCATCGGTGCCGGTGGTGGCTTCAAGCAGATGCTGGTGACCAGCGGCGTGGGTGACGTGATCGGCCACATGGCGGTGAACGCACAGATCTCGCCGATCCTGCTGGCGTGGCTGGTGGCGGCGGTGATCCGCGTGGCAACCGGTTCGGCGACTGTGGCGACCATTACCGGCGCGGGCATTGTGGTGCCGGTGGTGGGGATGATTCCGGGTGTGAACCGTGAGCTGCTGGTGTTGGCCACCGGTGCCGGTTCGTTGGTCCTGTCTCACGTCAACGACGCGGGTTTTTGGCTGGTGAAGCAGTACTTCAACATGACCGTGGCAGAAACCTTCAAGACCTGGACCGCGATGGAAACCATCCTGTCCGTGGTTGCGCTGGGCTTTATCCTGCTGCTGTCGATGTTTGTTTAAGCAAAAACACAGGTGGTGACACAGCTCTTGTGATCACCCCGAAACTAATGTGGGAGCGAGCTTGCTCGCGATGACTGACTAACATTCAACCTCTTCGTTGAATGTTAAGCCCTCATCGCGAGCAAGCTCGCTCCCACAGTGTTATGTGTCAGGCGCTAGTTTTTGGTGACCAAGCCATCCGCCCTGAACATCCCGCGTATCCCGCGCACGGCCTGACGAATCCGGTCCTGGTTTTCGATCAGCGCGAAGCGCACGTGATCATCCCCGTACTCACCAAAGCCCACGCCCGGCGAGACGCAGACCTTGGCCTCGGCCAGCAGCTTCTTGGCGAACTCCAGCGAGCCCAGGTGCGCATACGCCTCGGGAATCTTGGCCCAGACGTACATCGACGCTTTCGGGTTCTCGACCATCCAGCCCAGCTCATGCAGGCCTTTGACCAGCACGTTGCGCCGCTGCCGATACTGCTCGGCGATGTCCTTGACGCATTGCTGATCGCCTTCCAGCGCCGCAATCGCCGCGACTTGCAGGGGGGTGAACGTGCCGTAGTCGTGGTAACTCTTGATCCGTGCCAGGGCGTTGACCAGTTCCGGGTTGCCGACCATGAAACCGATCCGCCAACCCGCCATGTTGTAACTCTTGGACAGGGTGAAAAACTCCACCGCGATGTCCTTGGCGCCCGGCACTTGCATGATCGACGGAGCTTTCCAGCCGTCATAGACGATGTCGGCGTAGGCCAGGTCGTGCACCACCAGTACGTCGTACTGCTTGGCGAGGGCGATCACCCGTTCAAAGAAGTCCAGCTCCACGCATTGCGCGGTAGGGTTGGACGGGAAGCCGAGGATCATCATTTTCGGCTTCGGGATCGAGCCACGAATCGCCTGTTCCAGTTCGGCGAAGAAATCCACGCCCGGAATCAGCGGTACCGAACGCACCTGGGCGCCGGCAATCACGGCACCGTAGATGTGAATCGGATAACTCGGGTTCGGCACCAGCACGGTATCGCCCTGATCCAGGGTGGCCAGCATCAGGTGCGCCAGGCCTTCCTTGGAACCGATGGTGACAATGGCTTCGGTTTCCGGGTCGATGTCGACCTCGTAGCGATCCTTGTACCAATTGGAAATCGCCCGGCGCAGGCGCGGAATGCCTTTGGACGTCGAGTAGCCGTGGGTGTCTTCGCGCTGGGCAACAGTCACCAGTTTTTCGACGATGTGCGGCGGAGTAGGCCCATCAGGGTTGCCCATGCTGAAGTCGATGATGTCTTCGCCACGACGACGGGCGGCCATCTTCAGCTCGGCAGTGATGTTGAATACATAAGGGGGGAGTCGATCTATGCGCGCAAAGCGGCGCGGCGAACCTTGTTCGGCCATTGTTGCCTCGGATAACGTGAGCGCCCGGAACCGTCCGAGCGACGCTGGCCACTGCGGTGGCCTGTTGCGGAAGATAAGGGCAGTCGTGGCACACTGTCCAGCGAGTGTGTAAACAAATTTTTCCGAAGGAAATCGGTTGATGGAATTTAGCAGCGGCTTCTTGCTGAGCCTTTCGTTGTGCCTGGATATCGGCGTGGCCAACATCGCGATGATCACCCTGGCCATGCAACGCGGCTATTTTCAGGGCTTTGCGCTGGGTTTGGGGACCTGTGTCGGCGACCTGATCTACGCCGTGCTGGCGCTGGCGGGCATGACCGTTTTGCTGCAATACGAAACCGTGCGCTGGGTGCTGTGGATCGGTGGTTCGGCGTTGCTGATCTATTTTGCGGCAAAGATGATCTATTCGGCGATTCACCACGAAGCGGCATTGGCGCAAGCCGAAGAGGTGGGGCAGAACTCCCATCGCAAAGAATTTTTCCGCGGGATCTTTCTCGCCATGTCTTCGCCCAGCGCCATCCTGTGGTTCGCGGCGGTGGGCGGCACGCTGATCGCCCGTTCCGGTGGCGGTGGTGCGCTCAGCTCCGCGCTGTTTCTCGGCGGATTCCTCTGTGCCGGGCTGCTCTGGAGTGCCGGTTTGTGCTTTGCCGCGAGCCATGGCGGCAAGTTGCTGGGTGACAAACTGCTGCGCTACTCATACATGGCATCGGCAGCGATCTTCTGCTATTTCGCGGTCTACGTGATCCTATCGGGGTACAACGAGTTTGTTGGCTCGGCGGCCGTGGAACAGTTGCACGCCCTGTAACTGGGCGAATCGGGTTTGGCTTCTATACTCCCAGCCGAACCCATTTTTAAGCCACAGGAGTTGAGCCATGGATGAGCAAACAGGCGTGAAACCAGCCGAGCCCCGCTTCGTACATGGGCATTTTTTGCTCATTGCAGGGCTGGGTGGCCTATTTACAGCGGAGACGACAAAAAAGATCCCCGACCTTTGGGAAAAATTCATTCCCGAGATTGGCCAGATTCCCGGTCAAAAAGGCGAAGTGACCTACGGCATCTGCTGCAATCCGGATGGCAAGGGCGGATTCGAATACATCGCCGGCGTCGAAATCGAAAAGCTCGACGACCTGCCGGATAAGTACCGCTGGATCGAGGTTCAACCGCAGCACTACGCCGTATTCGAGCACAAGGGATCGCTGGATACCTTGCCCCAGACCTTTCAGTACATCTGGAAAACCTGGTTGCCGCAGTCCGGCAAAGAGGCGGCGGACGCCCCGGAGTTCGAACGCTACAGCGAAGACTTCAACCCCAAGCTCAACACCGGCGTGCTGGAAATCTGGCTGCCGCTCAAATCCGAATGATTACAGCGAGGGGCGGACCATGCGTCCGCCTCTCGACGTGTCATTTACCCTGCTTCATCCGGCGCGCGCGCATCAGGTCGATCGACAAGGTGATGAAGCCAAACGTGCTGATGCCCAACAACATAAGAAGACCGATCTGAACGCTGCTCATGGTGTGTTTCCCCTATTGATGTCCTGAGACCGGCTCCATCAATAATCCGAACCTTCGAGCAATGAAAGCGCCTATACGCAGGCTTTACGGTGCCGGCAGTGATCGATATGAACACCTTATTCAACTATGATTCGCAGCCTTTCCCACGCTGATTCCGAGCCGCCATGAACACCCTCATCCGCAACGTCACCGCCACTGACCTGGACCGCTGCTACGCCATCGAAACCGTTGCCTACGAAGGTGACGAGGCCGCCACCCGCGAGAAAATCGCCACCCGCATTGCCACCTGGCCCGAGGGTTTCATCGTGGCTGAAGTCGACGGCGTTGTAGCCGGTTTCATCAATTCCGGTGCGGCGTTTCAGGTGGAGATGTCGGATGAAGCGTTCAAGGAGCTGATCGGCCACGACCCGGCCGGCCCGCATGTGGTGATCATGTCGGTGGTGGTGCACCCGGACTATCAGGGGCAGGGGCTGGCGAAGCGGTTGATGGGTGAGTTCATTGAGCGGATGCGTGCACTGGGCAAAACCCATATCCACCTGATGTGCAAGGAGCGGCATGTTCCGCTGTATGCCGGGTTTGGCTTTGCCTACATCAAACCGTCGGCTTCGGACCATGGCGGGATGGCGTGGCATGAGATGGTGCTGGATTTGTAAGACCTACGAAGATCCCCCCGTAGGAGTGAGCCTGCTCGCGATAGCGTCTACACATTCAACAGTGAGGTGACTGTCAAATTGCCATCGCGAGCAGGCTCACTCCAACATGGGCTTGGTGTTGGGTCAGTAGAGCCTCAGAAAACCAGGCCCATTCGCCGCTCATACCCAATCCGGCCCTTGTAGGCCTCGCCGCTATCCACCCAGCCGAATTTTGCATACAGCGCGATGGCCGCCTCATTGTCCGCATCCACCGACAATTCCAGCCCCTTTATCTCCGGAAACGCCTGTCGCGCCACCTCGGGCAGCGCTTGCAGGCAAGCCTTGCCATAGCCTTTTCCCTGAGCACGTTGATCGACTTGCAACGCATGCAGCGTGGCGCTGTGTTCATCGGCCCAGGCCGGTAACACCGGCGGGCGCTTGAGCAGCAGGAAGGCCACCGGAGCATCCTCGACCAGCAGCGCAAATCCTTTGACGCCGGGGCCGGGTTTGGACAGCAAGGTGTGCAATGCACCGTGAATGTCGCCGCTGAACCTGATTTGTTCCTTGTGTACTTCGATGGCCTCGACCTGCTGGCGCTGGCGCGCGTTCAGGCTTTCGTAAGGCACGAGACGGGCTGTCACTGGAGTGTCCTTTTCCCACATGAATGAGCCTCGGATTCTAGCGAGTTTGCGCCGATGGATTATTTTTATTTCGACTGTCGATTTGGCTTTTTGCCAAACGACTAAGGGTGTCTTCACACAAAAAACACGGAGAACCACCATGAGTGCCAATCACGAAATCGAGACCCTGATCAACACTTATCGCCAGGCCGTCATCTCCAAGGATGTCGACGAAATCATGGCCCTGTATGCCGAGGACATCGTCTCCTACGACGCGGTCAAAGCCTTGCAATTTCGGGGCAAAACCGCCTACCGCGCGCATTGGCTGGAGTGCATGGAAATGTGCCAGGGCCCGCATAAGTTCGACTTCGCTCACATGAACATCGTGGCGGACGAGCACATCGCCTTCGCCCATTGGCTGGCCCATTGTGGCGGCACCAACGACAAGGGTGAAACCCAGGCCTGCTGGATGCGCGTGACCGCTTGCTACCGTCGCGACGCCGAGCAATGGCGGATTGTCCACGAACACTGGTCGGCCCCGTTCGACATGGCCAGTGGCGCTGCGCTGTTCAATCTGGAGCCCTGATCGTCGGGAATTTCGCCAACGCGTCAATCTGCAGCCATAGTTGATCCGTTCGATTCAGGAGAGCCACATGAAATACCTATGCCTGGTCTACAGCAACGAGCACACCTTGCACTCGCTGCCCGAGAGCCCGAACGACGCCGAGTGCATGGCCTACGCCGAGTCGATCCAGAGCGGCGGCCGGATGCTCGCGGCCGAGGCACTGGAGTCGGTGCAGACCGCCACCACCGTGCGCATGCGTAACGGCAAGATGTCGATCACCGACGGTCCGTTCGCCGAAACCAAGGAGCAGTTGGCCGGCTTCTACCTGATCGATGCCAAGGACCTCAATGAAGCGCTCCAGGTCGCCGGCAACATCCCGGCGGCCCGGGTCGGCTGCGTCGAGGTGCGTCCCGTTCGTCAGTTGAATCCTTGAATAACAACAACCAAAAAGGAGTTGTGCATGAGCCCGCAATCAGCTGAAAAAAAATCTGCCGAGTTCGAGTTATCCATCAGCCGCCTGATCGACGCGCCACGCCAGAAGATCTTCCGCGCCTGGACCGAGCCGACCTTGCTCGCCCAATGGTGGGGGCCGCACGGCATGACCACGCCAGAGTGTGAAATGGACCTGTGGGTCGGCGGCCAGTTTCGCACCTTGATGCGCGCCCCGGACGGCAGCGAGTACCCAACGATGGGCGTGTTTCTGGAGATTGTCGCGCCTGAGCGGCTGGTGTTCACCGACGCGTTTATCCCAGGCTGGATTCCGTCGGGCAAACCGTTCATGGCGGCCGAAGTGACGCTCGAAGAGCGGGACGGCAAAACCCTGTACACCGCGCGTGCCATGCATTGGTCCCAAGAGGATCACCAGGCCCACGAAGCCATGGGGTTTCATGACGGCTGGGGGCAAAGCCTTGATCGCCTGGAAACGCTGGTGACCGAAGGCATGCCGGACTGATGCCTGGCGAGGCGGTGCAGGCCCGGGTCGAGCAGGTTTACCGCGAAGACTCGCGGCGGATCCTGGCGACGCTGATCCGCTTGCTCGGCGATTTCGACCTCGCCGAAGAGGCCCTGCACGAGGCCTTTTTCATCGCGGTCGAACGCTGGCAGCGTGACGGCGTGCCGGCCAATCCGCGCGCCTGGCTGGTGTCCACCGGGCGCTTCAAGGCCATCGATGCCTTGCGTCGGCGCACGCGTTTTATTGCTTCGCAACCGATGCTGATCGCGCAGCTGGAGGCGCTGGAGCAGGCCGACTGGAGTGACGAAGACGTGGAAGACGATCGCCTGCGCCTGATCTTCACCTGCTGTCACCCGGCACTCGCCTACGACGCTCAGGTGCCACTGACCTTGCGCGAAGTCTGCGACCTGACCACAGAAGAAATCGCCCGGGCGTTCCTGTCGGCGCCGGCCACCATCGCTCAACGCATCGTGCGGGCGAAGGCAAAAATCCGTGATGCGAAAATCCCTTATCAAGTGCCGACGCTGGCGGAACTGCCCGAGCGCCTCGACAGCGTGCTGCGGGTGATTTACCTGGTGTTCAACGAGGGTTACTCGGCGTCCATCGGCGCTGAAGTGACGCGCGAAGACCTGACGCGCGAGGCGATCCGGCTGGGGCGATTGTTGCTGGAGTTGCTGCCGGAGCCGGAGGTCATGGGCTTGCTGGCGATGATGTTGCTGCACGAATCACGACGCCAGGCCCGGACGTCGGCGACCGGCGAGTTGATCCTGCTGGATGAGCAGGACCGCTCGTTGTGGGACGCAGGGATGATTGCCGAGGGCTGCGCCTTGGTCGAACAGGCGCTGACCCGGCAGCGCTTCGGGCCTTATTGCCTGCAAGCGGCCATTGCGGCGGTGCATGCCGAGGCGGCGACACCGCAGGACACCGATTGGCTGCAGATTGTCGGTCTGTATGACCTGCTGTTGCGGGTGGTGCCGTCGCCGGTGATCGAGTTGAACCGGGCGGCAGCGATCTCCAGGCGCGATGGACCGTTGGCGGGTTTGGCCCTGGTTGAAGCGATTCTGGATCGAGGTGAATTGCAGGACTACCACCTGGCGCATTCGGCGCGGGCGGAGTTTTGTCGGCAGTTGGGCAGGGTGGAGGAGGCGCGGGCGGCGTATGAGCGAGCCTTGGAGTTGACCCAGCAAATGCCGGAGCGGCGGTTTCTTGAAGCGCGGATCAAGGCGTTGGAGTGATGTGATCTGGAGGGCCCCATCGCTATTCCAGCATCTTGTGCAACAACCAACTCCCCGCCGGCCCCGGTGGATGCTGGCGCGACCACAGTGCATCGACAAACACCGGTTTCGGCCAGCCGCGCACTTTCAGTTCCTGTAACGACCCCGGCCCAAACCGCTCCACCAGCCAGCGCGGCAACGGCGCCCAGCCAAAGCCACCCTGAGCCATTTCCAGCAGCATCAAATAACTCGGCGCCGACCACACACGCCCCTTCGCCCGGCTTTCATACGGATTGACGATGGTCGCCAGGCGCAATTCCCGGTGCTGTTGCAGGACATCCTGATCAATATGATGAAGCGCCGCCAATGGATGCGCCGGGGAGACGAACAACGCAATTTCCGTGCGCTCCTCAACCGTCGAACTCACCAGATCCGGCGGATAACTGTCCTGCATTTCGGCGAACGCCACCTGCGCCCGCCCCCGTTGCACCAGCGCAATCAAGTCATCGCATTCAGCAATCAGGCACTCAAGCTCCAGGTCCGGATAACGCTGTTCAAACGCACCCAGCGCCGCTTCGAAGCGGTCGGATTGATAGGTATCGGAAATCGCCACGGTCAGTTTCGGCTCGACGCCTTGTGACAACTGGCTGGCGGTCATTTCCAGGCGGCTGGTGGCGGCCAGGATCTCCTCGGCCCGTTGCAGCATCACGTGCCCGACCGGAGTCAGGCTGGGTTTACGACTGCTGCGGTCGAACAGGACCAGATTCAAATCGATTTCAAGACTGGCCACCGCCGCACTGATGGTCGACTGGCTACGGCCCAGCTTGCGCGCCGCTGCGGAAAACGAGCCTTGAGTCGCCGCCTGGACAAACGCCAGCAACACTTCGTGAGAGGCCATGAACTATCGCCTTGATCGATGGTTATTGGTTATGAAGTATCGGTGTGATGAAGGATCATGGCAACCACAGTCACTCAGAGGAGCCTGGCCATGAGCGCCAACAAATCCATCACTGAACGTATTTTCCAAGCCGTGGGTTTCGAACTGCTGGCCATCCTGATCTGTACCCCGTTACTGGCCTGGATCATGGACAAACCGCTGCTCGACATGGGCATGGTCACCCTGTTCATTGCAGCCCTGGCTCTGGCCTGGAACGTGGTCTTCAACGGCCTGTTCGACCGTGTGCTCAAGCACTACAAAATGGCGCATAACGCGTGGGTCCGGGTGGTCCATGCGCTGTTGTTTGAAGGTGGTCTGGTTGCCTTTGGTGTGCCGCTGATTGCCTGGTGGCTGAAGATCGGCCTGTGGGAAGCGTTCCTGCTCGACATCGGTGTGCTGCTGTTTTTCCTGCCGTACACCTACCTTTACCACTGGGTGTATGACGTGGTGCGGGAGCGGTTGGTGACGCGCACTGTTTGCGAAGGATGAATAACGCGGTCGGAGGGGGGGATGTATGAAGTGGACGGCAAGCAGCGGTCGCGGGTCAGAGGGTTTATGGACTGGCTGGGTGATCCAGCCCATAACCTGAAGGAGATTATGTGCAGGAGTGAGCTTGCTCGCGATGGCGGTGGTTCAGTCAACAGTGATGTTGAATGTGATGACCTCATCGCGAGCACGCTCGCTCCCACCGGGTTTTGTGTCAGCCCCGGGGTATGCGTTAGACGTGGAAGTAGCCCACGCACGAATCAAACGGCAAACGCTTCAGCTCGATCTTGTTCAGGTCCAGCACTTCGCGCAGGGCTTTGGTTTCGCCCGGGAAGTTGCGGTAAGCCACTTCGTCCAGCACCACGATCGCGCCTTTTGGCATGTACGGCAGGAAGGTTTCCAGCGCGACTTTGGTCGATTCGTACAGGTCGGTGTCGAGGATCAGCATGGCCACGACCAGGTCAGGACGGGTCTTGACCCACTCCGGCACGGTCTTGACGATGTCGCCCTTGACCAGTTCGCAACGCGGGATGCGGTTGACCGGGCGCAGCAGGTCATTGGCGTCGATCATGTCCTGGATCAGCGATTGGTCGGTGTCGGAGAACATGGTCTCGTTGACGTCGGCCGGGTCTTCTTTCTTGTCGATGCTCTGGAAGCCTTCAAAGGTGTCGAAGCCGATGATCGAACGGTTGATCGCGTACGGTTCCAGGATCATCGACAAGTGCATGTACAGCATCAGCGAGTTGCCCTTGTACACGCCGCACTCGATGATCGCGCCCGGTACTTCAGCGACTTTCTTGAACAGTTCCATGCGCGACAGGGCAGCGGTTACGCCGATGCGGTTGGCGAACACGAACGGGGCGTCGGCCACGTATTCGGCATCGACCCGTTTCAGAACGTTGGCACGGGTTTCGTTGTACTGGGCCTCGGCAGGCGTGATGCGACGCTTGGTCATTGCTGGATTCCTTGGAAATTCGAGAAGTCGTGGGCGTGGAAATAATCTTTGAAACCGGCGCCGACGTCAGGGCAGGCGCTGTCGACGTTGATTGCGCCACGCTTGTGCTTGAGGTCATCGAGGTGCATCAGGCGGAAATCCACGCTGAAGCGGGTTTGATCGGTGTGGTTGGCGACCGTGCCGTGCAAGTGCGAGCCGGAGAAAATCAGCATCTCACCGGTGTTGCCGGCGATGCGCACTTCAGACGCGGTATTGATCGCCTCCAGTGGCACCGGGTGCACGCGGACTTCCTCCTTGAGGTTGTCCTTGGCCTTGTGCCGCTGGTTGCTGATCCAGTCGTTGAGGCTCCATTCGCTGGAGGTGTTCTTCACCGGCACGTCGAAGTAACCGGCATTGATCATCATGGTCTGGTCGGGGCGAATGGTGTGCACCGGCATCCAGGTGTTGATCTGGCAATCGACGCTGCCGTACCACGTGTCGCGGTGCGGTTTGTAGGCGTAGCTGACGCCGGCGTGCAGGTAATCATAGTTGGGCACCACGCGAATGCGCGGTACGTCGAAAATGTACTCGCGCGGGTCGACGCCGATCTCGTCGATAAACGACAGGATCAGGTCCTTGGCGCGCTGGCTGTTGGTGAACTGGCCCTTGAGGCGTGTTACCAACACCACGAATTCTTCCACCGGCATCAGCGTGTGCAGGGCCTGGTGCTTGGTCTCGCCGTCGAAAGCGGCGGTGATGCTTTCCTGAGCAAACGCACACAGCTCTTTGGCCGCGCGCAGCTGAGTGTTCAGGAAGATGTCGCCGGCGTAGATGGCTTCTTTGAAGTCAGCTTTTTGCTGAAGCTGATTGATATACAGATTCACGATCCCACTCCTGAATGCATCGAGTCTCTTAAGAATCGGCAACACGTTAGCAAACTGAAGTGCTAACGGGCGGGTAGTGGATCAATAAATGCGTAATCGCCTGTATTTGCGACGAAATGCTTTTTACCCGGCAAAAAAAAAATCCCTGTAGCCGCTGGCGCAGCCTGCGTCCGGCTGCGCCAGCGGCTACAGGGGGTTGTGTCGATTTAGAACAGTTTGGTGAACAACCAGTACAGGCTGCCCGACAACATGATCGCCGCGGGCAAGGTCAGCACCCAGGCCATCAGCAGGTTGCGGATGGTTTTCATCTGCAAACCGCCGCCGTTGGCGACCATGCTCCCGGCCACACCCGACGACAACACATGGGTGGTCGACACCGGCAGGCCGAACATATCCGCCGCGCCAATCGTCAGCATCGCCACGGTTTCCGCCGAGGCGCCCTGGGCGTAGGTCAGGTGGGTCTTGCCGATCTTCTCGCCAACCGTCACCACGATGCGCTTCCAGCCGACCATGGTGCCCAGGCCCAAAGCAATCGCCACGGCGATCTTCACCCACAACGGAATGAAACGCGTCGAGTTGTCGATCTGCTGCTTGAACAGTTGCAGTTTGCCGCTGGTGTCGGCGTCGAAATTGCCGACTTTGTTCTTGTCCATCAGGCGAATGGTTTCGCTGGTCAGGTACATGTCGTTGCGCACGTTGCCCACGGCCTCGGCCGGCACTTTGGACAGCGAGCCGTAACCCTTGACCTGGGCGCCGATGCTGCCGGTGAGGGCGGCGAGTGCCGGGACCAGCTGCGGCGTGGCTTCCTTGCTGCGCACGTATTCGGACAGCACCGGACGCGGGTCGGCCGGGGCCGGTTGTGGCGCCGCCTTGACCAGCGCTTGCTGGGTCACTTCTGCTACGGCGGCGAACTGCAGCGCCTGGTCGGCCGGCATGGTGCGGTTCAGCGCATAGGCCATGGGCAGCGTGCCGACCAGAATCAACATGATCAGGCCCATGCCTTTCTGGCCGTCGTTGGAACCGTGGGCGAACGAGACACCGGTGCAGGTCACGATCAACATCCCGCGAATCCACCACGGCGGCGGCGTGTTGCCGACCGGCGCCTTGTACAGCGCCCGATTCTTGACGAACGCACGCAAGGCCAGCAGCAACAGCGCGGCAAAGCCGAAGCCCACCAGCGGCGATAACAGCAACGCGTAGCCGATCTTGGTCGCCTGCGCCCAATCCACACCGCTGGTGCCGTCGTGACCGTGCATCAGGGCATTGGCCACGCCGACGCCGATAATCGAACCGATCAAGGTGTGCGACGACGAGGCCGGCAAGCCCAGCCACCAAGTGCCGAGGTTCCACAGGATCGCCGCGATCAACAGGGCGAAGATCATGGCGAAACCGGCGGAGGAACCGACTTGCAGAATCAGCTCCACGGGCAGCAGGGCGATGATGCCGAACGCCACCGCACCGCTGGACAGCAGCACGCCGAGGAAGTTGAAGAAGCCGGACCACGCCACCGCGAAGTTCGGCGGCATCGAGTTGGTGTAAATCACCGTGGCCACCGCGTTGGCGGTGTCGTGGAAACCGTTGACGAATTCAAAGCCCAGCGCGATCAGCAGTGCTACGCCCAACAGCAGAAACGGGGTCCAAGTGGTGACCACCGTACCGAGTTCGCTCATGTCGTGCATCAGGCTGTAAGCGGTGAACAATAGCCCGCTGGCCAGCACCCCGAAAAACACCACGAGGGTAAGCAGGCTAGGCTTTTTATCGAGTTGAGGTTTGGCGCTACGGACAGCGGATGCCTGAGTATCGGCAGGGTAGGAAGGCGTAGCCATAACGAACAATCCTGATGAGGGAGGTGTATCAGGGATAGTCGTTGCTAATTGTTACAGAGAGACTGCGTCAGATCAGGGTTTAGGGTTTTTGCTATTCCGTTAATCAGAATTCCCCCGCAACCTGTAGCAGCAGGCTTCGCCAGCTACTGCAGGTTGCGGGGAGACTTAGTAATCCTGGCGCTTGCGAAACGCCCAGCGTCCGGCCAGCACGGTAAAGGTTGCGACCAGTGCCACCAGGATCCAGAACCCTTCCGGGTCGCCGGACAGAGGGATGCCGCCGACGTTCATGCCAAAGAAACCGGCAATGATGTTGATCGGCAACGCCAGCACCGTCACCACCGTCAGCGTAAACAGCGTGCGGTTGCTCTGCTCGTTGAGGTTGGCGGCGATTTCTTCTTGCAGCAGTTTGATCCGCTCACCCAGCGCCGTGAGGTCGTTGATGATCAGCGCAAACTCCTCGGTGGACTTGCGCAGCTCCTTGACGTCCTCCTTCTGCAGCCATTGCGGTGGCCGATTGAGCAAGCGCAGCAACGACCCCGGCTCCAGCGCCAGCAGGCGTTGCAGACGCACCAGCACGCGGCGGTTGGCACCCAGTTCGGCGCGGTTGGTCGACAGCCGCGACGACAACAGTTCATCTTCGATCTGATCCACACTCAAGCTGGTCTTGCGCACGATTTGCGTCAGCACCTCGCCCTGATCGCGCAGCAAATGCACAAGCAACTCCAGCGGCGATCGAAAACATTCACCGGCCTTCACCGAAGAGCGCAGCTTGTCCACCGAGTGCAGCGGTTGCAGACGGGCACTGATGATCAGCCGACTGCGGGCGCACACCCACAGGGTCGAGACATCCGAGGAGACCATGCTGCTGAGGTTGAACACCACGTCGTTGACCACCGCCAGCAAGGCTGAATCCACATGTTCGATGCGCGTCGAACGCGAGCCTTCGTGCAGCGCCTCGAAAAATTCCTCCGGCAATTCCAGATGACTTTTCATCCAGCGCTCGCACGCGGCGTGCGCCAGGTTCAGGTGCAGCCAGAGGAATTCTTGGCTGTCGTCGGGTTGTTGCAGGTATTGCAGCGCTTTGGCCGAATCGATCTCGCGACCACGTTCACCGGGGCGAAAACTGAAACCGTAGAGCAGGCCGAACAGGTCCGTGTCGCGATGGCTTTGGTCGATGCTGTGGTTCATGAGTGCTCGCAAGGGGGCGCTATCGCTCTATGTAGCAGCTGGCGAAGCCTGCGGCTGCAGGGTCGAGTTGTGGCGGGTTTACAGGTTCACCTGAGCCGCATCATCGCAAGGATTCTTGACGGTTGTGTGACGGATCAATGAAGGCCAAATAGTGGCTCTACCGACGGTCGGATTGGATTAAAGAACCGCTCTGGCACGCCGATCTCGCTTACGTTAACGTGCGCGCCTTTGGCCACGAGCCAAGTCGCAGACAGGGACGTCCGGACACCTTTCACGCCATGTCACGGCGTGTCTCACCCCTGTCATGAGTATCACTCGATGCTGCAAAAATCCCTGAGAGCACAAATCCTCGCCTTGTTGAGCGGCAGCCTGCTGGCGATGTTGCTGATCGCTTTGGCTTGCTTTCATTTCCTGTCCAGCGGTGTTCAGAGCTACGCGAACCTGATTGACGGCCCGCTGCACACTTCCCAGTTGATCGATGAAGCCAACCTGCAATTCAAGGTGCAGGTTCAGGAATGGAAAAACGTCCTGCTGCGCGGCAAGCAACCGGCGGACCTGGACAAATACTGGAAGCAATACGAAGACCGTCAGCGCGATGTGCAAAGCATCCTCGGTGAACTGGCCGGGCAGAAGGGCATCGAGCCGCAACTCAAGACCCGCATCGAACGCCTGCGTGATGAACACCGCTTGCTGGGCACTGCCTATCAAAAGGGTCGCGATGCCTACGTCGCAGCCGGTGCCGACCCGACTGCTGGCGATACCGCTGTGAAAGGCGTGGACCGCGCGGCCAGTGATCAGATGAGCGAACTGGTTGTCGAACTGCGCAAACAGGGCGCCGAGCAGTCGAAGCTAATCAGTGCCGACGCTGACCGCACCGTGTTGCTGGGGATCATCGTGATGCTCGCCTCGGGCTTGCTGATCGGTCTGTTGAGCCTGTGGCTGGTCAACCGCAATCTGGTTGAACCGATTCGCAAACTGATCGACTACGTGGCGCAACTCAGCCAGGGCAAATTCGCCGATCGCGTGGCCAGCACCCGTCAGGATGAGCTGGGCAAACTGGCGGTCGCCGCCAATACCCTGCGTGATTTCCTCGCCGACACCTTCAGCCATTTGCAGCGCAGCGCCAAGGACCTCGACAGCGCCAGCGGCGAACTGAACGCCATCGCCAGCCAGATGGCGGGTGGCACCAACGAGCAGTTCAACCGCACTGATCAGGTGGCCACGGCGATGAATGAAATGTCCGCGACCGCGCAAGAAGTTGCGCGTCACGCCGCCGACGCCGCACGCGCTGCCGACGACGCTGACCAGTCCGCGCAACAGGGCGAAAAAGTCATGCAGGGCACCATCCATACCATCACCCAGATGCGCGGTGAAATCGCCAACACCGCCACGGTCATTCGTCAGCTGGAAACCGACAGCGGCCGCATCGGCAAGGTGCTGGAAGTGATTCGCGGCATCGCCGAACAGACCAACCTGCTGGCGCTCAACGCCGCCATCGAAGCGGCCCGTGCCGGTGAAGCCGGGCGCGGTTTTGCGGTGGTCGCCGATGAAGTGCGCAGCCTGGCCCAGCGCACGGCGGCGTCGATCATCGAGATCAACCAGATCATTCAGACCGTGCAAACCGGCGCGGTGGACGCGGCGCAGGCGATTGAAAGCGGGCAGTCACGCAGTGAAGAAAGCGTGCAGCAAGTGACCGAGGCCGGCGCCATGCTGGAGCGGATCACCCAGGCCGTCGAAGCGATTCGCGACATGAACCGCCAGATCGCCACCGCTGCCGAAGAGCAGACCTCGGTGGCCGAGGACATCTCGCGCAACCTTACCGAGATCACCAGCATCGCCAGTACCAATCTGGACAACGTGCAACGCACCGAAGCGGCAAGCCACAACCTGCACGGGGTGTCGTCGCAGTTGAATGAAGTGACGGCGCGTTTGAGCGCGTAAGACCGACGGCTGTGTACCGGCTCGCTTACCGAGTCGGTACACAGTCGATCTCAAGTGCGGCCGGGCCATGTCGATGTGGGAGATACCCAAATCCCACACTGGATACATCCCATGGTCAGCATCACCTCTGTCTCGATCAACCAGACCCTCACCACCTCCACCAGCAAAACCGCGATCAGCGATCCCGCCGCCGACACCTCCGTCACCGCCACCACCGAGACGCCTTCCGACGACAGCAAAGTGGCCGCCGGTGGCGCTCCCGCGTCGAGCGACAGCAGTTCCAGCAGCAGCGAAGAATCCGATGCGGTGAAAGCCTTGCGCAAGCAAATCGCCGAACTGCAAAAGCAGATGCAGGAACAACAGCAACAGCTGCAAGCAGCCCAGGCAAAACAGGAAGATGCCGACGCCAAAGCCGCTGATGTCGCGGCGGCTCAGTCGCAGGTGGCGACCACCTCAGGTTCGTTGCAGACAGCAACGGCGGCGTTGTTGCAGGCGTTGCAGGACGCTGATTCCAGCACGTCGGGTTCGCTGGTCAGTACCAGCGCCTAAGCCTGCACAGGCAGTGTGAAGGTAAACGTCGTGCCCTGTAGCGCGGTCGAAACCACGTCCAGTTTTCCACCGTGGGACTGCGCAATCTGACTGGCAATGTACAAGCCCAATCCGAGGCCGGTCTGCGGCGTATCGCTGGCCGGTCGCGAGTAGGGGCGGAACAGGTAGACCAATGCGTTCTCGGCAATCAGCCCCTGATTTTTTACGCTCAGGAGGAAGTGCCTGTCCTTGATCTGCGCATTGACCTCGACAGGACCTTGGGGATCGCCGTGGATTACCGCATTCGCCACCAGATTGGACAGCAACTGGGCGACCCGCTCGCGGTCGCACGGGACGTTGTGCAAATCGCCGATGGAAGAGGTTATGACGCGGTCCGGGTGAACACTCTGGACCTCGGAAATCACATGCCGTAAAGCCGCGCCCAGATCCGCGCAGGGTTTGATGTTCACCGGAATGCCGCTGCCAAAGGAGCCACGGGCAAAATCCAGCACGTCATCGACCAGTCGGGTGGCGCGTCGGGCGCTGGTGAGGATATGCCGGGCCCGTTGCTGATTCGCTGGCTCAGGCAGTTTGCGCAGGAGCATTTCGGCGCCGGCACTGATCGCGAACAACGGGTTGCGCAGGTCATGGCCGAGCACGGCGATGAACTGTTCGCGCAATTGCGAGGTTTCACGTTCCTGCTTGAGTGCCGCTTCGGTGTGCTGCTGGTTTTCTTCGGCTTCGATTTGCAGCGCCAGCATCCGGGCGAAGGATTCCATGGTGCTCTGGATCGTACTGGATGTGAGCGGTGCAGGGTGGGGATCAAGTGCGCAAATGGTGCCGAAAAAGCGTCCGTCGGTGCGGAAGATCGGCACTGAGATGTAGCTTTCAAACTGGTAAATACGCGGCGTGTGGTGATTGTGGTAGAGCGGGTCTTCACTGGCCTTGTCGATCACCACCGACTGGTGGGCCTGACGAATTTCGTGGCACAGGGTCGTGGCCACCTCCAGCTCACCGCCGACCTGCAAGCCAAAATCCAGTTGATCGAGCACGGCGCAAGCGGTCCAGGAATTCTCCGTCACGCGCGCCACCGCGCAGAAACGCAGGCCCGTCAACTCGCGGATGACCTGGAGAATCGCCGGCACCGCGCTGATCCGACCGATCGTGGCGATGTCTGCTGCCGCTGTTTGCCCCATATCGATCAATCCCTGCGTGAACACCGTGGACCGATTCTATCGGGCTGGCGGCGCGTTGGCTCGCGCTGAATTCGGGACGTAAAAAAGCCGCACGATTTGGAGATCGTGCGGCTTTATCAGTTCGGGTTACTTGTCCTGTTTGTTGCTCAGGACTTTGCCGGTCGCAGCATCGAAATCGACGTCCCATTCCGTGCCGTCAGCCAGACGCAGTTCAACTTCGTATTCGTAGCCGTTGAAGTGGTTGTCCAGGTCCGTGTCGGTGATGGTCGCACCCGGATGCAGTTTCAGCGCTGCCTGGTTCAGTTCTTCCAGCGGCTTGATCTTGCCGCTCTTGACCAGTTCATGGATCTGATCGACGCGAACATCAGCCTGGGCCAGGCCAGCAGTGAGGGTCAGGGCAGCGGCGGTGAACAGGGCCGTCAATGTTTTCATGAAGTTCTTTCCTTGGGTTGTTCTGTTTAAGTGGCGCCAGATTAACTATGGCAACTTAATTCATCCTTAATTCCAGAAAGCCACCACCCACAAGTGCTGCCCAATTCCTGTGGGAGCGTGGCTTGCCCGCGATAGCCGCACCGCGGTCCCGAATCAATACCCGTTATTCTGCAGCAACTGCGCAACCGTCCCCGCCGCCGGCCGCTTATAGAACTTCAACAACTCACTGGCCCGGTTAGTAAAGACTCCATCCACCCCGGCATCCATCACCTTCTGGTAATCCACCGCATCATCAATGGTGTACACGTGCACCAACAAACCCTGATCGTGGGTGAACTGGTTCATCCACGGCTGCACCAGGTCCGAATAGCTTTGATCGCCACCCTGGGTCAGTGCGGCGGAAGGGCCGGTGCCGATAGCGCCCTGGGCCTTGGCGTACTCGACCCATTGCTGAAATTCAGCTTTGTCTTTCGGTTCCTGCCTGGCGTAATAAGTGGCTTTGTCCTTGTCGCCAGATTCAGCGAACGTCACTTTGGATTTCGGCTCGATGCTGCCTTCGCCGACCCACAGCAGCAGGATCTTCGGCACTTTCGGCATTTCTTTTTGCAGCAGTTCCAGGCTGCTCTTCTCGAAGGTCTGCAGCACGACCTTGCCTTTGCCCTGGCCGACCGCCAGATCACTTTTCCCCAGTTTCGAACCGGCCGGGCTCAGCCAGCCTCGGTCCTGCAACTTGTCCTTGAGGTCGCGCTCGATGCCGGGGAATTGCTTCGGCTCTTTGGTCTCGATGTACAAGCCCGGCTTGTGCAGCGGGTTGCCTTGGGCGATGTCGATGATCTCGTCCAGCGTCAGGATTTTCAGCCCGGCGTAGGACGGACGCGCGCGATCCGGGTAAGCCGTGTTGAACCAACTGCCGGCGTCGAGGGTTTTCAGCTCGGCCATGGTGAACGCGTTGGCCGGGCTGTTCTTGCGATCCGGGAACCGGGTGGCGACGTCGGTGGTGCGTTGCAGGTTGTTGTCGTGCAGGGCAAACAGCACGCCGTCCTTGCTGCGTTGCAGGTCCATTTCCAGGTAATCGGCGCCCAGGTCGCGGGCCAGTTTATAGGCGGGCGCGGTGGACTCGGGGGCATCGAACGACGCGCCGCGGTGGGCGATTACCGCCGGGTGCGGAATGCCCAAACGGCTGGCCAGAGCGGTCGGGCTGGGCTCGCTGGCGGCCTGTGCCTGGCCGAGGCCGAGCATCAGGCTCAGCAGCAGGGCGCTTTTGGTGAAGGTAACCGGCATGTCGAGATCCTTTCGCAGAGAGATTTTCAAAGACGTCCCTTTTAACAACTGAGCGCCGCTCGCGCTATCGCCAGACCGACATAAACGTGTTTAAAGCTCATTTTTTCAGCGCCGGTGTGCGCTGCTTTGCAGTACTCTTGGCCGCGGCAGTTTCCCCGGCAGAGGGAAACCCGCGTCGTTTTCCTTGCGTGTAAACCATCGATCACCGGTCGTTAACGACCTTTTTGTGAGGTTTATATGCGCATCACTTCCGAACTCATCTGCCAGGCTGCCGACCAACTCAACGGCTTCGTCGGCCTCAATCGCAAGACGGGTCATTACATCGTTCGATTCAGCGAAGACGCGTTCGGCATGGACGTGGCCGATGACGGCATCATTCCGGTGAGCGAGTTTGTCTGGGCGCCAGGGCCGGGGCCGGTCATGACGCTCAAGCGTGAGTTGATTCAGTTGCTGCTGGATCAGAATATTGATGACCGCATCAACATCACCGAGCCGTTGCGGGTGTATATGCAGCGGCGGGACGTGCCGCAGATTGCGGCGGTGCGGAGTCTTGTCCGGGGTTGAAGGTTTGCGGAGCCTTGGCTGGCCTCATCGCAAGCAGGCTCACTCCTACAGTTGAAACGCGTTCCCCTGTAGGAGTGAGCCTGCTCGCGATGGCGTCCAAAAGGACACCACAACGCTCAGAGCTGAAACCGATAATCCCGCTCAACCCTGCACACCCGCGTCTGACACTCCGCATACCACGTCGACCGCCCACGCTCACGAATCTGACTGTGCTCGGGATGATGTTTCCACGCCAGAATCGCCGCTTCACTGGCCCAATACGAAACCGTAATCCCGAGCCCATCCTCGCCCCGAGCCGATTCCACACCCAGAAACCCCGGCTGCTCACGAGCCAGTTCCACCATGCGTTCGGCGGCCTCGGCGTAACCGTGATCACCTTCAGTGCGCCGGGAGGTGAAAATCACCGCGTAGTAAGGCGTCGTCATGGTTTCTACCTCACACAAGCCTTGATGAAAGCGCGGACCAGCGGCGGCAGAACGCCCTTGAGCGCTGCACGTTCCGGCTGGAACAACGTGGCGACAAAGAACGGATGTCCCTTGAGCTCAACCGCCCGCAAGTCCCCTTGGGAATCATGGCCAACGGCGTGCAGCTGCTGGACCAATAGCGCTCGTTCGAACTCAGGATTCACACCGAAGCGACAGCGATAGCCTTCGCGTATGGCAGTCGTTTCGTACGCCTTGGCGATCAACGAACCTACAGCCAGATGAATGCTGTCCACCGCTTCTACCAGCGAACAGGTCAGCGGGGTCAGAAGCGCCCGTGCGGCATCAGGATGCGTCTCGCCGTGTTCGGCATCTTCCCAGCCCAACACATGGCGGGCGTACTCCAAAACCGCATGTTGAAACCCGCCACAGGTGCCGAGGAACGGCCGTTGCTGCTCTCGGGCAAAGCGGATCGCCCGTAACGCCCCGTCCATGTCTCGATAAGGACTCCCGGGCACGCACCAGAAACCCTCGAAACCTTGCAGCGGTGTGTCGGCGTTGATCTGGTCAGTGGCCAGCCACTGGAATTGCACGTCCAGGTTCAACTCTTCGGCAGCCATGCCAAGGGCGACGGGAATGGCTTGGTGGGCGGTGATTTGAGGGTCGTAGTCGCCGATCAGGGCGATGCGGATTAAGGGGGTTTCCATGAGTGCTCTCTCGGCTTGTTGATTCCTGGCAGCCACTATAGATTGGCGTTCACGCACTCAATATTGGCGTTATCCCAAATGATCAATGCAGCGACGCACTATCGGCTGGACTATCCCGACCTGGCCCTGATCCTCGCGCTGGTGCGTGGCGGTTCGCTGTCCAGGGCCTCGAACCTGCTGAAAGTCGACGTTTCAACGGTGTTTCGCGCCGTCCGCCGACTGGAAGCGGCATTGGGGCAACAACTGTTCGAAAAGAGCCGCGCCGGGTATTTGCCGACGACGCTCGCGCAAACCTTGGCCGAGCAGGCCGAGCGCGCAGAACAAGCGTTGGACGCGGCGCGAATCGGGGTGGAGCAGGGCGGGGAAGTCATCAGCGGCACCGTTCGCCTGACCTGCACCGATTCGGTCCTGCAAGGGTTGCTGCTGCCGGCGCTGGCGCAGTTCATGCCGTCCTACCCGGCACTAACCATTGAGCTGAGCACCTCCAACGACTTCGCCAACCTCAGCCGCCGCGATGCTGACATCGCGTTGCGCCTGACGCGCACACCGCCCGAGCATTTGGTTGGTCGACGTCTGGCGGACATTTCCTATCGGGTGTGCGCCAGTCAGCGGTATCTGAAGTCTGTCGACCCTGAAGATTTGGCTTCGCTGACCTGGATCGCGCCTGACGATTTCCTGCCTGACCATCCCACCGTTGCCTGGCGGCGTCAGCACTTGCCGGGCGTCACGCCGGCCTATCGCTGCAACAGTATGCTGTCAGTGACCGAGCTGGTGCGGGCCGGGTTAGGGGTGGCGGCCTTGCCGGACTTTTTGATCGGCGACACGTTGCAGCCACTGACCGCTCCTCTGGACGGTTACGACACCGCGCTCTGGCTGCTGACCCGTCCAGACTGCCGCGCATTGCGCTCTGTGGTGACGCTGTTTGATGAGTTGGGGCAGGCGCTGCGATTGCCTTGAGCGCGCGTTAAACCTTGGGCGGCTCTTTGCGCACGAAGTGCTGATGCATTTCCGAGGTCAGGTTTTCAATGCGCTCGGTGAGGGTCTTGGTCATCTCGGTGAGCCGGGTGTTTTGTTCGAGCAACTCCATCAATTGCGCGTTGTTTTTTGCAGCTTCGGCCTGACGTTCGCTGTTGGCCACGGCGATGGCCTCACGGTGTTGCGCATCGGCATCGGATTGCGCTTTGTCACGCGCCGCCTGACGGGTCTGGGCCAGCAGAATCAGTGGGGCGGCGTAAGCCGCTTGCAGGCTGAACGCCAGGTTGAGCAGGATGAACGGGTAGACGTCGAAATGGGTCACGCCAAAGATATTGAGGCATATCCACACCGCCACGATCAGCGTCTGCGCCCCGAGAAAGGTCGGCGTGCCGAAGAACCGCGCGAAGGCTTCGGCGCGCAGGGCAAATTTGTCGTTGCCGAAAGTAGGCGCGAGGTGGGCGTGAGCGCGATGGAAGCGTAAATGATCGACGACGGGTTTTTTATCAGCGGTTGGGGTGGTCATGATGCTCTCTGCATGGCGCTGGGACTGACGCTCACTATAGCCCCCACGCCAGTTTCATTCTGAAACACATTGCACTGATTTATTGAGCGCTGAGCCCTGCAGGGGAAGGGCGGGACCGTGTCATTTTTCGCAGACCTGATAACAGGCCAGAAACATGTCCAGCGCCGACTCCACCACGGTGGTCTGCATCTGCGGTGACAGCCCCGGCAACCCCATGGAAATCTGTGGCCAGAACGCAAAGGACTTGAGCATCCCCTGAATCTGTTGGGCGGCAAACGCGGGGTCGACCGGTTTCAATCGACCATCGGCCTGTGCCGTGCGAATCCACACGGTCAGGTCTTCTTCACGCTGGCCCATTCTGGCGACCATGTTCTGCGCACGCTCGGGCGAATGAATCGTGGCGGCGATGGCCACCCGCGCCAGGTCGAGAAAATTGTCATCGCCGAGCGTCTGCATTTTCGCCTGCAACATCACGCGCATCTGGTCGCGCAAGGGCAGGTCAGGGCGGTAGGACGTTTCCTGATCTGACAGTACCCGCGCCCACAATTGATTGAGGATTTCGGCAAACAACTCTTCCTTGCTCGGGAAGTGGTTGTACACCGTGCGCTTCGACACGCCGGCAGTGGCGGCAATCTTGTCCATGCTGGTGATATCGAAACCGTTGGCACGGAATTCGACAATCGCCGCCTGGATAATGGCTGCACGTTTTCGGTCGGTGAGGCGCTGTGGAGCTGTCATAAGTACGCTTCGGCAAGAGGCAAAGGAAAGTTACACTCGGTAGTTTACTTGTCATCGGCTTTGATGCAACCTAGAAACTACACTGTGCAGTGTAAAGTTTTGTTAATCCTGCCCAGCGAAAAATAGATCTCCGGCTGATGCGTGCGTGCTTTGGCCATTTATCGTCCCACCGTGAAGAACTGCCATCTTGCGGTTTTTCTGGAGTCACTCAGTCATGGCCACTTCTACTTCCGCTGCGGATAACGCCCCTACGCCTGAAGCTTCTCATCAGGCACTAGGGCGCTTTCAAAACCATGTGCCCGTGCAACGTGAAGGCGTTCACAAAATGCTGCGCATCATGTGGAGCATGATCTTCCACAAACCGCGCAATAGCCGCCCAGCGGCCTCAGTGCCGGTACAAGCCCTGACCCAGGCGGCGTTGATCGCAGCGCCCAACCACAGCGTCTACCGCCTCGGCCACTCCACCGTCCTGCTGAAGCTGCGGGACAAATTCTGGATCACCGACCCGGTCTTCGCCGAGCGCGCTTCACCCGTGCAATGGGCCGGCCCCAAGCGCTTCCACCAGCCGCCGATCAGCCTGGAAGAATTGCCGCCGATTGAAGCGGTGATCCTGTCTCACGATCACTACGACCACCTCGACTATCGCGCGGTACTCAAACTGGCGGACAAGGCCAAGTACTTCCTTACCCCGCTGGGCGTCGGCGACACGCTGATCAAATGGGGCGTGGAGGCCGGCAAAGTGCGCCAACTCGATTGGTGGCAGGGCACTGAGGTCGACGGCATCCAGTTCATCGCCACCCCTTCACAACACTTTTCCGGGCGCGGTTTGTTCGACGGCAACAGCACCCTTTGGGCCTCGTGGGTGATGATCGACGGCGACACTCGGGTCTTCTTCAGCGGTGACAGCGGCTATTTCGACGGCTTCAAACGCATCGGCGAACAGTACGGCCCGTTCGACCTGACGCTGATGGAAACCGGCGCCTACAACGTTGAATGGCCGCACATTCACATGCAGCCGGAAGAAACCCTGCAGGCACACATCGACCTCAAAGGACGCTGGCTACTGCCCATTCACAACGGCACCTTCGACTTGTCGATGCACCCCTGGTTCGAGCCCTTCGACCGGATTTTGGCGTTGGCCTGGGAGCGCAATGTGTCGATCACTACGCCGCAAATGGGCGAGGCGTTTAACATCATGTACCCACAGCGAGGGGCCGCATGGTGGTCGGAAATGGAAAGTACGGTGAAGGAAGAAGGGCGTTTGGCTTGTAGCGGCTACAAGTCAGGGTGACGTTTCCTACATTGACAGCTCCTTGTGACTGACAGCCGTTTCCTACGGTTTCGGTAGGCTGTGCGGCGGGTGAAATGACTCGCCCGTGATTAGCCATAACAAGGATGCTGTAAATGAAGGACATTTTAAAAAACCGCATGACGGCGCTGGCGCAGATCATTCTGCTATCGGTCTCCGGGCCTGCATTGGCAGACAACAATGCCTCCGTCACTGCCCAGCCGCTCGAATATGCGAGCGTCAGCGAGCTCACCGAGCGAATGGCCCGTAACGAACTCACCTCTGTCGCCCTGGTGGAATATTTACAGGCGCGTATTCACACGCTGGATAAGCAAGGGCCGTCGATCAACGCGATTATCGAGCTCAACCCCCAGGCCATCGACATTGCCAGCGCCTTGGACCAGGAGCGTCAGGACGGAAAAGTGCGTGGCCCGCTGCACGGCATCCCCGTTCTGCTCAAGGACAACATCGACACGGCGGACCAGATGCAAACGAGCGCGGGTTCTTTGGCCATGGTCGGTCAGCCTGCTGCGAACGACGCGTTTGTGGTCCAACAGTTGCGTGACGCAGGTGCCGTCATTCTCGGCAAAACCAACATGAGCGAATGGGCTTACGTCCGGGAAATGGGCTTGCCCCACGGTTGGAGTGGCCGAGGTGGCCAAGGTAAAAATCCCCACGTGTTGAACGGCGAAATCTGCGGTTCCAGCTCGGGTTCAGCCGCCGGTGTTGCCGCCGGTTTCGCACCGTTGGCCATGGGGACCGAAACCAACGGTTCCATCGCGTGCCCTGCTTCGGCCAATGGCGTGGTGGGCGTGAAGCCTACGTTGGGTCTGTTCAGCCGATCGGGCATCATTCCCATCACACGTCTGCAAGACACGCCGGGCTCCCTCTCTCGGACCGTCCGCGATGCCGCGCTGATGTTCAATGCCCTGCAAGGCGTTGACGCCAGTGACCCGGTCACCCGCGATGCCCCCGTCGGCGTTGACTACACCGCGCTGCTTACCTCCGACGCGCTGCAAGGCAAAAGAATCGGTTACCCGACTGAGTACGTCGGCACGAACGGCACTGTTCTTCGACCTGGTTTTGAATTCCTGATTGCCCTGGCCACACTGGAAGAGCAAGGCGCGACCCTGGTGCCGTTGACACTTCGACTGCCTGATATCGATGGCTACTTCAACGCCCTCATGGCAGGCATGAAACATGAACTGCCCGAGTACCTGGCCAGTCGTTCAGGCTTGCCGATTCAGACGCTTCAACAGTTGATCGACTTCAACGCACTTAACCCGGGCGCCGAAGGCTACGGGCAGCAAATGCTGAACGACATCAACGAACTGGACATGACCCCCTCGCAGGCCGCCGAGATGTTCGGCATCCTCAATGCCAGTTTCAAGGCTGCCATTGATGAGCAAATGACTGAACATCACCTGGACGCATTGTTCGCCGATGCCGATGGCTACTCGCAATTCAGCGCCGCCGTCGCCGGTTACCCCGCCATTACCGTCCCGTCGGGCATGAGCAGTGATGGGCAGCCGACGTCTGTGTTCTTTTTCGGCCAGCGCTGGAGTGAACCCCAACTGCTGGCGCTGGCTTACAGCTATGAGCAAGCATCGTTAGAACGCCAGAATCCGGCTTTTGAAGAGCAGTAGGGTCTTAACGGAGACGGTCATTTCGGCGTGATCAAGTCAGGCATCAGAACGCCTGATCCTCCACCGTCGGGCCGCTTGCCATGGAGCGGCCCACAATCTTCGCCACTGTCAGATCGCGAACGTTCCCACCGAGAATTTCATCCAGCTCCCCGGCTGACAGCCCCAGCCTTTGCGCCGCTTCCGCCTTGCCCAACTGACCGATATCCAGCAGCATGCCAATCTTCATGAGGTATTCGGCCTTTGCCCTCATCTGCCCCGCATCGATATCACCCAAAGACGGATGACCGCGCCTGTCGCATTCATTGATTCCATTCATCTGCTGACTCCTCACTCAACCATCGCGTAGTCCGCCCGACCCACCGGATCAGGCGTCGACCCTTTCACATTCATCCCTCGACCCGGCGCAAATCCGGGGAAGAACACCAGGCCTTCCGATTCAAACCGATACGCCAACGCCAGCCGGGTGACATCCAGCACATCGCGTTCGGCCTCGAATCGCACAATGGCGTCCACGGAGACACCGGATTCCTCCGAGAGCTCTTCCACGCTCCAACCCAGCATCGCTCGGGCCTGGGCGCAATGGGCCGGGGTGAATTGGAAAAGGGCGATACGTTCCAGGGTGATTTTCATCGCAATAGAGGCCATGGTGTTCTCCGGGCTCGAGAGTGCTAATCCAAAAAAGTACTGTTGTTTTGTACAGTTGTTTTGCGCCCGGATCAAACTCATTTTTTGATTTTTGCTATGTCGCCCCCTCCATCCAGACGGACGGTGCTTGCCCCAATAGGCGGCGAAACATGGTCGAGAATGCCGCAGGGCTGTCATAACCGAAATCCAGCGCAATCCGCGTCACCGGCGTCCCCGCCGCCAACCGCGCCAGGGCCAACACCACACAGGCCCGCTGGCGCCATTGGCTGAAACTGAGGCCAGTCTGCTGGCGGAACAGCCGATTGAACGTGCGCAAGCTGATGTGCAATTGATCGGCCCATTGCTGCGGCGATTGATGCGCATCGGGCCGCTGCAAAAAGCCTTGGCACAACCCCAGCAACCGCGCATCGACCGGTAAAGGAATGTGCAGCGGCAAGTGAGCACTGCGCGCCAGTTCATGCAGCAGCAAGTCGATCAGCGCGCCATCGCGCCTGGCCTCGTCGTACACCAGTGGGATCTCCACCGCCTCCATCAACAAGTGCCGCATCAACGGCGACACATTGATCACCTGGCAACGCGACCCCAGGTGAACCGCACCAGGTTCGATGTACAAACTGCATGTGCTGACCCCCAGCATCAACACCTCATGCGCCACCCCCGCCGGAATCCACACCGCCCGCTGTGGCGGCACCACCCAATTGCCGTCATGCGTGCTGACCTGCATCACCCCGGTGGCGCCATACAACAACTGCGCCCGCCGATGTGTATGACGAGGCAACACATGGCCGTGGGAATAATCCGTGCCGATCGCCACCACCGGGCGAGGCGTGTCATCCAGTAGATCAATCGAAACATTGCGCATCGAGCGGCTTCCAGCAGTTGGCGTAAACGCGAACATTATTGGCTGACTTGCTGAAGCAGGCCAAGGCGCATCGCTCTATCGTCGACCGCTTTCAACCAACGGACGACGCGCAATGTTTTATCTCCTGCTGGCATTTTTCGGGTGCATGACTGGCGTCACTGCTGTGTTGTTCGGTTTTGGCGGCGGCTTCGTCGTCGTGCCATTGCTCTACCGCATGCTCACCGCCAGCCATGGCGCCGACGATCCCATAGGCCAATCGGCGATGCACATTGCCGTGGCGACTTCGACCTGTGTGATGATCGTCAACGCACTGATCGCCACTGGCAAACACCGTCGCGCCGGCAATCTCGTTCGTCATTATGTGTGGCCGCTGGGCGGGTTCATCGGCCTGGGCGCAATCCTCGGAGCGCTCGCCGCGATGTGGGTAAGTGGTGAGGTGATTCGTTATGCCTTCATCGCGTACCTGGGCGTGACCATTGTGGATTGCCTGTTCCGACGTGGTTTTCTGACAGCGTCCGACACCGCAATCCCACGACGATTGGGGAGGGCAGAAGTGTCGGGTGGTGGCGCAGGAATCGGCGTGATCGCAACGTTTCTCGGCGTGGGTGGCAGCGTCATGACCGTACCGTTGTTGCGACGCTGTGGGCTGAGCATGAGTCAGGCGACGTCCATGGCCAATCCGTTGAGCCTGCCGGTGGCGTTGGCCGGGACGCTGACTTACATGGCGATGGCGGGGTTTGCTGAGTTTGATCTGGGGCCGTGGTTTATCGGCTATGTGGATCTGCTGGCGTTTGCGGTGTTGACGATGGGATCGTTGGTGGGGATTCGGTTGGCCACACCGTGGATCGGGCGGATACCGGATCGGGTGCATGCGCAGGTCTATGTGGGGTTGCTGGTGTTGGTGATGGTCAGCATGTGCCTGAGCTGATCGTTATCAAGTCAGCTTTTTATCGATTCTCGAACACGGGTTCGCCATAATCCGCCGCTCTTTCTTGCGAGCCAATACTTGCTGCATTCAAGGATGATTTGATGTTTAAAGGACTGTTTCGTCTTGCTGGCATTGTCGTATTGGTGTGCTCCACGTTTTCTACGATGTTGTGGGCCGACAGCGGCAGGCAGGTCTATACCGGGACTCTGGGAAAAATGCCGATTGTGCTGGAGGTGAGCGCCGATGGCAGTGAGGGTCGTTACTTTTACCAAAAGTACCGCAAGGACTTGGTGCTTAGTGGCTCAAAGGAAGGAAAAGCACTTGTGCTGGAAGAGGGTGACCAGCGATAGGGAGAGCACAAACCTTTTCCGACAATTCGCTTACAACCAAAGTCCAGCGGCTGGTCCGGAGAATGGACTAGCCCTAAAGGCAAAGTCTTGAAGATTGATCTGCAGCCAGCGAACCTTCCTCAGATTCCCGCTGACACCTTGCCCTATCTCGCCAGGCTTCACGACAAGGCGCCTTATGAATACCTACGCTTGCAGGGTATGAAGCTTACACAAGGCAAGACTGAAACCTTCATGGGTTACACGCTGCAATGGTGGCGCGACCCACAATCTAAAGCCGAGCTGTTTGAAGTGGTTTCGGGCTACAACGCTGAGGAGCGTAAGCGTATCAATCAGCAATTGATGGCCCGTTTGTGGCAGGAGGTTGTGGGGTATTACGGATGCTTCGCTAACTACGCTGACGCCTACTACGCACAGACGAGCCAGCCTCTGTGGATGACGCCGAACGTCATGAGCGTCCGTGTCTCAACCGAGTACTTCTGTGGCGGTGCTTACCCGGATCAGGTCAATGACTCACTCAACCTGGATGCTAAAACGGGCCAATCTCTGACGCTTGATGACGTGCTGTGGGTGGGACAGGGAAAACCGCTGCACTACGAGGAAAACTACGACGCCTACATTTCTTCGTCTGAGTCATTCAGTGCCTATTCTGATTACCGCGGCAAAGAGCTGGCGCCGTGGCTGGTGGCTCAATTGCTTAATCTCTATCCCAATCAAATGACGGTCACGCCAGAAGGGGACGACGACTGCGACTACGATGACGAGGACCGCTGGAGTTTTCCTTCCTGGTATTTCACCGAGCAGGGGATCAAGTTAGATCCGTCCTTTCCTCACGTGGCCGCAGTGTGTGGAAATGTGGGCTGGGGTGTCCTGCCGTATAGCCTGATCAAGCAACACCCCGGCGGCGTTGCGCTACAGCTGCCCTGATTGCGTACCCGCCAACCCCGGCGCTTCCCGAATATTAAAGTGATCCAGGTTCTCGATATTCGCACTGAACACCCCGAACGTCTGCTCGGGGTTTTTCTTGCTCGGCACCTGCTTCAACTCCGGCGTCACGCCATAAAAGAAGCAATACAAATCCTTGCCGCTCTCGATGGCGTGCTTGATCTCTTCCAGAAACGCTTTGCGCTTGCGGTAGTTGTCGATCAGCTTCTTGCTCAGGTAAACGTTGACTGAATACGGCTTCTTCTTCGCCTCATCCGCCTGCTTGAACCAGACCTTCTGTTCGAAATCGATGCGAAAGCTCTGGGTGTAATCCTTGATCTCCTTGATCTTGCCCCAGTAAATCAGCCCCTTGTTGTCCGTCAGGTATTCGATCTTCTTGAAGAACGACCCATAAGGCGCCGTGTGCTCGCCAATCTTCAGCGGCATGCGCTTGAGCAACTCCTTGTCCTTGAAGTTCGACACAAAACACTCTACCGGGTGGGCGAAGACACTGGTCTTGTCGGGTGCTGATTCGCGGGTCGGGTGCTCTGTGTGATGGTCCGCCGAAACGGTTTTCGGGATGTCTCGAACTTCATCCGCCGTCCCCGCCGGGTTCGATGGTTGACGCACATACTGACGCCGGGTCAGTAACAACTCCGACGGGAAATGCTCCTCGCGACTGTCATCCGTTTCCGCACCGTCCGCGTCCACACCAGACGCCGAGGCTTTGAGACTGGCATAAGGACAATCTGCCATGTGCCGGGTGCCGGGGGTGTTCTTGAAGTGCGGGGTGCGGACGTAATTCACGTTTTTGGCGTTGAAGGTTGTCAGCACATTGGCCGCATCGAACGCCAAGCGACAGGCATCGTTGGGGCACTGGAAGTGCTCTTTGGCGGAGTCGAACGCCATGGTTTCGTCGAAATTCAGATCGCGCACGTCATAGATCGACAGCTTGTCGTCGAGGCTGAGGCAATAGGCGAGGTCGAATTTCATGGCAGGCTCGGGTCCTTGAGTGGGGAAGGGTATTAATAGCGGGAGCTGCGGCGGGTTGCACTGACTGTTTTCCAGATAAAGTTGGATGTGCTGAACATCGGTCTAAACTCTGAGCCTCAATTGTGCTCCGCAGCGAGGCTAGCGTGCCATGCAGTCCACCATCAAACTGCTCGCTCAACCCACCAAATATATGTTCTTCACTGGCAAGGGCGGGGTTGGCAAAACGTCGGTTTCCACAGCGGTATCAATCGCCTTGGCTGATGCAGGCAAGAAGGTGCTGCTGGTCAGCACAGACGCGGCCTCGAACCTTGATGAGATGCTCGGTGTCGAGCTGAGCAATCAGCCTGTAGCGGTGCCGAATGTGCCTGGAATGTTCGTGCTCAACATCGACCCCGGGACCGCTGCCATCGACTACCGGGCCCGGGTGGTCGAGCAAATGGGCTCCCAGGCCAGCGATCAAGATATTGCTCTGGTGCGTGAGCAACTCTCGGGAGCGTGCACGACCGAAATCGCAACGTTCGATGAGTTCTCCCATCTCCTGTCACAGGGCGGCGCGGCCTATGATCATGTGGTGTTCGATACCGCACCCACGGGGCATACGCTCAGGCTGTTGAGCCTGCCCAAAGCGTGGAGCGGATTTTTGGAAGGCAATGATCGTGGTGCGTCATGCCTGGGGCCGCACTCGGGGTTGAAAATGCAGGAGCAACTTTTCAATCAGGCGTTGGCGGCGCTCAACAATCCAGCCCTGACCACCGTCGTGCTAGTGGCTCGCCCTGACAAAGGCGCACTGGGCGAGGCCGCGCGTTCCTCCGACGAGCTCCGTGAGTTGGGTCTGGAAAACCAGCGTTTAGTGGTGAACGCTGTGTTCAAACGCAGCGACTTGAATGACCCGATCGCAGCCGCCATCGAAGCGATCGGCCAGCAGGCGCTCGACGAGATGCCCACGTCGCTGCGCCAGCTTTCAGCCGACTACATTTCGCTCAAGGCTATAGATTCCGTTGGCTTGCCCGCGCTCCGCGGTCTGCTTTCCCCGGAACTTGCCAGGCCAACAACGGCTGCAACACAAACGCGCTCACCCCTGGAGCATCACACCCTCTCGGAACTGGTTGCCGAGCTTGCGAAGGACGAACGCGGGTTGATCATGGTCATGGGCAAAGGCGGAGTAGGCAAAACCACCATTGCCGCCGCCATCGCCCTGGGTCTGGTGCAGCACGGCAAGTCCGTGCACCTGAGCACCACGGACCCTGCGGCGCATCTGGCGGCGACCCTCAACGCCGATGTGCAAGGGCTCGACGTTGGCCGCATCGACCCCAAGGTCGAGACCCAAAAATACGTGGACAAGATCGTGGCCTCCCGCGCGCCGACCCTGACGGACGATGAAATAGCCTTGCTCATCGAGGATCTACGATCCCCCTGCACCGAAGAGGTCGCGGTCTTCCACGCGTTCTCCCGCGTGGTTGCTCAAGCCAGAACGTCGTTCGTGGTGCTCGATACCGCCCCCACGGGTCACTCACTGCTATTGATGGATGCCACAGGCGCCTATCACCGCCAGATGGTTCGGGAATTCAACGGCGCCTCGGACCACATCGTCACGCCTTTGATGCGCCTGCAAGATGCGCACTACACCAAAATCATCCTGGTGACGTTGCCCGAAGCCACACCGGTGTCTCAGGCGGCGGCACTGCAGGATGACTTGCGCAGGGCCAAAATCGAACCGTTTGCCTGGGTGGTCAATAAGTCTCTATTGGCGACAGACACCGATGACCCGCTGCTGCGAGCGCGCCTGGACAGTGAGCGCAAGCAGATGGCGCGGGTTGCAGGCCAAACCAGCCACGATGTCATCGTGGTGCCCTGGACGGCGGAGCCACCTGTTGGGGTCGCAGCGCTCAAGCGCCTGCTGGATTGACGCGTCAGCATCGGCTTAACGCCCTTCCCACATCGGAGAAAGACCGTGCTAAAAACCGCCATCGCCTCAATCGTTCTCTCGGCGCTTGCTGCGAACCTTTACGCTCAGACCACGAACCATTCGAACGATGACGCACAACGGCAAGCCGAGGTTGCAGGTCGCGGCAAGGATGTCATGCCGTTCAGTCTCGCAGCGACGACCCATGTCTTTACCAAGACCGCCGAAGGCGGAATTCAGCAAGTGGTCGCCAAACAGCCTGCGGATGCTGCCCAAGTGCAGTGGGTTCGCCAGCACCTTCAAGACATCCGCGAGCGGTTTCTCAAGGGCGACTTCTCAGGCCCGGCGCACATCCATGGCCAAGACATGCCTGGCCTGGCGGACCTGAAAGCGGCCAAGCCTGGGCAAATGGCGATCACCTACAAAGACATCGAAGGCGGAGCCGAATTGGCCTTCAAGACCTCGGATCCAGCCTTGGTAGCGGCGCTTCACCAGTGGTTTGATGCCCAGCTTTCCGACCATGGCAAGGACGCGATGGAAGGCGACGCACATCATAGCGAGATGATGAACAAGTGAACGAGGGAGCATGGGTGGCCATCGGCTTAGGCTGGGTAACAACGTTTTAGAGCCTTTTCAAACGGAGCTCGGATGCGGGCCTGTTTGAGCGAACGGAGTTGGTGTTCGGTGTAAAGCGAGCTGTCGCCCAGATTCGAGGGTGTGACCAACGCTACGAGACCAACCAGCGCTGCTGCGACGGTGCCTGCGGCGAATGCTGAGCCGGCCAAGGCGAGAGAGCCCAGACCGACGGGAATCGCTGTGCCACTGATCTTTTTCAGTGGCACAGCACCTGATTCGTCCGCTTCGCGAGCAGCTAGCAGAATCAGGTTCGGATGGTGACGTCATGCCCATCACCGGAGGGTTGTCACATTGGGTTTCATTGCTTGGAGCAAGTCCCCATAAAGTACTCTAAACCCTCTGGGAAACTGATGCCCAGAAGTCTTGATAGTGCCATTACCTGATCTTCGTTTAAAAGTAGCTCTCCTGGTTCCACTTCATTAAGTGGCTTCGATTCAATCAAATGCGCAACTTTCTCATTGAGTTCATTTCCTTCGATATCCAGCTCAAACTGCAAGGAGTCGTCCTGCTTGTCATCCGGATAAAAGCCAGTTATTAAAAGGTAGCGCATGCTGTATTCCTTAATTTCTTGAAGTTTTTCTGCCTGGTTTCGCAGGTTTTGTTTGCTCGCCTGTGATGTGGTTGAATTCGCCTAAATGGACCCCGAGTTTGTCGTATTTTTCCACAGCATTACTTTTGTAGTCCCATTCATAAATTCGCCCCTTACTGTCAACCCAACGAGCGCGTTTCCTTCCTCCCCCTTGAACAGATGACTTCGACTTTACGCGGGCAGTATCTGGGAATGCGGGAAGCGTTTTCGGGTGGTCATAATACGAATGATCACCGGATTGACTGAGAACAATGTAAACCGGCCTAATCCCTGAATCAGCCGGAAACACCAGAATGAAATCCTTGTACTCCGGCGGATACACCGGGTTCACAATAATGCTGGCCGCCGCCGGCGTCGGCGGATACACCTAAATATGCGGCGCCTGGGGTGCCGCCTCCAGCGCAGGAATCCCGAGGATGTCCGAGCCATCCACGGCTGGCGTCCAGATCAGCTCAACACCCTCCCCTAGATCCGCCACCTGCTGGCTGCCGCGCAGTGTGAACTGCACGACATCGACCATTTCCCAATCACGGTTCTTGCCGGTGTAAAAGCCGTAGCCCTTGAGGCTGCCATCAGCCTGTTGCTCGACCTGCAAACGAACGCGGGTTCTGGCCTGTTTCAAGGCACGCAGTTGATCTTCGGTATAGAGCGCGCTATCACCCAGGCTTGGCGTCCAGAACAACGCGACGACACCGGCCAATGTGGCGGCAGTGGCAGCCTCAAGTGCCAATAAAGGTACAGCGAGAGCGGGGGCTCTAAGTGCCAGTCGACCGATGCCGAGTGAGACGGTACTGCCACTGATGGTTTCGAGATTCAGCAGCCCGGCATCGTCTACATCACGAGCGCCGAGCCAGGCAATTTCGCCGTAATTCTTGAGACTGTCGGTCGGCACAACACCCGAAGGATTCGAGTATTCGATGATGGCGTCCGGCAGGTTGCAGGACTTAGCGAAGACACATCCCGCTTGTGCCGGCCTTTGCTTTTCCGCTATGACCTGACGGCTGCGTTCGAAGGCGTCTTGCCTGCCCAGCATGGCCTCGTAGGCTTTTTGCCTTGCGTCCCGCTCGGCCAATTCGGTGGCCGTCATGTAACGGTAGGTGACGTGATGCCCATCACCGGAGGGCGGATTCTTAATCCGCGGAATGTCCTTGTTGCCAGCCACTGATCATCCTTTCGTTCATCCATCGGCAGCCCTGGAAAAGGAGCTGCGCGACGTTAACGAACGTGGCTGATCGTGGCTGTAGGACGGGTCCTGGATGACTCTAGGCGTTTTCTCTTTTTATTGGAGGGCAGCGCAATCCTTATGGCTCGCCATCTTCATGCACACGTGCCTATAGAATTTTCCAAGAAAAATCACTCAAACTTCAACCGTTCCACCTTCTGGAACAGTGAGGCAGTGAACTCATCCCGGTCACCCGAGTGGTGACAACGTCGATGACAGTTCGGGCACAGGGCCACGGCATTACTCGGACGATCTGAACCGTCCTGCGCTAAATGCTTAACGTGGTGGACCTCAAGAAACGGCCTGCCATCCTTTTCGAACGGAGCGGGCTCGCCACAGCCTTCGCATCTACCGTTAGCCTGCTGGCGAACCCAAGCTCTCACCCCAGGATCGCGAACAAAAGACTTTCCGCTGGACTGAGTCTGTTCTGGTCTCTCAATCCCTTTCGGCACGTCTTTAATCGGTTGTTTTTCAAGTTTGGCCGATCGCTGTTCCAGCGTTGCCTCGTCCGCTGTCGGGACAAAATCCTCAGGGGTCAACGTACTTGGAGCGTTGAGCGCTTCTCGAATGCTTCGCGCAACATTCGCGCCGACATTCTTGGCGGGTTTGTAACCTGCAATGCGATCTCGACCCAACTCCTCCAGCACGGTAGAGATGTTCTGCATCCGAAACTCAACCGACCCTTTGGTCCGACCGGCTAAGGCTCCCTCACGTAGGATGCGGTTCTCCTCAGTCTTAACGACTTTCTGACCGCTCTGCTCGCGGGACAACATGTTGAGATAGGCATCGACCGCAGCCTGAATCTCAATGTCAGTCCAATCGCTGTTGCTCTTTTCCGTGTCCATACAATCGCCGAGGGCTGAATACCCTCGGACGATACTGAGTGGCCATTACGACTGTCTACGAAAATTCCTACAGATAAGACCGGCGCTTCTTTCGGTTGGTCCTACAAAGGCTAACCCACCGAATGCTTTGAAGACTGAAACAACTCCAAAACCTTCCGCCACCAAGGCTTCACCACCGGCACCCGCCGCCGTGTGCGATTGAGCAACAGATAAGGCATATCCCGCAGCCGAATCCAGCCTTCATCCTGCCAATGCAACAGACTCAACGACATTTCCGGCCAATCCAACAAACTCAGCATGGGTCGATCCGTATTCTTTGATTGGCTTGAATCGCGTAATGCCGGCACCACTTGATGAGTTAGCCACCCCCGCAACAGCCTATTCCCCGGCGTGTAGTGATATACCAACAATGCATACACGCCGGACTCGCTGAGCATCAGCCGTCTTTCCGCTTGCCCGTAGTATTCAATCAACAACGTATTCCGCTGATCTTCGTCGAGTTTGCTGACCACCCGATCATTCAGATGAAAACCCATTAACCGACCGAAATCGCGGGCGCAAAACCAGGGCTGATTTTCCAGGAGGAGGGCGTGGAGGGTGAGGTTGTGGCGGGAGAAAACAGTTACAGAGAAGGGATCAGACATCGCTGATCTCCAGGGTTTCGAGAGCAAGCTGTCGATAAAGTTTAGGCATATCCATGACCTCTACGTTTAGATTTTTGAGGGCCTGAACCCAACGTAGAATGGACTAAAGAAATCCCAACGTGCCACGCCATCACACCTCCAAACGACAATCCACCTTAAGGTGATTGCATCTCTGAGTGATTGGCAAAGCTTTCTACGTTGGGCGTTTCTTAGGCACCTGCAATGGAGCTTAGAGGTGCTTTGAGCTGGCATCAATGCGGATACGGCTGCAAGTGATGTAGGAGATTTTGCGTTGTGGTGTAGGGATGGAAAAGGACTACCCATCACTCATAAAAAAGCCCCGATCAGATCGGGGCTTTTGCTTTTCAGATTTGTCGATTCAGACGGCAATCGTCAAATCGCGGTGAGCTCGGAAATCAATCCCAGCTAAGCGCACCACCAGTTTGGTATTCGATTACCCGAGTCTCAAAGAAATTCTTCTCTTTCTTCAAGTCCATAATCTCGCTCATCCAAGGGAACGGGTTAGTCGTGCCTGGATACTCTTCTTTAAGACCGATCTGCGACAGGCGACGGTTAGCGATGAACTTCAGGTAGTCCTCCATCATCGCCGCGTTCATGCCCAACACGCCGCGAGGCATGGTGTCACGTGCGTATTCGATCTCCAGCTGAGTGCCCTGCAGAATCATCTGCGAAGCTTCTTCCTTCATCTCGGCATCCCACAAGTGCGGGTTTTCGATTTTGATCTGGTTGATCACGTCGATGCCGAAGTTCAGGTGCATGGATTCGTCGCGCAGGATGTACTGGAACTGCTCGGCGACGCCGGTCATTTTGTTGCGGCGGCCCATGGAGAGGATCTGGGTGAAGCCGCAGTAGAAGAAGATGCCTTCCAGAACGCAGTAGTAGGCGATCAGGTTGCGCAGCAGTTCTTTGTCGGTTTCGACGGTGCCGGTTTCGAACTTCGGATCGGAGATCGAACGGGTGTATTTGAGGCCCCAGGTGGCTTTTTTCGCGACCGATGGGATCTCGTGGTACATGTTGAAGATCTCGCCTTCATCCATGGCCAACGATTCGATGCAGTACTGGTAGGCGTGGGTGTGGATCGCCTCTTCGAAGGCCTGGCGCAGGATGTACTGGCGGCATTCCGGGTTGGTGATCAGGCGGTAAACGGCCAGGACCAGGTTGTTGGCAACCAGGGAGTCGGCGGTGGAGAAGAAGCCGAGGTTGCGCATGACGATGCGGCGCTCGTCGTCGGTCAGGCCTTCCGGGTCTTTCCAGAGGGCGATGTCGGCGGTCATGTTGACTTCTTGCGGCATCCAGTGGTTTGCGCAACCGTCCAGATACTTCTGCCAGGCCCAGTCGTACTTGAACGGTACGAGTTGGTTGAGGTCGGCGCGGCAGTTGATCATGCGCTTTTCGTCGACAGCGACGCGAGCAGAGGCGCCTTCGAGTTCGGCGAGGCCTTCGGCGACGTCGAGGGTGTCCAGGGCAGCTTTGGCACGGGCGATGGCGGCAGAGTCGTTCGCGGTAACGGCGCGAGCTTCTTGAGCGGCGACACCACCAGCGGTGTCGAGTCGGTCCATGTTGGCTTCGGTCGCGTGGCCGGCGTTAGCGCCTTTTACCACGGCTTCGCCGCTGTCTTCTTTGTCGAATTCGTCCCAGCTCAGCATGACGTGTCGTCTCCTGCGTGAGGGCCAGATGCCCGTGTGAAAACTGATCGGTTGTTTTTCACACGGCCGTACTGGCCGCGTTGGATAGCGTTTTTTGCAGCGGTACACGCAGGCAAATAAACATAATTTTGTACGGGGTTCCGAGAGCCTCTGAGGGGCGCAGAAATCGGTGAGGACGTCGGCGTGGGCTTCAGACTGGCTGTTATCCCTGTAAGGGAATATTGCAGGCCCGTTTAAGCCGGCATTATAGGGAAATTTTTGCGGCCGTGGTGGGGCGAATCCGCGCATGGAGCGGACGAGAAGGCAGGTTTTTCGGTCGGAGCGAGGGTTTATAGGGCTTTGGCTGGATATCGCCGGTGCAGATTTTTTTTCATAAATTTTGACGCACTACTTTTTTGTTCAAAAAATAGGCAAAAAAAGCGGTTTTTCACTACATGTTGTGTTTTGAATCGGTTTTCGGTGGTTCAAGACACAACTAAGCCCGGCCGAAGCCGGGCTGTGAAGTCAGGCTCGATGATCAGCTCAGGCGTGCTGCACCGACGTGATCAGCACCATCGGCGGCGACTTTGGCCGAACCGGTGCGATCGAAGCCGTCAGCAGCGACTTTGGCGGCGCCTGTGTGATCAAAGCCATCCGAAGCCAGCTTGCCTGCACCGATGTGATCGGCACCATCGGCGGCAAAGGAAGCCGAACCGGTGTGGTCGTATCCATCAGAAGCGACAGCTGCTTGTGCGGTGTGGGCAGCCGAGCCGGTGCGGTCGAAACCGTCAGCAGCGAAAGTGTTGGCAGCCAGGACAGAAAGGGTCAGGGCGAGGATCAGTTTGGTTTTCATGGTCGTGCTCCAGGTTTGTTGGCGTTTTGTGCCTTGGGTATGGAATGAATGCTACGCCAACTAATTTGATTGAAAAGCGCAAATAAATGCTTAAAACAATCGAATAAATAGATGTATTAGGTTCGGCGCTGCATCTGCCTTGAAAGGGCGGGGCGGATGGGTCGAACCGTTAAAAGGCGGGCGAATGATCAGCCATTGGAGCAGCCGTTACCCATCATGGTGTAGCTCAGAATATGGTGTTGGCCCTTGGAGTCTTCGTATTCCATTTTCATCGGGACAACTTCACATACATTCGGTACTTCGCTCATGGAAACAACTTTGGCGATGTCCAGATGGGTGGAGTAAGTGTATTCCTCAACTACCGGTTGTTGCTGTGCGACATCAGTCGGAACCTCGTCTGCCATGGCGGTTGCGCACAGGCTGCTGAGGGCCAGAACTAATAAAGCTTTCATTTCAAATTTACCTTTTAGAGGTCGAATGGGGTCACGCAACCTTTGTGGGGTTGCGTGTGGAGCTTGGGTACCGGAGTGTTTGATTAACTGCCTTCGTGGGGGCTGCAACTTGGTTAATCAGATTGCCTTGTTGGCGTGGCAGATTTTAGGCGTAGGGGTTTCAATCATATAGCCGTGGATTTGATAAACACCTTTGACAGATTTCGTAACAATCCACGAAAACAGCCCCATCTATCTACGACGACGTACGACTTGTAGCCGCTGGCGAAGCCTGCGTTCGACTGCTGTGCAGCCGGACGCAGGCTTCGCCAGCGGCTACAGACCGCATTGTGACTGGGGGTTGAAACACCCTGAAAGAGGCGTGGTAGTTGGGGTTGCGGGCTTTTCAGGACATTTTGTAGGGGCTTGTTACTACCATCGTCGAATGGTTCTATAGGCCCGGCCCAGCTACAACTGGGGCCATACAAAAACAACTATTCCACCGAGGTAAGAAAGATGAGTGCGGCTTCCCTGTATCCCGTTCGTCCCGAGGTCCTGGCTAACACGCTGACTGACGAGGCGACCTACAAGGCCATGTACCAGCAGTCGGTCGTCAACCCGGACGGCTTCTGGCGCGAGCAAGCCAAGCGCCTCGACTGGATCAAGCCTTTCACCACGGTGAAGCAGACGTCCTTCGACGATCACCATGTCGACATTAAATGGTTCGCCGACGGCACCCTGAACGTTTCCTACAACTGCCTCGACCGTCATCTGGCCGAGCGCGGCGATCAAATCGCGATCATCTGGGAAGGGGATGACCCTTCCGAAAGCCGCAACATCACCTACCGCGAGTTGCACGAACAAGTCTGCAAATTCGCCAACGCCTTGCGCGGCCAGGATGTGCACCGCGGCGACGTGGTGACTATCTATATGCCGATGATCCCCGAAGCCGTGGTCGCCATGCTGGCCTGCACCCGGATCGGCGCGATTCACTCGGTGGTGTTCGGTGGTTTCTCGCCGGAAGCCCTGGCCGGTCGCATCATCGACTGCAAATCCAAAGTGGTGATCACCGCTGACGAAGGTATTCGTGCCGGCAAGAAGATCCCGCTCAAGACCAACGTCGACGACGCGCTGACCAACCCGGAAACCAGCAGCATCCAGAAAGTCATCGTGTGCAAGCGCACCGGTGGCGACATCAAGTGGAACCAGCACCGCGACATCTGGTTTGAAGACCTCATGAAAGTAGCGGGCAGTGTCTGCGCGCCGAAAGAGATGGGCGCCGAAGAAGCGCTGTTCATCCTTTACACCTCCGGTTCGACCGGCAAGCCTAAGGGCGTGCAGCACACCACCGGCGGTTATCTGTTGTATGCGGCGATGACCCACGAGCGCGTGTTCGACTACCGTCCGGGCGAAATCTACTGGTGCACCGCTGACGTTGGCTGGGTCACCGGTCACAGCTACATCGTCTACGGTCCGCTGGCCAATGGCGCGACCACGCTGCTGTTCGAAGGCGTGCCGAACTATCCGGACATCACCCGGGTGGCGAAGATCGTCGACAAGCACAAGGTCAACATCCTCTACACCGCACCGACGGCGATCCGCGCGATGATGGCGTCGGGCACTGCGGCGGTTGAGGGGGCTGACGGCAGCAGCCTGCGCCTGCTCGGTTCGGTCGGCGAGCCGATCAACCCGGAAGCCTGGGATTGGTACTACAAGAATGTCGGCAAGTCCCGTTGCCCGATCGTCGACACTTGGTGGCAGACCGAAACCGGCGGCAACATGATGAGCCCACTGCCGGGCGCTCACGCGCTCAAGCCGGGTTCGGCGGCGCGTCCATTCTTCGGTGTGGTGCCGGCGCTGGTGGACAACCTCGGTAACATCATCGAGGGCGTTGCCGAGGGCAACCTGGTGATTCTCGATTCGTGGCCGGGTCAGGCCCGTACGCTGTACGGCGACCATGACCGTTTCGTCGATACCTACTTCAAGACCTTCCGCGGTATGTATTTCACCGGTGACGGTGCGCGTCGTGATGCGGATGGTTACTACTGGATCACGGGTCGCGTGGATGACGTGCTCAACGTGTCTGGCCACCGCATGGGCACCGCCGAGATCGAAAGCGCGATGGTTGCGCACCCGAAAGTCGCCGAAGCGGCAGTGGTCGGCGTGCCGCACGACATCAAGGGGCAGGGCATTTATGTCTACGTAACCCTGAAAAATGGCGAAGAGCCGAGCGAGCAGCTGCGTCTGGAACTGAAAAACTGGGTGCGCAAGGAGATTGGTCCGATCGCCTCGCCGGATGTGATTCAGTGGGCACCTGGGCTGCCGAAAACCCGTTCGGGCAAGATCATGCGCCGGATTCTGCGCAAGATCGCCACGGCTGAATACGACGGGTTGGGGGATATCTCGACCCTGGCGGATCCGGGAGTGGTGCAGCATTTGATTGATACGCACAAGACCATGAACGTTGCTTAAGTAGCGGGTCTTGAGGCATGAAACCCCGCCAGGTGGTGAGCCTGGTGGGGTTTTTTATTGCCTGATATTTTTGCGTGAGCAGCCCCGGCCCCATCGCGGGCAAGCCCGCTCCCACAGGGATCTTTAGTGGGCATGGAGTTTGTGAGCAATAGAGACCGCTGTGGGAGCAGGCTTGCCCGCGATGGGGTCAGGTCAGGCACCCCATAAACAACAGCCAATAATTATCGGACTCAGTTGTCGGTCCTTTCCCACTGTTACCCATCCTCCTTCAAGTAACTGAATGTGTAACCGCTCGTGCCAATCCGGGGTATTGGGAAACGCAAAACCCCATTCCCACGCCTCCCAAGCCCCCTGGAAAAATAAGACATAACGCCAAGCTTGCCGGATTAGAAGGGTTTGCCAATAATAGGCCCGCAATTTGCAACGTAGATCGGTTCACTGTCTTTTGCTCTTGCATGATTTTGCAGGGCTGTCAACGCGCTCAAGCGGCTTTCTCGGTGCATCTGTAATTTGTTGTCGCATTGAAGAAATATCGGCTTCGGGCCTGTCGTTAGAATGCCGATCACTCGCTCGTCGGTGACCGTGTTGAAAACAACACGCGATTCCTACGACGCAGCAACCGCTTTGTCGTTCTACTCACTCGCATATTGGGCTGTCGCTCACTCTGCCGTTTTTGCCCTTTACCGATGGAGTCCCAAGATGAAGAAACTCGTGCTGCTTGGCGCCCTGGCACTGTCCGTGCTGTCGCTGCCAACCTTCGCCGATGAAAAGCCTCTGAAAATCGGCATCGAAGCGGCTTACCCTCCGTTCGCTTCCAAAGCGCCGGACGGCAGCATCGTTGGTTTCGACTACGACATCGGCAACGCTCTGTGCGAGCAGATGAAGGTCAAGTGCGTATGGGTCGAGCAAGAGTTCGACGGTCTGATCCCGGCACTGAAAGTGCGCAAGATCGACGCGATCCTGTCGTCCATGTCGATCACTGAAGACCGCAAGAAGTCTGTCGACTTCACCAACAAGTACTACAACACCCCGGCTCGCCTGGTCATGAAGGCGGGCACTCAAGTCAGCGAAGGCCTGACTGAGCTCAAGGGCAAGAACATCGGCGTGCAACGTGGCTCGATCCACGAGCGTTTCGCCCGCGAAGTCCTGGCCCCGCTGGGTGCGGAGATCAAGCCTTACGGTTCGCAGAACGAAATTTACCTCGACGTGGCCGCCGGCCGCCTCGACGGCACCGTGGCAGACGCTACGCTGCTGGATGACGGTTTCCTGAAAACCGACGCTGGCAAGGGCTTCGCCTTCGTTGGCCCGGCGTTCACCGACGTCAAATACTTCGGCGACGGCGTGGGTATCGCTGTGCGCAAGGATGACAAGGCTGATCTCGACAAGCTCAACGCTGCCATCGCCGCCATTCGTGAGAACGGCAAATACAAGCAAATCCAGGACAAGTACTTCGCCTTCGATATCTACGGCAAGTAATACGCTGCGGCGACAAGTCCGAAATGGCGCAAGCAACAGGATCTCTGAGGTTTGCGCCATTTTTTCATCCCAACTTTCGAGGACCTGAATCATGTTGAAAGGCTACGGGGCTGTCATCCTCGATGGCGCATGGCTGACGCTTCAGCTCGCCTTGTCGTCCATGGTCCTGGCCATTGTTCTGGGGCTGATCGGCGTTGCGCTGCGTCTGTCGCCGATTCGCTGGCTGGCCTGGCTGGGCGATCTGTATTCCACGGTGATCCGCGGTATTCCCGATCTGGTGCTGATCCTGCTGATTTTCTACGGCGGCCAGGACCTGCTCAACCGCGTCGCACCGCTGCTGGGCTTTAACGACTACATCGACCTGAACCCGTTGGCCGCCGGTATCGGCACCCTCGGTTTCATCTTCGGTGCGTACCTGTCGGAAACCTTCCGTGGCGCCTTCATGGCGATCCCGAAGGGGCAGGCAGAAGCCGGCATGGCGTACGGCATGAGCAGTTTTCAGGTGTTCTTCCGGGTATTGGTGCCGCAGATGATTCGCCTGGCGATTCCGGGCTTCACCAATAACTGGCTGGTCTTGACCAAGGCTACCGCGCTGATTTCGGTGGTAGGTCTGCAAGACATGATGTTCAAGGCCAAGCAGGCGGCAGATGCCACCCGCGAGCCTTTCACCTTCTTCCTCGCAGTGGCGGCGATGTACCTGGTCATCACCAGTGTTTCGTTGCTGGCATTGCGTCACCTTGAGAAGCGCTACTCGGTAGGCGTAAGGGCGGCTGATCTATGATCTTCGACTACAACGTCATTTGGGAGGCCTTGCCGCTGTACCTCGGCGGCTTGGTGACTACCCTCAAATTGCTCGCGCTGTCGCTGTTTTTCGGCCTGCTGTGCGCCTTGCCCCTGGGCTTGATGCGCGTGTCGAAGAACGCCGCCGTCAACATGAGCGCCTGGCTCTACACCTACGTGATCCGCGGCACGCCGATGCTGGTGCAGCTGTTCCTGATCTACTACGGGTTGGCGCAATTCGAAGCGGTACGTGAAAGCTTCCTGTGGCCGTGGCTGTCCAGCGCAACGTTCTGTGCATGCCTGGCCTTTGCCATCAACACCAGCGCCTACACTGCCGAAATCATTGCGGGCAGCCTGCGGGCCACCCCGAATGGCGAGATCGAAGCCGCCAAGGCGATGGGCATGTCGCGCTACAAGATGTACAAGCGCATCCTGTTGCCATCGGCCCTGCGCCGGGCGCTGCCGCAGTACAGCAACGAAGTGATCATGATGCTGCAGACCACCAGTCTGGCGTCCATTGTGACCCTGATCGACATCACCGGTGCCGCACGCACGGTCAACGCCCAGTACTACCTGCCGTTCGAAGCCTACATCACCGCCGGCGCGTTCTACCTGTGCCTGACCTTCATCCTGGTGAAGCTGTTCAAACTGGCCGAGCGCCGCTGGCTGGGCTATCTGGCCCCGCGGAAGCACTGATATGGAACGCATCGATCACGTATTGCCGTGGAGCCACCTGGGCAGCGAACGCCAGATTTCGGTATTCCGCTTCGGCAGTGGCGAGCGCAAGGCCTACATCCAGGCCAGCCTGCACGCCGATGAACTGCCGGGGATGCGCACGGCCTGGGAGCTGAAAAAGCGCCTGACCGAGCTCGAAGCCCAAGGCTTGCTCAACGGTGTGATCGAGTTGGTGCCGGTGGCCAACCCACTGGGTCTCGGTCAACTGTTGCAGGGCAATCATCAAGGGCGTTTCGAGGCCGGCAGCGGCAAGAATTTCAACCGCGATTTCGTTGAGCTGAGCGCGCCGGTTGCGTCTGAGCTGGCAGGGCACCTCGGTGATGATCCGCACGCCAATATCCAGATGATCCGTCAGGCCATGAGCGATGCGCTTGCTGCATTGCCACCGGCTGCGAGTCAGTTGCAAGGCATGCAGCGCGTCTTGCTCAGCCACGCCTGCACCGCCGATGTGGTGCTGGATTTGCACTGCGACGCCGAAGCGGCACTGCACATGTACGCCTTGCCGCAACACTGGCCGCAGTGGCGTTCGTTGGCCGCGCACTTGAACGTGAAGGTGGGTTTGCTCGCGGAAGATTCCGGCGGCAGTTCCTTCGACGAAGCCTGCTCGCTGCCGTGGTTGCGTCTGTCGCGCCTGTTCCCGGATGCACAGATTCCGCTGGCGTGTCTGGCGACTACCCTTGAATTAGGTGGTCAGGCGGATACCGGTCGTCTTGAGTCCGTGGCTCACGCCGAAGGCATTCTGGCGTTCCTCGCCGAGCAAGGCCTGATCAGCGGCGAATGGCCAAAACCTGCGCAAGAATCGTGCGAAGGCTTGCCGTTCGAAGGCACCGAATTGCTGTTTGCACCGCACCCCGGTGTGGTGAGTTTCCTGCGTAAACCCGGTGAGTGGATCGAAGCCGGTGACGAGATTTTTGAAGTGATCGATCCGTTGTCGGATCGGGTCAGCACGGTGTGTGCTGGTACGTCCGGGGTGCTGTTTGCCATTGAACGGCTGCGTTATGCCCAACCCGGTTTCTGGCTGGCCAAGGTGGCGGGGCGCGAAGCGCTGCGTCACGGGCGCTTGCTCAACGACTGACTGACTGTTTTTGTGAGAACCGACCGCATGTACAAACTTGAAGTCCAAGACCTGCATAAACGCTATGGCAGTCACGAAGTGCTCAAGGGCGTGTCCCTGAAAGCGGCGGCTGGCGATGTGATCAGCATCATCGGCTCCAGTGGCTCCGGCAAAAGTACCTTCCTGCGCTGCATCAACCTGCTGGAGCAGCCGCACGCAGGCAAGATTCTGCTCAACAACGAAGAGCTGAAACTGGTCGCCAACAAGGACGGCGCGTTGAAGGCGGCCGACCCGAAACAGCTGCAACGCATGCGTTCGCGCCTGTCGATGGTGTTCCAGCATTTCAACCTGTGGTCGCACATGACCGCGCTGGAAAACATCATGGAAGCGCCAGTTCACGTGCTGGGCATGTCCAAGGCCGAAGCCCGCGAAAAAGCCGAGCATTACCTGAACAAGGTCGGCGTGGGTCACCGTAAGGACGCCTACCCTGGCCACATGTCCGGCGGCGAGCAACAGCGTGTGGCGATTGCCCGTGCGCTGGCGATGGAACCTGAGGTGATGCTGTTCGACGAACCGACCTCGGCACTCGACCCGGAACTGGTCGGCGACGTGCTGAAAGTCATGCAGGCCCTGGCCCAGGAAGGCCGGACCATGGTGGTGGTCACGCACGAAATGGGCTTTGCCCGTGAAGTGTCGAACCAGTTGGTGTTCCTGCACAAAGGTGTCGTCGAAGAAAGTGGCAACCCGCGTGAGGTGCTGGTCAATCCCCAGTCCGAGCGTCTGCAACAATTCCTCTCGGGCAGCCTGAAGTAATCAAGACTGCCGTTGTGCACCGGGATAGTGCATGCTTCGCAACCTGAAGGCCGGCCCCGATCCCTGTGGGGGCTGGCTTGCCAGCGATAGCGGTATGTCTGCATCAGAGATGTTATCTGATCCACCGTTATCGCTGGCAAGCCGGCTCCCACATTTGATCGCTACAGGTTTGAGATTTGCGTTCATTTACGGGCTAGCATTGGCCCATGCCTTCTTCACTGTTCTCGTTTCGGATTGCCCGCCATGACTGCCCATCGAATTGGTTTCCTGATTTGGCCCAGCACTAAAGCACTGACGCTTGCGCTGGCTGAGGAGGCCTTGCGTGTTGCCCAGCGTGTGCACCCGGACGTGGTTTACGAACTGTCGTTTTTGCAGGCCGAACCGCCGACCGAAGGCGCCTGGCAATTGCCGGGTGAGCCGTGGGCCGGCAAACTCGAAAATTTCCAGAAGCTGTTTTTGCTCGCCGATGAGCCGCCGACCACGCTTGCGCCGGCGCTCAGCAGTGCGTTGAAACAACTGGTGCGTTCCGGTTGTGTGATTGGCGGTTTGTCGGCGGGTGTGTACCCGCTGGCGCAGTTGGGTTTGCTTGATGGGTATCGCGCTGCCGTGCACTGGCGCTGGCAGGACGATTTCACCGAGCGTTTCCCTAAAGTCATCGCCACCAGTCATTTGTTCGATTGGGATCGCGATCGGCTGACCGCGTGCGGCGGCCTGTCGGTACTTGATTTGTTGTTGGCAGTATTGGCCCGTGATCATGGCGCCGAACTCGCTGGCGCCGTCTCGGAAGAACTGGTGGTCGAGCGCATTCGCGAAGGCGGGGAGCGCCAACGTATCCCGCTGCAAAACCGCCTCGGTTCCAGCCATCCAAAGCTCACCCAAGCGGTGCTGCTGATGGAAGCCAACATCGAAGAGCCGCTGACCACCGACGAAATCGCCCAGCACGTGTGCGTGTCCCGTCGGCAATTAGAGCGGATCTTCAAGCAATACCTCAACCGTGTGCCGAGCCAGTACTACCTGGAATTGCGCCTGAACAAGGCCCGGCAGATGTTGATGCAAACCAGCAAGTCGATCATCCAGATCGGCCTGTCGTGTGGCTTCTCCTCGGGGCCACATTTCTCCAGTGCCTATCGCAACTTCTTCGGTGCCACGCCGCGGGAAGATCGCAACCAGCGGCGCAGCAGCAGTCCATTCGAGTTGTCGTCGGTGCCGTCCGAGCGCGGCTGATGTTATTCGTCGACCTCGGAACCCTCTGAAGTCGAAACCTGCATCTCACCTTGGTTGATGACCTCGTCCACGCCAAAATCCGCACGGGTCAGTTCAAAGTAGCGGACCAGTTGCGCCAGGCTTTCCTCCGAAAACGGATTGCCTCTCAAGGTGATGTTTTCAGCCACCTCCACCGGCAATTCCAGCAGGTCGCTGGGCACCTCGGTAATTGCATTCATGCTCAGGTCGACCCAGTCCAGATCCGTCAGCTGAAGCAGGCCATGGGGGATGTCAGTGATGCCGGTGTCGTTGAGCAACACGGTCGACAGGTTGGGCATTTGGCTTAGATCCGGCGTACGCCCCAACGGGTTTAAGCTCAGGTCGATGTAATCAAGCTGCTCCATGCCCGCCAATGCATTTGCCGTCTGCGCAGACAGGCTGACCCGGCATTCGGGGAGCGACAGCGAGCGCAGGCGCCCCATCTTGAAGACCGCATCGGGGATGTCACCGAGGTCGCACTCGCGCAGCCTCAGGCTTTTGAGGTTGGTAAAGGACTCGAGGAAACGCCCCAGTCGTGTTGCACCCTCGGCGCTTTGGATCTCCAGCGCGGAAACATGACTGAAGTCTGCACTCATGGCGGGCAGCTCGCCATTGATAACCGGGCGGACCATAAGCTCGAACGTCGGCTCAAGTGCGTCGTTGAAATCATCCAGTCCAGATTCACGCTGCCAGCACTTCTCAAGTGCCTGCTTGAGTTCGTCACGGTTGGCTTGCTCGGCAGAGAGTTGGTCGGGGCTGAACGGTTCACCCGTCACGGGGTGCTGGTCCGGAACATCGGTGGTCCAGGCAGACAAATCATTTTTCAGTTGGGTGAGCTCTTCTTCGAGGCGCGTAAGGTATGTGCGGCCTTCCTCCAGAGTCCCCGGCAATTCGTAGACAAACTCACTGGCCTGTTCGACTTCCATGCTGGGGTACAACGCCTTGATGCGATCAATATCGGCTTCGGGAGCATAGACACCCATGTCGTAGGCGTTTTCGAAGTGGTGTTGCTTGATCAATTCCCGCGCGCTGTTCGAAAGCGGGTTGTGGGTGAGGTGCAGGCCGCGCTTGTCGTACAGCGAACTTTCGAATAACTCGGCAGGCAACTCGCTGATGCGGTTGTTCATCAGCAGGAGGGTTTCGAGCTTCGGGTGTTGCAGAGCGCCGGCCGGAATCTCCGTCATGCGAGTGTCGCTCAGGTCCAGGTGCACCAGCTCACTCATCGTGTCGATGCGCGGCAGGCTTTCAAACGGATTTTTGTAAAGGTCCAGCATGGCCAGTTTTTTCAGTGACGCCAGCTTCGACCAGGTGGCGGCGTCGACCCGGATGCCGCAATCGCTCAAGACCAAGGCTTGAAGGTCGGGCATTCGGCTGATGGCGTCGGGGAGGGTGGTCAGGGAAAATCGGCGCAACTCCAGGCGGCGCAGTCCGCTGAAGCCCCTTAGAAACGCGGGAATGGCCTGCGCACTGCGCGTGCCTTCCAGGGACAACCGCGACACATGACTGAAGTCGGCACTCAGTGGCGGAAAGTCACCGAGTATCGGCTGTTCGAACCTGAGCACATATTGGGTCACCCCCTCCGGGGTGTCGAAATCCCGGTCGGACTGTCGCCGCCAGCTGCGCTGGATTTCCTGGGCCAGCAACCGGCGATTGTTTCGCTCGGCTTGTTGCTCCAGCTCACTGAGCGGGCGTCCGGTTTCAGGATGAGCCGTGGGCGAGTCACTGACCCAGACGCGCAGGTCCTGATGCAGTCGGGCCAACTCCCTCCTCACACGTGAAAGTTCTACGCGAGCGCCATCGGGATGAAGTTGCAATGCCTGGACAATGGACTGCATTTCTTCCTGGGGAAGGTTGGGGTAAACCTCGCGCACCCGGTCGTTGAGCGTCGGTGTCTCGCGGTCGATTCGACTGTAGCCCTCGGCACCACCGGGCAGGCGCATGGTGGTTGGGTCATAGAACGGTTTTCGATGGGGATTTTTTGCGAACAGCCTGCGTAAGGCCGGTTGGTCCAGTGCGTGTTCGGCGATGCGTTGTTTGAGTGTCCGGGCGTCTGCGATCAAAGGGTTCAGCTTGTTGCGCTGCGACTCCGGCAGCGCCCGGAACAGGGCCTGATAAAAACTCCCCTGCGTCGAGCCAGTGTCCTGGTGAACCTGGTAAGTGCCGTCTTCAGCGCGAATCAGTATTTTTTGAATGGGCGCATCGGGCTGGCCAATGCTGTCGCGCAAGGTCCCCTCGGCCGAGTAGTCCCTCACTTCGATGCGTAATTCGGCCGGCAAATCGGGCAGCGAATTCAGGCTGTGCAAGGCCAGTCGGTGGGTGTCGGTGGTGTCCAGCGCTTCGGAATAAAAGCCTTCGCAAGCTCGGGTCGCGCGCACGGCTTCCATGGCTTTGAGCGCTGCATTCTTGAGTCGCTGGGGAAGGTGGCCGTTGTGCAGTTGTTTCAGCTCGGTGCCGGATGCATTGCTCACCAATTCCTCGGCGATATCGGTGGGTAGCCCCTGCACGTCATCCAGCAGTCGCTGGACTCGCAGGTCATCGGTTTTTTCCAGTGCTCGGTAGCGCAGATCGAACAGCGATTTGCGGTGGCTCCGGGCAAGTTCGGCGGTCTGTTGTCTGAAGGTTGACGTTTGGTCTTGCGCTGCCGGCATCGGCGTGTCGACAGGCCAGTCGTCGTAGCTGCTCAGCAGTTGATGCTGCATGACCGCATCGGCCTTTTGGTAGTGCTCGGCTTGATCACTGCCGATCTGCTCGATAAAGGTGTCGATGTCCCGGTTGATCCTGTAGCGCTTGATCGTGTCGGTCAGCAGCGAAGGCGGGCGGTAGTGTTCGGCATGCATCTCGCGCAGGGCATTGTCGTGAAAACCGCTGACCTGCAGGATCTGCTCGCGCTCGGCGTTGCTGAACGACTCGACATCGTGGCCGATGCGACGCATGACCGTTTCCCGATCCCAATGCAGCGGCTGCTCCAGTTCAGTGTGCCAGGCGCCGTGGTGGTTGTGCAGTAAAGAAGGCTGATAAGCATCGGTGCGGGTCGGATGCTCAATCTGATACGCGCCGGAGGTGCCTTCGGGTTTCACGGCGTACAGTTTTCCTTCCAGGGGCAGCAGCGTCTTGCCCCCGTGGCGATAGAGGCCAAGTTGATCGGGGGTTGCGCCGTCAGGCAGGCTTTGGGCGTGTTCGTACGGGAGTAGATCTTGCTTCCAGTAGCGGATTTTTCCTTTTGGCGTTGCGACGGGTTTGAGCGGGTCGACCAGCGCGACCGCTTCGCGCGAAAGCAAACGGCTGAAGGCGCCGGCAGCGATCGCGCCACCCACTGCGAATGTGCCCACTTCAACCACTGTTTCAGCGAGCGTTATCAGATGCCTTAGCGCCTCCGTTTTCAACCCTTCGGCCAGGTCTACGATGCCTTCGAACGTTTCGTCGAGTAACTGGTAGGCCATGTAACCCAGCATTACTTCGCCGAGAAACGGAACGAATGGCAAGGCAACGAACGACGCGATTTCAAGCAGCGTCGACGCCACTTTGCTGAAGGCATCCCACAATGCCCAGCGCCCGTTTCGGTCCGCGGAGGCGGTGGCGACGGCCTGCGTGCTGGCATCGTTGATGATCTTGTTCAGTTGGCGCTGATAGACATGATTCCACAGGTCCGCGCTGAACGGCGTCATTGAAAACCGCAGGTTGGGCCTGTCGATGGGCGTTTCCCGCCAGCTAGGCAATGGGTCGCCACGCGTGTGCTGATGCCAGGTGACGCGCTGAAGACGTTGATTGAGATCAGCGAAAAAGTGGCCCCTTTCCTTGTGCTCGACGAAACGGCTGAAGAATGTCTGGTAAGCCGGGGCACGCAGCTTGCGGGTCAGCTCGTTCATGAACGCCAGAGTGTTCGGGTATTCCTTGAGTGGATGTTCGGGATCGTCGGGAATGTAGGCGATGATCCGCGTTCCTTTGCGTGCGCGCTCCAGACTCGCTGCGAAAATGACAATGCCGGTCAGGGAGGAGGACATGATGCTCAGGTCATGGCCGTACAGCGGTTGACCATTGAGTCGCGCACCTGAACGCCCTTCCACAAGGCGCAGGATCGAGAGGCAGGCATCCTCCGGAATGTCCTTGCGCAGTTGAGCCATTTGCAACGCCGCTTTGAGTGCCGCTTGGTGCGAGCCGATCACCTTCGATTTCAACACCGCGCCGGCCACCGGGTTAGTCAGCCCCAGATTGTCTTTGAGGTACGTGTTGTACCGGGCGCCGATGTCCAGATCCCGGCACAGCCGCGCAAAGGCGGCGACGGTTATTTTTTGTTTGATCGCTGGCAGCGTATCGAACTGCCCATTGGGTGACGGCGCGGTAATGAACGTCGATGCCGATTCGTAAGCATCAGCCGCCACTTCCGATTCCTGGAAGTTATGCAGGGCGGCATCAAGCAGCGACACCGTCCAGGTGCGTGCGGCGCCCGTCCTGACTCCGAACCAGGGCACGGTTTGCGGGATGTAAAGGCGCAGGAACGTGGTGTTGACGTCCAGTTCCAGATCAAACCGGGTTTTCAGCGCCGCGGTCAGAAGAGGTTCGGCGAAGGCGCGTGCGCTTTGCAGCTTGGACAGGGTTGAGTCCAGGCGATTTCGCTGGGTCCAGTGGTCCTGGCCGAGCTTTTTCAGCGACTGGTGTTGCACGGATGTCGCGGTGCCGTACCACCGCGGCGTGGCAGGCGAGGCGTTTTTTAGGGCGTCGCGTGTGGCGGGCGAGGCTTCCAGTACCCAGGTCGGCAGATTGTTGAACAGGTGATGGTAGTGATCGTCCGGCTGCGTGGCGGATTCATTGCCGGCTGCGTTAGAAGGGCGATCTTGTTCGTGTCGACTCATGCGCTATTCCCTTAGCGTTTGGATGAGTCACCAGCAAAACAGACGATGACGGGGCTGGTGCGGTACATATTTACCGCACCGTTCGACAAGCCTGCCTATAACCTGTGCCGGCGGTTTAAACTGCGCCTTTGCGACGCTATATGTCGCATTGCCGTAAACCCGACTGAAACCGGGGTTTGCGCTATAAGAAGTTGTCGCTTGGCGGCAAGGCCGGGCTGAAAACTGTCCTTACAATCCCCCCATCGCTCGCCAGTTTCAGGCGAGTGTTCCTCTTCAGGAGACTCCGATGTCCGTTGAGCACGCTGCGGTACAACGCGCCGATTTCGACCAGGTAATGGTTCCTAACTACGCGCCTGCCGCTTTCATCCCTGTGCGTGGTGCCGGTTCCCGCGTCTGGGACCAGTCTGGCCGCGAGCTGATCGACTTCGCCGGCGGGATTGCCGTTAACGTATTGGGCCACGCACACCCTGCGCTGGTCGGTGCCTTGACCGAGCAGGCTAACAAGCTGTGGCACGTGTCCAACGTGTTCACCAATGAGCCGGCCCTGCGCCTGGCGCATAAGCTGATCGACGCTACGTTTGCCGAGCGCGTGTTCTTCTGTAACTCCGGCGCCGAAGCCAACGAGGCCGCTTTCAAACTGGCCCGTCGCGTCGCCTTCGATCGTTTTGGTACCGAGAAGTACGAAATCATCGCCGCGCTGAACAGCTTCCACGGTCGCACCCTGTTCACCGTGAACGTCGGTGGCCAGTCGAAGTACTCCGACGGTTTCGGTCCGAAAATCACCGGCATCACCCACGTGCCGTACAACGATCTGGCGGCGTTGAAAGCAGCCATTTCCGACAAGACCTGCGCGGTGGTGCTTGAGCCGATCCAGGGCGAGGGCGGTGTGTTACCGGCCGAGCTGGCCTATCTGCAAGGCGCTCGCGACCTGTGCACCGAGCACAACGCGCTGTTGGTGTTCGACGAAGTGCAAACCGGCATGGGCCGCAGCGGCAAGCTGTTCGCCTACCAGCATTACGGCGTGACCCCGGACATCCTGACCAGTGCCAAGAGCCTGGGCGGTGGTTTCCCGATCGCCGCCATGCTGACCACCGAAGACCTGGCCAAACACCTGGTCGTCGGCACTCACGGCACCACTTACGGCGGCAACCCGCTGGCGTGCGCTGTCGCTGAAGCCGTGATCGACGTGATCAACACCCCTGAAGTGCTGGCCGGCGTCAATGCCAAGCACGACAAGTTCAAGGCGCGCCTTGAGCAGATCGGCGAGAAGTACGGCCTGTTCACTCAGGTTCGTGGCCTGGGTCTGCTGATCGGTTGCGTGCTGAGCGATGCCTGGAAGGGCAAGGCCAAAGACATCTTCAACGCCGCCGAACGTGAAGGCCTGATGATTCTGCAAGCCGGCCCGGACGTGATTCGCTTCGCGCCGAGCCTGGTGGTTGAAGACGCTGATATCGATGCCGGTCTGGACCGCTTCGAACGTGCTGCCGCCAAACTGACACAAGCCTGATAGGGCCCTTCGACGCCTGAACTTTCAGGCGTCGAACCCAATTTTTATGCCAGGCCCGCTTTTCTGTAGGAGTGAGCCTGCTCGCGATGGTGTGTCAGTCGACATCAATGTTGCTGATCCACCATCGCGAGCAGGCTCGCTCCTACAAGGGGGCCGGTTATTTTCCTCAAAGAGTTTTTCGAGAAAGGAGTGACACCATGCTGGTGATGCGCCCCGCGCAAATGGCTGATCTGGGCGAGGTACAGCGTCTGGCTGCGGACAGCCCGATTGGTGTCACTTCCTTGCCGGATGACGTTGAACGCCTGAGCGACAAGATCGCTGCAAGCGAAGCCTCGTTTGCTGCCGAAGTCAGCTTCAATGGTGAAGAGAGCTATTTCTTCGTCCTCGAAGACACGACCACCGGCAAGCTGGCCGGTTGCTCGGCGATCGTGGCCTCGGCCGGTTATTCCGAGCCGTTCTACAGTTTCCGTAATGAAACCTTCGTGCACGCCTCCCGCGAGCTGAAGATTCATAACAAGATTCACGTGCTCTCCCAGTGCCACGACCTGACCGGCAACAGCCTGCTGACCAGTTTCTACGTGCAGCGCGAGCTGGTGGGGTCGCCTTGGGCCGAGCTCAATTCTCGTGGGCGCCTGCTGTTCGTCGCCAGCCATCCGGAGCGCTTTGCCGATTCCGTGGTGACCGAGATCGTCGGTTACAGCGATGAAAACGGCGACTCGCCATTCTGGGATGCCATCGGCCGCAACTTCTTCGACCTCAACTACGCTGAAGCCGAGCGTCTGTGCGGTCTGAAGAGCCGCACGTTCCTGGCCGAGCTGATGCCGCATTACCCGATCTATGTGCCGCTGCTGCCGGACTCCGCTCAAGAGGCGATGGGCCAGGTGCATCCACGGGCGCAGATCACCTTCGACATCCTGATGCGCGAAGGCTTCGAGACCGATCACTACATCGACATTTTCGACGGTGGCCCGACCTTGCACGCCCGTGTGACGGGGATCCGTTCGATCGCCCAGAGCCGCGTCGTACCGGTGAAAATCGGCGAGCCGGTCAAAGGTGTCGGACGTCAGTACCTGGTGGCCAATGCCCAGTTGCAGGATTACCGCGCCGTGTTGCTTGAGCTCGATTACGCGCCAGGCAAACCCGTGACCCTGGATCTGGAAGCGGCCGAAGCCTTGGGCGTCGGTGAAGGTGCCAGCGTGCGCCTGGTGGCGGTTTAACGCCGGCATTGATTTCCAGCGAGAGATACCTGGAAAGCAGCGAAATTTCACGGGTGGCGCAAGCGGCCCGTTTGAGGAGATAGCATGATCGTTCGTCCCGTACGCAGCAGCGATTTACCCGCTCTGATCGACCTGGCCCGCAGCACCGGCACCGGCCTGACTACCTTGCCGGCCAACGAAGAACGTCTGGCCCATCGGGTCGGCTGGGCCGAGAAGACCTTTCGCGGCGAAGCCGGGCGCGCTGATGCGGACTACCTGTTCGTACTTGAGGATGACGCGGGCCGCGTGGTGGGCATTTCCGCCATCGCCGGTGCGGTCGGCCTGCGTGAGCCTTGGTACAACTTCCGGGTCGGCCTGACGGTCAGCGCTTCGCAAGAGCTGAACATCTACCGCGAGATTCCGACGCTGTTCCTGGCCAATGACCTGACCGGCAACTCCGAGCTGTGCTCGTTGTTCCTGCACGCCGATTTCCGCACCGGCCTCAATGGCCGCATGCTGGCGAAGGCGCGGATGTTGTTCATTGCCGAGTTCCCGCAACTGTTCGGCAACAAGATCATCGCCGAGATGCGTGGTGTCTCCGATGAAGCCGGGCGTTCGCCTTTCTGGGAGAGCCTGGGCCGTCACTTCTTCAAGATGGAATTCAGCCAGGCTGATTACCTGACCGGCGTGGGCAACAAGGCATTCATTGCCGAACTGATGCCGAAGTTTCCGCTGTACACCTGCTTCCTTTCGCCCGACGCGCGCAACGTCATCGGCAAGGTCCATCCGGACACCGAGCCGGCGCTGGCCATGCTCAAGAGCGAAGGTTTCAGCTACCAGGGCTACGTCGACATCTTCGACGCCGGCCCGGCCGTCGAGTGCGAAACCGGCAAGATTCGCGCGGTGCGTGACAGCGAGGCGCTGGTGCTGGCCATCGGCACACCGGGCGACGACGCTACGCCGTTCCTGATTCATAACCGCAAGCGCGAAGACTGCCGGATCACTGCCGCGCCAGCACGCTTCGCCGCCGGCACGCTGGTGGTTGATCCGCTGACCGCCAAACGTCTTCAACTCAACGCCGGCGATCAAGTGCGCGCCGTTCCGTTGTCTGCTGCTCGGGAGTCGAAATAATGAATTCGCTATACATCGCAGGTGAATGGCTGGCCGGCCAGGGTGAAGCCTTCCAGTCGCTGAACCCGGTGACCCAGCAAGTGCTGTGGTCCGGCGAAGGCGCCACGGCGGCTCAGGTTGAATCCGCCGTGCAAGCCGCGCGTCAGGCATTCCCGGGCTGGGCCCGTCGGACCCTGGACGAGCGCATTGCCGTGCTTGAGGCCTTTGCCGCCGCACTGAAAAACAAGGCTGACGAACTGGCGCGCTGCATCGGTGAAGAAACCGGCAAGCCACTGTGGGAGTCGGCGACCGAAGTGACCAGCATGGTCAACAAGATTGCGATTTCGGTGCAGAGCTACCGTGAACGTACCGGCGAGAAGAGCGGCCCGCTGGGCGACGCCACTGCTGTGCTGCGTCATAAACCGCACGGCGTGGTGGCGGTGTTCGGTCCTTACAATTTCCCTGGCCACTTGCCGAACGGTCACATCGTGCCAGCGCTGCTGGCCGGTAACAGCGTGTTGTTCAAACCCAGCGAGTTGACCCCGAAAGTCGCCGAGCTGACGGTTAAATGCTGGATCGAAGCCGGCTTGCCGGCGGGCGTGTTGAACCTGCTGCAAGGCGCTCGTGAAACCGGTATTGCCCTGGCGGCAAACCCGGGCATCGACGGTCTGTTCTTCACTGGTTCCAGCCGCACCGGTAATCACCTGCATCAGCAATTCGCCGGTCGTCCAGACAAAATCCTGGCGCTGGAAATGGGGGGTAACAACCCGCTGGTGGTCGACGAAGTGGCAGACCTCGATGCCGCTGTTTACACCATCATCCAGTCGGCCTTCATTTCCGCCGGTCAGCGTTGCACCTGTGCACGCCGCTTGCTGGTGCCGCAGGGCGCCTGGGGCGACACGCTGCTGGCGCGTCTGGTGGCGGTCAGCGCGACGATTGAAGTGGGTGCGTTTGATCAACAACCGGCACCCTTCATGGGGTCGGTTATTTCCCTTGGCGCCGCGAAAGCGTTGATGGACGCGCAAGAACATTTGCTGGCCAATGGCGCAGTGGCGTTGCTGGAAATGACTCAGCCGCAGGCACAAGCCGCGTTGCTGACCCCGGGCATTCTGGACGTGACGGCCGTGGCTGACCGTCCTGACGAAGAGCTGTTCGGCCCGTTGCTGCAAGTGATCCGCTACGCTGATTTTGAAGCGGCGATCGCCGAAGCCAACGATACCGACTATGGCCTGGCGGCGGGTTTGCTGTCGGATTCCGAAGCGCGTTACCGGCAGTTCTGGCTGGAAAGCCGCGCCGGTATCGTCAACTGGAACAAGCAGCTGACCGGTGCCGCGAGCAGCGCACCATTCGGCGGTGTGGGGGCCTCGGGCAACCATCGCGCCAGCGCCTACTACGCAGCCGATTACTGCGCTTACCCGGTGGCCTCGCTGGAAACCCCGAGCCTGGTGTTGCCTGCTGCTCTCACGCCTGGCGTGAAGATGGTGTAATGCCCAATCGCGGGCAAGCCCGCTCCCACCGGATTTGCGTCGAATACATAGTGTATGAACACCGCCGAACCTGTGGGAGCCGGGCTTCCCGCGATGGCCGCGACCCGGTCTAAAAGAACAGTTACCAGAAGCCTATAACAACAGATTCTCGTGGAGCCTCGCTGATGAAATCCTATGAAGTCAATTTTGACGGTCTAGTGGGGCCGACCCATAACTACGGCGGTTTGTCCTACGGCAACGTCGCGTCCCAGAGCAACAGCCAGCAGTCTTCGAACCCGAAGGAAGCCGCGCTGCAAGGCCTGGCGAAAATGAAAGCGCTGATGGAAATGGGCTTTCAGCAAGGTGTGTTGGCGCCACAAGAACGCCCGGACGTGGCCGCACTGCGCCGTTTGGGTTTCAGCGGCACCGACGCGCAAGTGATCGAGCAAGCCGCTAAAGACGCGATGCCGTTGCTGGTTGCCAGTTGCTCGGCGTCGAGCATGTGGGTAGCCAACGCCGCCACGGTCAGCCCGAGTGCCGACACCGCTGACGGCCGCGTTCATTTCACCGCCGCCAACCTCAACTGCAAGTACCACCGCAGCATCGAACACCCGACCACCAGCCGCGTGCTGGGTGCGATGTTCGCCGATCAGAAGCACTTTGCGCACCATGCCGCGTTGCCGGCCGTGGCGCAGTTCGGTGACGAAGGCGCGGCCAACCACACCCGTTTCTGCCGTGAATACGGTGAAGCCGGCGTCGAGTTCTTCGTGTTCGGTCGCAGCGCATTCGATACCCGCTACCCTGCACCGCAGAAATACCCAGCACGCCAGACGCTGGAAGCGTCACAGGCCGTTGCCCGCCTGCACGGCTTGAGCGAAGACGGTGTGGTCTACGCGCAGCAGAACCCGTCGGTGATCGATCAGGGCGTATTCCACAACGACGTGATCGCTGTAGGTAATGGCGAAGTGTTGTTCTATCACGAGGATGCATTCCTCGACACCGAGCAGATGCTGGCCGAGCTGCAAAGCAAACTCGCAAAAGTCGGCGGCAAATTCCAGTCCATCTGCGTGCCGCGTTCCGCCGTCACCGTGGAAGACGCCGTTCGGTCCTACCTGTTCAACAGCCAACTGCTGTCGCGTCCTGACGGTTCGATGCTGTTGATCGTGCCCGAAGAATGCCGTGGCAACGAGCGTGTCTGGCAGTACCTGCAAGGTCTGACCAGCTCCGGCGGCCTGATCCGCGAAGTGAAAGTCTTCGATCTGAAGCAAAGCATGCAGAACGGTGGCGGCCCGGCTTGCCTGCGGCTGCGCGTCGCACTGAATGAAACCGAGCTGGCGGCGGTCAACCCAGGGGTTATCATGACGGCACCGTTGTACGGCACGTTGACCGAATGGGTCGACAAGCACTACCGCGACCGCATGACCGAAAACGATCTCGCGGACCCGCAATTGCTGCTTGAATGCCGGACGGCACTGGATGAACTGACGCAAATCCTTAAACTGGGCGCGGTTTATCCATTCCAGATCAATTGAAAGTCTCAAACGAGAGCGTAAAAAACATGAGCGATACCCTGCAGCTGATCCTTGAAGACACCGACGGCACGCAACTGGAAACCTCCTGCACCCGCGTCGCGGTCCTGTGGCAAGGCAAAGAGCTGTGGATCCAGCACGATGGCCGTGGCCAACTGCTGATCGGCGTGGACGTCGAAGAAGGTGACGCTGAATACGCCAACCTGCTGCTGCGTCCATTGGCGACTAATCTGGTAAGTCTGCAACTGGAAATGGAACCGGCTGAAGTCGGCGACGAAGACCACGTGCACGGCCCGGATTGCGCACACGACCACTAAGGAAACCGCTCTATGCTCGCCCTCGGCAAACTGCTTGAACTGACCCTCGCCGGCCGTGAACCGGCGGAGAAGACTCAACTGACTGTCGAAGGCGTGCGGATGCGCTGGTTGAGCGAAGGTGCGCTGGAAGTCCGGCCACCTGAAGCGCGCGACAATGGCCTGGACCTGCTGTTGTCAGCCGGTATTCACGGCAACGAAACAGCGCCAATCGAGTTGCTTGACCGCCTGTTGCATGACATCGCTCGCGGTGATTTGAAGCCGCGCGCACGTATTCTGTTCCTGTTCGGTAACCCGGAAGCGATTCGCAAAGGCGAGCGCTTTGTCGAGCAGGACGTCAATCGGCTGTTCAACGGCCGTCACGAGCAAAGCAGCGGCTCCGAAGCCTTACGCGCTTGTGAGCTGGAGCGGCTGGCGGCGAGTTTCTTCAGCCTGCCAGATCGTCAGCGTCTGCACTACGACCTGCACACCGCGATTCGCGGCTCGAAGATTGAGCAGTTCGCCTTGTACCCCTGGAAGGAAGGTCGCCAGCATTCGCGACAGGAACTGGCACGCCTGCGTGCTGCCGGCATGGAAGCGGTGCTGTTGCAGAACAAGCCATCCATCGTTTTCAGTTCCTACACCTACGACAAGCTGGGCGCCGAGTCCTTCACCCTTGAACTGGGCAAGGCAAGGCCATTCGGGCAGAACGCCGGGGTCAACGTTTCCCAGCTGGAAACCCGCCTGAAACAGATCATCGAAGGCGCCGAACCGGAACTGACCGAAGCAGCACTGGACGGTTTGCAGCTGTACAGCGTGGCACGGGAAATCATCAAGCACAGCGACAGCTTCCGCTTGAACCTTCCGGCGGACATCGAGAACTTTTCCGAACTGGACGTGGGTTACCTGCTGGCGGAAGACATCGCCAATACCCGCTGGATCATCGAAGAAGAGGGCGCCCGGATTATCTTCCCGAACCCCAAGGTGAAGAATGGCTTGCGCGCCGGCATCCTGATCGTACCGACCACCGACGAAAACCTCGCCTGACTTTTGCGCACTGATCGTTCCCACGCGGTGCGTGGGAACGATCTTCCGACTTAGACGGCTACCGCCCGGGGTTCGGAGCGACGCAGGTTACGGATCTTGTGCAGCGTATCCGCGCAGGTCTTCGCGGCTTCCTGACCTTTATGCAGGAAATGCTCGAAGAAGAACTTCTGGTGCTCTTCACCTGCATGGAAGTGGTGCGGGGTCAGGGATACCGAGAACACGGGCACTTCAGTTTCCAGTTGCACCTGCATCAGGCCACTGACCACCGACTGGGCGACGAACTCGTGACGGTAGATCCCGCCATCAACCACCAGGGCTGCCGCGACGATGCCCGAATAACGGCCGGTCTTGGCCAGCAACTTGGCGTGCAGGGGCATTTCAAAGGCGCCGCCGACTTCGAAGAAATCGATGTCCGATTCCTGATAACCCTGGGCAATCATTTCGGTGACAAAGCCTTTACGGCTCTGATCGACGATTTCCTTGTGCCAGCAGGCCTGGATGAACGCAACGCGCTCGCCCTGATGGTTTTTGCTTTTGCTATCGATTGCGGTGGGTTGCATGTTCTGACTCCTGTTTATGGTTAAAACAGGGCATATGAATCGAATGGGATTTCAGGGTACGCACGCTCGCACGAATGCAGCGGACGGCCCTTTGGCGTCAATCCCGTTCTCTCTTCATCCGGACTATGACCGTCGGCCCCGGGATCACACCGGGTCTGCTGACCTTGTCGTCATGCACGGTCATTGCCGTACCTGTCGCCAAGCGCTCGCGGGCTATGCGCGTTGCGCGCAATTACCGCCGGTGGGGAGTTGCACCCCGCCCTGAGAACGTTTTGCCGTCAGATTGTCTGGCGGCGCAGCGTTTTTAACACATATTTGTGAGCCGCGCATCGCTGCTATCTGATGATTGTTATCGACTTTTTCGCTGGTTTGGGCTGTCTTTTCCGGCTCAAGGGTTGATTATTCGTCGTCATGACCGCAGTAATTCCTACTTGAAAGGGATTTCCCCTGCTTACCGAGGCCAGATTCATGAGCGTTATCGATCTTCGCAGCGACACCGTCACCCAACCTTCCGCCGGGATGCTCGACGCAATGGCCTGCGCGGCCACCGGTGACGACGTTTATGGCGAGGATCCGACGGTCAACCGTCTTGAAGCCGAGCTGGCAAAACGTCTGGGTTTCGCCGCAGCCCTGTTTGTGCCGACAGGCACGATGAGTAACCTGCTGGGTTTGATGGCACATTGCGAGCGGGGCGAGGAATACATTGTCGGCCAACAGGCCCACACCTATAAGTATGAAGGTGGCGGTGCAGCGGTGCTCGGTTCGATTCAACCGCAGCCGTTGGAACTGCAGGCCGATGGCTCGCTGGACCTGGCTCAGGTGGCCGCCGCGATCAAACCGGACGATTTCCACTTCGCCCGCACCCGTTTGCTGGCGCTGGAAAACACCATGCAAGGCAAAGTGCTGCCGCTGGAGTATCTGGCGCGGGCCCGCAGCTTTACCCGTGAACATGGCTTGCAGCTGCACCTGGACGGCGCGCGGCTCTACAACGCGGCCGTCAAACTGGGGGTTGATGCCCGGGAAATCACTCAGCACTTCGATTCCGTGTCGGTGTGTCTGTCCAAAGGCCTGGGCGCGCCGGTCGGTTCGGTGTTGTGCGGCTCGGTCGAGTTGATTGCCAAGGCGCGCCGATTGCGCAAGATGGTCGGAGGCGGCATGCGTCAGGCCGGGATTCTGGCGGCAGCAGGCTTGTATGCGCTGGATAACAACGTCCAGCGTCTGGCCGACGACCACGCCAATGCGCAGCTGTTGGCTGAAGGCCTGCGCGCGGCGGGTTACGACGTCGAACCGGTGCAGACCAACATGGTGTACGTGCAGATGGGTGACAAGGCCGAAGCCATCAAGACGTTCGCCGCCGAACGCGGGATCAAGTTGAGCGCGGCAGGGCGTCTGCGTATGGTCACGCACATGGACGTCAATCGTGAGCAAATCGGGCAGGTCGTCGCGGCATTCGTCGACTTTTCGCGCAAGTGATAGCGTTAGCGCTCCAATTGACTGTTTCTATCGTATAAACACGCTGTACCCCGCGCGCAGGGCCGATATAATGCGGCCCTTTGCCGTCGCTTCGTCTGTTGACGTTTCGAACAGGCCTTTGGCCGCAGCCTCCGTGGAAGAACCTAATGAAAAGCGCAGAAATCCGTGAAGCCTTCCTTCGCTTCTTCGAAGAGCAAGGCCACACTCGTGTAGCCTCCAGCTCTTTGATTCCGGGCAACGACCCAACCCTGCTGTTCACTAACGCGGGGATGAACCAGTTCAAGGACTGCTTCCTGGGCCAGGAAAAACGCGCGTACACCCGCGCGGTCAGCAGCCAGAAATGCGTGCGCGCCGGCGGCAAGCACAACGACCTGGAAAACGTCGGTTATACCGCCCGTCACCACACTTTCTTCGAAATGCTGGGTAACTTCAGCTTCGGTGATTATTTCAAGCGTGACGCGATCACCTACGCCTGGAACTTCCTGACCTCCGACCAGTGGCTGAATCTGCCGAAGGAAAAGCTCTGGGTGACCGTCTACGCCAGCGATGACGAGGCGTACGACATCTGGACCAAGGAAATTGGTGTTCCGGCCGAGCGCATGGTTCGCATCGGCGACAACAAAGGCGCGCCGTACGCGTCCGACAACTTCTGGACCATGGGCGATACCGGCCCGTGCGGTCCTTGCACCGAAATTTTCTATGATCACGGTGCCGACATCTGGGGCGGCCCACCGGGCTCGCCGGAAGAAGACGGTGACCGTTACATCGAGATCTGGAACAACGTGTTCATGCAGTTCAACCGCACCGCCGATGGCGTGTTGCACCCGCTGCCAGCGCCGTCGGTCGACACCGGCATGGGCCTGGAGCGGATCAGTGCCGTGCTGCAGCACGTTCACTCGAACTATGAAATCGACCTGTTCCAGAGCCTGCTGAGCGCTTCGGCCAAGGCCATCGGTTGCACCAACGACGCTCAGGCTTCCCTGAAAGTCGTGGCTGACCACATTCGTTCTTGCGGCTTCCTGATCGCTGACGGTGTGCTGCCGTCCAACGAAGGTCGCGGCTATGTACTGCGCCGGATCATTCGTCGCGCTTGCCGTCACGGCAACAAGCTGGGCGCCAAGGGCAGTTTCTTCTATCAGATCGTTGCGGCCCTGGTTGCCGAGATGGGCGAAGCCTTCCCTGAGCTGAAATCCCAGCAGGCGCACATCGAACGTGTTCTGAAAGCTGAAGAAGAGCAGTTCGCCAAGACCCTGGAGCAAGGCCTGAAAATCCTCGAGCAGGATCTGGCCGACCTCAAAGGCGACGTGGTACCGGGCGACGTCGTGTTCAAACTCTACGACACCTACGGTTTCCCGATGGACCTGACCGGCGACATCGCTCGCGAGCGCAGCCTGACCATCGACGAAGAAGGCTTTGAGCGCGAAATGGAAGCCCAACGCGTCCGTGCCCGTTCCGCCAGCTCCTTCGGCATGGACTACAACAGCCTGGTCAAGGTTGATGTGGCTACCGAATTTACCGGTTACAAAGCGACCAGCGGTTCGGCGAAAGTCGTGGCTCTCTATAAAGAAGGGCAATCGGTTGACGTGTTGAGCGAAGGCGAAGAAGGCGTGGTCGTTCTAAACCAGACCCCGTTCTACGCGGAGTCCGGTGGCCAGATTGGTGACTGTGGTTATCTGCAAGCCGGCAACAGCCGCTTCGACGTGCGCGATACCACCAAGACCGGCGGCGCCTTCCTGCACCACGGTGTATTGGCATCGGGCAGCCTGATCATCGGCGCGCCGGTTGAAGCTCACGTCGAAGCCGACGTGCGTCATGCCACGTCGCTGAACCACTCGGCCACTCACTTGCTGCACGCCGCATTGCGTCAGGTGCTGGGCGATCACGTTCAGCAGAAAGGTTCGTTGGTCGACAGTCAGCGCCTGCGCTTTGACTTCAGCCACTTCGAAGCCATCAAGCCTGAGCAATTGAAAGCTCTGGAAGACATCGTCAACGCCGAGATCCGCAAGAACTCCGCGGTTGAAACCGAAGAAACCGACATCGAGACAGCCAAGAAGAAGGGCGCCATGGCGCTGTTCGGCGAGAAGTACGGCGACAATGTGCGCGTGCTGAGCATGGGTGGCGATTTCTCGGTTGAGCTGTGTGGCGGTATCCACGCCAACCGTACCGGCGACATCGGTCTGTTGAAAATCATCAGCGAAGGCGGTGTGGCATCGGGTGTGCGTCGTATCGAGGCCGTCACCGGCGCTGCGGCACTGGCCTACTTGAATGCGGCCGAAGAACAACTCAAGGAAGCGGCCAACCTGGTCAAGGGTAGCCGCGACAACCTGATCGACAAGCTGTCGGCTGTGCTGGAGCGCAACCGTCTGCTGGAAAAGCAACTCGAGCAGTTGCAAGCCAAGGCTGCCAGTGCAGCGGGCGACGATCTGTCGGCCGCAGCCCTGGACGTCAAAGGCGTGAAGGTGCTGGCCGTGCGTCTGGACGGTCAGGATGGCAAGGCGCTGCTGGCGCTGGTCGATCAACTGAAAAACAAACTCGGCCGCGCAGTGATCCTGCTCGGCAGTGTCCATGAGGAAAAGGTCGTTCTGGTTGCAGGCGTAACCAAAGACCTGACTGGCCAACTCAAAGCCGGTGATTTGATGAAGCAAGCCGCTGCGGCAGTGGGCGGGAAGGGCGGTGGTCGTCCAGACATGGCGCAGGGCGGCGGTACAGACGCCGGCGCTCTGGATGCAGCATTGGCCCTGACCGTTCCATTTGTAGAGCAGGGTTTATAAGGCAGTGTGTCTGACCCGCGGTCTAGTAGCGGGTCAGAACGCTGTTTGAGTGATTATTTGGGCGCCCTTCATGGGCAGAGGCGGCTTTGAAATGGCTTTGATCGTACAGAAATTTGGAGGCACCTCGGTCGGCACTGTCGAGAGAATCGAGCAGGTCGCCGACAAGGTTAAGAAATTCCGCGATGCTGGCGATGACCTGGTGGTTGTGCTGTCTGCAATGAGCGGCGAAACCAACCGTCTGATCGATCTGGCCAAGCAAATCAGTGGCGACGGCCAACCGGTTCCCCGCGAGCTGGATGTGATCGTTTCCACCGGTGAGCAGGTGACGATTGCACTGTTGGCCATGGCGCTGATCAAGCGCGGCGTGCCAGCGGTGTCCTACACCGGTAATCAGGTGCGGATTCTGACCGATAGCGCGCACAATAAAGCGCGTATCTTGCAGATTGATGACCAGAAGATTCGTGGTGATCTGAAAGCCGGTCGCGTAGTGGTTGTCGCCGGTTTCCAGGGCGTCGACGAGCACGGCAACATCACCACCCTCGGTCGCGGCGGTTCCGACACCACCGGCGTGGCGCTGGCCGCAGCCCTGAAGGCTGATGAATGCCAGATCTACACCGACGTCGATGGTGTCTACACCACCGACCCGCGTGTGGTGTCCGTGGCTCAACGCCTGGAAAAGATTACCTTCGAAGAGATGCTGGAAATGGCCAGCCTCGGTTCCAAGGTACTGCAGATCCGTGCGGTCGAGTTTGCCGGCAAGTACAACGTTCCGCTGCGCGTACTGCACAGCTTCAAGGAGGGTCCGGGCACCCTCATTACTATTGATGAAGAGGAAACCATGGAACAGCCGATCATTTCCGGTATCGCATTCAACCGCGATGAAGCCAAGCTGACCATCCGTGGCGTGCCAGACATCCCGGGCGTTGCATTCAAGATTCTCGGCCCGATCAGTGCCGCGAACATCGAAGTCGACATGATCGTGCAGAACGTCGCGCACGATAACACCACCGACTTCACCTTCACTGTGCACCGCAACGACTACCAGGCGGCGCAAGCCGTGCTGGAAAAAACCGCTGGCGAGCTGGGTGCCCGTGAAGTCGTGGGCGACACCAAGATTGCCAAGGTATCGATCGTCGGCGTCGGCATGCGCTCCCACGCAGGCGTGGCCAGCCGCATGTTCGAATCCCTGGCGAAAGAAAGCATCAACATCCAGATGATCTCGACATCGGAAATCAAAGTCTCCGTTGTGATCGAAGAGAAGTACCTGGAACTGGCTGTGCGCGCTCTGCACACAGCTTTCGAACTGGACGCACCGGCCCGTCAGGGCGAGTGATGCGTTTACCAAAGGGCGCGGTCTGACCGCGCCCTTTGTCTTTTTTTGAATGGCGCGGCCTAAAACTGTTCTTTTGCTCGCGCTGGTCAATACTCAGGCATGTAGGGCTGCGATCATTCTGGTTGTGGGTCGAGTGCCTTTTTTTTGCAGACTGTTGTCCCTGAAATGAAATGCGTTAGGAGAAAGGTATGCTGATTCTGACCCGTCGGTGCGCAGAAAGCCTGATTATTGGTGATGGCGAAATCACCGTGACCGTGCTCGGCGTCAAAGGAAATCAAGTGCGTATCGGTGTGAACGCCCCGAAAGAGGTTGCTGTGCACCGTGAGGAAATTTACCTGCGTATAAAGAAAGAGAAGGACGAAGAACCAAGCCATTAATTTTTATCGTTTTTTATGTTTGCAAACGGGGAAAAGGTTGGTTAAGATACGCCCCGTGTTGCGGAGAGCTGGCCGAGTGGCCGAAGGCGCTCCCCTGCTAAGGGAGTACACCTCAAAAGGGTGTCGGGGGTTCGAATCCCCCGTTCTCCGCCATTATTTGCGTAGTACGTTGTAATCTGGCTTCTTCGGTAAGTTGTTGAAATTACTAGAAAAAGTGTTTGACATAGAGATTAAACGGCCTATAATGCGCGGCAACAAATGCACTCGTAGCTCAGCTGGATAGAGTACTCGGCTACGAACCGAGCGGTCACAGGTTCGAATCCTGTCGAGTGCACCATTTAAGAGTTGTTTGCAGTGATGCGAGCGACTTTGCTTCAGCCAGTTGTGGTCTGGTTTAAAAACACAAAATGCACTCGTAGCTCAGCTGGATAGAGTACTCGGCTACGAACCGAGCGGTCACAGGTTCGAATCCTGTCGAGTGCACCAAACACCAAAAAGCCTGCGTCTAACGCGGGCTTTTTGCTGTCTGGGATTTGGCTTTCCCTTTCGTACATCCTTTCTCATCAAACTCGACCTGTGCGCTACGGCCTCGCTTCGCGTCGTAGCGGTAACTCGTTGATGAATTCCTGATATTGATCTTGTCTGGCTTGCCAAGTGCGCTCTCGACGTCCTGCTGACTCATGCCTGCGACGACGCGTTGATTGATGATCGCTTCGCGTCGCTCCCTGGCGCTGATCAGGTTCCCGCATTTGTCTTCTGCCTGACCCGCGATGATCGGTTCTCTCCTGATGTTTTTCATACCTGATGTTTCACCAGTGTTGGCATCTGGCATGAGCGCCATCGTGCTGCCGGGTGTGAAAGTGCGCACATCCTGCAATGAAAGGCTCTCTCCGGCCGTACAGCTCAAGGTGGTGAAGGTGACATGCCCGTTGGCAGCTTCGCAGCGATGCACAGTCTTCGCGTGCAACAGGGGCGGCAGGCAGAGCAGGGTGGTCAGCAAAAAATAGTACGCAATCGATGGCATATGGCGTCCTCCTTGACGGTCGATACCAAGGGTAGCTGCTACATTTTTGGAAGATGGTGTGTTTTCTTTTCAGAATGAGTCGTCGCACTTGATAGATAGGGTGGCGCTCAGGTTTGGCTTGCAAGCGCTTGTTTCAGCCACGATTTTTTAACGTTTAAAACCGTTGGGCGGTGTATCATTGCGCCCGTCAGCCCCGCCGGGGCTTGTGGAATACCTCCATGGACTTACCCAGTAGTTACTCAGTACCCCGTTTCACCAATCATGAATTGACTGATTGATCCTTCCGGCGTGCCCCGCTGCTGGGAGTGGAGTTCGCCTATGTCCGAAGTTGAAGTAAAGAAAACGCAAGAAAGCCTGCAGGACCGCCTCGCTCAAGTTGTTGAGCTGTTGCAGCGTCAGCGGGTCGTCGAAGACCTGACTCATCGCCAGGAAGGTCCGCATCACGACCGGGTCGAGAACCTGGTTCACCGGCAAAACCTCGTCGAGCTGCAACGCAAACTCGATGATCTGCACTCCGCCGACGTTGCCTACATCCTTGAAGCGCTGCCGCTGGACGATCGTCTGACGCTTTGGCAATTGGTCAAGGCTGATCGCGATGGCGACATCCTGCTCGAAGTATCCGACTCGGTCCGTGAAACCCTGATCGCCGACATGGACGATCACGAGCTCCTGGCCGCGGCCAAGGACATGGACGCCGACGAACTCGCTGACCTGGCGTCCGAGCTGCCGCGAGACGTCGTCCACGAGCTGATGGAAACCCTCGATGGTCAACAGCGTGAGCGCGTTCGCTCCGCGTTGTCCTACGACGAGGAGCAAGTCGGGGCACTGATGGACTTCGAGATGGTGACCATCCGTGAGGATGTCAGTCTCGAAGTGGTTCTGCGTTACCTGCGTCGCCTCAAAGAGCTGCCCGGCCACACCGACAAGCTGTTCGTTGTCGACTACGACGGCGTGCTGAAAGGTGTACTGCCGATCAAGCGTCTGCTGGTCAACGATCCGGAAAAACAGGTTTCAGAAGTCATGGCCAGCGACCCGGTGAGTTTTCACCCGGACGAGGACGCCTATGACGCCGCTCAGGCGTTCGAACGTTACGACTTGATCTCGGCCCCCGTGGTCGACAAGAACGGCAAGCTGATCGGCCGTCTGACCATCGATGAAATGGTCGACCTGATTCGTGAAGAGAGCGAAAACGAAGTTCTCAACATGGCGGGTCTGCGCGAAGAAGAAGATATTTTCGCGTCAGTCTGGAAATCCCTGCGCAACCGTTGGGCCTGGCTGGCGGTAAACCTGATTACCGCGTTTATTGCATCGCGGGTGATCGGCCTGTTCGAAGGCTCCATCGAAAAACTGGTCGCACTGGCGGCATTGATGCCGATCGTAGCCGGTATCGGTGGCAACTCCGGTAACCAGACCATCACCATGATCGTTCGTGCGATGGCGCTGGATCAGGTCAGTACCGGCAATACCTCGCGGCTGATGCGCAAGGAATTGGCGGTCGGTCTGATCAATGGCCTGGTCTGGGGCGGGGTGATTGGCGTGGTGGCCTATCTGCTTTACGGCAGTTGGTCCCTTGGCGTGGTCATGACGGCCGCCATGACGCTCAACCTGTTGCTGGCGGCGTTGATGGGGGTTTTGATTCCGATGACCCTGGCGCGGCTTGGGCGCGATCCTGCGATGGGCGCGAGCGTGATGATCACCGCCATGACCGACAGTGGCGGGTTCTTCATCTTCCTTGGGCTGGCGACGATCTTCCTGCTCTGACTTGACCCGCTTTAAGAAACCCGCCCAATTGGCGGGTTTTTTATGGCCAAATTTCAGGCAAAAAAAAGCCAGCGATAATGCTGGCTTGAGCTTTCGGGGTGATTCAGGACGCGTCTGCGGCCATTTCAGCGTCGTGGGCGATCAGCGAAACAAGGGCGTTTTGCTGGCGGTGGGACAGTTGACGGAAACGTTGCAGTAATTCGCGTTCGTGCAATGACAGCTCCGGGCTGTCCAGGCGCATGCTCAACTCTTCGCCCAGTGCACCTTCCTGAATAAGACTCTGCTCAAGGCGTGCAATGATTTCGGAGTTCATGCTGCGATGATGATTGCGAGCCACCTCGGCAATGCGTTCACGCATTCCGTCTGGCAGACGTACGACGAACTTGTCAGCCGTACGGCTGGAATAAATTGCCTGTTTCAATGGGCGCATATATTTAACCGGTTAGTTCAGGGGAGCGGTTCTCGGGATTGGCCGCAGGATGTCTGGTAGGACAAGCTTACTGGCCAAATGTTCAACCTGAATTGAAAGAGGCCCGCATCATGCCTCAAAGAAGCCATATCATTGGCGTCAATTCTGTGACAAATATTGAGCCGGGTAAAGGCTTAATGCCAGCACCCCTTGTCAGAAATGTGGACTGGTTGGAAAAGTTGCCCAGAGCCGCATTGCCGACCGCGTCCTTTGCTCCCGCAGATGATGTCTGAAGACGTCTGAAGGTGCATGCTATGCGGATTCGATCCTTGATCCTTGTCTGATACAGGATAGTGGCAATTGGCCGATTTACTAGGGGCGAACTCGCTGTGGGGGATGATTCAGGATGGATGGCAGGCTGATTTATATGATGGGGCCTTCCGGATCCGGCAAAGACAGCCTCATTGAAGCGGCTCGAAAACCTTTGCAGTTGATGAACTGCGAAGTGGTGCGCAGGGTCATAACGCGCTCGGCCGAGTCGGTGGGCGAGGACGCTGTCGGCGTCTCGCGCGAGGAATTCCGGCACCTGAAAGACGCGGGTGACTTCGCGCTGTCGTGGCAGGCCAATGGCCTGGATTATGGGATTCCGATTCAGATCGATCAGTGGCTAAAGGAGGGCCGGCATGTATTGGTCAACGGTTCTCGCGCTCATCTTGCCGAGGCGCTACAGCGTTACCCCGATCTGATCCCGGTACTGTTGACCGTCAAGGATGAAGTGTTGCGCGAACGCCTGGTGCGGCGTGGTCGTGAGAGCCTGGCGGACATAGAAGACAGGCTACACCGCAACACACAGTTCGCGGCTGACAACATGCCAGTCCATCGACTCGATAACTCTGGCGAGCTCGCCGTGACCGTTGCCCATCTCCTCGATCTGCTGAAATTTAACGCAGCACCGGATCGAACTTGATTTTTCGCCCGGCAATTAGCGCCAACACAAACAACCCGGCGAAAACGCCGCAGGCAATCAGCGGCAGGGTGACAACCACCTCCTGAACCAAAGCCAAATGAAGAATGCCGCTCAGTAAGGCAAGGATCAAAAATCCTGCGGCTGATTTGGACATGCTGTGCTCCTGATAGGGTGATTCAAAATACAAAGCGTTCGGAAGCCTGCGATAGCGATGGGCCTTCCTGGCTCACATCCTGGCGAATAAACCCGCCCTGATCGCTCATGACCGCCAATTGCGGGGCTTTTTGCAGCTGCAGGTAATGCGGCATACGTTGAGCGACCTGCACCGCGCTGTTCTCGGGGGCAAAATGAAAACCCGCCAGGACTGCCAGGGCGATCGCATTCGAGAGTAAAAGGTCGCGATTCATGAGGCTCACCTCGGTTGTTCTTGAGAACAGCTGAAGCAGCCCGCGTGCCAATAGTTTAACGGCTATTAAATCCTTTAAAAACAAGGAATTAACTTGTCGTTGAGAAGGGGTGGCATTGCAAATTGCAATGATGGCATTTTGAGGGGATGCAATTTGCACGGTAAACAAAGCCACAGCCCGGTGGGGCGTCTGCCTACACTTAAAAAGCCCTACGGACGACATGACAAATCCGGGCTTGCCCGTTAACATGCACGCCGTCCATCGCACCGCATTTCGTGCGGGCGACGTGTGTCTCAGTAGCTCAATTGGATAGAGCATCCCCCTCCTAAGGGGAAGGTTGGCAGTTCGAACCTGCCCTGGGACACCATCTATTTCATGGCGCCTTGCGCAAGGCGCCGTTTCCGTTAGTGCCCGCATCGCACATTCCCTGCTTGTTCGTTTCCAGAGGCTTTGGCGCTAATGGTTGAAGAAAAGCTGTCCAGGCCGGGCGCAATCAGTCTTCGTGAGGCGTTCTGGTTCTGGTTGAAGCTTGGCTTCATCAGTTTCGGCGGGCCTGCGGGGCAGATCTCGATCATGCACCAAGAGCTGGTCGAACGGCGGCGCTGGATATCCGAGCGCCGATTCCTGCATGCCCTCAACTACTGCATGTTGCTCCCCGGGCCAGAGGCGCAGCAGTTGGCGACCTATATCGGCTGGCTGATGCATCGAACCTGGGGCGGGGTGATTGCCGGCGCACTGTTTGTGCTGCCGTCGTTGTTCATCCTGATCGGGTTGTCGTGGATGTACATCGCCTTCGGTGACGTGCCGGTGGTGGCCGGGCTTTTCTATGGCATCAAGCCTGCCGTGACCGCCATTGTCGTGCAGGCGGCCCATCGGATCGGCTCTCGGGCATTGAAGAACAATTGGCTATGGGCGATAGCGGCCGCTTCATTCACCGCCATCTTCGCGTTCAATGTGCCGTTCCCGCTGATCGTTCTGGGTGCCGCAGTGCTTGGCTATGTCGGCGGACGCCTGGCGCCCGATAAGTTCAGGACCGGTGGTCATGGAGCTGCCAAAAAGTCCTTTGGCCCGGCTGTGATCGATGATGACACCCCGTCCCCGGAGCATGCCCGGTTCAGTTGGTTGAAATTGGCAACGCTGGCCGTGATCGGCGCCGCGTTATGGGGCCTGCCAATGGGGATTTTGACCGCGCTCTTTGGCTGGGAAGGCACCCTGACCCAGATGGGGTGGTTCTTTACCAAAGCGGCCCTGCTGACGTTTGGCGGTGCGTATGCCGTGCTTCCCTATGTCTATCAAGGGGTGGTCGGGCATTATGGCTGGCTGACACCGACTCAAATGATCGATGGCCTGGCGTTAGGCGAAACCACACCTGGACCGTTGATCATGGTCGTGGCCTTCGTCAGTTTTGTCGGCGCGTATGTTGCTCAAGTGTTCGGCAGCGACCATGTTTTTCTCGCGGGAGCCGTCGCTGCCTGCCTGGTGACCTGGTTTACCTTCCTGCCCTCGTTCCTGTTCATCCTCGCGGGCGGGCCATTGGTCGAGTCGACCCACAATGAGCTCAAGTTCACTGCGCCACTGACTGCGATTACGGCCGCCGTCGTGGGTGTGATTCTCAATCTGGCGTGCTTCTTCGGCTATCACGTGCTGTGGCCAAAGGGTTTCAGCGGCCAACTCGATTGGCCCTCGGCACTGATCGCGATCGCCGCGGCCATTGCCTTGTTCCGCTTCAAGCGGGGCGTCATTCAGGTGCTGATGGCCTGTGCACTTGTGGGTCTGGCAGTGCATCTGTTGCGTTAGAAACAATAAAAAAAGCCCTGTCGGATACCTCCATCCGACAGGGTTTTTTTATGTCCGGCCAACCGACGACCTACATGGCAAACCTGTCATCGCTGTGCCTTACTCCTGAAAGGATTTCAGGAGGTGAAACGATGCGACGCAGGGGGGCTCAATTCTGGTTATGGACCAACAGTCGGTTACCGCTCCACACCCATGAAGAAGTGCTCGGCAATGGCCTGCAGGTTGACGTGCAGGCACGGACCAGCGTCGAAGGCGTCACCCAGGTGTTTGTGGGTATTTACGATGACGACGGCTGGGCAATCTGCGAGGAGTTTCACGATCGGCGCGTCGGTGAGCACTATTGCACGGCGTTGAAGTGGGGCGCGCAGCGAGCGAGGGAATGGCTGGCGGACACTCAGGCATTTGTTGCGCCCCATCGGCCGCAATTGACGCTCAGTCCTGTCATCACCGATGAGCCGACACTGGCGCTGCGGCGCATGGAGATGACCGAGCGCGAGCGTTTGAAGATACGTTCCGAGGATGCCTGGTCGGAATACCTGGCGGCCAAGACGGCCATGCTGGAGTTGATGCGCGCCAGCAAGGTCGATCCGAGGGTCTGGTCGGACCACAAGGAGCGCCTGCGCCAGGCCATTGACCGGCGCGTCTGCGTGCAACGCGCCTATTTGAACTAGTTAACTGGCCGATCAGAGGACCGAAGAGCGCCGCAGAGCCTCGATGGTTTCGATCAGGTCATCGTAGGACACCGGTTTACCAAGGTGCTGGTTAAAACCCGATTGCCGGGCTTTTTGAATGTCGCTGCGGGTGCCATAACCCGTCAGCGCAATCGCCGGCACGTCCTTGGCCTGAGGCAGTTTGCGTAACGCGCTCATCAGTTCGTGACCGTTCATGACCGGCATGCCCAGGTCCGAAATGATCAAGTCGAAGCGCGTGTGTTTTGCCGCGTCCAGAGCGGCTACCGGCCGGTCGAAAGCGATGACTTCGGCGTCTTCCATTTCCAGCAGCATCTTCAAGGTTTCCAGCACTTCGGCCGAGTCATCGACCAACAGAATCGTCAGCCCGCTTAACCTGCCAGCGGTCTCGTTGACCTGAGCGGAGGATTTCTCTGCGTCATCGGTGTGGGCCATCGGCAAATAGACGCTGAACGTACAGCCCGCGCCCAGCCCTTGGGAATTCACTTCGACCGTGCCCCGTTGTGCTTCGGTCAACTGGCGGACCAGTGACAACCCGATCCCCAGTCCTTCGCGGGAATGCGTGGCATGTTGCTTTTCAGCCTGGCCAAACAGATCGAATACATGTTCGAGGTTTTCGGCAGCGATGCCGGTGCCGTTGTCTTTGACATCCAGCCGTATCTTGTTTCCGGCCTGACCGGCAATCAGCTGAACCAGCCCATTGGCCGGGGTGAATTTCAGGGCGTTGTTCACCAGGTTCCAGATGATCTGTTCCAGGCGCGTCGGGTCTGCGTGGACCATCAGCGGCCCTGAAGGCACATGCAGCTCGACCTTGGTTTCGTGTTGCTCGTTCAGGACCACGGTATGGATATCGCGCAGCACACTGACAAGGTCGACGGCGACCGGTTGCAGCTTTAGCTTGCCGGTGCGCACTCGGGCGACGTCCAGCAGATCATCGATGATCCGCGCCTGGCTGGTGACGGCATCACAAATGGTGTTCACCGCTTTGGCGGCCGGGGGCAGGGACTTGGTCACGGGCAGGCGGCGCAGCAATTCGGCGTTGAGCTGGATCAGGTTCAGCGGGTGCTTGAGCTCGTGGGACATGACCGCAAAGAATTCATCTTTGAGGTAATTGGTATTGCGCGTCTCGGCCAGTTCCTGGCTCTGTTCTTCGTGTTGACGTTTGTGGCCGGTCAGGTCTCGGGCGATTTTCACGTAACCGCGCAGGTTGTCGCCGCTGAGCAAGGTCACTTCGCCGCTGCAAAAGAAGCGGCTGCCATCCTTGCGCAAGTGCCAGCGTTCATCTTCGCTGCGGCCCTGGGTGCGCACTGCCAGCAGTTCGTTTTCAGGAACCCCGGCGGCACGGTCTTCGGCGGAAAAAATGAAATCGTAGAAAGCGCCTTCCGCCTCGGCCTTGCTGTAGCCGAAGATCAGCTCGGCGCCTTTGTTCCAGCTGGTGATGATGCCCTGTTCATCGAGGGTGATGATCGCGTAGTCGCGGGTGCTTTCGGCCACCAGGCGCATGCGTTCTTCACCCAGGCGCAGATCTTCTTCCGCCGCGCGGCGCTTGGTGATGTCGATGAACGTCAGCACCGTGCCGTCGATGTGGTCTTCGCTGGAGCGGTACGGCAACAGGCGGGCGATGTACCAGCGTTTGTCGGTGCTGCTGACTTCCCGTTCGATCATGTTCAACGATTCGAACACCTGCGCCGCGTCACTGGCCAGGCCGTCGTAGTGCAGGCGATGGGTGATGTCGAGCAGCGAGCGGCCGGTATCGACCGGCAGCATGCTGAAAATGTCGGTGGCGCGCGGGGTGAACCATTTGATCCGCATGTTGCGGTCGACAAACACCGTGGCAATGTCGGTGGAAGCGATCAGGTTGGTCAGGTAGTCGTTGATCTTGTCGGTTTCTTCAACTTTGGTTTTCAGCTCGTAGTTGACCGTCAGCAACTCTTCGTTGATCGATTGCAACTCTTCCTTGCTGGTTTCCAGCTCTTCGGTGGCCGAGCGCAACTCTTCGTTGATTGCCTGCATTTCTTCGTTGGAGGCTTTCAGTTCTTCACTGGAGACTTCCGATTGTTCAATGGTGTCCTGCAAATGCAACTTGGTTCGTTGCAGTTCGCGCTCAAGATTGGACAGCACCTGGCTTTCGGTCTGTAGCAGGGTCGTGACGGTCTGTTCGGACGGGTCGACTTCGACTTCTTCGAAGATCACCAGCACGTACTCGCCATCCGACTCTTCGTCCTTATAAGGCTGAGCCACGAGGTTGATCATGTAGCTCTGGTTGCCGCGCTTGAGCGGTACGGCCCTGGACTTGACCACCAGGTTGCTCTGCTGCACCTGAAACAGCGTGGTGCGGATTTCCAGGCGCAGCTCCGGCAGGATCAGTGTCAGCAGGTTGCGCGTCAGTTCGCCACCCACATGCCGCAGAAAGTGCCCGGCGCCATCACTCATGTGCAGGATTTCGGCGTTGGCATCGACAATCATGCTCGGCGGCGCGGCGAGCTCAAGCGCACGCTGGTGAATGTCGGCAAAGGACAGCTTGCGCGGCACCGCGCGGGGCGGCGCCTCGCGGGACGTACTCGCCCGCACGTAACCGCCGCGGGGCATGGTCGGCGTCCGACGGCTGTTGGCGGTACCGGTCTTGGCGCGGAAGATGCGATTGCGTTTATCCACCGGGGCGAACAATTCGTGGCAAGCGTCCGCGCTCTCTGAAGAGCCGAGAAACAGGAACCCGCCAGGCCGCAGCGCAAAGTGGAACATCTGCAGGATTTCACGCTGCACTTCGCGATCCAGATAGATCAGCAAGTTGCGGCAGACGATCAGGTCGATCTGCGAGAACGGCGGATCCGACAGCAGGCTGTGCTTGGCAAACAGCACCCGTTCGCGAATTTCCTTGCGGATCCGGTAGTGATCGTCCTCCTTGACGAAGTAATGCCGCAGCCGCGTCGGCGGCACATCGGTGATGATCGCTTGCGGATACAACCCGGCGCGGCCAACGCTGATGGCGCGTTCATCGATGTCGGTGGCGAACAACTGCATCGTTGCCTTGCTGGCGTCCAGTTGCAGCTGGTCGTTGAGCAAGATCGCCAGGCTGTAGGCTTCTTCGCCGGTGGAACAGCCGGCGGACCAGACGCGAATTTCTTCTTTTTCCGGTTGCGCCGACACGGCGGCGCTGACCAGTTGCGGTAAAACATCCCGTTCCAGCGCTTCGAACGCCTCTCGGTCTCTGAAGAAGTTGGTCACCCCAATCAGCATGTCGCCGAGCAGCGCCTTGGTTTCTTCGGGATTGTTTTGCAGGTAGCGGAAGTAGGCGCCCAGGTCGGGCTGGGCGGTGACTTGCATCCGCCGTTCGATCCGCCGCAACACGGTGGCGCGTTTGTAATGCTTGAAGTCGTGGCCGGTGCCGGTGCGCAACTGGATCAGAATGTCGTGGAGCATTTGTTCATTGATAGCGGCCTCGCGTTCCGACACCGAGTGGAAGGTTTTCAGTTCCGCGTCACCGGCAATGGGCAACGTGATTTCCTTGGCGTTTTGCCACAGTTCGAGCAATTTTTGTGGCATTTCCGTGACGGGTAATATCAGGTCGACCATGCCGGTATCGATGGCTGCGCGAGGCATGCCGTCGAATTCGGCGTCTTCCGGCACCTGGGCCATGGTCACGCCACCGTGTTCCTTGATGCGTGACAAACCGACCGCGCCATCGGAGCCGCTGCCTGACAGGATCAGGCAAAACGCACGCTCGCGATGGACCTCGGCGAGGTCGCGGAAGAACAGGTCGATAGAGGCATGCCGCGTCTCGCGCGCGGCGTTGCTGCTGACCTTTAGAAAACCGTCATCCATGGCCAGGCGCTGGGCCGGCGAGATGACATATACGTGGTTTTTCTCGATGGGCACGGTCTCGGTGACCTGCAGGACCGGCATTTTCGTCGATTCCTGGATGATCTTGTCGGCAATGCTCTGATGGTCGGGCGACAGGTGAAGAATGATGACAAACGCCATGCCGTTGTCTTGAGGCATGTTCTGGAAAAACAGCTTGATGGCTTGCAGTCCCCCCGCAGACGCGCCGATGCCGACCACCGGGAAGTCCAGGTCGCTCGGGCGTGGGGCCTTGCGCTCGGAAGCGCCGGCCGGTTGTTTGGGGGTGCTGGTCATCTGTTCTGCCTTCTACCGGCGACATGGGGCGTTGTCGTAAAACGGGGGTAACACGCGCGTCGATAAAACAGAATAATCCCGTTTTTACATAACCCCTTCAAATATTTAGCCATCGCTTGAGCGTCACGGCGTCTCAAGGTATCGGCACTGCTGGCCGATAACCCGAACGGTCATGCTCTTCTTCTTAAAACTGCCTGGAAATCTTCGATGCTGTCGTATCACCAAAAGAGTTTTCTGATCGTCGATGATTTCTCGGATTTCCGCAGTTCCGTCAGGTCCATGCTGCGAGAGCTGGGCGTCAAGGACGTGGATACCGCGGATTCCGGCGAGCAGGCGCTGCGCATGTGTTCGCAGAAGGCCTACGATTTTATCCTGCAGGATTTCCACCTCGGCGACGGCAAGAAGAACGGTCAGCAGGTCCTCGAAGACTTGATGATCGAGAAGCTGATCAGCCATGAAAGCGTGTTCGTCATGGTCACCGCCGAAACCAGCCAGGCCATGGTGCTCAGTGCGCTGGAGCATGAACCGGATGCCTACCTGACCAAGCCGTTCAACCGCTCGGGCCTGGCTCAGCGTCTGGAGCGGCTGGAGCAGCGCAAGAACCTGCTCAAGCCGATCCTGCAAGCCCTCGACCGTGGCAAGCCGCTGGAAGTGCTCAATGCCTGCATCGAGCTGTGCAAGAAGGACATCCGTTATTCGCCGCTGTGTCTGCGCTATCGCGCGGATGCCTTGCGCGACTTGAATCAGAACGAAGCGCTGGAGCGCCTTTACGACAGCATCATTGCTGATCGGCCGTTGCCGTGGGCGTTTGCCGGGTTGGGCCAGTTGCTGTTCAAGCGCGGCCAGGTCAGCCAGGCCAAGGGCATCTACGAAAAAGCCCTGAAAGTGTTTCCGATGATGCCGGCGTTGTATGACGGCATGGCCGACGTGCTGGTGGTCGAAGGCGACACCAAGGGCGCGCAGAAAGTATTGGAAGAAGCCATTCGCCTGTCGCCGCTGGCCGTGCGCCGGCAAGCCTTGCTGGGCAAACTGGCGATGGCCAACGAAGATTTCGACACCGCCTCCAGGGCGTATCGCCAGGCGGTGTCCCAGGGCGCGCAGTCGCGTTTCAAGGATGCGGAAAGCAACCTCGGTCTGGCTCACGCCTTGATCAGCAAAGGCAGTGAGAAAGGCCTGGATACCCGCACCCGCCTGGAAATCAACACGACCCTCAGCCTGGTGGCCAAGGAAAACCCATCCGACCCGGGCCTGCAGATTCGTGCGCGGCTGATGAAAGCCACCAGCCTGTTGCTCAACGACGCCGAAACCGCCGAGAAACTCACCGAACAAGCGATGATGCGTCTCGACGGCATGGAGCAATTCATGAGTGCCGAAGCGGCGCTGCTGGTGGCCAAGCAGTTGCAAATGCTTGGCCAAGCCAGCGCGGGCGCCTCGATGCTGAAGAATTGCGCGGAAATCTACGGTGATGATCCGGTGGTGATGAAGGGCATCGCCAAGTTGACCGACGACCCGACCATCCTCAGTTCCAGCAACGCCGCCGCCGAGCTCAATCGTGAGGGCGTGCGGGTGTACAAGACCGGCAACCTGGTGGAAGCCCGGTCGGTGTTCCGCAAGGCGCTGGCGATGCAGCCGAAAAACATCAGTATCGCCTTGAACATGGCGCAGTCGCTGCTGCACGGCACCGACACCAGTGTGCCATCGGCGGAAATCGATGAATGTCGGGTCTGCCTGAAAATGGTCGGCTTGATGCCCGACACCGACGCGCGTTATCCGCGCTATCAGAAACTGAAAATCAAGGCGTTCGGCGGATGAGCCAAGACAACCCGGCATTGGATTTCTCGACGGTGATTGCCTCCACCGTGCACGACATGAAGAACTCGCTGGCCATGCTGATGCAGGCGCACAGCCAGTGGCTGGCGCGCTTGCCCGACCCGGAGCAGCACAGCCCGGAGCAGGGCGTCATCGAATACGAGTTCGCCCACCTCAACGGCATGCTCGTGCAGTTGTTGGGCCTGTACAAACTGGGGGTCAATCAGTTGCCGTTGCAACCGGCCTACCATGACCTGGATGACTTTCTTGAAGCGCAACTGGCCAGCCATCAAGACGTGTTCGCCAGTCGCGGCATTATTGCGACCTATGAAGTCGACCCGTTGAGCCCGCTGGGTTTCTTCGACCGCGAGCTGGTCGCCTCGGTACTGGGCAACATCATCAACAACGCCATTCGCTACGCGCGCGAGTCGCTGCTGATCAGCGTCAGCGACGAGGGCGGTCAACTGGTGCTGAGCATCAATGATGATGGCGCCGGCTATCCGGCGGAGATGATCGAGTTTCAGGCGGATTATGTGCAAGGCATCAACTACAGCAGCAGTAGCACCGGCCTGGGCCTGTACTTTGCCGGGCGCATCGCCGCGATGCATCAGCGCAATGGCGTCGTCGGCAGCACCCGGCTCAGCAATGGCGGCCCGTTGGGCGGCGGTGTATTCAGCCTTTACCTGCCCTGAGCGTTCTTTATTGTGTGGCGCTGCTTGAAATTCTGAACAGGCGAAGCCTATTTTGTACGGGTCGCCGTTCGCGGCTCGCACAACAAAGGATTGAGTCATGACTACCGATGGCCATCGTTCACTCGCACAGCGATTGGCGGGCATTGATGAGATTGAATGTGTCACCCCGGACTTGAATGGAGTTCCCCGGGGCAAAGTCATGACGGCCGAGGGTTTCCTCGAAGGACGTCGGTTGCAGTTGGCGCGGGGTGTGCTGCTGCAATGCATCATGGGCGGGTATCCACCCGCGCGTTTTTACGGCAGCGATGACGGCGACCTTGCGTTGGTGCCGGACCCTGCGCATATCTATCGCTTGCCCTGGAGCCAACAGCCCCGGGCGCTGGCCATTTGCGATGCGGACGAATTGACCGGTGAACCGTCGAGTCTGTCGACCCGCGGTCAACTCAAATCGGTGATCGCGCGTTACGCGGCTCGCGGCCTGGCGCCGGTGGTGGCGACCGAGCTGGAGTTCTTCGTGTTTGCGCCCAACCCCGATCCGACTCAACCGTTCCAGCCGCCGCTGGGCCTGGACGGTCGTCGCGAGGACGGTCAGTCGGCATTCAGTGTCAGTTCCAATAGCGGCTTGCGGCCGTTCTTCAGTGAGGTCTACACCTGCATGGCGGCGTTGGGCCTGCCGCGCGACACCTTCATGCACGAAATGGGTGTCAGCCAGTTCGAGATCAACCTGCTGCACGGTGATCCGCTGCTGCTGGCGGATCAGACTTTGCTGTTCAAGCACCTGCTCAAGGAAGTCGCGCTCAAGCATGGCTTGACGGTGGTCTGCATGGCCAAGCCGCTGGCGCACACACCGGGCAGTTCGATGCACATTCACCAAAGCATTGTCGACATCAACACCGGGCGTAACGTGTTCAGCGACGAGGCCGGTCAGCCGACCGCGACCTTCCGTCACTTCATCGGTGGCCAGCAGGCCGGCATGGCCGATTTCACGGCGTTGTTTGCACCGAACGTGAACTCGTATCAGCGCTTGTGCCATCCGTACGCGTCGCCGAATAATGCCTGCTGGTCCCACGACAACCGCGCCGCCGGGTTGCGCATTCCGGCCAGTTCACCGGTCGCTCGTCGGGTCGAAAACCGTTTGCCGGGAGCGGACGCCAATCCGTACCTGGCGATCGCCGCCAGCCTTGCCGCCGGGTTGCATGGCATTGAAAACGAGCTGGAGCCGACCGAGGCGATCCAGGGCGAATTCGACGTGCCGGATAATCTTTCGTTGCCGTGTACCTTGCATGCGGCTCTTGAGCGTCTGAAACGTAGCCAATTGGCGAAGGAACTGTTTGGCACTGAGTTCATCGAAGGCTACGTCGCTTCGAAGTCCATGGAACTGACCAGCTTCTTTGATGAAATTACTCCCTGGGAACGGCGTGTTTTAGCTGCTCAGGCCTGACGCTTCGTCGTCTTCGGGCTATCGTTTCGGTAGCCTGATCTTCACTGCAAGGAGCCGCTCGGAACGCCGATGCGCCAAATCTGGAAATCCTTTCGAGCGCTGTATTTCGCCTCGCTGATGATGTTGATCGGCTCGGGCCTGTTGAGCACTTACCTGGCCTTGCGCCTGGCGGCCGATCACGTCGACAGCTTGTGGGTCGGTGCGTTGATGGCGGCCAACTATTTTGGCCTGGTGCTGGGCGGCAAGATCGGTCACCGATTGATTGCCCGGGTCGGGCATATTCGTGCCTATGCCGCGTGTGCCGGGATCGTCGGTGCGGCGGTGCTCGGTCATGGATTGATCGACTGGCTGCCGGCCTGGCTGTTCCTGCGGGTGATCGTCGGCCTGGGGATGATGTGTCAGTACATGGTCATTGAGAGCTGGCTCAACGAGCAGGCCGATGCCAAGCAGCGCGGCATGGTCTTCAGCGGCTACATGATCGCTTCCTACCTGGGGTTGGTGCTGGGTCAGCTGATTCTGGTCATGCATCCAGGCCTGGGCCTGGAGCTGCTGATGCTGGTCGCCTTGTGCTTTGCCCTGTGCCTGGTGCCGGTGGCCCTGACTCGACGGATTCACCCGGCGCCGTTGCACCCCGCGCCGATGGAGCCGCGCTTCTTTATCAAACGTGTACCGCAGTCGTTGAGCACGGTATTGGGGGCAGGGCTGATCGTCGGCTCGTTCTACGGTCTGGCGCCGCTGTATGCGTCGCAGCAGGGGTTGTCCACCGAGCAGGTCGGTCTGTTCATGGGTAGCTGTATTTTTGCTGGCCTGCTGGTGCAGTGGCCGCTGGGTTGGCTGTCTGATCGTTATGACCGGGCGCTGTTGATCCGCTGTTTTGCCTTCAGCCTGGCACTGGCCGCGTTGCCGCTGGCGATTCTGCAGAAGGTGCCGCTGGAGGTCTTGTTCATCTCCGGGTTCTTCTGTTCGCTGGTGCAGTTCTGCCTGTATCCGTTGGCGGTGGCGTTCTCCAATGACCATGTCGAGGGTGATCGCCGGGTCTCGCTGACAGCGATGCTGCTGGTGACCTACGGCGTCGGCGCCAGTATCGGGCCGCTGGTCGCCGGGGTGCTGATGAAGCTGTTCGGCAGCCACATGCTCTACGCGTTCTTCAGTTTCTTCGCACTGGTGCTGGTGTGGCGGATCCGTCCGAAAGCGGTCACCAACCTGCATCAGGTCGACGATGCGCCGCTGCATCACGTCGCCATGCCGGACAGCATGTCGAGCTCGCCGCTGGTGGTGTGCCTTGACCCGCGTGTCGACGAGCAGATCGTTCAAGAGCAGATGCAGAGTCCGCCGCATCCGGAAGCGGAGCCGGAACCAGAGGTGGAACTGGAAGGTGAGCCGACGCCACCGGAAGACCCGGACGCCGGTCGCGAACAAAGTTTCACTGAAGCCAGGCCTTGATTTTTTGATGCATAAAAAAACGGGCAGTCACCGCAAGGGGCTGCCCGTTTTTTGTTGAAGCGGTGTATCAGAGATCGTCTTTATCGAAGCGCCGTGCTTCACGTTGAAGCTGATACACGAATCGCTCGACCTGGCGCTGCACCAGCCCGCTCATGTTGTGAAAGCGGATGCCGGCGAAGGTGGTGGAGATCCTTTCTTCGAAGTGCAGGTAACGCAGTTCCACCGGGGTGGTCATGCTGCCGAAGGGCAGGTCGGCGACGAAGCGGTCGTAGACCTGGCCCAATTGCAGTCGGCTGGTGATGTCACCCTCAAAGCGCAGCTTGCAGCCGGTGGCGGAAATATCCAGCAACTTGCCTTTGATGGGCGACTTGAGCTTTTCACCGCCCAGTTCGACATTGACCAATTGCGCCAGTTTCAATGCAGCCCGGAAGGCATTGCGGCGCTGATGGTAGACGACTTCGTCAGGGAGTTTGCCGCGATAGCAGCGTGCGTCGCTGAGTTCGTCGATGCTCAGCGGGCCGTTGCTTTCCCAGGCGATGCGCACGCCGTCGTGGAAGCCTTCGACCCGAAACGATTCGCCTGCCAGCAGATAGCGCTCACCATCGCGGGGCACCATTTCATCCAGGGCAATCATGTTGTTGTCACGGTCAACCTCAACCAGATAGCTCTGGAAGCGCTGGTTACGTTCGTGGAACGTAATGATCAGCGGGTCATGGCTTTCTTGCAGTTGCCGCAGGTTACCCGCGATCTCCATGGGCGTGGAGAGCACCTTGGGTGGCTGCGGAGCATCTTCCGCGGTTAAGGCATTGGGCACGGTTCATCGTTCTCCGGACAAAATGTGACTGCGCATGGCCAGCATACTGCCATCATGTAGCGCGTCTTGAAAGTGCGAACTCATCAACAGGTTCACGCCTGACTGAGCGGGCGCGGCTTCGCTAGCTTGGCGGTTGATCCGCGGGCATCGTAAAGCGCGGGTGGTTCGCCGCCGGTGAGGATTTTCAGCTGATTGGCCGTGGCGGCCTGCTGGACCAGGATCGACTGACCATTATTGACGTTGATGGCCTGGCACTGAGCCAGAAGGTCGGTCAGGGCATCGCTTTGCGCAAGTAACTGGTCACCGACGCTGGATTCGCTGGCGAGTTGCTCCAGGCCCTTGCGATTGGTGGGCAGATTGAGGCTGGCGAGGACTTCGCTGCGCTTGCGGCCATGCTGTTCGAGCAGAATGATCATTGCCTGTTTGCGCGCCAGAATGTCTTCGAGCAGTGGCATGTCGCGACCATGCAAGGCGAGGGACTCGGTTTGCAGTAACTCCAGCAAGTGTTGTGCTGGAGCAAAGTCGTCGATGATCAGTTGCAGTAAATTAGTGTCGTGCATGGCTGGCCTTGGGGTTTAAGCGTCCAAAAGCCTGGCGCAGGCCGGGGGCCTAGCGCTGGGCTTCGAAGTTGAGCAGTTTGCTGGCTACACGGTTGCTGTCGACTTTATAGCTGCCATCGGCAATCGCTGCTTTCAACTCGGCCACGCGGGCATTGTCGACGGCAGGCTGATCGCGCAGCTTGTCAGTGACCTTCTGCAACTGTTGAGCCTCATTGCTGAGGTGTACCGATTCCCCGCTTTTGGCGGTACTGGCCTGTTCGGCCGGGGTATTCAGCGGCGCGGATTTGCCGGCTTCGGCAGTGTCCTTGTTGGCGCTGGTACGCGTACTGCCGGTCAGTGACGAGGAACTGTTCAAACGGCTGAAATCGATGACCATGATAAAAAACCTCTGGGAATTTGGACGCTTGCCATGTTTTCGGCTCTTCCTGCAAAAACTTTAGGCCCATTTATCAACGAGCCTGCATGCGCCAGCGCATTTCCTGCGTGAGGCACAGTTTAGGGAACAGCCACGGCCAGCGCCATGTTTTCGCAAGCGCAGAGTTTCTACATGGCCACTTCCACCTGGCCCGGCGCCATGACCTGCGCCTTGATGACCCGTTGGGAGTTGAGGTTTTTTACCCGGATCTGTTCACGCAAGCCGCCATTGGACAGGGCTTCGCCCGGCATGCGCACGCTGAGCGTACCACTGCGGGCGGTAATCACCACTTGGTCACCTTTGGAAATGACTTCGGCCTGTTCGAGATGGACCAGCGTCAGCACCTGATCGGCGACCGTTGGTCGGGTAAGTTTTTGTCCAATCGTCTGATCGATGGAGGTGAAGTATCCCTGGCCGATCAGGCTGATGTCGCGTTCGCGCAGCATGACGTCGCCCGGCTCGATATAGCCGGCGCGTTTGAGGGGCCGCGTGGTGGTGACGACGTCGCGAAACAGGCGGACTTGAGCGGGCACGAACACCGTCCAGGGCGAGGTGCTGTCGCAACGAACCTTGACCGTGACCCGGCCAATCGGGATCGCCGGGCTCTCCAGAGTGGCTGTCAATTCCTTGTCGCACATGGGCATGCGCAGGCGCGGATCGAGCTGCTTGACCTCGATCTCATAACGGCCTTCGGTTTGACTGGTCGCCAAATAGTCTTCTACGGTGAACTCAAGAAAGCCCTGAGTGACGCCGATAAGCATGTCAGGCAAGGTAACTGCGTCAGCAAGGGCAGGGCTGCCAGCGTTGAACAGGCAGACGGCCGACATCGCGCAAAGCACGTGGCGAGCGTTTGATGTCAGGCGTCGGAAAAATGTCAGTTCTGTGTTCATAAGAGTTAAAAAGCAAGCGCCGTGCCGTTTAGCAATGAACGTGCGTCGCAACACACTTAAGCGTTGGTGTAGGAGTCTGTGCATGGCTGGTGTAATGGATGCGGTAAACCAGCGCACGCAACTGGTAGGGCAGAATCGCCTGGAGCTGCTGTTGTTCCGTCTCGACGGCCAGCAACTCTATGGGATCAACGTGTTCAAGGTTCGGGAAGTGCTGCAATGCCCAAAACTCACGCTGATGCCAAAATCCAGTCCTGTCGTGTGCGGTGTGGCAAATATCCGGGGGGCGACCATTCCGATTCTTGATCTGGCCATGGCGACCGGCTCCGGCGCGCTCAAAGATCAAAGCAATCCGTTCGTGATCATCACGGAGTACAACACCAAGACCCAGGGTTTCCTGGTGCGCTCGGTGGAGCGCATCGTCAACATGAACTGGGAAGAGATTCATCCGCCACCCAAGGGCACGGGACGCGATCACTACCTGACGGCTGTGACTCGGGTCGACAATCAGTTAGTCGAAATCATCGACGTCGAGAAAATCCTCGCGGAAGTGGCGCCGACACCGGAAGCGATTTCGGTCGGTGTGGTCGATGTCGAAACCCAGCACAAGGCCTTGTCCTTGAAGGTCTTGACCGTCGATGACTCGTCGGTGGCGCGCAAGCAAGTGACTCGTTGCCTGCAAACCGTCGGTGTCGAAGTGGTGGCGTTGAACGACGGCAAGCAAGCGCTGGATTACTTGCGAAAGCTGGTCGACGAAGGGAAAAAGCCGGAAGAAGAGTTCCTGATGATGATTTCCGACATCGAGATGCCGGAAATGGACGGGTACACCCTCACGGCCGAGATCCGCAACGACCCACGCATGCAAAAGCTTCATATCATCCTGCATACTTCGTTGTCCGGGGTATTCAATCAGGCGATGGTCAAGAAAGTCGGTGCCGATGACTTCCTTGCCAAGTTCCGTCCTGATGACCTGGCATCCCGGGTAGTCGACCGGATCAAAGCAGCAGATATCAGCTAGGGGCCTTCTGCCCCTGGTGATTAACACGATTTAAGAGGCGGTATCTTTGTCTACGGGTAATTTGGATTTCGAACAGTTCCGGGTCTTCCTGGAAAAAGCCTGTGGCATTTTGCTCGGTGAAAACAAGCAGTACCTGGTCTCGAGCCGTCTCAACAAACTGATGGAACAGCAAGGCATCAAATCCCTGGGTGAGCTGGTCCAGCGCATCCAGACCCAGCCGCGCAGCGGTTTGCGCGAGATGGTGGTGGACGCGATGACGACCAACGAAACCCTGTGGTTTCGTGACACCTATCCGTTTGAAGTGTTGAAGAACAAGGTATTGCCTGAAGCGATCAAGGCTGCACCCGGCCAGCGCTTGCGGATCTGGTCCGCTGCGTGTTCGTCGGGGCAGGAACCGTACTCGCTGTCGATGTCCATCGATGAGTTCGAACGCGTCAACATGGGCCAGTTGAAGATGGGGGCGCAGATTGTCGCCACCGACCTGTCCGGCACCATGCTGACCAACTGCAAGACCGGCGAGTACGACAGCCTGGCGATCGGCCGTGGCCTGTCGCCCGAGCGTCTTCAGCGTTACTTCGACCCGAAAGGGCCGGGACGCTGGGCGATCAAGGCGCCGATCAAGAGCCGCGTGGAGTTTCGTTCGTTCAACCTGCTGGATAGTTATGCAGCGCTGGGCAAGTTCGACATCGTGTTCTGCCGCAACGTGCTGATCTACTTCTCCGCCGAGGTGAAGAAAGACATCCTGTTGCGCATTCACAGCACGCTCAAGCCAGGTGGCTATCTGTTCCTCGGCGCGTCTGAAGCGCTGAACGGTTTGCCGGACCATTACCAGATGGTCCAGTGCAGCCCGGGGATCATTTACCAGGCGAAGTGATTCGTTGGCGGCACAACAAACGGGAGTCCTCAGGGGCTCCCGTTTTTTATGCCTGATGGTTTTCCGCCAACACCCCTAAACCCTTGAGGGAGCCGGGTTTACCCGCGATGGCGGTATCACTGACGAATTTGATGGGGCTGACACACCGCCATCGCGGGCAAGCCCGGCTCCCACAGGGTAAGAGTTGTTCTTTCGAAGGCGATAAGCGGCAGAAAAGCGGCAGCCTGCGGAAACCGGTTGCCGCTTTTCTGGCATTGCCGCCCTTGCCACTGCCGGCAAAGCCCCGGTTTCCGGGGTTTTTCGATTTGGCACGCCGCTTGCTATGTCTCTGTTACGAAAAATCAGGTCACCCGAAGGTTTCCCGACATGAGCATCAGCTTCGATAAAGCGCTCGGTATCCACGAACAAGCCCTGGGCTTCCGCGCTCAGCGTGCCGAAGTCCTGGCCAACAACATCGCCAACGCCGACACCCCGAACTACAAGGCTCGGGATCTGGACTTCTCAAAAGTGCTTGCCGCACAGAACGAGAAAACCAAGGGCGGTACCTTTGCCTTGAACATGACCAACAGCCGTCATATCGAAGCTGAAGGCCTGGGCAATGGCGACGAGTCGCTGCTGTATCGCACGCCGATGCAACCGTCGATCGACCAGAACACCGTGGACGCCCAACTGGAACAGTCGAACTACGCGGAAAACGCCGTCGGCTTCCAGGCCAGCTTCACCCTGCTCAACAGCAAATTCAAAGGGCTGGTATCAGCCCTGCGCGGAGAGTAAGTCATGTCTCTATCCAGTGTTTTCAACATTGCCGGTAGCGGCATGAGTGCACAAACCACGCGCTTGAACACCGTGGCCTCGAACATCGCCAACGCCGAAACCGTCTCGTCGAGCATCGACCAGACCTATCGCGCCCGTCACCCGGTGTTCGCCACCATGTTCCAGGGCGGCCAGAGCGGCGGCAGCGATTCGCTGTTCCAGAGCCAGGACGCTGCCGGTCAAGGCGTGCAAGTGCTCGGCGTGGTCGAAGACCAGAGCAACCTCGAAGCGCGTTATGAGCCGAACCATCCCGCTGCCGACGCCAAGGGCTACGTCTACTACCCGAACGTCAACGTCGTCGAAGAAATGGCCGACATGATTTCCGCGAGCCGTTCGTTCCAGACCAACGCCGAAATGATGAACACCGCCAAAACCATGATGCAGAAGGTCCTGACCCTCGGTCAGTGATAAGGGGCGACTCAGATGAGTGTTACCGATACTACCAGCGCCGTAAGCATCAAGGATGTCCTGGCCAATTCTTCGGTCAAGAGCAACACCAGCAGCGACGGCCTGGCCGCCGCTACCAGCAGCGCCACCGGCAATAAAGCGTTGGGCAAAGACGCCTTCTTGCAGTTGTTGGTGACTCAACTGAAAAACCAGAACCCGCTGGAACCGCAGGACAACGGCGCGTTCGTTGCGCAGTTGGCGCAGTTCAGCAGCCTGGAAGGCATCACCACGCTCAACGATACGGTCAGCGGCATTGCCGGCAACTACAACTCGTCGCAAGCGTTGCAGGCTTCTTCGCTGGTGGGTCGTTCGGTTGTCGCCCAGACCGACACCGCGGTGGTCGATACCTCCAAGAGTTTCAACGGTACGGCGGTCGTACCGGCCTCGACGAACCCGGTCACGATCAAGATCACCGATACCGATGGCAAAGTGGTTCGCACCATCGATCTTGGCAGTCAGCAGGCCGGCAACGCCGGTTTCATCTGGGACGGCAAGAACGATGCGGGTGAAGTGGCCAAGGCCGGCACTTACAAGTTTGCAGCTACCGCGACTTACGACAGCAAGGCGACCTCGCTGGTGACTTACCTGCCGGCAACCGTCAACAGCGTGACCATCAGCCAGACCGGCGGTGAGTTGATGCTGAACCTGGCAGGCCTGGGCAGTGTTGCCCTGTCCAAAGTACAGACCATTGGTATATAGAGCCGACTAACACGGCACAAAGGAGTGGAATATGTCTTTCAATATCGGCCTTAGCGGTCTCTATGCAGCCAACAAACAACTGGACGTCACCGGTAACAACATCGCCAACGTCGCGACCACCGGTTTCAAATCGTCCCGTGCAGAATTCGAAGACGTGTACTCGGCCACGCGCCTGGGTACCGGCAGCAAGACCGTCGGCAACGGCGTGCGTCTGGCCAACGTTTCCCAGCAGTTCGGCCAGGGTGACGTGAACAACACCGGCAACGTGTTGGACATGGGTATCCAGGGCAACGGTTTCTTCGTCATGAGCGACAACGGCTCGCTGAGCTACACCCGGGCCGGTGCGTTCAAGACTGACGCCCAGAACTACGTGGTCGACAACAACGGCCGTCGCTTGCAGGGTTTTGGCGTAGACGCCAACGGCAAGATCATCAACGGTGTGCTGACCGACCTGAAAATCGACACCTCGAGCCTGGCGCCGCATGCGACCACCCGTGTCGATCAGACGATGAACCTGAACTCCTCGGACCCACTGCCAACAGTGACCCCGTTCAACGTCAAAGACACCAACAGCTACAACAAAACTATTTCCACCCCTGTGTACGACACGCAGGGTAACCAACACACGATGGACCAGTACTACGTTAAAAATGCGGCGTCCAACTCCTGGACTGTCTACACCTACATGGACGGCCGTAGCCCAACCAACCCACTGGCTGAGCCGCCGGTGCCGATCCAGGCGGATATCACCTTCAATCCTGATGGCAGCATCAAGACTCTGGTGGGCGGTGCCGGCTGGACGCAAACGGGTACCACCCTGACCATGACTGGCTGGAAGCCGGGCGTGATGGTTAACGCCAACACCAACCCGCCAACCTGGGCCTTGAACGGTTCGGACGCAGCCGCGGCCGGTATCGCGTTCGACATGACCAAAACCACTTCGTACGCTTCGCCAACCGCACGTACTGCGCAGTATCAGGACGGTTACGCGACAGGCCAGATTTCCAGCCTGACCATCGACGAAAGCGGTGTCATGACCGCCAACTTCACCAACCAGCAAACCAAGGCCATCGGCCAGGTCGCCATTGCCAGCTTCGCCAACGAACAAGGCTTGCAGCCAATCGGTGGTTCTGGCTGGAAAGAAACCTTCGCCTCGGGCGTGCCTGGCATCGATGCACCGAAAACCGGTACCTTGGGTTCGGTAGTGTCCAACTCGCTGGAAGAGTCCAACGTCAACCTGACCAACGAACTGGTTGATTTGATCAAGGCGCAGAGCAACTACCAGGCGAACGCCAAGACCATCTCCACCCAGAGCACCATCATGCAGACCATCATTCAGATGACCTGATGCCTGATAGCGCCGCATAAAGAACCCCTCGAAAGAGGGGTTTTTTTATGGTCGGGATTTGTCCTTGGTGCAAACATCCTGGTAATCAGGGCTGGCCTCATCGCGAGCAGCCCGGTCACCACTTTCCTTTGGGTAAAAGAAAACCCCCGACCTATCCAGAGGATTGATCGGGGGTTTCAGGTCAGCGCCTTTCAGCGCCTACTGGCTCGGCTTATTGGCAAGCTTCGCAATCCGGCTCGTCGATGGCGCAGGCCTTTGGCACTGGAGCAGGGCCGGCAGGTGCTGCCAGGACCGAATCTTCACCGTGGTTGCCGCCACTGGAAACAGCGTTCAGCTTGCCGGTGTTGATGGTCGACTTCTCGGTGCTGGTCGCGGCCAGGGCACGGAGGTAGTAAGTGGTTTTCAGGCCACGGTACCAGGCCATGCGGTAGGTAACGTCCAGTTTCTTGCCCGAAGCGCCAGCGATGTACAGGTTCAGCGATTGAGCCTGGTCGATCCACTTCTGGCGACGGCTTGCCGCGTCAACGATCCACTTGGTGTCCACTTCGAAAGCAGTCGCGTAGAGCTCTTTGAGTTCTTGCGGGATGCGCTCGATCTGCTGCACCGAACCGTCGTAGTACTTCAGGTCGTTGATCATGACCGAGTCCCACAGACCGCGAGCCTTGAGGTCGCGAACCAGGTACGGGTTGATCACGGTGAATTCGCCCGACAGGTTCGATTTCACGTAGAGGTTCTGGTAGGTCGGTTCGATCGACTGCGAGACGCCAGTGATGTTGGCGATGGTCGCGGTCGGTGCGATGGCCATGATGTTGGAGTTACGAATGCCTTTCTGCACACGGGCGCGAACCGGTGCCCAGTCCAGGGATTCGTTCAGGTCAACGTCGATGTACTTCTGGCCACGTTGTTCGATCAGGATCTGTTGCGAATCCAGCGGCAGGATGCCTTTGGACCACAGCGAACCCTGGAACGTCTCGTAGGCGCCACGCTCGTCGGCGAGGTCGCAAGAAGCCTGGATCGCGTAGTAGCTGACCGCTTCCATCGACTTGTCGGCGAACTCGACGGCAGCGTCGGAACCGTAAGGAATGTGCTGCAGGTACAGCGCATCCTGGAAGCCCATGATGCCCAGGCCGACCGGACGGTGCTTGAAGTTGGAGTTTTTCGCTTGCGGCACCGAGTAGTAGTTGATGTCGATCACGTTATCGAGCATGCGAACAGCGGTGTTCACGGTGCGTTCCAGCTTGGCGGTGTCCAGCTTGCCGTTGACGATGTGGTTCGGCAGGTTGATCGAGCCCAGGTTGCAAACGGCGATCTCGTCCTTGTTGGTGTTCAAGGTGATCTCGGTGCACAGGTTCGAGCTGTGGACCACGCCCACGTGCTGCTGCGGGCTGCGCAGGTTGCACGGGTCTTTGAAGGTCAGCCATGGGTGGCCGGTTTCAAACAGCATGGACAGCATTTTGCGCCACAGGTCTTTGGCCTGGATGGTCTTGAACAGTTTGACCTTGCCTGGGTATTCGGTCAGGGCTTCGTAGTACTCGTAGCGCTCTTCGAAGGCTTTACCGGTCAGGTCGTGCAGGTCCGGTACTTCGGATGGCGAGAACAGGGTCCACTTGCCGTCATCGAAGACGCGCTTCATGAACAGGTCAGGGATCCAGTTGGCGGTGTTCATGTCGTGGGTACGACGACGGTCATCACCGGTGTTCTTGCGCAGCTCGATGAACTCTTCGATGTCCATGTGCCAGGTTTCCAGGTAGGCACACACAGCGCCTTTGCGCTTGCCACCCTGGTTAACGGCAACGGCGGTGTCGTTCACTACTTTGAGGAACGGAACAACGCCTTGGGATTTGCCGTTGGTGCCCTTGATGTACGAACCCAGCGCACGAACCGGCGTCCAGTCGTTGCCCAGGCCGCCGGCGAATTTCGACAACATGGCGTTGTCGTGGATCGCGTGGTAGATGCCCGACAGGTCATCTGGCACGGTGGTCAGGTAGCAGCTCGACAGCTGTGGACGCAGGGTGCCGGCGTTGAACAGGGTTGGCGTCGAGGACATGTAGTCGAAGGACGACAACAGGTTGTAGAACTCGATGGCACGGTCTTCTTTCTGCTTCTCTTCGATCGCCAGGCCCATGGCCACACGCATGAAGAAGATTTGCGGCAGTTCGAAGCGGATACCGTCCTTGTGGATGAAGTAACGGTCGTACAGGGTTTGCAGGCCCAGGTACGTGAACTGCTGATCGCGCTCGTGGTTGATCGCCTTGCCGAGTTTTTCCAGGTCGAAAGTCGCCAGGACCGGGTTCAGCAATTCGAATTCGATACCCTTGGCGATGTACGCAGGCAGCGCCTTGGCGTACAGGTCGACCATCTCGTGGTGGGTCGCGCTTTCGGCAACGTTGAGGAAGCTCAGGCCTTCGGCACGCAGGGTGTCCATCAGCAGGCGAGCGGTCACGAACGAGTAGTTCGGCTCACGTTCAACCAGGGTACGGGCAGTCATCACCAGGGCGGTGTTGACGTCGGTCAGGGCCACGCCGTCGTACAGGTTTTTCAGGGTTTCGCGCTGGATCAGGTCGCCGTCGACTTCTTCCAGGCCTTCGCACGCTTCGGTGACGATGGTGTTCAGACGACCCATGTCCAGAGGTGCAAAGCTGCCATCGGTGCGGGTGATGCGGATCGACGGGTGAGCGTTGACGGCTTCTTCGGCCGGGGCGTGGGCGGCGCGTTGTTTCGAACGGCCGTCACGGTAGATCACGTAGTCGCGGGCTACTTTCTGCTCGCCGGCACGCATCAGGGCCAGTTCAACCTGGTCCTGGATTTCTTCGATGTGGATGGTGCCGCCCGAGGGCATGCGACGCTTGAAGGTCGCGGTGACTTGTTCGGTCAGGCGGGCCACGGTGTCATGGATTCGCGACGAGGCGGCCGCGGTGCCGCCCTCAACTGCGAGAAACGCTTTGGTGATGGCGACGGTGATCTTGTCATCGGTGTAAGGAACGACAGTGCCGTTACGCTTGATCACACGCAGCTGGCCAGGCGCGGTGGCGGACAGATCCGAAGTCGAATCAGCGGCCTGCGGCAAGGTGCCCTGCGGGTTCTCGCGAGTTGTGTCGGTTTGCATGGGGGGGTGTCTCCACATTCTCTATGTTTGTTTGGGCACCATAAAGGTGCCCACCGTTCTGTCCAAAAGCACTACAACCGACGGAGGTCGGGCATAACAACTTCGGGACAGTAGGAAAAAGGCTAATGATGCCGCTTCCTTGCCGAAGTTTTTGGCCGCGAGCCTGGACTCGAAGCCGGATTCCTTTCAGGGGTGCCAGTGATGACTGCAACACCCGTACCGTTTCGGCTGTTCTGGCCTGAAAAAACGGTGCCATCCGCCTGTGCGGTTTGGGCTTGTAATTTCGTGCTTGGTTCAACCATAAACAGGCAATAAAGCGCTTGAGTTTCTGGTCTGAAATGTGGTTGGGCTTTTAAGCTAAAACCCTACATGTAGGGTTTTTTTGGCGCCGAGGTACAAGATAATGCGTTTTGGAGGGTGTTGCAACGTACTACCTGTGGATAAACCTGTGCGTAAATTGTGTGTGAAAGGTGGAACGGGCGTGTAGGCCGCGACCTAGCTGGAGCGAGCCGTTTTTCATCGATTTTCAACGATTGAAAACAGCCGTTTGGATTTTTAAGGGCGCGAACCCTATCACAAAAAACCGGGTTGTCCGAACGCATTTGCCGGCTTGTGTTCTCGGCGGGCGGCGTTTATACAATCGCCCCATGGTTATGCATTCTTATCCTCCCCAATCATTACAAAAAGACGGGCGGATCCTTCCTTATAAGTGTTGTTGGCAAGCAGAGGTCACCGTGGAGCAAGAAGCCTGGCAGGTATTGATTGTGGAGGACGACCAGCGTCTGGCCGAACTGACCCGCGACTACCTGGAGGCCAATGGCCTGCGCGTTTCAATCGAAGGCAACGGTGCGCTGGCGGCGGCACGCATCATCAAAGAGAAACCGGACCTGGTAATTCTCGACCTGATGCTGCCGGGCGAAGACGGCTTGAGCATTTGCCGCAAGGTCCGTGACAAATATGACGGCCCGATCCTCATGCTCACCGCCCGCACCGACGATACCGACCAGATCCTCGGCCTCGACCTCGGTGCCGACGACTACGTGTGCAAACCCGTGCGCCCGCGCCTGTTGCTGGCACGCATTCAGGCCCTGTTGCGCCGTAGCGAAGCCCCCGAGGCCACCCCGGAAAAACAGCGGCGTCTGCAGTTTGGTCCGCTGGTGGTGGACAACGCGTTGCGTGAAGCCTGGCTGCATGACAACGGCATCGAGCTGACCAGCGCCGAGTTCGACCTGCTCTGGCTGCTCGTCGCCAACGCCGGGCGCATCCTGTCCCGGGAAGAGATTTTTACCGCGTTGCGCGGCATCGGTTATGACGGCCAGGACCGTTCCATCGATGTGCGTATCTCGCGCATCCGCCCGAAAATAGGCGATGACCCCGAGCATCCGCGACTGATCAAGACCATCCGCAGCAAAGGTTATTTGTTCGTTCCCGAAGCTTGCGTAGACCCGTCGCTGTGAATTCGATCTTCCTGCGCATTTATGGCGGCATGTGCGCGGCGCTGGTGTTGGTCGCGGTGCTCGGCGTGCTGGCGCTGCATCTGCTCAATGAGGTGCGCAGCGAGCAATACCGGGAGCGCTTGGCCCACGGTACGTTTTCGTTGATGGCCGACAACCTCAAGCCGATGAACGACACTGAGCGCCACCGCGCGTTGTTGGTCTGGGAGCGCTTGCTCGGGATTCCACTGGCGTTGACCACGTTCGCCCAGACCGACCTCGACCTCACCCAGCGCACCCGCGTACTGCGCGGTCAGGCGCTGGTGGAGCAGACCGGCCCGCACGCGGCCAAGGTCTATCGGCTGGTCAGCGACAAGGAACAGCTTGTGCTGACGGGGGAGGTGCAGCAGATCAGTGAACAACTGGCCCGTGCCACGATTTATCTGCTGGTCGATGAACTGGTGCGCTACCCGGTGGCGGAGCAGCCCGAACGGTTGGCGCTGCTGAAAGAAGACAAGGGCTTCGGTTTCGACTTGCGCCTGGTCAAGGTCGAGCAGGCGGACATGGATGAAGACCAGAGCCGCCGGGTGTCCGAGGGCGACACGGTGATGGCGCTGGGCAAGGGCGGCGACTCGATCCGGGTGTTTGCCGGCATGGTCGGGACGCCGTGGGTGCTGGAGATCGGCCCGTTGTACCAGATGAATCCCTATCCGCCCGAATGGCTGGTGTTGATCGCGGCCCTGGGTTTGAGCCTGATTGGTTTGATCGTCTACCTCCTGGTGCGGCAACTGGAGCGCCGTTTGCGCGGTCTGGAAGCCGCCGCCACGCGCATCGCCAAGGGCAGCCTGGAAACCCGTGTACCGGCGCGCGGCGCCGACTCGGTGGGGCGACTGGCCGCCGCGTTCAACGGCATGGCCGAGCACTTGCAGCAATTGCTGGCGATCCAGCGTGAGCTGGTGCGCGCGGTGTCCCACGAATTGCGCACACCGGTGGCGCGCCTGCGTTTCGGCCTGGAGATGATCGGCTCGGCCACCACGCCGCAGCAGCTGGAAAAATACCGCGAAGGCATGGACCACGACATCGAGGACCTCGACAAACTGGTCGACGAGATGCTGACCTACGCGCGGCTGGAGCAGGGCTCGCCGGCGCTGAATTTCCAGCGGATCGACCTGGACGCGCTGGTCAATCAAGTGATCGAAGAACTGGCGCCGTTACGCGCCGACGTTACGGTGCAGCGCGGGTTATGCCTGTCGGCGGCAGATTGCGATGACGCCTGGGTCGAGGCTGAACCGCGTTACTTGCATCGGGCCATCCAGAACCTGGTCAGCAACGCCATGCGCCACGCCTCGTCGCGGGTGACCGTGAGTTATCAGGTGGGGCAGCAACGCTGCCGGGTGGACGTCGAGGATGACGGACCGGGTGTGCCGGAGTTGGCCTGGGAACGGATTTTCACGCCGTTCCTGCGCCTGGACGACAGCCGTACCCGGGCGTCGGGCGGTCATGGGTTGGGGTTGTCCATTGTGCGACGGATTATCCATTGGCATGACGGGCGGGCGTTGATCAGCAAGAGCAAAAGTCTGGGTGGGGCTTGTTTCAGTTTGAGTTGGCCGCGCAATCAGGAGAAGCGTTGAGAGGTGTGGTCAGAGTCAGGCCGCCATCGCGAGCAAGCTCGCTCCCACACTGGATCTGCGTAGCGACATAAATCCCTGTGGGAGCGAGCTTGCTCGCGATGAGGCCAGTACAAGCGCTATAAATCTTCAAGCCTTGATACTGACCAGACTCAACAACTGCCCATCCATCAACCCAAACTGCGCCTCCAGCTCCGTGCCATTGCGCCACTTGCCAGACAAATCCGTCAGCAACCGCAACCGCACCTCACCGGCCTCGGTCCATTCCAGCACCTCGGCATGTTCAAAATAAAAGCGCTGCTGAACAATCGGGTACAGCGCCTTGAACAGACTTTCCTTCACCGAAAACGTCAGCGTCACCAGCAGCGCCCGATCATCGCGACGACCGGCCGTCATGCGTTGCAACTCCGGCGGCGTGAGGATTTCCCCGGCCAGGCGCTCGGCCCGTTCCGGGTTGAGCAGGTTTTCCAGGTCCATCCCCAACCCGCGCCAATCGGTTTTCCTCGCGACAATGGCCGCTGCCCGGCCGGTGCTGTGGGTGATTGAACCGGCGATGTGCGCGGGCCACACCGGAGCCCGGTCTTCCCCGATGGCCGGGATAAAACTCAGGCCTTCCAATTGTTGCAGCGCGGCCCTGGCGCACACCCGTCCGGCGAGAAACTCGGCCTGGCGCTTGGCGACCGAGCGCTGAATGCTTGCCGGCGGCTCGATGGCGCTGCGCCGGAAATCATCGCTGGCCAGTTGCGAACTGTCGAAGTGGGTACTCAGCAACACCGTATCGGGCAGCACCAACGGCAGCGGCCAATGGGCGTCGAGTGGGGTGCAGCAGACGGGAAGGGCGGGGGCGGGATTCATGGCGGGCATTTTGCCGGGTTGCTCACGGGCTGGGTAGTGCAAAGGTCTGGATGGGCGGCGCGGCCATCGCGAGCGAGCTCGCTCCCGCACCGGATCTGCGTAGCGACATAGATCCCTGTGGGAGTGAGCTCGCTCGCGATAGCCGCGCCGCGGTCCACCTGACTAACCAAATATCTTTTTGAAAAACGCCCGCATATCCGCCCACGAACGCTCATCCGCCGCTTTGTTGTACCCGATATCCGGTCCACCATGATCGCCATGGCTCAACCGGTCCGCGTCCGGATTGCTGAACCCGTGCTTGGCGCCCTCCAGGCTGACGAATGTATAGTCGGCGCCTGCCTTGTCCATTTCAGCCTTGAACGTCGCCACGGCATCCGGCGTGACCATACTGTCCAGCGCTCCATGTTCCACCAGGATTTTCGCCTTCACACGGCCAGGGGTTGCTGGCGTATTGGTTGCCAGCGCGCCGTGGAAGCTCACCACTCCCAGCAGCGGGGCACCCTGGCGCGCCGCGTTCAGCACCACACCACCGCCGAAGCAGTAACCTATCGCCGCGACTTTATTCGGGTCGGTTTGCGGTTGTTGCTTCAACAGGTCAAGCCCGGCCTGAAAACGCACGGCGGCCGCCGAGCTGTCTTTCAGCACTGCCTGCATGAACGCCATCGCATCCTTCGGATGCTCGGTGTTCTTGCCGCCGCCATACATGTCGATGGCCAGCGCGCTGTAGCCCAGGCCGGCGAGGTCACGGGCGCGGCGCTTGGCGTAATCATTCAGGCCCCAGAACTCATGCACCACCACCACGCCGGGGCGCGGCCCCTTGATGGCGTCGTCGTAGGCGTAATAGCCGATCATTTTTGTGCCGTCGGCACTTTGATAGGGGATTTCCTGAGTCTTGATGGCGGCTTGAGTCAGCCCGCTCAACACCAGCCAACAGAGGGCGAGGAATACGCGCATGGTCGGATCTCCTGCAAGTGAGTCATCAAAACAGCCGGGTCAATCTGGTTCAGCTCAGGTTCAGTCTGCGTTCAGGGGCAGTTCAGGGGCGCGCCAGTAAGGTAGCTCCGTACCCAAAGCACCTGCGCATGAGGACATTCCCTAATGACTGGCTTTAAAAACCTGATTCTGGCTTTCACCGTTCTGAGCGCCAGCACCGCCGCGCTTGCCTCCGATGACATCATAGCCAGCCTTGCTCTTGGGAAGACCAACGAGAAGGTCAAAAGATCCCTCACACTGAACAGCTTCAGCACGGTCAGTACCGTGGGCCATGACAGTCCCTGGAATGCGCATTTGGGCCACCCCACAACCCCGGCCGACTACCGCGCCGGTTACGCCAACGTGTCGGTCTCGCACAATGGCATTAAACTCAATCAGCAAGACCTGATGGGCCGCTATGATCTGTCCTGACCGTTGGATGCGCCGTTGTGCCATTGGAGATGTTGTTTTGCCCGGGAGAGCGTTATGAAACTGCTGGTCGTCGAAGATGAAGCGCTGTTGCGCCATCACCTGCAAACCCGCCTGACGGAGAGCGGCCACGTGGTCGAATCCGTGGCCAATGCCGAAGAGGCGCTGTACCAGACCGGACAGTTCAATTTTGACCTGGCGGTGATCGACCTCGGCCTGCCGGGCATGGGCGGGCTCGACTTGATCCGTCAATTGCGCACGCAGGGCAAGACCTTTCCGATCCTGATCCTCACCGCGCGCGGCAACTGGCAGGACAAGGTCGAGGGCCTCGCCGCCGGCGCCGACGATTATGTGGTCAAGCCGTTCCAGTTCGAAGAACTCGACGCGCGGCTGAATGCCTTGCTGCGCCGCTCCAGCGGTTTCACCCAGTCGACCATCGTCGCCGGGCCGTTGTTGCTGGACCTCAATCGCAAGCAAGCGTCCCTCGATGAACAACCGCTGGCGCTGACGGCGTATGAGTACCGGATCCTCGAATACCTCATGCGTCATCACCAGCAAGTGGTGGCCAAGGACCGCTTGATGGAGCAGCTCTACCCCGATGACGACGAGCGCGATCCGAACGTCATTGAAGTCCTGGTCGGCCGTCTGCGCCGCAAACTCGAAGGCCCGGCCGGGTTCAAACCGATCGATACCGTGCGCGGCCTCGGTTACCTGTTCAATGAGCGCTGCACTTGATTCGTTCCCTTCGCGTTCGCTTGATGCTCGCCGCCACGCTGTTGGCGGTGTTGTTCATGTTGGCGTTGCTGCCGGCGATGCAGGGCGCGTTCAGCCTGGCGTTGCAGGACTCGATCGAGCAACGCCTGGCCTCGGACGTCACCACGCTGATCTCCGCCGCTCGGGTGGAAAACAACTCCTTGCAAATGCCGGCGCAATTGCCCGATGAGCGCTTCAACCTGACCGACAGCCGTTTGCTCGGCTACATCTTCGACCGCGAAGGTCACCTGGTCTGGCGGTCGAAGGCCACCGGGCAAGAGCTGATCAACTACAAGCCGCGTTACGACGGACGCGGCAACGAGTTCGCGCGGATTCGTGAGGCCAATGGGCAGGAATTCTTCGTTTATGACGTCGAGGTCAAGTTGCTCGGCGGCAAAAGCGCGGCGTTCAGCATCGTCACGCTGCAACCGGTGCGCGAGTACGAAAACACCCTCGAAGGCCTGCGCGAAAACCTCTACCTCGGTTTCGGCGCAGCCTTGCTGGTGTTGCTGTCGTTGCTGTGGATCGGCCTGACCTGGGGGTTGCAGGCGTTGCGCCGGCTTAGCCAGGAACTCGACGAAATCGAAAGCGGCACCCTCGAAAGCCTCAGCGAACAACACCCGCGCGAACTGCTGCGCCTGACCGGCTCCCTCAACCGCTTGCTGCACAGCGAGCGTGAGCAGCGCAGTCGTTACCGCGACTCCCTCGACGACCTCGCCCACAGCCTTAAAACCCCGCTGACCGTGTTGCAAGGCGTCAGCGAAGACATGGCCCAGCGCCCGGAAAACCGCGAGCAGGCCTGGGTGTTGCAAACCCAGATCGAGCGCATGAGCCAACAAATCAGCTATCAACTGCAACGCGCGAGCCTGCGCAAAAGCGGTCTGGTGCGCCACCAGGTGCGCCTGCAACCGGTGTTGCAAAGCCTGTGCGACACGCTGGACAAGGTCTACCGCGACAAACGCGTGCGTGTGGCGTTTGATCTGCCGCAACCGTGTTACATACCGATCGAGCAGGGCGCCTTGCTGGAAATGATGGGCAACCTGCTGGAAAACGCTTATCGGCTGTGCCTGGGTGAAGTGCGCATCAGCGTGCGTGAAACCCTGAGCGGGGTGGAGTTGTGTGTCGAGGATGATGGGCCGGGTGTGCCGGCAGATCAGCGCGCGCGGATTCTTCAACGGGGCGAGCGGCTGGATCGCCAGCATCCGGGGCAGGGGATTGGACTTGCGGTGGTGAAGGACATTATCGAGAGCTACAGCGCGAAGCTGACGCTGGGGGATTCGCCGATGGGCGGGGCGGCGTTCCGGATTCATTTTCCGGTGGTTTGACCGCAGGGTGGGTGGTGTTCTTTTGGGCATCTTAGTCGGATAGCTCCCCGGAGCCGACTCGCTCCCGCAAGGGACCTTCGGTGAACCCACTTTTTGTGGGCACTTGAGACCAAGTGTGGGCGTGAGCCCGCTCGCGATGGGGCCAGCCTTGGCGATGAAACAACTGATGTTTTGAACACATCGCCAGACACTCACCAGCGACCGTTTGATTTTTAGATCGCAGCCACCCGTCGCTACTGTCAGATTTGACAGTAGCCGTCCCATGATAAGTTCGTGCCATATAACACCAGCCCTGCTGAAAATCGGACCTGGAGTTTGCAATGAGCAACGAACGCACGATTCAAGTATTTGACTTGTCGCTACCTTTCGCCCCCAAGATGATCGAGCTGTATCCGCCTGATGAAAATGCACACGGCGGTGCCTCCATTGCTCATGTCAGAGCCGGTTTTATGGTCTTTTCACTGGCTTACATCGGGCAGGCGGAAAAAGACGTGCTGACACTTGTTCTGAATGGAGATGATGTGGACCAGACGATCGTCGCCGAGGGAGAGGAGGAAAAGGATATTTCGCTGACCGTTCCTCCTGATTATTTTCAGAAAGGCAACAATGAACTGAACATTCGAGTCCGGCGTACTTCAGGCAATACGGAGTTGACCCAGCCACTCAAACTGCTCTACCGCAGCTCCCCTCCGGGTGACACCCCGCCTGTATTGGCCATTAACGTCAGTCATCAGAGTATCGGTGCCGACGAGGCAGATAGCGTAACGGTTACCGTAACCTACAAAAATATCCAGTGGTATGACCGTATTTTTGTCGATTGCAACGGTGTTCTTGTGCGCTACCAACTGCTGCCAGACAGCGAGCCACCTGACTCTGCTCCACCGCAAAACATCGTCATCCCGATCCCCCGGCAGACACTGATAGAGGGGGGAGACGATTCAGATTTTGAGTTCAAGTTCAGGGTTGTCGACTTCCTGAACAACCCTAACGGGCCACCTACCTGGTCGGATATTGTGACTGCCGATGTTCATCTCAATCGGCTAACACTGGCGATGGCAATCCTGCGAGAAATCCCGACCGAGAACAATGACGATCCCAACACTGTGGACCTCGCCAAGTTGAACGGTAATCCGTTATCGGCGTTGATCCACCTTATTGAAACGATCTGGAAAGTGGGCGATTCGATCAAACTGGTTTTTACCGCCGAGTTGAATGGCAACGTCGTTGCGACTCACGAAGAAACTTCGCCAGTCACACACATACCGAGTCAGTTTGTGGGGAGTATTCCAAACAGCAAGATCATCGCCAATAGCACCGTGAAGGTGGTGTATCAGTTGGTCCGGGGCGGTGCGGTCGTCGCTACCTCGACGCCTGCCACGGCGCAGGTGATTGGTGAGCCGGTAGTGGATGAAAGGCCAACCATCACCTCGATAAGAGACTCCGGGGGGAGGGAAATTCTTCCGGGTGAAACGATCACTGATATGAACGTGACCCTGGAAGGCAATGCAAGCAAAGGCCGGTCGGTCCAGATCCTCAATATGAACGCCGCTATAGGGGCGCCCGTTCCCACCAGTCAAACTGACGGCAGCTGGACCGCTCCTGCCACCCTGGGGGTAGGTCCTCAAAGCTTCACGGCCAAAGCGTTATACGGAAGTGAGTCGGAATCTACTCCGTCGCGGGATTTTATTGTTGCTCGCCCCTTGGATATCGACCCCTCGGTAATGCTGCTGAACGGTTTGGCGCTCTATGTGAGTGGGTGGAGTGAAACGGGTGACCCCATCAACAATAACAACGCAACGCGCCGGCCGACGACGGGGCAACTGCCGATAACTTATAAGTCGGGCAATCCGAATATTGCGTTTGTCTCCCAGGAAGGAAACGTTACAGGGCGAATGAATGGGAGTACCTATATTGAAGTTGAAGACGCTAACGGCAGCACCGGCAGGTACCCGGTAACAGTCTCTAATGTCTATCAAGTGGTATTCAGCGCCACAATGCTGACGCCCCGGCAGGCAGAGGCTTGGGCTCGAGAGCAAGGTCAGACAGGGGATGCAATTTGGCTAAACACGTTTATTTCCCCTATGAGTATCCGGTACGACAAATATAAGGTGGATAACCTTCCTGACTATCCACCGATGATTCAAGCGGGAAGTGACGGGTATGTTAGAAGAGGATGGATGTCGACAATTCGGGTCGATAATTTGAACCGGAGCTGGATTACTTGTATTACAGAATGGTTCCGCCCGGACGGGTCAACACAGCGATCTATTCCCATCATAAGTACACTGCCCGTCAACGCACCTGCAAACGGGGTGCCGTATGTTACCAGCGCCAAAGCATTTGCGATTATTCCGTTGAACTATTGATAGAGAAAGACTCGAGGGAAAAAGGGACGAATTTATGTGTTCTTCCCTGCCTTCCTGCGGGTATCTGATCAAGCCATAAACAGAGGTGTTTAAAAGGCATCTCCAGATACTCACTCAGGCTACACATCCTTGCGGCGCTGCCTACGACTACGCCAGAATCCGCCGGCTCGTGCGCCTGGGGCGTGGGTTCTATCGTTTGGGGTTCAACCAACCACGCAGCTTCACTGCGTTCAAGAGGTGGTGGGGACACCGCGCAACACGGTACTGGGGATTGCAGGTTGTGAGGCTGGGGAGCCGGCGGTGAACCGGATGCTGGACAGGCTTGATCCGCCGTAGGCGTTCAGTCTGGTAGACCGCGTTATCGTTCATCGCGAGCAGGCTCACTCCTACATTTGATCTCGGTTGCACACAAATAGTGTGTTCACTGAAGATCCCTGTAGGAGTGAGCCTGCTCGCGAAGGGGCCCGTAGATTCAATACAAAAAATCAATTCTCCTGCGCGCGATAAGCCCCTGGCGTCAACCCGGTCCACTTCTTGAACGCCCGATGAAACGCCGAAGGCTCGGAAAACCCCAACTGTTCAGCAATCTGCTGCAACGACAAATCCGCGCGCCCCAAATGATAAATCGCAATATCGCGCCTCAGTTGATCCTTCAATTCCTGAAAACTCGTGCCTTCCTCGCGCAAATGCCGACGCAAGGTCTGCGGGCTGATGTGCATGTGCGCGGCCACCGCTTCCAGGTCCGGCCAGCGAGCGCTGTCGCGGCTCAGCAAACGGCGCAATTGGCTGCTCAGGCTGTCGCCGTCATCCGGGCGCGACAGCAGGTCGGCGGGGGAGTGTTCGAGGAAATGCTTGAGGGTGCGTTCGTCCTGCAACAGCGGCATGTTCAGGTAACGACTGTGAAACAGCAGGCTGCTCTGCGCGGAGGAAAACACCATCGGGCAGGGGAACAGTAAATCGTATTCGGCGCCGTGTTCGGGCCTTGGGTAACTGAACGTCACTTGTTCCAAACGCATGCGCTGGCCGATCAGCCAGCTGCCGAGGCGGTGCCACACCATCAACTGGCTTTCGGTGAGGAAATGATCCGGGTCCTGGAACTTCGAATCGTCGAGGCTCAGGCGGATCATTTCGCCTTCGTGGGCCAGGGTCAGGCGCGGACCGTCGGGGAATAAGCTATAAAACAATAAGCCGCGATGCAGTGCCTTTTCCAGATTGCGGCAGTGGATCACGGCGTGGCACATCATGGCGAAGCTCCCGGTTTTACTCGGGACCGGCCCGAATCCGAGGTATTCGTCGTCCAGTGCCAGCCACAGACCCTGGATCAAACGGGTGAACTGCTCCGGTGCGATACGCGCCCGCGGTTCGTCCAGCAGCTCGGGACTGATGCCCAGTTGCTGCAACAGGTCTGAATAGTCATAACCCAGCCGGCGCGCGCCACCGAGGACGGCACGGGCGAAATGACTGGCGATGGTGCGTTCGCGCATAGGAGGCAGGTCCGTCCATTGAACGACGGATGGTAGCCGCGCTGACCGCCGACGAACAAGGCGGATATCCGCCAAATTGCCGGACGAGGTTGGATAGATGGGCGGAAATCCGCCACATCTGTGTCACCGCTCGGTGACGAAGAAAAACCTGCAGCCCTTGATGTCAAAAGGCTTGCCGGGATTTCGGCGAAGGTGGCACGGGCCTTGCGATACAACGAGCAGATGCCTGCCGTCGCGCAGCTCGAAAAACAAATCCCTCCAGAAGCAGGAGGGTTCGCAATTCAGGTGTCAGGGACAACAGGTGGATGTTGTCACCGGGCACTCTTGAGGAACTTTGCAATGACGACTCGTCAGCCACTGTATAAATCCCTGTATTTCCAGGTGATCGTTGCCATCATCATCGGTATTTTGATCGGTCACTTCTATCCGCAGGCCGGTGTGGCCCTCAAGCCGCTGGGTGACGGGTTCATCAAACTGATCAAAATGATCATCGCCCCGATCATCTTCTGCACCGTGGTCAGCGGTATCGCCGGCATGCAGGACATGAAATCGGTCGGCAAGACCGGCGGTTACGCGCTGCTGTATTTTGAAATCGTGTCGACCATCGCTTTGCTGGTCGGTCTGGTGGTGGTCAACATCGTCCAGCCGGGCAACGGCATGCACATCGACGTGACCACGCTGGATGCCTCCAAAGTGGCGCAGTACGTGGCCGCCGGCGCTGATCAAAGCGTGGTTGGCTTCCTGCTGAACGTGATCCCGAACACCATCTTCGGCGCGTTCGCCACCGGCGATATCCTGCAGGTGCTGATGTTCTCGGTGATCTTCGGTTTCGCCCTGCATCGCCTGGGCTCCTACGGCCGACCGCTGCTCGATTTCATCGATCGCTTCGCCCACGTGATGTTCAACATCATCAACATGATCATGAAGCTCGCGCCACTGGGTGCCTTCGGCGCCATGGCGTTCACCATCGGCGCCTACGGTGTCGGCTCGCTGGTGCAGCTGGGTCAGTTGATGGCGTGCTTCTACATCACGTGCCTCGTGTTCGTACTGGTTGTGCTGGGCGGTATCGCTCGCGCTCATGGCTTCAGCATTCTCAAAGTCATTCGCTACATCCGTGAAGAACTGCTGATCGTGTTGGGTACTTCTTCTTCGGAATCGGTACTGCCACGCATGCTGATCAAGATGGAACGTCTGGGCGCGCAGAAATCCGTCGTGGGTCTGGTGATCCCGACGGGTTACTCGTTCAACCTCGACGGCACCGCGATCTACCTGACCATGGCGGCCGTGTTCATCGCTCAGGCGACCGACACCCACATGGACATCACTCACCAGATCACTCTGTTGGTGGTGTTGCTGCTGTCCTCCAAAGGCGCTGCTGGCGTGACCGGTAGTGGTTTCATCGTGTTGGCCGCTACCTTGTCCGCCGTCGGCCACTTGCCGGTTGCCGGCCTGGCGCTGATTCTCGGTATCGACCGCTTCATGTCCGAAGCCCGCGCCCTGACCAACCTGGTGGGTAACGCCGTTGCCACCCTGGTCGTGGCCAAGTGGGTCAAGGAGCTGGACGTTGACGTGATGCACGCAGAACTGGCTTCTGGCGGTCGCGGCATCTCCGACGAGCGCGTAGAAGACGACCTGGGCGTGGCCGAAGGCCCAACCCCAAGCAACGTCAAGTAACACGCGTTGCAATGAAAAACCCGCTTCGGCGGGTTTTTTCTTGCCCGTGATTTGAGCGTAACGGTCACCTTTGCTGACACTTCGGGTGATTGCTGCAATCCGATCGGCTGCCTAGGCTGGAGGTATCGTTCACGGAGATCGCTCATGCTCGGGCCATTGGCATCACTCAAGGTTCTGGATTTTTCGACACTGTTGCCGGGGCCGTTTGCCTCGTTGTTGCTGGCGGACATGGGCGCCGAGGTGTTGCGCATCGAATCACCGACGCGCATGGATCTGCTGCGGGTGTTGCCGCCGCATGATCAGGGCGTGTCCGCGAGTCACGCCTACCTCAATCGCAACAAGCGCAGCCTGGCGCTGGACCTCAAGCACCCCGAAGCACTGGAGGTGATCAAGCAGTTGCTGACCGACTATGACATCGTGCTGGAGCAGTTCCGTCCCGGTGTGATGGAACGCCTGGGCCTGGGTTATGAAGCCTTGAAGGCGATCAATCCCAAGTTGATCTACGTATCGATTACCGGTTATGGCCAGACCGGCCCCTACAAAGACCGCGCCGGCCACGACATCAACTACCTGGCGCTGGCGGGACTGGCCAGCTACACCGGCCGCGCCGACAGCGGGCCGCTGCCGTTGGGCATGCAAGTGGCGGATGTCGCCGGGGGCTCGCTGCACGGGGTCATCGGCCTGCTCGCGGCGGTCATCGCCCGGCAGCAGACCGGGCAGGGCCAGCACCTGGACGTGAGCATGACCGATTGTGCGTTCAGCCTGAACGCCATGGCCGGCGCCGGGTACCTGGCCTGTGGCGTGGAGCCGCGCCGGGAAAACCAGATGCTCAATGGCGGCAGCTTCTATGACTATTACCGTTCACGGGATGGACGCTGGTTTTCAGTGGGCAGCCTGGAGCCCGCGTTTATGAAGCAACTGTGTACGGCGCTGGGGCTGGAGGAGTTGTCATCCCTGGGGTTGTCGCCAAAGCCTGCGGACCAGAAAAAGCTCAAGGACGCGTTGAAGACTGAATTCGAGAAACATGATTTCGGCGAGTTGTGCGGCTTGTTTGCTGAGCTGGATGCGTGTGTCGAGCCGGTGTTGAATCTGGGCGAGGCGATTGCGCATCCGCAGCTGAAGGCGCGGGGTTTGGTGACCGAGGTTCCGCGAGGGGATGGTTCTACGCAGGCGCAGATGGCATGTCCGTTGAAGTTTTCGGACGGTTTGCCTGAGCCACGGTATATCGGCGCGGCGCTGGGGCAGCATACGGATCAGGTGTTGGGGGAGTTGGGGTTTAGTGCGCAGCGGATCGAAGAATTGCGGCGTGCCAAGGTGGTTATCTAGCGGCTGACAGGGCCCCATTGATCGTTCCACGCGGAGCGTGGGAACGATCGTGCGGTTACTCGACCCGCATCTCCCCACTGAACACCAACGTGCTCCGGCACCGCCGGCACAAATACCGCCGGCCCTGTCGCACCAGACCATGGCGCTGCGCTGAAAACGGGAAATCGCTGTCTGCACACGGGCATTTGTAGATATAGCGCGTCACGCTGCGGCGTTTGACGTCGTAGGTGTGGCAGCGATTGGGCGGCAGTTCGTACACGCCGCGCATGATCAGCTGCCACTCTTCACCGTGCGGCTGGATGCGGTCGCCAAACAGTTGATGAGCGATCAGGTGCGCGACCTCGTGGGCCACGGTTTGCTTGAGGAAGTCTTCGGTGTTTTCCCGGTACAGCTGCGGATTGAAGCGCAGCAGGTTCTCGTGCAAATGCGCGACACCGGCTTTTTGACCGCGCAGCTTGAGGCTCACCACGGGGCGTTTGAACGTTCGTTTGAAAAAGGATTCGGCCAGTTGGTAACAGTCTTCGACGCGGGTATTGAGTTGCTCGGGCATGCTTGATGGATCTCCAGAGACGTCGAGTATGCCGCAACCCTGGAGTCTTGCGAATCGCCGAGGCGCCGAATGGTCGTCGCCCCCGGCATTAGAAGGCCGCCTTGCGGCGGCCTGTATTGGCAGATCTTGTTTTTGGGTGGAAAGAACCATTAGTTCGTATAGACCGGCCCCACGCCGAGTCCCCAGACAATGACTGTGAACGCCATGATGGCAACCAACACCACCAGGCCTACCGCAAGCACCGAACTTGAAAACAGGAACCCCTCGTCTGATGGAATGTTCATGAAAGTGGGTAGCCCCACGTACAGCAGGTACACCGTGTAGCAGATGGCCGCCGTCCCGACGATCATCCCCAGCCACATGTGTGGGTACAGCGCCGCCAGACCGCCGATGAACAGCGGGGTTGCGGTGTAGGTCGCAAACGCAACGCAACGGGCCAGGCTCGGGTTGGCGTCATAGGTGCGAGCCATCCAGTGGATGAACGCCCCCATGACTGCAACACCGCCGAGCATCGCCACGTAAGACATGATCGTCATCCATAGCGCGCTTTCCTGCGTCAGCATCACGGGTGCGCGGCTGCCGATTACCCAGCCGACCTGCGTGGTGCCGATAAACGCGGACACGGCGGGGATCGCCGCCAGAATCAGCGTGTGAGTCAGGTACATGTGGCTGATGCTTTCCTCTTGGTCGCCACGGATTTCTTTCCATTCCTGGTCGGGGTGGGTGAAAAGCCCCACTACGTGATGGATCATGCCAGTCACTCCTCTTGTTTTTACCGTCGCCCCCCAGTGGAGCGCCTACAGGCCAAAGTGGCCACGTAAGTAAAGGTCTGGATTTGAATGCGACCTTATGTCGCAGTATAGAAAGGACTTACCCGTACAGGTGATAGGGGCTTAGAGCAAATCGCGCTGTAAAGATCACTGTTAATCGCCGACGGGTCTGTCGACATAAGTCCCTGTGGGGCGCTCGCCACAAGAGCGAAGTTTTTGCGTAAAATGCCGACCTTTCGTCACACCTCACGGATTCGCGTCATGGGCACTCTCACGGTTAACCAGAACAAACTGCAAAAGCGCCTTCGCCGTCAGGCCGGTGAGGCTGTTGCCGATTTCAACATGATTGAAGACGGCGACAAGGTCATGGTCTGCCTGTCCGGTGGCAAGGACAGCTACACCATGCTCGACGTGCTGATGCACTTGCAGAAGGTCGCCCCGATCAAGTTCGAGATCGTGGCCGTGAACATGGACCAGAAGCAGCCAGGGTTCCCGGAGCACGTGCTGCCGGCCTACCTCAAGGAACTGGGCATCGAGTACCACATCGTCGAGAAAGACACCTACTCGGTGGTCAAGGAGCTGATCCCGGAGGGCAAGACCACCTGCTCGCTGTGCTCGCGGCTGCGTCGCGGCACGCTGTACACCTTTGCCGACGAAATCGGCGCGACCAAAATGGCCCTCGGTCATCACCGTGACGACATCGTCGAGACGTTCTTCCTCAACATGTTCTTCAACGGTTCGCTCAAGGCCATGCCGCCAAAACTGCGCGCCGACGACGGGCGCAACGTGGTGATCCGTCCGCTGGCCTACTGCAACGAAAAAGACATCCAGGCCTATTCGGACTTCAAGCAATTCCCGATCATCCCGTGCAACCTCTGTGGTTCTCAGGAAAACCTGCAACGTCAGGTGGTCAAGGACATGCTGCAAGACTGGGAACGCAAGACCCCGGGCCGTACCGAAAGCATTTTCCGCAGTCTGCAAAATGTGCAGCCGTCTCAACTGGCGGATCGCAACCTGTTTGATTTCACCAGCCTCAAGATCGACGAGACGGCGGCTTCGCGCTTCGTTAACGTGGTCAACCTCTGATTAAAACTGTGGGAGCGAGCCTGCTCGCGAAAGCGGTGTGTCATTCAACGAGTAGGTTGACTGATGCTCCCTCTTCGCGAGCAGGCTCGCTCCCCCATTTGGTTTTTCGTTTAATACCTCAGGAGAGGGCATGCGCGATTACAAGTGGCTGCACGAATACTGTCTGAACCGCTTCGGTTCAGCAGCTGAACTGGAAGCCCATCTGCCCGTTCCGAAAACCCCGGCACAATTGCGCAAAATCAGCGACGACCGCTACCTCTCGACTATGGCCCTGCGGGTCTTCCGCGCCGGCCTCAAGCACAGCCTGGTCGACGCCAAGTGGCCGGCTTTCGAAGAAGTGTTCTTCAAGTTCGACCCGGAGAAAGTCGTGCTGATGAGCGCCGAACACCTCGAACGCTTGATGCAGGATGCGCGAATCATCCGCCACCTGGGCAAGCTCAAAAGCGTGCCGCGCAACGCGCAGTTCATTCTGGACGTCGCGCATGAGAAGGGCAGCTTTGGTGCGCTGATTGCCGATTGGCCGGTGACGGATATCGTCGGGCTGTGGACGTACCTTAAAAAACGCGGCCATCAATTGGGCGGGCTGTCGGCGCCGCGTTTCTTGCGCATGGTCGGCAAGGACACGTTTGTGCCGAGCTACGACGTGGTTGCGGCGTTGAATGCGCAGAAGATCGTCGACAAGGTGCCGACCAGTTTGCGCGATCTGGCCTTGGTGCAGGAGGTGTTCAACCAGTGGCATGAACAGAGTGGCGGGCGGGCGATGAGCCAGATTTCGATGATGCTGGCTTACACCGTCAATCATTAAGACCGAGTTGATCCCATCGTGAGCAGGCTCACTCCTGCAGGGGATTTGTGAACACCACAGATCCAGTGTAGGAGTGAGCCTGCTCGCGACAGCGGTCTGTCAGGCGACGCTAATCTCACCTTCGCCCGCAAGCTTGCGATTGAGCTGAAACCGCCACCGCACATACAACAATGCCGAGCAAAAGACTGCCAGGCTCGCCCCCATCTCCAGCAACCCAAACAGCTGCCGGTTCGGGTCATACGCCGCCAACGCGCCCTTGATGAAATACAGGTTCACCACAAAACACATCCACGAATGCCCGCGGGCACTGCCGATAATCATGCCGGGTGCCAGTAACAACAAAGGCACCAGCTCGATCAGCAGAATCACCCATGGCCGCGCGCCATGCAGGTCGGCGAACACCAGATAATAGGCGCACAACAGCCCCACCAGACCGAAAAAGCACAGCAGGCTGATGTCGCGCATCGCCCGGACCCGCGGCTCGAGCCATTCAATGGACGGCAGAATCTTCGGCTTCTTGGCCACGTCAGTTCCCCAGCTTTTGCGCAGTCTTCGCCAACCGCAGGCCCAAGGCCCGGCACAGCGCCACTTCATGTTCATTCAAACCGCTTTTGCCGTCGGCCCCGGCGTGATGACTGGCGCCGTATGGCGTGCCGCCGCCACGGGTTTCCAGCAGCGCCGACTCGCTGTAAGGCAAGCCGGTGATCAGCATGCCGTGGTGCAGCAGCGGCAACATCATCGACAGCAGCGTGGTTTCCTGGCCGCCGTGCAGGCTCGCCGTGGAGGTGAACACGCCAGCCGGCTTGCCCACCAGCGCGCCGGTCAGCCACAGGTTGCTGGTGCCATCGAGGAAATACTTGAGTGGCGCGGCCATGTTGCCGAAACGGGTCGGGCTGCCCAGGGCCAGGCCCGCGCAGTTCTTCAGGTCGTCGAGGCTGGCGTACAGCGCGCCTTCGTCCGGAATGTCCGGCGACACCGCTTCACATTCGGTGGAGATCGCCGGCACGGTGCGCAGGCGCGCTTCCATCCCGGACTGCTCGACGCCACGGGCAATTTGCCGGGCCATTTCATTGGTCGAGCCGCTGCGGCTGTAATACAGCACCAGAATGTACGGCGCGCTCACGGCAGCAACTCCAGGATTTGCTCTGGCGGACGGCCGATGACGGCTTTGTCGCCGACTTCGAGAATCGGTCGCTCCATGAGTTTCGGATGCGCCGCGATGGCGCCGACCAATTGCGCTTCGCTCAGGCTGCTGTCCGCCAGGTTGAGGGTTTTGTACTCGTCCTCACCGGTGCGCAGCAGTTGCCGGGCACTGAGGCCGAGTTTCCTCAGCAGGGTCTGGATTTGCGCGGCGTCCAGCGGAGTTTCGAGGTAGCGGACCACGGTCGGGGTCAGGCCACGGGCCTCGAGCAGTTCGAGCGCACCGCGGGATTTCGAGCAGCGCGGGTTGTGATAAAGCGTCAGATCGGTCATGTGCGGGTCGCTTCTTGCGTAAAGTGGCGGCTATTCTAACTGTGCAGCGCGCAATCCAGAACCTTGCGAGGCGATGGGTCGCAGGCGCATTCAATTTTGAGCAAGGATTACGACATGACAAGGCAACTGGCAGCGGCATTGGCGATTATCGGGGCGTTGATGCTGGGGGGCTGCGGCAATGACTATGGTATCGACCAGGACGGTCACAAGGTTGCTGCCAATCGCCTGGATGGCAAATGGCTGGTGCTTAATTACTGGGCTGAATGGTGTGGCCCCTGCCGGACCGAGATTCCACAGTTGAACGCGTTGGCCGATCAGTTGAAGGACAAGAAGATCGGCGTGTTCGGGGTCAATTTCGACAACGTGCAGGGTGAAGAGCTGAAGAGCGCCAGCGAGAAACTGGGGATCAAGTTCACGGTCCTGGCTTCAGACCCGGCCGATTTTTTTGAATTGCCACGCAGCGAGGCGTTGCCGGTGACGTACATCATCGATAACAAGGGCAAGGTTCGCGAACAACTGATGGGCGAGCAGACGGCGGCGGGGGTGATGGCAAAGCTTGAGGCGTTGCAGGCGGTCAAGTGAGATGACTGTTAAGCCGTACACGACTTGTAGCAGCTGGCGCAGCCAGCTGCTACATAGGTTGCTGTGCGTCGATCAACCCTCTTCAAGCCACCAACGCAACGGCTTGCCTTCGGCCGGCCAGAAACGCATCTGCTCGATCGGGGAAATGTCCCAGCGCTGCACGCCTTCCAGCGCCTGCAAGAAGCGTTTTTCCTGCTCCATGACTGCTGGCGCGCACAACTTGCGGGTGCTGCCGATCTGGCCGAAGCTCAGCTTGTCGCCTTCCAGAGTGTAGGGCGCGAACCAATGGTTGCAGCCGCCGTTGCCGTAGGCCCGGCCGTCGTCACCGAGGGTGATGGTCAGGTGGCTGTAGTCCATCAACGGACGTTCGCCGATCCATTCCAGAATGTAGCTACGGTTTTGTTGCAGTTGCACCGGCTCGGCGGCGCAGCCCAGCAGGCTGGCACCGACCAGGGAGGTCAGGGCGAGGCGTTTCATCACGCAGACTCCTGGCATGTCGGGCACAGGTGTTTTTCACCCACGGTGGTCCAGCCCAATTCGGCAATCCGCGCGTTAGCAGCCGGTTTTTCAGCCTTGTTGCCCAGTTTGGCGTCGACCGCGAATTCAAAGCTCAAGGCTTTGGCGCAGCTGTCGCAATTGACTTCCCAGGTGTGGATCCCCAACTCGCCGAACACCGGGCCACTGCTCACCGCGACCCATTGGCCCGGCGGGTTGATCAAGTGGCGAACCGTTTCAACGGTCAGGCGCATGGACAAGTCCTTGCTGCCTTTGAGGGTCACTACCAGCACGTCGCCAATCCGGATCGAGCCGCCGTTGCCGGTGACTTGATAACGCCCCGGCACGAGGGCCCGGCATTCGGTAAGGGTGTGTTGCGGGCTCATCAGGGTGTAGCGGAAATCGTGTTCGACCATGGGTCCTCCAAATATGCGCGGTATGCTATCACGGGCCTGCACGCAGCATGGGGCGGGGAGATGACCTTCGATCAGGTTCAAAAAACCTGTCGACTCATGGCACACTGCCGCTTTTACACTTTTAGGGAACGGACATGGCGTTAATCGAATGTTATGAGTGCAAGCAAAGCATCAGCTCTACGGCGCCTGCTTGCATTCATTGCGGTGCACCGGCGGCAACGGTGCAAGCGGCCACTTCGACAGTAGCGCCCGTACAGGCACCGATTTCTTTCGGGCGTTTGCCGGAAGATGAGAAAGTGGCCCGGGTGACTCCAGCCGCGTTCGGACGCAAACGAAAAACCCAGGTGGAAGCCGACGTTTCAGCACCGGCTCCGACACCCACGCTGAACGGGACGCGACCGGTAGAACTCTGGCTGAAGCTGATGATTTTCTTCCTGCCGCCGTTTTTTGTCTGGTTCCTGCTGCGTCGCGGGCATTCCGTGGGGCAGCGCTTGCTCGGTTTCGGCTGGCTGGGCCTGATGATCCTGTTGTCCAAAGCCTGAGAAAAATCAGCCCTCGACCTGATTCTGCGGCGTTCCGGCGCCCCAGGCGACGATGTTCTGCAAGGTTGTCGCGGCAATCGCGCCCAGGGCTTCGCGGGTCAGGAAGGCCTGGTGCGCAGTGACAATCACATTCGGAAAGGTCAGCAGCCGCGCCAGCACATCATCCTGTAGCGGCAGGTCCGAGCGGTCCTCGAAAAACAGCTGCGCCTCTTCTTCATACACATCCAGCCCCAGATAACCCAATTGGCCGTCCTTCAAGGCGTCGATCAGCGCCGGGGTGTCCACCAGGCCGCCGCGCCCGGTGTTGATCAGCATTGCGCCCGGTTGCATGTGCGCCAGTGATTCTCGGTTGATCAGGTGTTTGCTTTGCTCATTGAGTGGGCAATGCAGGCTGATGATCTGCGACTGCGCCAGCAGTTCCGGCAAACTCAGGTAGCGGGCGCCAAGGGCTTCGACCTGCGGATTGGGGAACGGGTCGTAGGCGAGCAACTGGCAGCCGAAACCGTTCATGATCTTGGCGAACGTTGCGCCGATCTGCCCGGTGCCGACCACGCCGACGGTCTTGCCCACCAGGTCGAAGCCGGTCAGCCCGTGCAGGCTGAAATCGCCTTCGCGGGTGCGGTTGTAGGCCCGGTGCAAGCGGCGGTTGAGCGCCAGGATCAACGCAACCGCGTGTTCAGCCACAGCGTGCGGGGAATAAGCCGGGACGCGCACGATTGCAAGGCCCAGACGTTTCGCCACCGCCAGGTCGACATGGTTGTAACCGGCCGAGCGCAGGGCAATCAGGCGCGTACCGCCCGCAGCAAGACGTTCCAGCACCGGGGCGCTGAGGTCGTCATTGATGAAGGCGCAGACCACCTCGTGATGTTCTGCCAGCGCCACGGTATCAAGGCTCAGCCGCGCCGATTGAAAGTGCAGTTCGATGCCGGCGGGCAGCTCGGCGCCCAGAAAACTGTCACGGTCGTAGGTCTGGCTGCTGAAAAGAATCGTGCGCATGAGTCCTCCATTTAACTCGATCAAAGCTTTTATGTAGCAGCCTTCGGCAGCTGCTACCAAAGGCAGCTTAGCGCTGATGGTGGTCAGCGCCGTTGCGCTGCATCAAGCGTTGATGCGGGCATGCGCGGCCAGGCGATTGATCGCCCGGTCGAGGTCTTCCAGCGCGCCGGGGGCTTTCGGGTCCTGTTGCTTGAGCAGGGTTTCACTGCGTTGACAGGCCGCACGCAGTTGCGGGACGCCGCAATAACGGGTCGCCCCGTGCAAGCGGTGGACGCGTTCGATCAATGCATTCTGGTCATTGCTTTCCCGGGCGATGCGAATGGCTTCGCGGTCGGCTTCAAGCGAGGCCAGCAACATTGCCAGCATGTCTGCCGCCAGATCCGCCTTCCCCGCGGCCAGGCGTAAACCTTCTTCGGGGTCGAGCACCAGCAAATCATGCCCGCCACCGTGGCTTTCGTTGGCACGCTCCGGCCCATGGTTGCGCAACGCCAGACCTGTCCACTTCAGCACCACCTGCGCCAGTTGCCGCTCGCTGATGGGTTTGGTCAGGTAATCGTCCATGCCGCTTTGTAGCAGTGCGCGTTTTTCATTGGCCATGGCGTGAGCGGTGAGGGCAACGATCGGCAGCGGAGTGCAATGCCGCTCGCTTTCCCACTGGCGAATCGCTTCGGTGCTTTGACGCCCGTCCATGCCGGGCATTTGCACGTCCATCAATACCAGGTCGAAGGTTTCGTTCTGCACCGCTTTGACCGCCGCGTAACCGCTTTCAACTGCAAGCACCTTGGCACCCATGTCTTCGAGCAGGGTTTGCACCAGCAACAGGTTGGCCGGGTTGTCGTCGACGCACAGGACTTTCGGCGCACGACTGGAGACCGGTTCGCCGGGTTCGCTGCGCTGCTGGCGCGGGTTGACCAGATCGGACAAGGCCCGACGCAGTTTGCGCGTGCAGGCCGGTTTGGCCTGAAGCTGACTGTGCGGGTTCGGCACCGAGAGATGGAACAGTGTCTGCTCGGTGGTCGGGCACAGCACCAGGACTTTGCAGCCCAGGTGTTCGAGGTCCCAGATGTGCTGGTTGAGACGCTCGGGCGGCATGTCGTTGCTGGTGATGCCGAGCACCGCCAGGTCGATGGCCTGATCGGTCTGATGCGCGCCGGTCACGCCATTGGCCAGGCTTTCCAGGGTATTGAATGGCGTGACGCTCAGGCCGCAATCTTCCAGTTGATGCTGCAATGCCTGCCGCGCCAGTTCATGGTTTTCCAGCACCGCCACGCGGCGCCCGAGCAGGGGAGCGCTGGGCAGGTCTTCGGCGTCGTCGCGGGTCTTGGGCAGGCTCAGGCTGATCCAGAACTCCGAACCTTCGCCCGGCGTACTGTCGACGCCAATCTCGCCGCCCATCTGTTCAATCAGTCGCTTGGAAATCACCAGCCCCAGCCCGGTGCCGCCGGGTTGCCGAGACAACGAATTGTCGGCCTGGCTGAAAGCCTGGAACAGCGCGCGCACGTCCTGACTCGACAGGCCGATGCCCGTGTCCTGGATGCTGATGCGCAGTTGCACGCTGTCTTCGTGTTCTTCTTCGAGCATGGCACGGGCGACGATGGTGCCTTCGCGGGTGAACTTGATCGCGTTGCTGACCAGGTTGGTGAGGATCTGCTTGAGTCGCAGCGGATCGCCCACCAGCGACAACGGCGTGTCGCGATAGACCAGACTCACCAGTTCCAGCTGTTTTGCGTGGGCGGCGGGGGCGAGGATGGTCAGGGTGTCCTGCAGCAAGTCGCGCAGGTTGAACGGAATGTTGTCGAGCACCAGTTTGCCGGCCTCGATTTTCGAGAAGTCGAGGATCTCGTTGATGATCCCCAGCAAGCTGTCGGCGGACTTTTCGATGGTGCCCAGGTAGTCGAGCTGACGCGGCGTCAGCTCGCTTTTTTGCAGCAGGTGGGTGAAGCCGAGAATGCCGTTGAGCGGCGTGCGGATTTCATGGCTCATGTTGGCCAGGAACTCGGATTTGATCCGGCTCGCTTCCAGGGCTTCCTTGCGCGCCAGGTCCAGCTCGATGTTCTGGATCTCGATGGTTTCCAGATTCTGACGCACGTCTTCGGTGGCCTGATCGACACTGTGCTGCAATTCTTCCTGGGCGTTCTGCAGGGTGCCGGCCATGCGGTTGATGCCGGACGCCAGTTCATCCAGTTCCTGGCTGCCGAGGGGTGGCAGGCGGGTTTCCAGATGACCGTCCTTGAGTTGCGCCACCGCCAGTTTGATCTGGCTGATCGGCCGATTGATGGTCCGGCCCATGCGCAGGGCCAGCAGCGCCGCACCCGCCAGACCGGCAGCAATCATCATCAGGCTGGCAAACAGGCTGCGGTAACCGCGCAGCAACATGCCGCTGTGCGACAGCTCGAGTTCGACCCAGCCCAGCAGGCGGTCGGCTTCGTCGGGAATCAAGTCGCCGGCCAGGTTGCGGTGTTTGCCGAACACCGGCAGCAGGTAACGCGTCGCATCGTTGCCGCTGCGGCGCAACATCTTCGAACCGTCGCCCAGCGGCGGCGCCTGATTGAGCATGGTCGGGCCGGCGTGGGCTACCGGTGTGCGGTCGGGGGCGAGGAAGGTCACTGCGCGCACGTCGGCTGTTTCCAGCGACTGGGTGGCGATGCGTTCCAGCAGCTCATTGTCCTTGTGCGCCATGGCCGGGGCCACCAGCGGTGCCAGCTGCTCGGCGATCATTTCGCCGCGCTGCATCAGTTGGGATTGCAGGTCGGATTGCTGCATCCAGGTGAAATAGCCGCCCAGGACCAAGGCCATCAAAGTGGTCGGCAACAGGGTCAGCAACAGCACGCGGCCTTTAATTCCCAGTTTCTTGAGCACGCATCTCTCCTGCATCCAGCGATTGATTGACCTGCGGGTACATCCGGTACGCGCCACCCGGGCAGTGTAGCGATTTGCACGCAGTCAATCTTCGTAAAATTGATGTCGTCATTCGTCGGCGGGCGGGCTGCTTTTGTGTCTTGGGCAAACCTTGGGTTGCCCATCGGCAGGCAATCTTTAATAATCGCTCAACTGAGAATTATTTGCAGATACTGATGACTCCCATCCCGATTGGCCATCCCCGAATCCTTTCCATCGAAGACGACCTCGTGCTCGGTGCCTATGTGCGCGAGCATTTGGGCCGTTGCGGTTTTCAGGTGACCTGGTGCCAGAACGGTCAGGAAGGCCTGGCCATCGCGCGCCAGCAAGCTTTCGATGTGGTGTTGATGGATATCCTGCTGCCGGGCCTGGACGGGCTCAATGTGTTGACGCAATTACGCCAGAGCCATGCCACGCCCGTGGTGCTGATGTCGGCATTGGGTGCCGAGGAGGATCGCATCAGCGGCTTTCGTCTGGGCGCCGATGACTACCTGCCAAAACCCTTCAGCATGGCCGAGTTGCGCGTGCGCATCGAAGCGATCCTGCGTCGGGTGGCGCTCGACCGTCGACCGGCGCCGCAGCCTTTGGCCTGCGAGGCGCACAGCCTGCGTTTTGACGATGAACTGTGTGAGGTTTTCCATGGCGAGCACGCCGCCGGCCTGACTCGCAGCGAATATCGGTTGCTGGAAACGCTCAACCGCAATGGCGATGAAGTGTTGAGCAAAGCCTTCCTGTATCAGCATGTGCTGCAACGGGGTTACGCCGCCCATGACCGCAGCCTCGACATGCACATCAGTCAGATCCGCCGCAAGCTCAAGGGTATCGGCTACACCGAGCGCGAAGTGCGTACGGTTTGGGGCAAGGGTTACGTCCTGAGTGCTGCCGATGAAATGGTCTGACCTGCCGGGACGTCACTCGCTGTTCTGGAAACTTGCCTGTTTGTTGGTAGCGTTTTGTCTGCTGATGATCTGGCTGAGCTGGTCGTGGGGGCGGTACATGGAGCAGAAAAACCTGTTCTTGTCCGAAGAGGCCCGGATCACGCTGACCCGCTACGCCGCCGAAGCCGAGCAAGCCTGGAATCAGCACCAGAGTGCAGGCGTCGACGTCTGGCTGCAGGGTATCGGCAAGCGCGAGAGATCCTGGGTCGGCGTCATCGGCGCTGATTTGCAGTCGTTGAGCAGCTATCCGCTGACAGATAAAGAAATTCAGCGCCTGACCTTTTTGCGGGGGCTGGATTGGCCAACGAGTCGCCACACCAGGGGCTTGCCATGGTTGAGAATCCCTTTTCCCAACGACCCGGCGGCCGGCAGCCTGGTGATCGAGTTGCCCCAACGTTTTGTACCGGGGCAATACCGGTTGATCTGGCGCGTGATCACCAACGGCATCATTCCGGGAATGTTCACACTGTTGTTGTGTGTCGGTCTGTATCGACTGCTGGTCGTGCCGTTGAACAGTCTTCGCGAACAGGCCAACGCCTGGCGCGCGGACCAATTGAACGTGCGCCTGTCGAGCAGCACCACCAATCGTTCGGATGAACTCGGCGAGCTGGGCAGGGCCTTCGACCACATGTCCGAGCGCCTGCAAAGCACCGTGGCCTTGCAGCAACAATTGCTGCGCGACCTGTCCCACGAACTGCGCACACCGTTGAGCCGCTTGCGGGTGGCCAGCGAAAGCGAGCAGGGGTTGACGGCGTTGCGCGAGCGTATCGGGCGGGAGGTCGATGGCATGCAGCGTCTGGTAGAGGACACGCTGCAACTGGCCTGGCTCGATACCGAGCGTGCGCCGTTGCCTGACGAAGCGATTCAGGTCCAGGCCTTGTGGGAAATGCTCACGGAAAATGCCTGCTATGAAAGCGGCTGGCCGGGCAGTCAATTGCGCTGCACGGTGGACTCGTCGTGCTGGGTGCGCGGCAACCTCAACACCCTGGCGCAGGCGCTGGAAAACATCCTGCGCAACGCCATTCGTCATTCGCCCAAGGGCGGCGTGGTGAGTCTGGGCGGGCAACGTGATGGCGATTTCTGGCATGTGTGGCTGGAAGATGAAGGCGGCGGGGTGGCAGAGACTGATCTTGAGCGGATCTTCTGCCCCTTCATTCGGCTCGACGGTTCGCGACCGGGGGATGGCGGGTTCGGGTTGGGGTTGAGCATTGCGAGGAATGCGGTGCGGCGTCAGGGTGGACAGTTGTGGGCTGAGAACACTGGGGTTGGGTTGCGGCTGAATATGCGGTTGGTGGCTGAAGTTGAGGGTGTGAGTGATGACGCCATCGCGGGCAAGCCCGCTCCCACACTGGATGTGTGTCACCCGTATATGGCGTGATCGTCCTCTAACCCTGTGGGAGCGGGCTTGCCCGCGATGAGGCCATCCCAGCCACCCGTCACAAATTAACCAGTCGGCATAAAGGAGTGACCAGAATTTCACTGCTTATTCCCATAAGCCATAAGCACCGCACTTTGCGTGATATGGCCTTCGAACGTTTGCCGGTATGATAGGCGCCCCCGCAGTCTGGATTGCGAATACGCCATGACCTTGCAGTACCCAACCATCGCCGATTGCGTCGGCAACACTCCGCTGGTCCGTTTGCAGCGCCTGCCCGGTGCCACCAGCAATACCCTTTTGCTCAAGCTCGAAGGGAATAACCCGGCGGGTTCGGTCAAGGACCGTCCGGCGCTGTCGATGATCACTCGCGCCGAGTTGCGCGGGCAGATCCACGTCGGCGATACGTTGATCGAAGCGACCTCGGGTAACACCGGTATTGCGTTGGCGATGGCCGCCGCGATCAAGGGTTACAAGATGATCCTGATCATGCCGGACAACTCCAGCGCCGAACGTAAAGCCGCGATGACGGCTTATGGTGCCGAGCTGATCCTGGTCACCCAGGAAGAAGGTATGGAAGGCGCCCGCGACCTCGCTCAGCGGATGGAAGCCGAAGGCCGTGGCAAGGTGCTGGACCAGTTCGCCAACGGGGATAACCCGCAAGCGCACTACACCACCACCGGCCCGGAAATCTGGCGTCAGACCGAGGGCTCCATCACCCATTTCGTCAGTTCGATGGGCACCACCGGTACCATCATGGGGGTCTCTCGCTATTTGAAAGAACAGAACGAAGGCGTGCAGATCATCGGCCTGCAACCGATGGAAGGCTCGGCGATTCCGGGCATCCGTCGCTGGCCGCAGGAATACCTGCCGAAGATTTATCAGGCGGATCGTGTCGACCGTATTGTCGACATGGCGCAAAGTGAAGCCGAGGACGTGACCCGTCGTCTGGCCCGCGAAGAAGGCATCTTCTGTGGCGTGTCTTCGGGCGGCGCCGTGGCGGCGATGCTGCGCCTGTCCAAAGAAGTTGAAAACGCGGTGATCGTCGCGATCATTTGCGACCGTGGCGACCGTTATTTGTCGACCGGCATTTTCGACGCGCCTAACTGATGGCCAAGCACGAGAGAGGCCTGCGCTTCCAACCCACGGGCGGCAGCAAGGCCCCACAAATCCCGACCGGCAAAAAGCAGCGCTTGAGCATCGAGCGCCTGGCCAATGACGGTCGCGGTATCGCTTTTTTTGAAGGTCGCACCTGGTTCGTCATCGGCGCATTGGCCGGTGAAGACGTCGAGGCGCGAGTATTGGGCGCCCACGGCAAAGTGGTCGAGGCGCGCACCGAGCGCGTGTTCCAGGCCAGCGAACTGCGTCGCCCGGCACCGTGCCCGCACGCCGGTCGCTGTGGCGGCTGCAGCGTGCAACATATGCCTCATTCTGAACAACTCGCCCTGAAACAACGCATGCTTGCCGAGCAACTGTCAAAGGTCGCCGGTGTCGAACCGCAAGAGTGGGCAGCGCCGTTGAGCGGTCCGGAATTCGGTTACCGTCGTCGCGCCCGCGTGGCGGTGCGTTGGGACATGAAAGCGAAAAAACTCGAGGTCGGTTTCCGCGCAGCGGGCAGTCAGGACATCGTCGCGATCAACGAATGCACGGTGCTGGTACAGCCCTTGCAACCGATCATGAGCGGCTTGCCGGAGATGCTCCGTCGCTTGAGCAAACCTCAAGCGCTGGGGCATGTGGAATTGTTCAGCGGTTCGTCATTGGCCGTGTTGCTGCGGCACATGGCGCCGTTGTCTGACGCCGACATGGCCATCCTCAAGGATTTCTGCGCCGTCCATGAAGCCCAATTGTGGCTGCATGGGGACGGTGAACCGCAACCGGTCGAGGCCGATGCGTCGCTGGGTTATCGCCTGGAGCAGTGGGACCTGGAACTGGCCTACCGGCCGGGGGATTTCATTCAGGTCAATGCCGGGGTCAACGAAGCGATGATTGCCCAGGCGCTGGACTGGCTGAAACCGCAAGCGGATGAGCGGGTTCTGGATTTGTTTTGTGGCTTGGGTAACTTTGCATTGCCGCTGGCCAAGGCCGTTCGCGAAGTGGTCGCGGTGGAAGGTGTGCAGGCCATGGTCGAGCGCGCCGCTGCGAACGCGGCTAGTAATAATCTGCATAACGCGAAGTTTTTTCAGGCCGATTTATCCCAGCCTTTGTCCGACGCCGAATGGGCGCGCGAAGGCTTTTGTGCGGTACTCTTGGACCCACCGCGTGATGGTGCTTTCGAGGCCGTGCGCAAGCTGGCGTCCTTGGGCGCCAAGCGGTTGGTGTACGTGTCGTGCAACCCGGCAACGCTGGCGCGCGACACGGTTGAATTGATCAAGCAGGGCTACCGGTTAAAACGTGCCGGGATTCTCGATATGTTTCCTCAAACGGCACATGTCGAGGCCATGGCGTTATTTGAAGCGAGCTAGGACGGCTCGTCTGGTCCGACTGTCCCGCCCGTGCAGCGCTCGCATGAGCCCCGCGAGCGCAAGCGGGCAACGAAGGTCAGCGATTTGACGCATTGAATCTGCGTCGTAGGGAAGGTAAGCAAGATGGTACAGGTGAGAGCACACCAGCCGATCAATACAGACGGCAGTATCAATCTCGAGGCTTGGCTCGATCATGCGGTCAGTGTCGATCCGGCACTGGATCGCGAAGCCTTGAAGGAAGCGTGCGAGTTCGCTCGTACGTCTGAACAGCAGGCCAATGCGGCGAAGAATCTCTGGTCCGAAGGGACGTCGAGTTTCCGCACGGGCCTTGAGATCGCCGAGATTCTCGCCGACCTCAAACTCGATCAGGATTCACTGGTCGCCGCGATCTTGTACCGTGGCGTGCGCGAAGGGCAGATTCTGTTGCCTGCGATCAGCCAGCGCTTCGGCCCGGTGGTGGCCAAGCTTATCGACGGCGTGCAGCGCATGGCGGCGATCAGCGACAGCCTGAGCCCGCGTAAATCCCTGGTGCTGGGCACTCAGGGCCAGGTCGAAAACCTGCGCAAAATGCTGGTCGCCATGGTCGACGACGTTCGCGTCGCGCTGATCAAACTGGCTGAACGCACCTGTGCGATTCGAGCGGTGAAAACCGCTGACGACGAAAAACGCAATCGCGTCGCCCGTGAAGTCTTCGACATCTATGCGCCTCTCGCGCACCGTCTCGGTATCGGTCACATCAAGTGGGAACTGGAGGATTTGTCCTTCCGTTACCTTGAGCCTGACCAGTACAAACAGATCGCCAAGTTGCTGCATGAACGGCGTCTGGATCGCGAACGTTTCATCGCTGACGTGATGAGCCAGCTGAAGAACGAATTGCAGGCCACCGGCGTCGATGCCGACATCAGCGGCCGGGCCAAACACATCTACTCGATTTGGCGCAAAATGCAGCGCAAGGGTCTGGAATTCAGCCAGATCTACGACGTGCGCGCCGTTCGCGTGCTGGTGCCGGAAATGCGCGATTGTTACACCGCGCTCGGCATTGTCCACACCCTGTGGCGGCACATTCCCAAAGAATTCGACGACTACATCGCCAACCCGAAAGAGAACGGCTACCGCTCGCTGCACACTGCGGTGATCGGCCCCGAGGGCAAGGTGCTGGAAGTGCAGATCCGCACCCACGCCATGCACGAGGAAGCCGAGCTGGGCGTGTGTGCGCACTGGCGCTACAAGGGCACCGACGTCAAATCCGGCTCCAACCACTACGAAGAGAAAATCTCCTGGCTACGTCAGGTCCTCGAGTGGCACGAAGAGCTGGGCGATATCGGCGGCCTGGCGGAACAGTTGCGGGTCGATATCGAGCCGGACCGGGTCTACATCTTCACCCCGGACGGTCACGCCATCGACCTGCCCAAAGGCGCGACGCCGCTGGACTTTGCGTACCGCGTGCACACCGAAATCGGCCATAACTGCCGTGGCGCGAAGATCAACGGCCGGATCGTGCCACTCAACTACAGCCTGCAAACCGGTGAACAGGTCGAGATCATCACCAGCAAGCACGGCACCCCGAGCCGCGACTGGCTGAACCCGAACCTGGGTTACATCACCACCTCGCGGGCACGGGCGAAGATTGTCCACTGGTTCAAGTTGCAGGCGCGTGACCAGAACGTCGCGGCTGGTAAAACCCTGCTTGAGCGCGAACTCAATCGTCTGGGCCTGCCGGCGGTGGACTTCGACAAGCTGGCCGACAAGGCCAACATGAAGACCGCCGAGGACATGTTCGCGGCCTTGGGCGCCGGAGATCTGCGCCTGGCGCAACTGGTGAACCTGGCGCAGCAACTGGTCGAGCCGGAACGCGGCAACGAGCAGCTGGAACTGATCCCGCGCAAAGCCACCGGCTACAAACCGGGCAAGCGTGGCGACATTCAGATCCAGGGTGTCGGCAATCTGATGACGCAAATGGCCGGCTGCTGCCAGCCGTTGCCGGGGGATGCCATCGTCGGCTACATCACCCAGGGCCGCGGCGTGAGCATTCACCGCCAGGACTGCGCCTCGGTGCTGCAACTGGGCGGGCGCGAGCCTGAGCGGATCATCCAGGTCAGCTGGGGGCCGGTGCCGGTGCTCACTTACCCGGTGGACATTGTCATCCGCGCCTACGACCGCTCCGGCTTGCTGCGTGACGTGTCGCAGGTGCTGCTCAACGAGCGGATCAACGTGCTGGCGGTCAACACCCGCTCGAACAAAGAGGACAACACCGCGTTGATGTCCCTGACCATCGAGATTCCGGGGCTGGATGCGCTGGGGCGGTTGCTGGGACGGATTTCCCAGTTGCCGAACATCATCGAAACCCGCCGTAACCGTACTCCTTGAGATGATCAATGTAGGAGTGAGCCTGCTTGCGATAGCGGTGTATCCGTCACGATTAATGCCGACTGACCGCCCCCATCGGGAGCAGGCTCACTCCTGCAAGGGTTTGTGTAGAGACTGATTGATGTATTCACTCGAAGACTTATTGCACTTGATGAACCGTCTGCGCGACCCGCATTTCGGTTGCCCGTGGGACATCAAGCAAACCTACGCCACCATCGTCCCGCACACCCTTGAGGAAGCCTATGAAGTCGCTGACGCCATCGAGCGCGGCGACTTCGATCATTTGCAGGGCGAGTTGGGGGATTTGCTGTTTCAGGTGGTTTATTACAGCCAGCTGGCCCGGGAAGAAGGGCGCTTCGAGTTTGCCGGTGTGATCGACAGCATTACCCGCAAGCTGATCCGTCGCCATCCTCATGTGTTCCCCACCGGTGATCTGTACGCGCCCATGGACATCCCGCGCCTGAGTGAAGAACAGGTCAAGCAGCGCTGGGAAGAGATCAAGGCCGAGGAGCGCGCGGAGAAGTCTGCCGCGCCGCAACAACTGTCCTTGCTCGACGATGTGCCTGCTGCGCTGCCGGCGTTGTCTCGTTCGGCCAAGTTGCAGAAGCGCGCCGGGCAGGTCGGTTTTGACTGGCCGGACGCCTTGCCGGTGCTGGACAAGGTTCGTGAAGAGCTTGATGAAGTGCTCGAAGCGATGGCCGACAATGACTCGGCGGCGATTGCCGATGAAGTCGGTGATCTGCTGTTTTCCGTGGTCAATCTGGCGCGTCATCTCAAGGTTGATCCGGAAACCGCGCTGCGTGGCGCCAACAGCAAATTCGAAAGACGCTTCCGTTTTATCGAACAGGCATTGCGCGACACCCACCGTCCCATAGAAGATTGCACCCTCGAAGAGTTGGACGCCTTGTGGGGCGAAGCCAAACGTCAGGAAAAGAATTTGACCAGCTGCGGTTGAGCAGTTGCCTAAGTGAGAAACAAGCACCATGAGCATTTCCCTTCGCGACCAGTTGCTCAAAGCAGGGCTGGTCAACCAGAAGCAGGCCAAACAGGTCGGCAAAGAGAAGCAGAAACAACAGCGCCTGGCCCACAAAGGCCATATCGAGCTGGATGACTCGCAGCAGCGTGCGGCGCAGGAAGCGAAGGCCGAGAAGGTCAAGCGCGACCAGGAGCTGAACCGTCAGCAGCAGGAAAAAGTCGAGGCCAAGGCCCGCGCCGCGCAGATCAAGCAATTGATCGAAGTCTCGCGTCTGCCGAAGCTGACCACCGAGGACTACTACAACTTCGTTGATGACAAAAAGGTCAAGCGCCTCTGCGTCAACACGCTGATGCGTAATCAGCTCAGCAATGGCTTCCTGGCCATCGTGCACCACGCCGGCGGTTATGAAGTGATCCCGCGTGAAGCGGCGCTGAAGATCCAGGAGCGTGATCCACAACGCATCGTGCAGATGAACGTGAAGACTGAAGAAGTGGCCGCCGAGGACGATCCGTACGCCGCCTACCAGATTCCGGATGATCTGATGTGGTAAGCCGTTAGAGGTTGCAACAACGACAAACCCCGCTCATGGCGGGGTTTGTCGTTTTCAATGCTGTAGTTGCTCAAGCGGAGCGCAACGCCCTTTGCTGCTCCAGTGTTTCCAGTTCGGTTTTGTAGTTGTGCGCGTCAGTCTCGGAGTGAAACATCCCCACCAGTAGGTCCTGTTGGTGGACATCCCAAATGCGGATACCAGCGGCTACACCCTCATGGGATTTATGTGAATCGTCGCGTTCAGTTACTTTTACAGTCATCTGCTAGCTCCAATCTCAATTATCTGCACCAAGGCGTGTGCAGGTCTTTGTTATACGTTTTGTTAGCTTGCTAAGTAAACGCTCGGGATTGGTAACGGACAATTGCCGATTCTGCAAAAGTCCTGCAGCCCGCGTAACGCGCGACATTCGGTCGCAGGGCGTTGAGTTTTATGACAAAAGCTTCATGTTCATGAATAACCAAGCTGCTACAGCAACTGCGGTGCATTCACTTTATTAGGGCACAAAAAAAACGCCCCGAACCAGTCGGGGCGTTTTTGTGTGCAGCGAAACGGCGAGGTATTACTTACCTGCCCAACGCTTCAGTACCAGCGTGGCGTTGGTGCCACCGAAACCGAAGCTGTTGCTCATCACGGTGTTGATGGTGGCATTTTCGCGCGTCTTGGTCAGGATTGGCATGTCTGCCACTTCCGGGTCCAGTTCTTCGATGTTGGCGGAACCGGCCATGAAGTTGCCTTCCATCATCAGCATGCAGTAGATCGCTTCGTGAACGCCGGCGGCGCCCAGGGAGTGACCCGACAGGCTCTTGGTGGAGCTGATGGCCGGAGCCTTGTCGCCGAACACTTCACGCACACCTTTCATTTCCGCGACGTCGCCGACCGGAGTCGAGGTGCCGTGGGTGTTCAGGTAGTCGATCGGAGCGTCAACGGTGGACATGGCCATCTGCATGCAGCGGATGGCGCCTTCGCCGCTTGGGGCGACCATGTCGTAGCCGTCGGAAGTCGCGCCGTAGCCAACGATTTCCGCGTAGATCTTCGCGCCGCGGGCCAGAGCGTGTTCCAGCTCTTCGACCACGACCATGCCGCCACCGCCGGCGATGACGAAACCGTCACGCTTGGCGTCGTAGGCACGGGAAGCTTTTTCCGGGGTTTCGTTGTACTGGCTGGACAGTGCGCCCATGGCGTCGAACAGGAACGACTGGCTCCAATGCTCTTCTTCGCCGCCGCCAGCGAACACGACGTCCTGCTTGCCCATCTGGATCTGTTCCATGGCGTTGCCGATGCAGTGAGCACTGGTGGCGCAGGCAGAAGCGATGGAGTAGTTCAGGCCCTTGATCTTGAACGGGGTGGCCAGGCAAGCGGAAACGGTGCTGCTCATGGTCCGCGTTACACGGTACGGGCCAACGCGCTTCACGCCTTTCTCGCGCAGGATGTCCAGCGCTTCCATCTGGTTCAGCGTGGAGGCGCCACCGGAACCGGCGATCAGGCCGGTACGCGGGTTGGAGACTTGCTCATCGGTCAGACCGGAGTCGGTGATGGCGTCTTTCATGGCCAGGTAGGCGTAAGCCGCCGCGTGGCCAACGAAGCGATAGATCTTGCGATCGATCAGTTCTTCGAGGGGAAGGTCGATGGAGCCGGAAACCTGGCTACGCAGACCCATTTCGGCATATTCCGGGTTGAACCGGATGCCAGGGCGACTTGCACGCAGGTTAGCGGAGACGGTCTCTTTGTCATTGCCCAGGCACGAAACGATGCCCAGACCAGTGATAACGACGCGGCGCATGCGGATAACCCTTAGAAGTTGTCAGTGGAGGTGAAAACGCCGACCCGAAGGCCTTCGGCGGTGTAGATCTCGCGGCCGTCGACGCTGACCGAACCGTCGGCAATGGCCAGGTTCAGTTTGCCTTTCAACACGCGCTTGATCTGAATGTTATAGGTGACTTTTTTGGCGGTCGGCAGGACCTGGCCGAAGAATTTCACTTCGCCCGAACCCAGCGCACGGCCACGGCCCGGCAGGCCTTGCCAGCCGAGGAAGAAGCCGACCAATTGCCACATTGCGTCAAGGCCCAGGCAGCCCGGCATCACCGGATCACCTTCGAAGTGGCAGGCGAAAAACCACAGGTCCGGAGTGATATCCAGCTCGGCGACCAATTCACCTTTGCCGTACTTGCCACCCTCGGCACTGATATGGGTGATGCGATCCACCATCAGCATGTTCGGGGCGGGCAGTTGTGCGTTACCTGGGCCGAACAGCTCACCGCGACTGCAGCGCAGCAGGTCTTCCCGAGTAAAGGCGTTTTGTTGGGTCATGCGAGCTCCTCAATAGTCCCATGCGGCAGGGTGGGGCAAATCTCCCGGCCGATCGAGGCGTTCATGCCTCGAGTCAGCAGCCTACTCATAGACTATTGCGTTGTGGTGAAAGTCACAGCACCAAGGACATGAATGTACACTTGTGCACTGAAATTATTATTCAAGCCCCTTTTCGGGCCTGTTCGGGTGCCTAAGACTGCCGCACTTTCGCCTTTCACGCCAGTCGCAGATGGTCGAAAGGCCTGTACTACTGCACCCAGCGCTGCAGAATTTGCTGCAAATCCGTTCGTTTGAAGGGCTTGGCCAAGTAATCGTTCATGCCCGCCGACAAACAGGCTTCGCGATCGCCCTGCAGCGCATTGGCGGTCAAGGCGATGATCGGCAAGTCCGCACAGCCGGGCAATTGGCGAATCTGTCGGGTCGCTTCATAGCCGTCGATGATCGGCAGTCGGCAGTCCATCAGGATCGCTTCAAAAATCAGGCTTTCGGCGCTACGCACGGCCTGCGCGCCGTCGGTGGCGACGCTGACAGTAAAGCCCAGGCTGCGCAACATTGCTTCGATCACGGTCTGATTGACCGGGTTGTCTTCGACCAGCAACACGTTATGCCCCGCGCCATCCTCATTGCCGGTCTGCGCCCTCGGGGCCAGCACCGGAAGCGTCTGCTTATAGAGGGCCAGCGGAATTTCCAGGGTAAACACCGAGCCCTGGCCTTCTTCGCTCTGCGCCCGCAAGGTGCCGCCCATGCGTTCAGCCAACGTGCGGGCAATCGGCAGCCCCAGGCCGGTGCCCCCGTAGCGTCGTGAGATGGAGCTGTCGGCCTGCTGGAAGGCATTGAACATCAGCTCCAGGCTTTCAGCGCAAATGCCAATGCCGCTGTCGCGCACGGTGCAGGTGAACCACAGCAGTTCGTGATCCAGCGATTGCCACTGCGGTTCGATGCTGACGCGGCCATGCTCGGTGAACTTCAAGGCATTGCCGACCAGGTTGACCAGAATCTGCCGGATGCGTGTCGGATCGCCTTGAACCTGAAGGGCGCGCATGTCGTCGGGGATCAGCAACTGCAGATCGAGCCCGCGTTGCGCCGCGCTGTGCTGGAACGATTGGGCGCAACTGACGATCAGGTCCGCGAGATTGAACGGGATGTGCTCGAGTTCCAGTTCCGAACGCTCGATGCGCGAGAAGTCGAGAATGTCGTTGATGACCTTGAGCAGGTGTTCGGTGGACTCCGAGGCCAGTGCCGCGTATTCGACCTGCTCTTCGGTCATGTCGGTGGTTTCGAGCAATTGCAGCATGCCGAGTACGCCATTCATCGGCGTGCGCAGTTCATGGCTCATCATCGCCAGGAAATCAGACTTGGCATTGTTGGCCTTTTCCGCTTCCTCGCGTGTCTGGATCAACTGCGCCATCGCCTGATGCTGTTCGCGACTGGCTTGTTCGAGGCCGCTGGCGAGGTTGTTGATGTGTTGCGACAGCGCGCCCAGCTCGGTGTCGTCGACAATCGGCAAGGGGCGTGTGTAATCGCCTTCCTGGATGGCCTTCACCGCGTTGCCAATGTCGCGAATCGGTTGCGACAGGCTGCCCGCCAGGCGCCGTGCCACCAGAAAGGTAAACAGCAGGGCGAACAGGGCGAGGATCGCGGCTTTCAACAGGATTTCCTGCTGACGCTGGTTGAAGGCGTCATTCGACAGACCGACGATCACCCGGCCCAGATAGTCCTCGGAGGGGCCGGTGCTCGAGGCTTTGGAGCCCTGGAAAAAATCATTGTTGAGCGCGATCCGCTGCAACCGCACCGGTGCCTGGAACACTTCAACCTGCTGCGAGCGTCGGTGGGTTTCCGAGGGTTGCTCAACGTACACCAGAATCCGGTTGGCGTTGTCCTGGACCTCCAGGAAACGCACGTTCGGCGTGGCGAGTGTCGCCTTGAGCAAGCTTTCGAGCACCTCGTTGTTACCCGAAATCACCCCGTATTCGGTGGCGGGAGCCAATTGGTTGGCGATCAACTGCCCGGTGTGATTGAGCTCCTGACGCAGGTCCTGAATCCGTACGAACGTAAAAAAACTGATCAGCACCAATGTCAGCAACAGGGCCGGGCCAAGGCTGATCATTTGGGTGCGGGTATTGATGTCCCAAGGGCGTCGGAAGGTCATGGGCGGCTTTCTCCTTCAGCCAGCTGGAGGGCGGCAGATGCGTCATCAATCTGCTCAATACCTAATGAACGAGCCACTTGCGGGTTACTTGAGACTTTGAAGTGTTGCGGGTAAAGCGCGCGCGGCCAGCTCGTCGGTGGCAGGTCGAGCAATTCGTCGAGCACTTGCAGCCAGTCGCTCTGATCGCTGTAAGTGCTGGCCAGGCTGCCGGCCTTGACGAACGCGGCATTCGGGCCGATCAAGGCCAGTTGCCGGGAATAGCTGCTCAACAGCAGATTTTTTGCGGTTTTCGGGTTGTACAGGTCGGGATCGTCGAGGCCCAGCAGCACGTCGCAGTTTTTCAGCAAATCCTGCAAGGGGCGACTGTCATTGGTGTTATCCCAGCGCTCGGCGACCACATCAAGACTTTCCCCCAGGGCGGCCAGACGCATTTCTTTCAGCAGGAATTCACTGTGACTGTCGAACAGCACGCCGACGCGCCGCGCCTGGGGCAGGATCAGTCGGGTCAGGCGCAATTGCCGATCCAGTGGCGGATCACTCCAGAGCAGGCTGAGGTGTGGTGGAAAGTTCACGCCGAAACGTTGTTGGGCTTGCAGGCGACTGATGCGCAGTACCAGCGTCGTCGGCCCCAGGGCCTCTTGCTGACGCCAGTCGAGGCTCGGCAGATCCAGCAGGATCAGGCGCGTGGCGGCAGGCAGTTTACCTGGCGAGGGGAGACTCGCCAGTAGTTGGAAGCGGACGTTGTCGGTGGGGCGCATCTCGCTCAATGCATGGACGAAGGACTGCACGCCGGGGCTGTCTTCGGTGCCGGTCAACAGAATGTCTGCAGCCTGTATCGGCAGGGCGCCGAGCAGGCAGCCAACCGCCAGGCACAACCCGGCCAGCAGGCGACCCGGTCGCGGCGACTTCCATGACAGGCGACGGCGCATTTAAAACGTCAGCTCCGCGCTGAAGTAAACCACTCGGCGCTCGTCGTAGTTGTTGTCGACAAAGGTGGTGGGTTGATTGTCCAGGCGTTGCTGAAGGATGCCGGCCAGTTCCAGGTTGGCCTTGCCCAAACCGAGGCGTTTGGCGATGCGGGTGTCGACCCGCTCGAAGCGATAGCCGTTGAGCGCATCGTCGCCATAGTAGAAGAGGGCGCTGTTCCAGCCCTGTCCCCAGTTGCGCAGCCAACCGGCGGAGCCGCTGTTGCGCGCGGTCTGTTGCTCATCCAGCGGATTACTGGCGTCGGTGTCCACGTAGGCATAGGTCAGGCGCAGGCGGTCAGCGCTGCCGAGGCGCCAGTCCAGTTGCGTTTCCGCCCCGGTGAAGCGCGAGGTGTTGGAGTTGCTGGCGATGTACTGATTGTTGCGCAGCGGTTCGCTGATCATGCCGTTGATTTCGTCGTAGAACAGCTTCACATCGACGCTCAGCCCCAGTTCGACGAAGTAGCCGTTGTAGCCCAGCTCTCGCGAGCGCATGCGTTCCTTGTCGAGGTCGCCGGGCCCACGGGTCTTGACGAAATAGCGGGCGCTGGTCTGGCCGTAAGCGGTGGGCCGCAGGTTGGTCACCTGGTAACTCCAGTTGACGTTGTTCTCGAACATGTCCGGTGAGCGAATCGCTTCCGAATACACGGCACGCAAGCCATGACGCGGGTTGATCAGGTAATTGACCGCCACGCGCGGGGTCAGTGAGCTGCCGGTCAATTGCGTGTCCTCGAACATCGCCCCGCCCTGCAACAACCAGTGCTCGGTGGCACGCCATTCCAGCTGGCCGAACGTGCGCCACGTGGTGTCGTCGAGCGTGCCATTGAAGTAGGTCTCGGAATCGGCCCGGTCGTAACGATAGTTCATGCCGCTGACCAGTCGCAGGCTGTCGGACAGGCTGAGGGTGTCCTGCACTTCGAGGTCGTAGCGCGATTCCCGGGCGCTCTGGTCGATGTCGCCACAGAGTGTTTGCCGGGCGCCGTTTTTCCATTGCCCCAGCACCTGATTGGCCAGCGCTTGTTCCGCTGGCGTGCCCAGAGGTGCGCCGGGACCGGTGAAGCGATCCATGTTGCGCGCCAGGCGTTCGGTGTAATTCGGGTTGAGCTGCCAAAGCTGGGTCAGCTCCGGGCTGAACGACGCTTCGGCATCACAGGCGCGCCAGGTTTGCTGGCGATCCCAGTGTTGGGCCGAGCCTTGTACATACAGGCTGTGATCGGGATTGAGGTCCAGGTTCCAGCGCAGCGAGCCGGCGTAATCTTTGGCGGCGACGTCGGAATTGTCCCCGGCGGCGGTAATCCCCGGGAACACCGGGCGGTAGGTATACGGTCGCTGGTTGGTGCCTTCCTTCGCATTCAATTGCCAGTCGATGCTTTGGTTTTGCGCGAGCGTCTGGCTGACCGCAAGGTTGAAGCGGTTCAGGCGACGGCTGTCCCGATAATCGGCCCCGTTGCGGTCCGAATCGAAACCGTCGTCTTGCTGCCCCGACAGTGACAGACGCAAGTCGCCGCCGTCCCAGCCGGTGCCCTGGCTGGCGTAATAGTCGTTGATGCCGCGTTGACCACGGGTGACTTTCACGCGGGTGCCATGGCTGTTGGCCGGGTTGCGCGTGATGATGTTGACCACGGCCATCAGCGCGTTGGCGCCGTAGCTGACGGTGTTCGGGCCGCGAAACACTTCGATGCGCTCAATGTCCTCCATGGCCACCGGAATATCGCTCCAGTCCACCGTGGCCAGGCCTGCGCGGTACACCGAGCGACCGTCGATCAGCACTTGCAGGCGGCGGGCCTCAGTGGCGTTGGTGCCGTGGTAGTTCACGGTGGCCTGGTTGCCGCTGATGTTGCCGACCATCATGCCCGGCACCAGTCGCAACAATTCGCTGATGTCCCGTGCGCCGCTGGCGTTGATCAATTCGCTGTCAATCACCGTCATGCTCCCCGGAACTGCGGCCGGCGATTGCTTCAGGCGTGTCGCCGTCAGCACTTGCGGGAGCGGTTCGTTGTCGAGGAACAAATCGTCGGCCAGCAAGGACGGGCTGAACATCAGCGCCAGGACCAGCGGCGAACGGGATGATGGAGAACCAAGCGACACGTCATACCCTTTGATCGTGAGGAGTTGGCGCGCATGTTAACCGAGCGCGGTCACTTTTCCATTCACGATGCCGGCATTTTCCTCGTATTTATTGGACTTCTTCCTACAAGTGTTGGTAATTGACGCAGGGGCTGGCCGCCACGGGGGCGCTCCGTATAATGCCGACATCGCCACTGGTATGGATTAACGGATTGCATATGACTGAACAGCGCCCAATTGCGGTCCTGGGAGGCGGAAGTTTTGGTACCGCCGTGGCTAATCTGCTGGCCGAAAACGGGCATCAGGTCCGGCAGTGGATGCGAGACCCCGAACAGGCCGAGGCCATCCGGGTCAATCGCGAGAACCCGCGTTACCTCAAAGGCATCAAGATTCTCCCGGCGGTAGAACCGGTGACAGACTTGCAAGCCACGCTGGACGCCTGCGACCTGTGTTTCGTCGCGCTGCCCTCCAGTGCCCTGCGTTCGGTCCTGGTCCCGCATGCCGCACAGTTGAGCGGCAAACTGCTGGTCAGCCTGACCAAAGGCATCGAAGCCCACACCTTCAAGCTGATGAGCGAGATCCTCGAGGAAATCGCTCCGCAAGCGCGCATCGGCGTGCTGTCCGGACCGAACCTGGCCCGTGAAATCGCCGAACACGCGCTGACCGCGACGGTGGTCGCCAGCGAAGACGAAGAGCTGTGTCAGCGAGTTCAGGAAGCGCTGCATGGCCGGACTTTTCGCGTGTACGCCAGCGCCGACCGCTTTGGCGTCGAGTTGGGCGGGGCGCTGAAAAACGTCTACGCGATCATTGCCGGCATGGCCGTGGCGCTGGGCATGGGCGAAAACACCAAGAGCATGCTGATCACTCGAGCACTGGCGGAAATGACCCGTTTTGCAGTGAATCAGGGCGCCAACCCGATGACCTTCCTCGGTCTTGCCGGGGTGGGCGATTTGATCGTCACCTGCTCGTCGCCGAAAAGCCGCAATTACCAGGTCGGGTTCGCCCTCGGCCAGGGCCTGAGCCTGGAGGAAGCGGTGACGCGTCTGGGTGAAGTCGCCGAAGGCGTGAACACGCTCAAAGTGCTCAAGGCCAAGGCTCAGGAGGTGGGCGTCTATATGCCGCTGGTCGCCGGGCTGCACGCGATCCTGTTCGAAGGGCGCACGCTAAATCAAGTGATTGAGCTGTTGATGCGCGGCGAACCGAAAACCGACGTCGACTTCATCTCGACCAGCGGTTTCAACTAAGCACGCTTTGTAAATAAGCAGGGGAGCACGACATGAACGATCCGAAAATGGAAACCAAGTACGAGTCCATCCTGCTGCGGGTGCTGTGGATGATTGTCTTCGTGCTGGTCTGGCAAGTGGCGCAGTTCATCCTGGGCGCGGTAGTGCTGGTGCAACTGATCTATCGTTTGTTCTATGGCGCCCCGAGCGCCAGCCTGATGAACTTTGGCGACAGCCTGAGCCAGTTCCTGGCGCAGATCGGTCGTTTCGGCAGCTTCCACAGCGACCAGAAACCCTGGCCGTTCGCCGACTGGCCGACGCCGCGTACACCGGAAGGTGAAGCGCCGCATGTTGTGGCGCCCGCGCCGCATCCGGCCCGAGATGAGGAACCCAAGCTATGAAACTCTGGGTATTGCGTCATGGTGAAGCTGAACCGTACGGCTCGCGTCCCGATTCCGAGCGAGCGCTGACTCTTCGTGGTCGCGAAGAAGTGCTGCGCAGTGCGGCCGAGTTGATCGGTCAGCCGATTACCGCGATCTACGCCAGCCCTTACCTGCGTGCGCAACAGACCGCGCAGTTGGTGCGCGACGCGCTGGGGTTCGAACCGAACATCCGCACCGTCGAGTGGCTGACGCCCGACAACCGCCCGCAAGCGGTGTCGGAGCAGTTGGTGTCGGTGGATAACGCGCTGTTGGTCAGCCACAACCCGCTGGTGGGCAATCTGCTCGGTTACCTGCAACACGGTCACCTGCAAGAGCCGGAAACCGTCAAGACCGCCGGCCTGGCAGAGCTAGAAGGTGACCTGCCGCCGGCCGGCGCCATGAAACTCAAGGGCATCAAACACCCTTAGCACTGTCGGTACAGGGCATCAATGTGGGAGCGAGGCTTGCCCGCGATTGCATCGACGCGGTCTGATTCATAAACCGCAGCGCCTGCATCGCGGGCAAGCCCGGGTCCTACAGGGGGCTGCGGTGTTGCTGATATTTGTAATGAAATAGTCAACCAAGCAACCGCTTGGTTGACTACGCTTGCTCCAGACCAAAAATTCAGGAGCGAGTCGCATGTCTGCTGCTTTTCGTTTGCCGCTGGATGTTTTCTACGAGCGTGAGGCCCGTCATCCACGCCAGCGTTTTCTGGTCCAGCCCACGGGTGGCGGGCAAGTTGAAACACTGACCTGGGCCGACGTCGGCCATCAGGCTCGCTGCGCCGCGCACTGGCTGCGCGCTCGTGAATTGCCGCAAGGCAGCCACATCGCACTGATTTCGAAAAACTGTGCCCACTGGATCATCGCCGACCTGGCGATCTGGATGGCCGGGCATGTCTCGGTGCCGTTGTACCCCAACCTGACCGCCGAATCGGTGGCCCAGGTACTCGATCATTCCGAAGCAGCGCTGGCGTTTATCGGCAAGCTCGATGACTGGCCGAGCATGTCCCTCGGCGTCAGACCTGAGCTGCCGACGATCAGTCTGCCGTTGCACCCACCGGGCACCTTCGATTTCAGCTGGGCCGACCTGCAACGCAGCTCACCCATCCAGGATGACCCCACGCCGGCAGCCGATCAGTTGGCCACTATCATTTACACCTCCGGCACCACCGGCCTGCCCAAAGGCGTGATGCACAGTTTCGGCAATCTGGGGTTCGCCACCACCCGCGGTACGCAGCTATTCGGCCTCAACGAGTCGGACCGGCTGTTGTCCTACCTGCCGCTGTGCCATGTGGCCGAGCGGATGTTCGTTGAGTTGGCGTCGATTTACACCGGGCAGACGGTGTTTTTTGCCGAGAGCCTCGACACCTTCCTGACGGATTTAAAGCGCGCCCGGCCTACTGCCTTGTTCGGTGTGCCGCGGATCTGGACCAAATTCCAGATGGGCGTGTACAGCAAGATCCCGGCAAAACGCCTGGATTTTCTGCTCGGGCTGCCCTTCATCGGCAAGCGGGTCGGGCATAAAGTCCTCGCCGGGCTGGGGCTGGACGCGTTGCGCGTTGCCTTGTCCGGTGCTGCGCCCGTGCCACAAACCTTGCTGCTGTGGTACCGCAAACTGGGGCTGGACGTGCTGGAGGTCTACGGCATGACCGAGAGCTGCGGCTATTCGCACATTGGCCGGCCCGGCGAGAACAAGTCCGGCTGGATCGGCAAGCCGTGCCCTGAGGTAGAAGTGCGGATCGACGAATCGGGCGAGGTCATGGTGCGCAGCGGCGCGACCATGCTCGGCTATTTCAAGGAACCACAGAAAACCGCTGAAACCATCACCGGGGACGGCTTCCTGCGCACCGGCGACAAGGGTGAGGAAGACGCCGAAGGCAACCTGCGCCTGACCGGACGCCTGAAAGAAATTTTCAAGACCAGCAAGGGCAAGTACGTCGCGCCGGCACCGATTGAAAATCGCCTGGCGGTGCATTCGCGGATTGAACAAGTGTGCGTGGTCGGTGACGGTTTGAGTGCACCGCTGGGGCTGTGCGTGCTATCGGCGGTCGGGCAGCAGGACGCCAGCGGCACGGCGAGGGCGGGGCTGCACTCAAGCCTGGAAAAGCTCCTGGATGAGGTCAATGGCGTCCTCGACAAACACGAGCGTTTGCGGCGTCTGGTGGTGGTCAAGGACAGCTGGGCCGTGGAAAACGGCTTCCTGACGCCAACGCTGAAGATCAAGCGCAACGTGATCGAAGCGGCTTACGGCGACCGCTTCGAAGAATGGAGCGAGCACAGCGAGGCGGTGCTGTGGCAGGATTGAGCCACGAACAAAACCAACAAAGGAAAGCAGCGATGAGTCTGTGGCGTACCACTCCCAACATCGAGCAGTTGAACGCGATCCAGAAAAACACCATCGGCGAAGTGCTGGATATCCGCTTCGAAGCGTTTGACGAAGGCTCCCTGACCGCGAGCATGGTCATTGACCACCGCACTCACCAGCCTTACGGCCTGCTGCACGGCGGCGCGTCTGTGGTGCTGGCCGAAACGGTCGGCTCAATGGCCAGCTACCTGTGCATCGACGCCAGCAAGTTTTACTGCGTGGGCCTGGAAATCAACGCCAACCACCTGCGCGGCCTGCGCAGTGGGAGGGTGACGGCCGTGGCCACGCCCATCCACATTGGCCGCACGACACACGTCTGGGACATCCGCTTGACCAGCGATGAAGGCAAGGCCAGTTGCGTGTCGCGCCTGACCATGGCGGTCGTGCCGCTGGGGGAGAACCCGCCGGCCCGCTAAACGAAGCCTGCATCCGCCTCGTATAGCTGCTGTCGAGCCCCGGCGAGGCTGCGCTCGGCTGCGAAGCCGTCGTGAAATCTACCAACGCGGTGTTTCAGGTTGACCGCGAACGCAGCCTCGCCAAGGCTCGACAGCTGCTACAGGGATCTTCATCAGCGTTTCGGTATTGCCCTGACCGGACTGTCATCATTCCTGTCACTTACAGTCATTGCTGTCAGCCGTCGTCTTACGGACAATCAACGCCTGTTCTCGCTCATGGATTTGCCGGTATGTCGCAACAGATATTTTTCGCCCACGCCAATGGCTTTCCTTCCGGAACCTACGGCAAGTTGTTCGCGGCGCTGGCGCCCGAGTATCAGGTGACGCATCTGGAGCAGCACGCTCATGACCCGCGTTTTCCCGCGGACGACAATTGGTACAACCTGGTGGACGAACTGATCCATCACCTCAAGCAGCAAGCGGAACCGGTGTGGGGCGTCGGCCATTCCTTTGGGGGCGTGCTGCACTTGCACGCGGCCTTGCGTTGCCCGGAGTTGTATCGCGGCGTGGTGATGCTCGATTCACCGGTCCTGACCCGCACCGATCAATGGGTCATTCGCGCCGCCAAGCGTTTCGGCTTCATCGACCGCTTGACCCCGGCCGGCCGTACCCTGGGGCGCCGAGAAGAATTCGCCGACCTCGAAAGTGCGCGTAGCTACTTCTCAGGCAAAACCTTGTTCCGCAGTTTTGACCCGGAATGCTTTGACGCCTACTTGCAACACGGTTTGCACAAGGTGGGTGACACACTGCGCCTGCGCTTCGATCCTGCCACGGAAATCAGCATCTACCGTGGCGTGCCCCACACCAGTCCCGGTCGCACGCGTCAGCTGAAAGTGCCGCTGGCGGTGGTGCGCGGGCACAAGAGCCGCGTGGTGATGCGTCATCACGCCAGCGCTGTCGGACGCATGCCGCAGGGTGAATCCCTGACGCTGCCCGGCGGTCATATGTTTCCTCTCGAACGTCCACACGACACGGCCACGCTGCTGAAAACCCTGTTCAGCCGATGGGACGGTCGCCGTCAAAAGGATTGCGCATGAGCAATGCCGTCGAAGAAGTCCGTCTGAGCCTGCCGCACATCGAGTTGGCGGCACACTTGTTCGGTCCTGAAGACGGCTTGCCGGTGATTGCGCTGCATGGCTGGCTGGACAATGCCAACAGCTTTGCCCGACTGGCGCCCAAGCTCAAAGGCTTGCGCATCATCGCCCTGGACATGGCCGGTCACGGTCATTCCGGGCATCGCCCGCCTGGCGCCGGTTACGCGATGTGGGATTACGCCCATGACGTGTTGCAAGTCGCCGAACAACTGGGCCTCAAGCGGTTTGCACTGATGGGGCACTCCATGGGGGCCATCGCCTCGTTGATCATTGCCGGGTCGATGCCGGAGCGCGTCACACACCTGGCGTTGATCGACGGCCTCATTCCTCCTACAGACAAAGGCGAAAATGCCGCCGAGCGCATGGGCATGGCCCTGCAAGCGCAGCTGGATTTGCGGGAGAAGCAAAAACCGGTCTACAACACCCTCGATCGCGCCATCGAAGCGCGCATGAAGGGGTTGGTGGCGGTCAGTCGCGAAGCCGCCGAGCTGCTGGCCCAGCGCGGCTTGATGCCCGTGCCGGGCGGTTACACCTGGCGCACCGACAACCGCCTGACGCTGCCATCGCCGCTGCGTCTGACCACCGAACAGGCCATGGCTTTTGTCCAGCGAGTCAGTTGTCCGGCCAAACTGGTGGTCGCGGCCGACGGCATGCTCGCCAAACATTCCGAGTTGCTGGAACGTCTACCCTTTAGCCGTGAACAGCTGCCAGGCGGTCATCATTTGCACCTGAATGACGAAACCGGCGCCGACCTTGTCGCAGACTGTTTCAATCGGTTCTTCGCCGTTCCTTGACTTGCGCCGGGCAACTGTCGAGGCTGGGCGGGTTGAAATGGGAGACAACCATGATAGATCGCTATACCGCTGCGACCCCGAACGGCCACAAGGTCTCTATCGTGATCGAGGAACCCGGCCTGCATGCGCCGGATTTCGACAAAAAGGAACGAACGTTAAAAGGGGCTCAGGCCATGCTGATCCGATGAGCCTGTCCATGCGTTCACTCAGTCTGCTGGCGTTGTGCTGTTTCAGTCCTTTATCGTTTGCCGCGGATGTCCCCGGCAGTCAGGACTTGCCGATCCTGCCGCGCATGGAAGATGCGCAGATCGTTGATTATCGTCCGGCCGTCGAGCTCGAACGGATTTACCCCCTGGGTTCGATCCGCAAGATCAGTGGCCAGTTGCGCTTTGACGGTCAGGTCACGGCACGCGGGCAAACCACCTCGGTCACCTATGAGTTGCCGCCGGAGCATTCCTCCACCGAAGCCTTTACCGCCGCGCGGGAAGCCTTGCAAAAACAGGGCGCCGAGTTGCTGTTCTGGTGCCAGGCCCGCGATTGCGGCGAAAGCAGCCTGTGGGCCAACGAAGTCTTCGGCAATGCCAAGCTCTACGGTGCCGACGATCAACAGGCGTATTTGCTGCTGAGATTGGCGGCGCCACAGGACAATTCGCTGGTGGCGCTTTACAGCATCACTCGCGGCAACCGCAAAGCCTACCTGCATGTCGAGCAATTCGATGCGGCGGCGCCGTGGGGCGACTTGTTGCCGACGTCGGCCACTCTGCTGCGTCAGCTTAAAAGCACCGGTGAACTCGATTTCCCGAAACTGAACGCTGATCCCGACGACACGTGGCTGCGTCTGATTTCACGCGGACTGAACCTGGACACCACCTTGCGAGTCAGTGTTTCCGGTGCCAAGGCTGAGGCCTGGCGTCAGGCATTGATTGCTCAGGGCGTGCGTGCGGCGCGACTGGAAGGCGGCACCGTCGAAGGCTCTGGCCTGCACATCGAGCTGTTGCGATAAGCTGCACAGGCGAATGCGCACGGCGCATTCGTCTACCCTTTGTTGACTGATTTTTTCGAGACTTTACATGCCCAATAATGATCGGCTGTTGGTGCAGATTCTGCTCCTGGTGCTGTTTGGTGCGAGCTTCTGGGTGATGGCGCCGTTCTGGTCGGCGCTGTTCTGGGGCGCGGTGCTGGCGTTTGCCAGTTGGCCGCTGATGCGTTTGTTGACCCGCTGGCTCAATGGTCGCGAATCCTTGGCGGCAGCGCTGCTGACCCTCGGCTGGATGTTACTGGTGGCCGTGCCGCTGGTATGGCTGGGGTTCAACCTGGCCGACCATGTGCGTGACGCCACGGTGTTTATCAAGGATGTACAAGTCGAAGGCCTGCCTCAGGCGCCTGACTGGTTAGGCAGTGTTCCCTTTGTGGGCGCACGGCTGGTGGTGGTCTGGAACAGCATCGATGAACAGGGCGCGGCGATGATGGTCGCGCTCAAGCCTTATCTGGGGCAGGTCGGTAACTGGCTGCTGGCGCGCAGTGCGCAGATCGGCGGCGGGATTCTCGAGCTGACACTGAGCATCGTGTTTGTGTTCTTTTTCTACCGCGACGGCCCGCGTCTGGCGATCTTTGTTCATGGGTTGCTGGAGCGCCTGATCGGCGAGCGTGCCGGGTATTACATTGATCTGGTGGCGGGCACGGTGCAGCGGGTGGTGAACGGCGTGATCGGTACGGCAGCGGCGCAGGCCGTGCTGGCACTGATCGGGTTCCTGATCGCCGGGGTGCCGGGAGCCTTGGTACTGGGCATCGTGACCTTCCTGCTCAGTCTGATTCCGATGGGGCCACCGCTGGTGTGGATTCCGGCCACGGCGTGGCTGGCGTGGAAAGGTGAGTACGGGATGGCGGTGTTCCTGGGAATCTGGGGCATGTTCATCATCAGTGGCGTCGACAACGTGCTCAAGCCGTACCTGATCAGCCGGGGCGGGAATCTGCCGTTGGTGATTGTGCTGCTGGGGGTGTTCGGCGGGTTGATTGCGTTTGGTTTTATCGGGCTGTTTATCGGGCCGACGTTGTTGGCGGTGGCATACAGCTTGCTGACTGACTGGAGCAAGAGTCAGGCTCGGGTAGAAGATCGCCGCCCTTAGATTTTTGTATTCAGGCTTATGGCCCCATCGCGAGCAGGCTCACGCCTACACTGGATCTGTGTCGTTCACAAATCCCCTGTAGGCGTGGGCCTGCTCGCGATAGGGTCGCTGCGGTCTACCGGGCTTGACGCTTGGCTCAGGTCGCGACGTTCAGGTACTTGCCCACCGTCGCCACGTTATCGAGCGAATACTGTTTGCTCAGATTGGCGACCATCTTGTGCAGCGCATCGTTGACGTTGAACTGATCGGTCGAGCTGTCACTGGTTTTCTCACGGCCTGCTTGCAAGGCTGCTTTCAATTCATCGCTGCTGACACCGCCGCTGCTGTCACTGTCCAGTGCCTTGAGCAGTGCGGCGCTGGTGTCGGTGCTGGTCGATGACGGGCGGTTGCTCGCCTGCAGCGCGCTGCTCAGTTCGGTGGCGGTCACGCTGCCATCACTGTCGGTATCGAGCTGGCCGAACAGTTCCTCGCTGGACACCTGCTGTGGCGGTGGGGGCGCAGGGGCGAGGCTGGCGGCGAGTTCGTCCTTGCTGACGGTACCGTCCTGGTTCTTGTCCAGGGCCGAGAAGATTTCCTTGCTGTCGGCACTGCTGCCAGCGCTGGTCAGGCCGGTGCTCAGCTCGTCGCTGCTGATGGCGCCGTCACCGTCGGTGTCCAGGGCGCTGATCATTGCATCGGCGAGTTCAGTGCTCGGTGGTTGATCGTGTTGCGGTGGCGGAGGCGGGGCCATCGCGGCCATTTCTTCACTGCTCAGGTTGCCGCTGTTATCGCTGTCGAGGTCGGCGAAATTTTTGCTCAGGTTGACCACCAGGCCGTCGTCGGATTTTTGCGACAAGGCACTTTTCAGCTCGTCCTGATCCACCGCGCCGTCGCTGTTGGTATCGAGCTTGGCCAGCAGTTCTTTCTGGAACGGCTGGCTGCGGGCGGTATTGTTTGTGGTGCTGCTGGTGCTGGTATAGCTCGTGTAGTTGCTGACGCTACCGATCATTGTGCTCACTCCCTGGAATGGAAAACCGGTGGGGACACCGGCTTCTGCAGCCTCAAGGGGCAAGGTGTCGTGGGTATGTGAGGTTTGTACCGGTCAGTACACAGATCACGTCAGGTACTTGTCGCAGCTGGCGAAGCCTGCGTTCGACTGCGAAGCAGTCGCTAGACCCTTCACCGCGGTGTTTCAGCAAGATAGAGTCAGTCGGTTTACGACTGCTGCGCAGCCGAACGCAGGCTTCGCCGGCTGCTACAGGGATCTAGGTAGATCAATGACGGCAGTCAAACCACCGCCTGGTGTTTCTTCCAGGCTCAATTGCCCGCCCAGACGTTCCGAAGCCTCGCGGGCGATGGTCATGCCCAGGCCGACACCGCCGGAGTTGCGGTTGCGTGAGCCTTCCAGGCGAAAGAACGGCTCAAACACCGCCTCACGTTTATCTGCCGCAATACCCGGCCCATGGTCAATCACCCGAATTACCAGGGTTTCGCGACTGTCTTCGAGGGTGATCAACGCTTGTCCCGCGTAGCGCAGCGCGTTATCCAGCAGATTATTGATACACGAACGCAACGCCATCGGCTGGACTTGCAGCGGGGCGCAGTGACCGCTGGCCTGCACATCGGCGCCCTGGTCCTGGGCGTTTTCACACAACGATTCCACCAACGCTTGCACGTCCATCCATTGCCGGGCCTCGCTGGTGCGCTGTTCATGCAGATACGTCAGGGTGGCGTCGAGCATGCTGATCATGTCGTCCAGGTCCTGACGCATCTGACCTTGCAGCTTCTCGTCGTCGATCTGCTCCAGGCGCAATTTGAGTCGCGACAGCGGCGTGCGCAGGTCATGGGACACCGCGCCAAGCATCCGCGAGCGCTGCTGCACCTGTTCGATGATGCGTTTCTGCATCAAGTTGAAGGTGTAGGCCGCTTGCCGCGCTTCCCGTGGCCCCGACTCATCCAGCGGCGTGCTGTCGAGGTTTTCGCTCAAGCGCTCGGCGGCATCGCTCAGGCGCTGGATCGGTCGGCTCAGCAGTTTGGCGCCGTACCAGGCCGCAATGACCAGCGAGATCAATTGAAAGGTCAGCGGCACCAACGGCCCGCCGAACCATGGTCGAGGCGGGCGGTTTTCAAAGCGTGGGTCCATCGGTGGGCGCTGCCCGTCGAGGCCTTGGGAAAACTCCGGCCGTGGCGGTGGAGGAGGGGGCGGGCCGTAATGGTGAAACCAGGCAAAGGCCAACAGGTGCGCAAGGAAAATCGCCAGCAACAGCACGCCGAACAGGCGGCCGAACAGCGTATCGAAGCGCGCACGCATCAGCCGATGTCTCTGGCGTCGAACAGATAACCCTCACCGCGAACGGTCTTGATCAACTGCGGGGCTTTGGGGTCATCACCGAGTTTCTGGCGCAGGCGCGAGACCAGCAGGTCGATGCTGCGATCAAAGGCCTCGATCGAGCGGCCACGAGCGGCGTCCAGCAATTGCTCGCGGCTGAGCACCCGGCGCGGACGTTCGATAAACACCCAGAGCAGGCGGAACTCGGCGTTGGACAGGGGCACCACCAGGCCGTCGGCGGCAATCAACTGGCGCAACACGCTGTTCAGGCGCCAATTGTCGAAGCGAATGTTCGCCCGTTGTTCGGTGCGATCATCGCGCACCCGTCGCAGAATGGTCTGAATCCTCGCCACCAGTTCACGGGGTTCGAACGGTTTGGCCATGTAGTCATCGGCGCCCAGTTCCAGGCCGATGATCCGGTCGGTCGGTTCGCAGCGGGCCGTGAGCATCAGGATCGGAATGTCCGACTCGGCACGCAGCCAGCGACACAACGACAAACCGTCTTCGCCCGGCAGCATCAGGTCCAGCACCACCACGTCGAAATGTTCGGCTTGCAGCGCCAGACGCATCGCCGCGCCGTCGGTGACCCCGCTGGCGTGGATGTTGAACCGGGCGAGGTAGTCGATCATCAGTTCGCGAATCGGGACGTCATCGTCGACGATCAGGGCGCGAATGCTCCAGCGTTTGTCATCGCCGGGCGCTTTTTGATCGTCGTTCAAAGGGGCTTGGGTGTTGTGCATGCGTGCGTTCATCTGCCAGAGAGGCTGCCAACCACAAAGATGGGCTGCGAGGTTGTGGCTTCAGCATAGGCGTCCGGCCCGGAGGCGGGAAGTGCTGTAAGGACGTGTTGCGGCTGCCGACGGTAGCGATGAAGGATGTTGTGAGCGTGTCATGAGTGTATCGGCCTCGACACAATTGGCCAAAGGACTAGTCTTGCCTGAGCGCCGATGACGAATTACCGATCATCGGGTCCCGCAGCGCCGCTGGTTCCGCTACAATGCGCGCCGATTTCGTCCTGCCTGAGAGCCCTCACATGTCCGTCTGCCAGACTCCTATCATCGTCGCCCTGGATTTCCCCACCCGTGACGCCGCACTGAAGCTGGCCGACCAGTTGGACCCGAAGCTGTGCCGGGTAAAAGTCGGCAAGGAACTGTTCACCAGCTGCGCGTCGGAAATCGTCGGCACCCTGCGTGACAAGGGTTTTGAAGTGTTCCTGGACCTGAAATTCCACGACATCCCGAACACCACCGCCATGGCCGTCAAAGCTGCGGCGGAAATGGGCGTGTGGATGGTCAATGTTCACTGCTCCGGCGGCCTGCGCATGATGGCGGCCTGCCGTGAAGTGCTGGACCAGCGTACCGGGCCCAAGCCGCTGCTGATCGGCGTGACCGTGCTGACCAGCATGGAACGTGAAGACCTGGCCGGTATCGGTCTGGACATCGAGCCACAGGAGCAAGTGTTGCGCCTGGCCGCGCTGGCGGAAAAAGCCGGGATGGACGGTCTGGTGTGCTCGGCACTGGAAGCCCAGGCCTTGAAGTCGGCTCACCCGTCGTTGCAACTGGTGACCCCGGGCATTCGTCCGGCGGGCAGTGCGCAAGACGATCAACGCCGCATCCTGACCCCACGCCAGGCCCTGGACGCCGGTTCCGATTATCTGGTGATTGGCCGTCCGATCAGCCAGGCAGCTGATCCAGCAAAAGCGCTTGCCGCCGTAGTCGCCGAACTCGCCTGACCCAACACCGAAGATCAAAATGTAGGAGTGAGCCTGCTCGCGATTGCGGTCTATCAGTCGACATCATCATTGACTGATACACCGCTATCGCGAGCAGGCTCACTCCTACAGTAGTTTTGTGGTGTCTGGTAAGAGTGGGTTAAACCTTCAATACCAACTTCCCGAAATTCTCGCCGCTGAACAATTTCATCAGTGTCTCCGGGAATGTCTCCAGTCCGTCAACAATGTCTTCCTTGCTCTTGAGTTGCCCCTTGGCCATCCAGCCGGCCATTTCCTGCCCGGCGGCGGCGAACTGGGCGGCGTAGTCCATCACGACAAAACCTTCCATGCGCGCGCGGTTGACCAACAGCGCCAGGTAGTTGGCCGGGCCCTTGACCGCTTCCTTGTTGTTGTACTGGCTGATCGCGCCGCAAATCACCACGCGTGCCTTCATGTTCAGTCGGCTCAGCACGGCGTCGAGAATGTCGCCGCCGACGTTATCGAAATACACGTCCACCCCTTTCGGGCATTCGCGTTTAAGACCGGCGACGACGTCCTCGTTCTTGTAGTCGATGGCACCGTCAAAACCCAATTCGTCGATCAGGAACTGACACTTGTCCGCGCCGCCCGCAATCCCGACCACGCGGCAGCCTTTGATCTTGGCGATCTGCCCGGCGATGCTGCCCACCGCGCCGGCTGCGCCCGACAACACCACCGTGTCACCGGCCTTCGGCGCGCCGACATCGAGCAGGGCGAAGTAGGCCGTCATCCCGGTCATGCCCAGGGCGGACAAGTAGCGTGGCAACGGCGCCAGTTTTGGATCAACCTTGTAGAAACCGCGCGGTTCGCCGAGGAAGTAATCCTGCACGCCAAGCGCGCCGTTGACGTAGTCCCCGACCGCAAACCCCGGGTTGTTCGACGCAACGACTTTGCCTACGCCCAGGGCACGCATCACTTCACCCAGACCGACCGGTGGAATGTAGGACTTGCCCTCGTTCATCCAGCCGCGCATGGCCGGGTCCAGGGACAGGTATTCGTTTTTCACCAGAATCTGACCTGCCGCCGGCTCACCGACCGGTACTTCCTGATAGGTAAAAGTCTCGCGGGTTGCTGGACCCACTGGACGTTTGGCGAGCAGGAACTGGCGATTGGTCTGGGTAGTCATGACAGGCACTCAAGATGAATGAAGCCTTGTTGATAGCCCTTCAGGCCCAATGCCGCAAGTTTGGCTGATACGGCGAATGCACATCGATCCAGTGCAGTGATAGTTGGCACCGTCGTTCTATCACTGCCACGCATGGGCGCCCAACCGGCCACCTGATAGTGCTGCCGTGGCATGACCCTTCGTGGCTAGACTGAAAATTCGAAATCCCCCGCACTCGAGGACATAACAATGAGCATGACGTTTTCCGGCCTGGTCGCCGTGGTGACCGGCGCTGCCAACGGTATTGGCCGTGCGACGGCCCAGGCATTCGCGGCCGAAGGGTTGAAAGTGGTGGTGGCCGACATGGACACCGCCGGCGGCGAAGGCACCGTGGCGCTGATTCGTACGGCCGGCGGCGAAGCGACCTTCGTGCGTTGCAACGTCACGCTGGAAAGCGATGTAAAAAATCTGATGGACGAAGTGGTCAACACCTACGGCCGTCTCGACTATGCCTTCAACAACGCCGGCATCGAGATCGAGAAAGGCAAACTCGCCGACGGCACACTGGATGAGTTCGACGCGATCATGGGCGTCAACGTCAAGGGCGTCTGGCTGTGCATGAAGTATCAGTTGCCTTTGTTGTTGGCCCAGGGTGGCGGTGCGATCGTCAACACCGCTTCGGTGGCGGGCCTTGGGGCTGCGCCGAAGATGAGCATTTACGCGGCGTCCAAACATGCGGTCATCGGCCTGACCAAGTCGGCGGCCATCGAATATGCGAAGAAAAAGATTCGCGTGAATGCGGTCTGCCCGGCGGTGATCGACACTGACATGTTCCGCCGTGCCTATGAAGCAGACCCGAAGAAGGGCGAGTTTGCCAACGCCATGCACCCGGTGGGTCGCATCGGCAAGGTAGAGGAGATCGCCAGCGCGGTGTTGTACTTGTGCAGCGACGGTGCGGCGTTCACCACCGGTCATTCGCTGGCGGTGGATGGTGGCGTTACCGCGTTTTGAAATCAGGCGCTGCAATGTAGGAAAAAGCCCGCACGTTTGCGGGCTTTTTTACAGTTCCGTGACGTGGCTGATCAATGTGTTTCAAAGGGTTAGAACCGAGGGTTTTGGCGGCGTTGTCGCACCTCTCCTCCAGCGCTCCTGTGATTAACTGTTTCCCGCAAAACGGACAGGAGTTTGCTTGCTCATGGAATTGAGAATCGATCGACAGGCATTGGTGCCAGTCGTGCAGCAAATCGTCGACGGGTTGGCCGACTGGCTCCGTCGGGACGGAGTGCTGCCGGGGACACGTTTGCCTTCAGCGCGGCAAATTGCACGGGTCAATCTGCTCAGTCAATCCAGCGTCGTCGAAGCCTGTGAGCGCCTGGTCGCACAAGGCATGCTGGCGCCGCGTCAGGGCTCCGGTTTCATAGTTGCCCATCCTGCGCAGGGACCGGGTTGTCCCTGGTCAGAAGGGGCGGACGTAACGCAGGAGTGCGTGACGGGCAAACTTCAACTGGGCTGTGGCAGCCTGCCCGAAAGCTGGCGTGAAACCGACGATTTGAGCTACGCGATTCGCCAGGTTAGCCGCACCGACATGGCTGCTTTGTTCAGCTACAGCACGCCACTGGGGTTGCCAGCCTTGCGATCGCAGATCCTCAAGCGTCTCCAGCCACTCGACATCGAAGTGGATGAACGACGGATACTGACCACCACCGGGGCGACTCACGGGCTGGATCTGATCGTGCGTACGTTGCTTAAACCCGGGGATTGCGTGGTGGTGGAAAGCCCGGGGTATTCGCTGTTGTTCGATCTGCTCAGGCTGAACGGCGTGACGATGATCGAGGTGCCGCGTACCCCCCGCGGGCCTGATACGCAGGCGCTTGAAGCGTTGTTGCTGAAGTACCGGCCCCGTGCGCTGTTTATCAATAGCTTCTACCACAACCCGACCGGCAGCAGCCTGGCACCCGCCGTGGCGCAGCAGGTGCTGCAACTGACCCGAGACCACGGTGTACTGGTCATCGAAGACGACGTCTTTGCCGATTTGCACCGCGGCCCCGGCACTCGCCTCGCGGCGCTGGGTATCGACGACAACGTCATCTACGTCGGTAGCTACTCTAAAACCCTCAGCAGTTCATTGCGCGTCGGCTTTGTCGTCGCCAGTGTCGCGGTTGTTTCGCGACTGGCCGAGGTCAAGATGACCAGCAGCATGGGCGCTTCAAGATTCTGCGAATCGGTGCTGGCTTGCCTCTTGGCCAGCGGCGCGTATCGCAAATTGGTCCAGCGTCAGCGCCAGCGATTGAACACCGACAGAGAGGCTGCCTTGCAGATACTCGAAGATGCCGATTGGGAGGTTTTCGGCAAACCGGTGGGCGGATTGTTCATCTGGGCACGATCACGAATGTCTGACTACGCTCAGGTGCGCACGCAAGCCCGACGCTTCGGTGTGTTGTTGTCTTCCGCCACTGCATTCAATCCCGGCGGTGAGGCCACGGACTGGCAGCGCATCAACGTGGCTTGCGCCTGTGATCCTCGTGCCCGGGCATTTTTTCAGGCCACCACTCTGAATCGACCTCAAGCGTTCTGAAAACGACGCGGGCGTAGCTTTTTGCCATTATTCCGACGCCAGAGACTTGTGCTGGCACAGGCCCGTTGCGAATCTGCGTCAACAGACTATGTCAGGGGACTAAGTGCAATGATTTCGGCCGTGCAAGGACGTTTTGCCAACCTCGGTATGGCAAAAAAAATGGGTGTCGGGTTTGTCCTGGTGCTGCTGCTGACCGCGCTGGTGGCAGCCATCGGCGTGTGGTCCCTGCAAACCATCAGTCATCGCTTCGATGGGCTCAAGCAGATGTCGTCGCTCAATAGCGGCTTGCTCAAGGTGCGTCTGCTTGAGCAGGAGTACGCCTTGCACGGCAACCCGAAAACCGCCGATGCCCTGCACGAAGGCGTTGATGGCCTGATCGCTCTGGCGACCCAGCTCAAGGCTGCGTCCGCGGCTAACGTGCCGGTGATGAATGATGTCGAGCAGTCGCTGGGTGCTTATCGCAAGGCGTTCGATGAGTTTGTCTCGCTGAGTCAGGCCAAGGACCTGGCGCTGGAAATGGCCAGTTGGTCGGTGTCCAGCGTGGCCAACAACCTTGATGTGTTGCAAGCCGGCCTGGCCGATGATGGCGCCTACACCTTGAAGCAATCCGAAGGTAAGGAGGGTGGGCAATTCCTTGAGCAGGCCAGTCAGGTCAGCCAGGTCTCGCGGTTGATGTTGCAGGCCATGAACGAGGCGCGCGTGCGTCTGGACCAGAGCCGCAAGGGTGACGACAGCGCAGGCCAGGGCAAGATCGAGCAGGCGGAACAGGCGTTGACCCAGGCCGAACAGCTGAAAACCACGGTCAAGGATGAGGGCTATCAGACGGTCCTCAATGAAGTGAGCGGTCACATCGGCAGTTTCAGCGAAAAACTGACGGAATATACCGGCCTGTTGGCCCAGGAGAAAACCGTCTACGAACAGTTGCATCAGCGCGCCGCGCAAGTGGTGGAGCGGGTGGATCAAGCCTATGTCGCCGAAGACCAGTCGATGCAGGCCGAGCTGAAAAAGAACTCGTTGCTGATCATAGGCTCCTCAGCCTTGGCGTTGCTGGTCGGGCTGGTGGCGGCGTGGGTGATTACCCGGTTGATCGTGGCACCGCTGCGCAGTGTGATCCTGGTTGCCCAGCAAATTGCCGCGGGTGATTTGAGTGCGACGGTTGAAGTGACGCGCCGTGACGAGATCGGCCAATTGATGCAGGCGATGCAGCAGATGGGCGCCGGGCTCAGCAGCATCGTCAGTGGCTTGCAGGCCGGTATCGAGCAATTGGCCAGTTCGGCGCATTCACTGTCGGCGGTGACCGAGCAGACCAACCTGGAAGTCAGCAGTCAGAAAGAAGAAACCGAGCAGGTCGCCACGGCGATGAACCAGATGACCGCGACGGTGCACGACGTGGCGCGCAATGCCGAAGAGGCGGCCCAGGCCGCACAGACCGCGGATGGCAAAGTCGAAAGCGGTCAGCAAGTGGTGCGCCAGAGCATGGCACGCATCGAGCAACTGGCGGATTCGGCGACGTCGGCCAGTTCCAGCATCGAAAGCCTGAGCGCAGAGATCCAGAACATTGGCACAGTGCTCAGCGTGATCAAAAGTGTTGCCGAACAGACCAACCTGTTGGCGCTCAACGCGGCGATCGAAGCCGCGCGGGCAGGCGAGCAGGGCAGGGGGTTTGCCGTGGTGGCCGACGAGGTCCGGGCGCTCGCCAAGCGTACCCAGCAATCGACCGAGGAGATCGAGCGACTGGTCAGTGCCTTGCGCTCGGCCGCTCAATCGTCGGTGCAGCAGATTCAGAACAGCGGCGAACTGGTGAAACTCGCCGTCAGCGATGCGTTGCAGACCGAGAGTGCGCTGGGGAGTATTGCGGCAGCGGTGTCGTTGATTCAGCAGATGAACCAGCAGATTGCCGCGGCAGCCGAGGAGCAGAGTTCGGTGGCCGAGGAAATCAATCGCAGCGTCACGAGCATTCGCGCGAGCGCGGATCAGTCGTCACTGGCGATGCAGGGCAACGCGGCGTCCAGCATTGAGCTGGCTCAGCTCGGGCTTGAACTGAAAGGGATGGTGGGGCACTTCCGGCTCTGAAGAGCCCTGTGATCACTGTGGGAGCCTTGTGGGAGCGAGCCTGCTCGCGATGACGGCCCGACAGCCAACCCATCTCTCCCGACTGCACTCCCCACCCAACCCAACCCAAAAAAAAGCCACCTTCGCAGGTGGCTTTTCTATTCTCGCAAATCAGTCGTAGATCACTTTCTTTTTCCAGTCGGCATCGGCGTCGACTTGTTTGAGGCCTACGTTCAACTGGTTTGCCTCACCCTCAACGGCAGCGATGTTGTCCATCACCATGGCGTTGGCGCGAGCCAGGAGTTTCTCCAGGTATTCCAATTGCTCGGCATAGACCTGCGGCTCTTGCTGTTTACGCAGGTACTGCACGCCACGTTCGAACGCCAGGCGCGCCTGACCTGGCTGGTTCTGTTGCAAGCAATGCTGGCCAAGATTGTTGAAGAACTCGATGTGCAGCAGTACCAGGATATGGCGGACTTCGCGGATCCAGCGCTTGGCTTCGTTGGTCGGCAGGAAACCGTCCTGTGCGGCACGGGTGATCTGGCCATGCAGGGCTTCCAGCAGGAAGCGTACGTCCTTGGCCTTGGCTTCGGTCTGGATCGGTGCTGGCGGATTGTTGACTGGGATCGACTCGCCCTGGGCGGCAAGGGCCTCCAGTTCGGTGATCCGCGCCCTGAGGTTGGCACTGGTCTTTTCCAGGTTGAGCAGGCGCTGGCAGACGTTGAGCTCCAGGCGGGTCAACAGCAGCTTGAGCGCCGGTGTCATCAACTGGCCGGGAAAGGTCTCGGTGATCTCGCCGCAGCGACGCAGGCGGTCGTTGAGCTCAACCTTGGTACGGGCCTTTTCCAGCTTGTTGTTTTCCACCACATGGTTCATGTAGCCAATGGCGATCAATAGTGCGATCCCGGCTACAACTAGCAGGGTGATCATGAGTGGTGTCACCGGTAAGACCTCTTTATAGGGTTTGCGTTCGAGTGTAGTGGCTTGCCATTGGGGCGCATAGGCCGCTCGACGACTTGAATCAGCTATGGCCATAAATGTATCGGCCGTTGCTCTGCTTATATAAATGGTGGCGAAGATGTTCCAGATTGCCATCATCTTGATGGCGTGGACTATAGCGTCTTGAAGGAGGCCGGAATATAGGCGTTGGGCGCCAGTCTGTGGAAAAGCCCGAAACGCGTCTGAAAGCAGGGCGAAGTCATTGATTTAAATAAATTTATATCTGGGGGTTGACGACCCCTCAATCCATCCATAGAATGCGCGCCACTTACAGCGTAAAGCACACAGCGAAACGCGGTAGGGAGTGAATGTTGTACGTGTGTCCCCTTCGTCTAGTGGCCTAGGACACCGCCCTTTCACGGCGGTAACAGGGGTTCGAGTCCCCTAGGGGACGCC
>NZ_JAWRXJ010000488.1:0-261 GCF_046535095.1 Pseudomonas sp. SIMBA_041
CATTGGAAACGGACAATATTTATACCTAAAAGATATTGCCCGAATCGATCTTGGAACTCAGACTTACACAAGTGCAACTTCTATTAATGGTAAACCCGGAGTCGCTATTTCTATCAGTCAGACCCCAGGTTCTAATGCGCAGGAAGTAATTTTGGGCGCTCAAAAAGTAATGGCAGATGCTTCGAAAAATTTTCCATCCGGCATTAAAATGTTGGAGTTGGTAAATATCAATAATTTTTTAAATGAAAGTATTTCCAAGGT
>NZ_JAWRXJ010000489.1:0-261 GCF_046535095.1 Pseudomonas sp. SIMBA_041
GGCATGACCGAAACCAGCCCGGTGGCTGCGGTCAACCCGTCCGAGGCCAACCAGGTCGGTACCATCGGTATCCCGGTGCCCTCGACGCTGTGCAAGGTTATCGACGACAGTGGCAATGAACTGCCGCTGGGCGAGGTGGGTGAACTGTGCATCAAGGGCCCGCAAGTGATGAAGGGCTACTGGCAGCGCGAGGACGCCACCGCCGAGATCCTCGACAGCCAAGGCTGGCTCAAGACCGGTGACATCGCGCTGATTCAGCCG
>NZ_JAWRXJ010000490.1:0-261 GCF_046535095.1 Pseudomonas sp. SIMBA_041
CTACGCGCTGACCATGGGTTTTGACGCCAGCCGCAACAACAACCTGGGGTCGGCGAAAAAGCGTGCCCTGGTCTTCGGCCCGACCCTGAAGTTCAACACCGTCGGGGTGCTGGACCTGAGCCTGCTGTACTACAAGGAAAACAACCATTCCGGGATCCCCGGGGCCAAGGACCCGGATCACACCTTCGACGACACCTACCTGCTCAACCTGGCCTGGATGCGACCTTTCGAAGTCGGCACCCACGCTGCCAAGTTCCAGGG
>NZ_JAWRXJ010000491.1:0-261 GCF_046535095.1 Pseudomonas sp. SIMBA_041
CGTCTCTGCGTACTGGGTGCCTGGCTGGGTGATGAAAATGCGAATGCCGATGCCGGGCGTATTCTGCTTGGAGAGCAGATCGGCCAGGTAATCATGGGCGGCGTCGGTAATGGTTATAGCGCTCATGTAAGTTCCTCACAGACTTGCGGGCAAGTGTACGCCAACCTGGCCCCGGCACAAAGTCCTAGTATTTGACTCGGGAAAGCACGTAAGCCGGGGCCTGCCCCCGTGGTCCCGCCAGCCAGGCCTGCATTCGCCGGT
>NZ_JAWRXJ010000492.1:0-261 GCF_046535095.1 Pseudomonas sp. SIMBA_041
CGTCATTTTTATTTAATGTCTCAAAAAACGCAATCATTTCATCAAATTTGATGCTGCTGTTGGCTTTGTCGTAGTACGGGTATTTACCGACTTCTACATCAGAGCCTTCAAAGATAGCAATATGGTTGCCCCATGTCGGATCGCTCACATAGCACTTAGCTTGTGGGAACCAGTCATGAATAAATTCAGCACCGACTTTTAGCGCACCAGAACCACCGATTGTAGCGATAGTAGCGACCAAGCCATCTTTTAAAATCTGGG
>NZ_JAWRXJ010000493.1:0-261 GCF_046535095.1 Pseudomonas sp. SIMBA_041
GCACCCGCGCCGCCCCACCACGCCACCCGTCGCACAGTCGTGCGGTCGCCGCCCGCAAAGGCCTTGCCGAGTTCGGCCGCCAGCAGACGCCAACGTTGCTGCCGGCCCTTCGCGGCGCCGACGCGGCTGGCGCCGTTCGACCCATGGGTACCGCTGGCGCCGTGGGTTCCGTTTGCCCCGCCGGTAGGCATGTCGCGTTTCGAATGCGCCGACGCAGCCTGCGCCGCCTCGTTGACCTCGTCTTCGCGTTGTAGCCCCGGG
>NZ_JAWRXJ010000494.1:0-261 GCF_046535095.1 Pseudomonas sp. SIMBA_041
TAGGTGCTAATCCAAGCTCAAATGTTATAGTCAGTGTTGGAGAAATAGAGTATACGATAACTACTAATAGTAAGGGGCAAGGAGTTTCTCAAACATTCGCAAACCCTCCTGCAGGTGAGATTAGTGTGAATAGCGAAAATAATACTTGTGAAGCTACTTTGTCAGGCGTTACTAAAGTACCTGCGAACGTGGCAACTGGTATGCCGGGAGATAATTTAGGTACTTTCACAACATTCAAGCTAAAAAATTGCCAAGCAACAG
>NZ_JAWRXJ010000495.1:0-261 GCF_046535095.1 Pseudomonas sp. SIMBA_041
ATTCCGGGACTATTATTTTATAGACGTCGTCCTATTGTATAAGTGGTTATAGGTAGATTTAAATATCTAGATGTTGGGCTTTTCTTAATTAAATACCATTTGTACTCAAGCGATTCAACACATCTTAACCATAAAAAACTTGCAAGATGGATGATAAGACCCATTACAGTAGAGTCCAAACCAATAGCATTCAAAATAATAAACTTTAAAACTGTACCCATAACAACTTAATAAAGAGACCGTATTATGACCAAACATTAT
>NZ_JAWRXJ010000496.1:0-261 GCF_046535095.1 Pseudomonas sp. SIMBA_041
GGTAAGCTGACGATGAAAGAAAGCATGAAAAAAGTGCTCGATAGCACAAACGTGACCGCTTATGTATTGCCACTTGCGCCTATAGATCCAGAAGGTCGTAACAAGAGTGAGCTGACCAATTTATTGCAAGCACGCATGAATGAAGGGTTGGCTGAGCTGCACTCAAGAGTCCTTAGCGCACCAGTTGAAGATTGATTATTTACAGTTGAACTAGTTAGAGTTGAGCTAGTGTAGCTAATATCAGCCAGTCAATAAAAGGGC
>NZ_JAWRXJ010000497.1:0-261 GCF_046535095.1 Pseudomonas sp. SIMBA_041
ATGACGTTCGAAAGCGTTTCCCGTCCTTGCCTTGCGCCTACTCCCGATGGTCGCCAAACGGTCCGCCCCGACTCTAGTTAATCCCGGTGCGCCGCTGCCACATGGCTGCTTCGCCGAAGAGCAAGCCGGTGGCTGCGCACGTGCTGGCCTTGATCGACCAATACGACGACTTTGCGCTTTCTTAGGCAGCCGAGCATGCCGTCGCGCAATGGTCATGTTCGACGCGGTGTGGTTTTTCACCCCTAGTGCACGGCCGAATAT
>NZ_JAWRXJ010000059.1:0-405 GCF_046535095.1 Pseudomonas sp. SIMBA_041
TGCCCGCTCTTGTCCGCCAGGTAGATCAGGATCGCCCCCGACTCGAACAGCGCCAGCGGCTGGTCCCCCGGGCCGTGGGGGTCGAGAATCGCCGGGATCTTGTTGTTCGGGCTGACACTGAGGAACTCCGGGGTCATCTGGTCCTGGGTCTCGAAGCTGACCCGATGCGCCTCGTAGGGCAGGCCGATCTCTTCGAGCATGATCGAGACCTTGACCCCGTTGGGGGTCGGCAAGGAATACAACTGAATCCACTCAGGGAATTGCGCAGGCCATTTCTGGGTGACGGCAAAGGCGGAAAGATCGCTCATGACAGGCTTCCAGTCTCAATCAAAAGGGGGCGGCGCCACGGATGGGCAACGGCGGGGAATTATCCGCCGGGTTTTCTTAAATCGGCAACATGCAGCG
>NZ_JAWRXJ010000498.1:0-260 GCF_046535095.1 Pseudomonas sp. SIMBA_041
CGAATGCCCGGAGTTGATGGGCAGCCACCTGATCATTCCCGCACTGGCGCAGTTTCGCTTGCAGCACCCGCAGATCAGCTTCGATTTCGTCAATGCGGCGCGCTCTGTCAAGCTCACCCAGAGCCACAGCGACCTGCTGCTGCGCCTGCAACGGCCGGAAGCCGGCAACTTCACCCTGCGCCGGGTCGGCGAGTTGACCCAGGCGCTGTTCTGTTCCCCAGGTTATGCCGCGGCCCATGGCTGCCCCGAGAAGCCTTCGG
>NZ_JAWRXJ010000499.1:0-260 GCF_046535095.1 Pseudomonas sp. SIMBA_041
GGATAAGATTGGCATGCTGACCATTAGTAATAAAAGTCTTTGAACCATTGATAATGTAGTCATCACCGTCTTTTACTGCATAGGTTTTGATGTTTTGTAGGTCTGAGCCAGTGCCGGGCTCGGTCATAGCGATGGCACCAATATATTCGCCCGTTGCCATTTTGGGTAGCCACGCTTGTTTTTGTTCTTCAGTACCGTGGTCTAAAATATAAGGCGCGACAATGCCTGAATGCACCATACCACCAAATCCCGATTGATTG
>NZ_JAWRXJ010000060.1:0-405 GCF_046535095.1 Pseudomonas sp. SIMBA_041
TGGTTGATTGCTTAACACGCTCTATAAAATAATAAAAAATGTTATTTGATTGAATATCTACTTATTATAATTTTACATAACACTTATCGTCATAAAAGGATTTATTATGCGACTTCTCACAGCAGTCGACCAGTTGTTTCTACTTCTTGAGTCGCGTAAACAGCCCATGCACGTTGGTGGGCTGTTTGTATTTGAATTACCAGACAATGCGGATAGCGACTTTGTCTATCAATTGGTAAAACAAATGCAAGAGTCTGATGTACCGCCTAGCTTTCCTTTTAATCAGGTACTTGAGCATTTAGCCTTCTGGAAAAAAGACAAAGACTTTGATGTTGAGCATCACTTGCATCATGTCGCGTTACCAAGTCCTGGGCGCGTACGTGAATTATTGATGTACGTCTCAAG
>NZ_JAWRXJ010000500.1:0-260 GCF_046535095.1 Pseudomonas sp. SIMBA_041
GGATTATTAAACAAGAATATACGTTCGTGTTGAAGGGGGAAATAAAAGCCCATCCGGGCTTTTAAATTCTTGTATACAATGAATAAAAGTTCTCACGATCGAATACTGTTTCAGCATTTGAATTATTGATACTAATTACCCACTTATCTAGCATCTCATTTATGTAGGTCAAATTCTCTATCGTGCGTATGTCATCTGAATATGTGGTTACAATCTCAACATATCTTGTTCTATTATCAGCATCTTCAGAGACACACATT
>NZ_JAWRXJ010000501.1:0-260 GCF_046535095.1 Pseudomonas sp. SIMBA_041
ATACCGCCGGGTTAACGACCAAAATCGCGGGTAAAACGCTGGACTTGTCGATTCCCTTACCCCAGGGGGCGCGTTATCAGGCCTGGACGCGTAAAGAGCCGGTTGGCGTGGTAGCGGGAATTGTGCCATGGAACTTTCCGTTGATGATTGGCATGTGGAAGGTGATGCCAGCACTGGCAGCAGGCTGTTCAATCGTGATTAAGCCTTCGGAAACCACGCCACTGACGATGTTGCGCGTGGCGGAACTGGCCAGCGAGGCT
>NZ_JAWRXJ010000502.1:0-260 GCF_046535095.1 Pseudomonas sp. SIMBA_041
CGCAGGTCCTGGATTCGGTGCTTACGAATGGAGCACAGGAGCAATAACACCATCCATTAATAATGTTAGTGTTGGAACGTATTGGGTAAAACTAAAAACAGGAGACTGTACTGCAATTCAGACTGTGAAAGTTTATCCTTCAGAGCAACCGGTAATTACAAGTGTTGATATTTCAAGCAATGATGTAACAGTACATGCAATGGGCGGAAGTGCTCCTTACAAATACTCAATGGATAATATCAACTGGCAGGATTCAAATG
>NZ_JAWRXJ010000503.1:0-260 GCF_046535095.1 Pseudomonas sp. SIMBA_041
GGCCATCCGCTGGGGGACCAGGCCTTGCGTGCGGTGGCACAGAGCATTGGCGCCTGCGTCGGGCGCCCATCGGACCTGGCGGCGCGCTATGGCGGCGAGGAGTTTGCGGTCATCCTGCCAGGTACCGACAGTGCCGGCGCCGCCGTACTCGCCGAGAAGATCCGCACCAGCATCGCCGCCTTGCCGGCCATCAGCGAACACGCCGCGCCGCTGACCGTGAGCATTGGCATCAACACCTGGTCGGGTAACCTCGATATCGG
>NZ_JAWRXJ010000504.1:0-260 GCF_046535095.1 Pseudomonas sp. SIMBA_041
CGTCCTATCTCGTCGCCAACGGCATTGTGCTGCCGATCTCGGCGTTCTTTGGCCGCGTGCTGGGACGCAAACGCTATTTCATGCTCTGCATTGTGGCGTTCACGATCTGCTCGTTTCTCTGCGGTGTCGCGTCGAGTCTCGGTCAACTGGTGATTTTTCGCGTGCTGCAAGGGTTTTTCGGCGGCGGTCTGCAACCAAACCAGCAATCGATCATTCTCGATACCTTCGAGCCGAGCCAGCGCGGCCGCGCCTTCTCCATT
>NZ_JAWRXJ010000505.1:0-259 GCF_046535095.1 Pseudomonas sp. SIMBA_041
CTGTATGTCACCCGAAACCCGGACAGTTCCGGCCCCGGTCGGCCACCTCGGGCAGCACCGCGCCGGGCTGTTGCAGCAGCTCTGCTGATCAGCTGAATCGGCTGTAGGAAATTGGCTACGCGTGAACGACGCTCATGGCCTGCGGAGGGCTTTTGCGTTCCACCGCAGGCTTGCCCCTCGGGCAACCTTGACGCCGGGAACACCCCGCCGGCGGGCGCGACGGGGCCGTCGCAAGGGCTTGACCCAGAGCCTTGGCGAG
>NZ_JAWRXJ010000506.1:0-259 GCF_046535095.1 Pseudomonas sp. SIMBA_041
CGAGCTTCCGATTAATACCGTATTTGACAACTCAGTCTGCTTATCTGCTGATTTTCTATCTTCACTATTATTGAATGATTTGATTAAAGACAGTAATTGCTCACACACTTGTGCAGGGGTCTTATTTAAATCAGGACGCAGCACATTAATATCAGGATGATGAAGCTGGCAATATTTTTCTAACAACATCCCTTTGGTCGAGTTGGCATCACTGTCCAATCCATGGATATAAATCAAGTTCACGTATCATCTCACTTAT
>NZ_JAWRXJ010000507.1:0-259 GCF_046535095.1 Pseudomonas sp. SIMBA_041
CTTCCTCCAGAACGGGAATGGCGAGGAACGGCCCGGAAATCTCGATCAGCGAGAGCCAGTCGTGGTGTTGAGTTGTCACTCTTGCTCTCCGGAATGTGACTTGCCATCCGTTCTTTCTTCAACCAGCGTCAAATTTACCCCGTCGCTTTTACTCGCCCAAAGATGTCCACAGGTACATTCGGCGTGACTGTCAAATGGGATCTCCATGTAGATGCCACACTCCTGGCACCAGGCAAACGCGTACTTACATTCACGACAT
>NZ_JAWRXJ010000508.1:0-259 GCF_046535095.1 Pseudomonas sp. SIMBA_041
TATTGTTTGACCGATATAATCTCCACCTACATCTCCATAATATTTAGTAATACGACTATCATTCGTAGTATTCATAAAATCTACTAATGTTTTACCTGCAACAAAATCATCTCTACTGCTTATATCCTGATAAATTGGATTTTCATTAGGAGAAGCCTCAAGATATTTAAACTCGCAATTATCTGCCGAAGAAGCCATTACTCCTCCTGTTATTGCATCATTAACTGTACTTTGAGCAAGACTAGGATTAATATCTGCC
>NZ_JAWRXJ010000509.1:0-259 GCF_046535095.1 Pseudomonas sp. SIMBA_041
GGCTGAAGGCCACCTGGCCGTGGGCGACGCTGACCACCAGCTGGCGCTGGCCACGACGCACGTCGAAGGCGGTGCCCACCACCCGCACTTTGGCCGCGCCGCTGTGCACCCACAGCGGGCGCTCCTTGTCGGCGGCCACTTCCAGGTACAACTGGCCCTGTTGCAGGTAGATATCACGCTGCTGGGCGCTGAAATCCACTTTCACCTGGGTGTTGGCGTTGACGTACAGGGTGCTGCCATCGGGCAGCTTGAAGGCGCG
>NZ_JAWRXJ010000510.1:0-259 GCF_046535095.1 Pseudomonas sp. SIMBA_041
CGTCGCTGGGGTGATATCTGTCGCACAGTTTTTGGATGTGCAGCCATTGTATGGGTCATGGTTACTCGGCTCACTAAGCTCTGGTGTCTAACATTGAGCACTCTAATACTTAAAGTTGGCACTTAGGTTCAGTACTTATGCATCAGTAATTAGGTATCAGTACTAATTTATCAGTACTTTGTATTGACGTTCGGGCATGACAGAGTCGTTCGTTATCTCTTTACTAAAATAGCACTACTAAGTATTTGAAAAACCCTGT
>NZ_JAWRXJ010000511.1:0-259 GCF_046535095.1 Pseudomonas sp. SIMBA_041
TTTGGCTTCAGCAGCGGGTTGCGCTCCCTTAATGTGCCTCGCCATATAAATTGAATGGTGCAGGGAGCGCGCAGGGGGCGGCCAATCGCCGCCGCCCCCTGCTGTCCCGGCCTTCGGGGAACGCTTCAGCGATTTTGACGCCACCAACACCCGAGCTGTTATTATGTTCCGGGCAAAAAGTTAGATTTGATAATCGCGGATGGACGAAATTGCTTGATACACCCGCTTATCAGTTTTACATGGAAGCTCTGATGCATTG
>NZ_JAWRXJ010000512.1:0-259 GCF_046535095.1 Pseudomonas sp. SIMBA_041
GTGGGAACGCCGCAGACGTATTGTACGTCGCACGTTATGGATACGCAGTGTTCATGCTTTTGGTTTTGAGGGTGGGCTGGTGTTAATCTGCTTGCCACTTTATATAATTTGGTACGATGTTGGTCTAGTAAAAGCCTTTATGATGGAAGTAGCGCTACTGCTATTTTTCTTAGTTTATACGTTTACGTTTACCTTGATTTTTGACAAGATATTTACTTTACCTCATCATTCTAAACCTGCGACTGCCTCTTAATTAAAG
>NZ_JAWRXJ010000513.1:0-259 GCF_046535095.1 Pseudomonas sp. SIMBA_041
TGATCGGCAGGTTGGGCAGATAGTCGTCCAGCTCGAAGACCTTGAAGGCCTGCGAAAACGCGCGCATCCGGCGTATGTGCTCAATCTGCTCGTCGCCCACCTGGCGCTGCAGGACGATGCTGTCCGGCTGGTAACGCTCCAGTTCGCCTGGTGCCAGGTGATTCCACGACAGCAGCCCCTCGGCCAGCCCCTCGCGGCTGAGCGCATCGAGCGGCTGGATGACCCGGTAGTTGCCACAACCCTGCCTGTCCGCCGCATG
>NZ_JAWRXJ010000514.1:0-259 GCF_046535095.1 Pseudomonas sp. SIMBA_041
GTCGGTGGCGGTGCCCAAGGACTCGGACATCACCGACGCCCAGACCAACTTCAAGGGCCGCACCGTGGGCGCTCAGGCCTCCTCGACCCAGGCCATCTACGCCGAGGACCACTACGGCCCGGCCGGCGCCGACGTGAAGTTCTACCCGACCCTGGACGAAGCCAACAGCGACCTGGCCGCCGGGCGCGTGGACGGGGTGATCGCCGACAAGTTCCCGCTGCTGGCCTGGGCTGAAAGCACCGGCAAGGATTGCTGCAAG
>NZ_JAWRXJ010000515.1:0-259 GCF_046535095.1 Pseudomonas sp. SIMBA_041
CGACACCATGGAACGGTAGCATATGATGTTCACACAGTGAATAAAACTCAATGTTCTGTACCAGTACCAGCTCGCGATTGGCTGATGGAAACACAGCGTCATTGACCACTTCTTCTATGCTTTGATGATAGCCTTGGGTCAGATGAGCAAAGGCCTTTGCAGCACGTACAGGCGTATCTAGCAAACCCGGACGATCTAAGTCTTCGCCAGTTGAAGCAATCAGTTGGCGATAAGATTCGGTACTTTCTTTATAATCTGG
>NZ_JAWRXJ010000516.1:0-259 GCF_046535095.1 Pseudomonas sp. SIMBA_041
ACGCTCGTCGGTTGGGGTATCAGGGGCAGGTAATAGCAGTTCGGTTTTGATAGCGATGAGCGTTGATGCCATTAGTAGATAATCACCTGCTAATTCAAAGTGCTCGTTATCCAATTCACCGATATAAGCTAAGTACTGTTCAGTGATAGGCAGAATAGGCATTTGGGTCAAATCGACGTTGTTTTTTTTGACCAAATACAACAGAAAATCCAATGGACCAGCAAATTGTTCTAACCAAATAGCAAAGGCTTGCGGTGGT
>NZ_JAWRXJ010000517.1:0-259 GCF_046535095.1 Pseudomonas sp. SIMBA_041
GGAACATCTTGCCCGGCTGCAGGCGCCACTTCTTGACGATCTTCGATTCGGGGATCGGCAGCGTGCCGGCTTCCGACGCCATGATCACGAGATCGTCGTCGGTCACGATGTAGCGCGCCGGGCGCAGGCCGTTGCGGTCGAGCGTCGCGCCGATCTGGCGGCCGTCGGTGAACGCGATCGCGGCCGGGCCGTCCCACGGCTCCATCATCGCGGCGTGGTATTCGTAGAACGCGCGGCGGTTCTCGTCCATCAGCGTGTG
>NZ_JAWRXJ010000518.1:0-259 GCF_046535095.1 Pseudomonas sp. SIMBA_041
GCATCGCGTTCGAAATCAAACGGCGGCTCCCTTTCGAAGGTTCTCCTCTTCGCGATGAATGGTTCGGCACACACTAGAGGGGGAGAGGCACACGGAAAATCAACGCTGCACGCGTCGGTTAGCGGGAACGCCTTGATATCGAGTATCGGCCAGCAGATCCCGACAAGCTCAACCTGCACTATGCGAATAGCGCGAGCTGCCACTATCACGCGCAGCGCAGCATCGAAACTGGACATGATCACGCGACAGGACATGGTCT
>NZ_JAWRXJ010000519.1:0-259 GCF_046535095.1 Pseudomonas sp. SIMBA_041
GCGAACTACGGCGTGGAAATTCGTTTCCGTGACGCAGCCAGCCGCGATGCGGCGATCTCCTGGCTGACCTCGCGTCATCAGGATCTGGTGATCAACAGCAGCGGCAGCGATGCCCTGCGTGCCACCATGAGCGATGCTCGTCTCAGCGAAGCGCGTGAATATGCGGTTCAGCAGAACATTACTATTCTGCGTAACCGTGTGAACCAGCTGGGCGTGGCCGAACCGCCGGTACAGCGTCAGGGTTCCGATCGCATCGTAG
>NZ_JAWRXJ010000061.1:0-401 GCF_046535095.1 Pseudomonas sp. SIMBA_041
GATCACGCGCGCCATCGCACGTATTGCCGCCGGCCTGCAGGACTGCCTTTACCTCGGGAACATGTCGGCGCTGCGCGACTGGGGCCACGCGCGCGATTACGTCGAGATGCAGTGGCTGATGCTGCAGCAAGAGCAACCTGAAGACTTCGTTATCGCGACGGGGGGTCAGTACAGCGTGCGGGACTTCGTCAAGCAGGCGGCTGCCGAGCTCGGTATTACCGTGAGATTCGACGGCGAAGGCGTTGACGAGGTCGGCATCGTCGACAAGGTGGAAGGCTCGGAGGCAAAAGTGAAGCCCGGCGCCGTGATCGTGCGTGTCGATCCGCGCTATTTCCGCCCGACCGAGGTCGAGACGCTGTTGGGCGACCCCACCAAGGCACATGAAAAGCTGGGCTGGAAGC